>MEPW01000019.1 GCA_001769975.1 Bdellovibrionales bacterium RIFOXYA1_FULL_36_14 | reverse complement strand
ATTGGTGAAAATGGTGCCTTTATTTTTTATATGAAAGATGGCAAACGATGCCGGCTCAATACTCTCCCCGACAATCTCAAAAACGAGAATTTGCTAAATCTCTCCCAGCTGGCAGAAAAAATTAAAGAAGAATTTCCAAGTGCCTCGTGGGCGAGCGATCAAATGTATCGAGAATTTGATCTGGCGATCGATATTTGTGAAGATGTGGCGGCTTGGGATGATAAAGAAGTCGAAAAACTTCTTTCATTATGTAAACTTGAGGGGGCCCATGCCAAATTATCCAGCGTGCATGTTAATGCTTGGTATGGTGATTATGACAAGATGGGCGCTTTTAAATTTTGGTGCGATAATCAAATGCCAGGCAGTAGATTTGAAATCAATTCGTTAGATGAGTGGATTTATATCGGGGACTCTCCCAACGACGAGCCAGCGTTTGATTTTTTTAAAAAAAGTGTTGGGGTTAAAAATATAGAAAAGTATCTGCCTAGTTTAAAAAAACGACCAACCTATATTACTGAACATGAAAGTGGAGAGGGTTTTTTTGAATTGGCCCAAAGATTGATTCATCTTTCTTAAGTTTCAAAATATTGTAATATTTTTTCTCTAACTTCTTTTTCCAGGTCATCAATATTGAGGCTTAATTTATTTTTAATCCAATCCTTGATGTCTTCTGGAAGTGTTCCAATAAAGTGAGAGATCTGGTTTTGATAGGGAATTTTAAGTCCCATGGAGTGGAGCGCATGTCTTGGAAGCTCCACCAGTTCGTGGTCATCAAGAGTTGCTAAATTATCTTTGAAACGTTGGAATAAGGCATATCCTCCTAAATAGAGTTTATCACCAATCAAGGGTAAGCCATGAATCATGGCATGAACCCTTATTTGATGTTGCCTTCCAGTTTGAGGAAAAGCCAGCCCTAAGGCATAACCATTTTCTTTGTGAATGATTTTGAAATAGGTGAGTGCAGTTTTTCCATCAAAAGAATCAGGGTTATAAGCGTTGACGATGACCCGATCTCTACCAGTTCCTGGATTTCCAAGCTTTTCATTGGAGGTGAACTCATCAATATTTTTGAATTGCTCAGTGATTTTTGAGATGAAAAAGTAACATTTTTTTACATTGGATTGTTCAAATTGCTCAGTCATCAAATTGGCAACTTGGGGGTTTTTGGCAAGCAAGAGTACGCCGGAAGTTTCCCTATCCAGTCTATGGATGGAGTGAATGGTCTTTTTGTGGAACTTTTCAAAGTACACCGTAGCACAGTAAAAAATATGCTTACCGGCTGGATGAGTGGACATAAACGGAGGTTTTTCAATCACCAGTAAATCATTATCCTCAAAGATAATTTTAGGGGCCACTTCAATGAGTAACTTTTCTCCCTGCCAATATTCGTCTTCGTGGGAAGACTTGATAATCACTACTTCTACAATTTCTTTGCAAAATAACTTCGTAGAAGATTTTATTTTGCCAGGACGTTTATGGATGAAGATTTCCCCAGAAAGAATCTTTTTTTTAATTTGTTCTCTGGAAAAAGTTTGGAAATATTGCTGGGCAAATTGATCGAGGCGCATTCCTTCTTCGGATTGTTCCACTTCATATAAACTCTTTTGAACATTTTCAGTGTAGGACTTTTCTAATTGGGCCATTTAGTATCTTATTTTATTCTTTTTAATATCTATCTTTAATAATGTTCTTTATTAAAGTCAAGGCTCCATTTTCAGTATAGTGGTATTTGTTTTTCAAGTTATTCAGTGTTTCTTGAATTTGCTTGCGATTGTCTTCACTAAGTGGAGTTTGAATGTCTTTGTTTTGATCTCCTTCCTCGTATTTTTTCTCAGCTTCAAAGTAAACTAAATTTTTTGCCATATTCGAAATAACTTTCTTTTGTTCATTTCGATATGATTGTTTAAGGCTTTCAATTAATTCCGGAAAAACTTCGGAGTACACAATTTCCTTTTTAGGATTATCCAAAGAATAGGCTCCCAATTTGGAAAGTAGATGAGATCGGTATTGTTCAGGATTTTCCTTAAGATCTATATTGGTTTCAAACTCCAACACATAGTAATCATTTATTTCTTCGTGTTTTCCAGTGATCGGGTTATATATTTTTTCGTTTTTAATTTTAGCTTTGATGTTGGTGATATATTTTTTCAAGTAATCTTCGTAGGATCGATCATCCACCAGACCCAGAGCTGATCTTAATTCACGATCGAATATATCGTTGATATGTTTTTCCAGCAGGGTAATGAATCTTTCAGGATTATGAAAGTCGCCTTGAGATGACATATTTAAAAAATCATATTCCGATTTTTTTAAGATGAGGTCGCTTAAACATTCCAACACTTCAACGCCGGTAATTTGTTTATGGTCGCTGGTTAAAGTGTACAGCAATCTTTTAATATCTCGGGGAGAAATACCAAATTTCCCTTCGTAAAGTTCATCATTCATATATTCATTTCTGATTTCTTCAATACTTTGTTTTAAGATACTTTTTGCTTCAGAATCAAACCGATCGGGCAGATTGCTCGGATCACTTAAAAGTAGGGCCTTTTCGAGCGGGTTGAGGCTCATGACTATTTGAGAAAGTTTTTTGTCTTTGTAATTGGCAGCTTGAGAAGATCTAAGCCTGGTCATTACCGAAAAAAGGCATACCAGTGATAGAGTATGCGGTTCTAGAACTGAGCGATCTTTTAATCCTTCAATTTGTTCGGTATATATTTTTTCTTCTTCCTGGTAGTCAAGCAGGTAGGGTACTTTTATAAAATTGAATCTTCCTTTATAGGAGTTATAATCAGGGTGTTGTTTGAAAGCTGAAAAATGAATTTCGTTTGACGTACCCGCAAAAAAGATATCCAGCTCCGTTAATATTCCATTTAGGTTTATATTGGCGGTTTCCATGGTAGTAAGAAGATATTTAAAAGTATCAAGTGGGCGTTTTAACAAGTCAGAAAACTCCAACATTCCACGGTTAGCCAGAATAACTTCTCCTTGCATAGAATACAAGTTCATGGATTGCAAACTAGGAGGGAGTCCTCCGAGTCTTTTGTCCATCGTGATTTGCTGCATACTTGCGTCGACATGAAGTTGAGGCTCAATGGTAACCGAGCCAGAGGAGTATCGTCGACTTATAAAAAAGCGCTCGACTCTTATGTGTCTTAAAACATCGTAGTGATTTCCATTATACTTTTTTAACATGGCATCGTAAATTTCTCGATTTCTTTTAGACAGGTCACCTTTGTAGAGATAGGACCTGCGAAGAGCATCAAGTTTATCAGGATGGTCCTTAAATTTTTCTTCAATTATTTTTTTTCTTAGATTAGTTGGAATTAATAAAAGTGGGTGATCTTTCAGTTCACTATTTAGTATGGCAGCAATATCTTTGTCATCCAAATGGGCAAAGGTATTGAGCTTAGGCCCGGATTTTTGAGAAGTTAAACCCAAAGTTCCCTTGATATAGTTGTCGATGGGAAAAATCCAGCTAAAGGTATAGAGAGCTCCTTCGCTGGTTTTTGAATATTCCTCTGCTCCTTTCATGATTTTACGTAAAATACTGGTTTTAGCTGAACCATTAGGCCCCACCAGCAAAAGAAATTTATTATTAATTCCTTCTTCTTGAAAGTTTATAAGATTTTGATAAATTTCCGCTTCAGGAAGGTGCTGTCCATAAACCGCGGGACTGTCAGCGTGTTCCATTTGAAAAAGAATAAATTGACCATTATCAGATTTGCCAAAAAAGTCCAACGCATCTTTTATATAAATGTAACTTGGTCGTAGCTCCAAGAGGGGGTGTTTTTCAAAGATTTCCATGTATTCTTCGAACCCCATTATGCCATGCTGACCTTGAATGTTTTGGTTTGCTTCTTCGATCCAATTTGTTGCCATGCGCTTGTCTCCGATACATTACAAATTTTAAACTTGGGTATAGTATTATTATAGTTTCATTTGGTGATAGAATACATGGGGATAAATGTTTCAAGGTTACGATTAGATGTTAAAAAAAGTATTAAAATATAAGATTCTTCTGATTGTTATAGTCTTATTGTCGGTTATTATTTTTTCCGTAACTCTCTACCTTATAAAAAGTAAAAACAATGCCGAGCAAATTCGTCAAGGAAAGGACGAAGTTGAAGTTTTGATTAAGGCTTCTAAAAGCTTAAAAAGAATTTGGCAAAGTGGAGATCTTGATTCGCTTTGGAAAAGCCAAGATTTGGATTGTACGGATTTGTTAGGAGATCCTTCTCAAACCAAAGATACATATCTCAGATGTAATCCAGATTTTATTCAATGCTACTTTGAACACCTGGATAAAATCTACCGGCCTCACTTTACGGTTTTGCATAAAAATATTAAACAGAAGGTTTATTTAAATAAATTTAACGACAAAAAATATTATCAATTGCTGACAAAATCTACTTACGTAGGAAAAAACGTTCCCCATTTTGGAATCATGGTGGAGCTTACTTTGCAAAATAATCTAAAAAACCGGCTTAGAATTATATTAAAAGATGTGTGCTCGGATGTTTTGTTACCGCAGAGAATCTATGCTTTTGGGCCAATGCCCAAGGACCATAAAAAAGATTGGAAGTGGGATAATTTCAACCGATCAATCTTTATTGATAAGCATTTGGTATCCAATAGAGATATTAGAGAATGGATTGCGCATGACTCAAATATTAAACTTGCACATTTCAGTGCTGAAAGTATGAAATTATCACAACCGGCTACCACCTTGAAAATTTCTGAAATGAGAAAATATTGTAATTTTCGGGGGAAAGAACTTTTACATGCGCATGTCTTTGACGCTGCTACTTTTTTACCAATGGATATGAGTAATCCTCGCCCAAATGTAATTATAAGAAGTCCTTGGTCATACAGTAGGGTTAGCAAGGAGGGGTATTTATACCAGGCGCAGACGAATGAAAATTATGAAGTTACTAAAACAGATTGTACCTATGCTTTTACCGCTGATTGCCTAAAATATTTTAAATATCAAAACTATAATGATTGGGCCTTAAGCTTTTTAGGGATTTCGGGAAGCCTGGGGGGATATATGGAGGTGTTTGAAAATATTTCCCATCCAGAGCAAAATCTAAAGGCTTCCAGTTTCTATTTTCCGGCATCCTCGTCAGTGCACCGATTGGCAAATAGATCTTATTGGGATGGTGTGGGATTTAATCAAAATAATTTTAAATTCAGTGAAGAAGTAGATGTTAATAGTTTACGCGGACAGGAACTGCAAGTTGCTTTTCGATGTATGAGGCAAAGTGATCATGACTAAAATTGGGTTAATACTATTTTTGCTTATTCTTTCAGCTTGTCTTTCGAAAAACAAGTCCGTCGAAGAGTTCGAATATATATTGTTAAAAGAATTGGTGGGTACTTATGAGATAATTGTGCCGGAACTTAAAAATAAAAAAAGTAATAGTGAAATTGTTGGTGCCCCCATGAGTTGGGTGACGATTCTTAAAGCATCTAAAATGAAATCATCCGTCAGTTCAGTTGAATATATATGTATTGGTTATCGTGTTCCTTACGTAAATGAACATAATAACCAATTAGGTATTTTAAAGTTACATAAGACTTCGAATAATAAATGTCCAGAATATTATACAGATGAGTTGAGTCTTACAGATATCACTTACCTTTATGTTAATCAGACTAAGGGAATTTTGAATTTAAAGCTCATGCTCGCCAGCAAAAATTTAAGTAAAAATATAGAAGTACCTCTTTATAATTTGCTAGAAAACCAAGAGGATGTACTTACTTATGTAACACTTGATAATAAAGATAATCTGCTGCCTTTGGAAAAGCGAATTAAACGTCAAGGCCCTCAACCGGGCGAGAAATGTTTTGATATCAATTCTAAATGTGAAGTGATTAAACCCAACGTTTGTGATGAATGTGCATTTGGTTCATTGGAAGTTGCAGGTAGCAGCTGTCCGGAGGGCGGAATTAAGTTTTGCCAACCGATTTTTTGTGGGGGAAAAAATATGCCTGCATGTCTGCGCTTTAAAAAAATAAAGAATGAAGATCTTTGCTATCAAGATAGCCCCGCAGGTTTTTGCGAAGCAGGGCTTAATACTTATTGCGGCAATGATGGATATCTGGTCTGCTTATAACACGTGATTAAGTTTAGACAGTTTTTTATAGGCGCCGGAGAGATGCTTTAAGATATCGTCATAATCATGAGGGCTTGAGTCGTGATTCAAACTGATGCGAATGACTCCTCTTCCAATAACATCGTTGATTCCCATGCTTTTTAAAATCTTCGAGGTACTCATTTCATTATCCGAGCATGCGGAAGAGGTTGAGACAAAAATATTTTGTGACTCCAATTCAATTTGAATGGCCTGTCCATGCAAGCCAGGATAGGAGATATAGGTGGTACCAGGTAGACGAGGGGAATTTTCTCCAATAATAACGACGGTAGGAAATAGTTCTTTAATTTTTTTCTCGAAAGCAATCTTTTGCTCATTGATAGCGCTATAGTTTTCAAGTTTTTTCGAAAGTTCGTTAATGGCCACGGCAAAGGTTTCAATTCCGATATAGTTTTGGGTGCCACCACGAAGTCCGTTTTCTTGTCCACCTCCAATTAAAAGTGGTGAAAGGGTAGCAGGATCTTTGGCAACCAATAAACCAATCCCAGTCAGTGCTCCGATTTTGTGTCCCGATAATACGGCATAATCAATATTGGAGGCGGAAAAATCAAATGGAATTTTTCCGATATACTGAGTGGTATCACACAAAAATGGAATTTTAGCTTCGTTGAGCAGAGCGGCAATTTTTTCGATAGGCTGAATAACTCCGGTTTCGTTATTGGCGGCCATAATGGACACTAGAGCAATATCGTTTTTGTAACTGATTACAACATTTTTTAAGTTATCATAATCAATGACCCCATCTTGATTAACTGGAATGGTAATCAAATTAAAATGCATTTTTTCTTGAAAAAATTTGGCAACATTACTGACACAGGGATGCTCAATAGCAGAGATGATTATTGTTCTTTTAAAAGAATCGGAGGTAAGCAGTGAGTGAAAAACTGTAGTTACCCCTTCCGTTGAACCAGAATTAAAAATGATTTGTTCGGGGCCAGCGTTTAAATTTTGCGCACAAATATTTCTGGAGTTTGTAAGACCGCTCATAATTGTTCGTCCCAACTTATGAATGGCATTGGGGTTGGCAAAGGGACCATTTTTAATTCGCTCTAATAAATATTCTTTGACTTCTTTACTCAAAATTGAACTACCTGCATAATCAGCATAAATCGTCACTAGTTACTCCTTTGAAATTTCTAACATAGTGTTAATTGCTTTAAGAGCATCTTTTTTAATTTCATCAGTCACCTGAATTACATTTATGGGTTTGCCATTTTCAATACATCTCATACTGTGCAGTAACCAACGAGGTCTGACCCTATACATGGTAGTGCATAAACACTGAAACGGTGATAAAGAAATAATATGTTTATCAGGATGCGCTTTTGCCAGCCTATTGATCAAATTAATTTCAGTACCAATTGCCCACGAAGTCCCGGAAGGGGCTTTTTCGATGGTATTTATGATGTATGAAGTGGATCCATTAAAGTCGGAAGCCTGTACAACTTCAAAAGTACATTCTGGGTGAACGATGACTTTAGTTTCAGGATTATTTTTTTTAACTAAATCAACTTGTTCTTTAGTAAAACCTTTATGTACACTACAATAACCGTACCACAATATTACTTTGGCTTTTTCCACCTCTTTGGGAGTTAAACCGCCAAAAAGTTTTTTGGGGTCATAAACCACCATATCATCCAGGCTTATACCCAGTTCGTAACAAGAATTTCTTCCAAGATGTTGATCTGGGAAAAACAAAAGCTTTTCTCCTTGGGAAAGTCCCCAGGTGATGACTTTTTTGGCGTTGGAAGAGGTACATATACTGCCTCCGTGTTTACCCACAAAGGCTTTAAGATCGGCAGCACAATTTACGTAAGTGATTGGAACAATTTTTTGTTTTGTGACTTCAGTTAAATAATGCCAACATCTTTCAATGTCCGCTCGGTTGGCCATATCTGCCATGGAACAGCCAGCGTTCAAATCAGGTAAAATAACTTGTTGATTTGCACTGGTTAGCATATCCGCTGTTTCGGCCATAAAATGAACACCACAAAAGACAATATATGGTTTATTAATCTGGCTAACTTTTTGCGCTAGTCCTAAGGAATCACCGGTCATATCGGCAAAAGAAATTATGTCGTCTTGCTGGTAATGATGCCCCAAAATGATCACTTCATGCTGGAGTTTTTCCTTTAACAATTTTAGTTCGGTTAAAACCTCTTCGTCCGATAACTCATCTTCCGTGATCACTGGCGAATGGTCGGGACTTGATTTCATTAAATTGATCATAACTGCTCCATTTACGAGTTAATTTTGTATCAGAGACCGAGAACCTCTGTAAATATTTTTACCTTTGCGATTGTCGTTGATATTTAGTCGAATTTTTTGACGGACAGTTACAAATAATAATAAAATTTTAATATTACAGACCTTTTAAGGAGTGGCGCATGAAAATTATCACAGTGGCGAATAATAAGGGTGGAGTTGGTAAGACGATGCAGTGTTACCAATTGGCCTGTCATTTGGCCCATAAAGGTCATAAAGTATTGGCTATAGATTTGGACTCTCAAGCTAATTTAAGTTCCACTTTCTGTGTTCAAATAGAAAGAACCTTAATTCCCGAGTGGTTAATCGGAGATGTTGCTTTTGAAGATATATTGGTTCCTTCTCAAGGTAAGGGAAGTTTGCACCAAAATATTAGCTTGATCCCTGCTAGCCGCCATCTGGCTAACCTCTCTAAACTTTTGATCATGTCAGAAGGAGAGATAAGAAAAAATGCCGGCAGAAAAGAGCGACTTTTAAAAAAACGGCTGGATTTAGAAATTGTTAGAGCAAAATTTGAATATATAGTTATTGATACACCTCCGATGCTGGGGGATGAGTTGATTATGTCTTTGGTTGCTTCCAACCGTATTTTAATTCCAACCCAGGCACAAGATTACTCAATAGATGGTCTGGAAGAGCTGATGGATACTTTTGAAATTATCAAAGAAACTGAAAACCCAGATCTTGAATTTGCGATCATTCCTTCAATGGTGAACCCTAGAAGAAAAATTGAAAAACAAAGAATGGAAGAGCTTTCTCAGATGTTTAAAATCACTCCTGCGGTGAGGAATCTGGTGCAAATGCAAGAATCCATATCTACCAAAAAACCAATATGTGCGATGGGGAAAAAGAGCAATGGGCATCAAGATTACGAAGCCCTATGGACTTACTTGGAACTTTAATAAAGAAAAAAAATTAACTCAAGGATTGGAGAAACTAGATGGTTAAGGAATTTGCCCCCCGTATTTCAAAAAATAATCGAGAAACCATAAATTTGGCCCAAAAGCTGGGATATGATTTCAAATACGCTGATGAGCGACTTTTAAAGGGAGCTAATCTCGATGAAATTAACCTTGCTGATGTTGTGGTTAAAGACCAGGTAAGAACCAAATTTAACGATGATTCTATAAAAGAACTGGCTCAAAATATCCAGGTTAATGGGTTGATCCAGCCATTAGTGGTTCATAAAAACTTAGGCAAATATGTTTTGATTTGTGGTGAACGTCGCTATAGGGCCATGGTGCTGATTGGTAAAAAGACTGCCCCCTGTTTTGTCTTGAGCGGAAAAACCCAAGAAGAGCTGATGGCCATTCAGTTTTCCGAAAATTCTTCCAGAGAGGCCCTTCACTACATTGATCGGGCAAATGGTATTTTAAATTATCACAATGCTACAGGTGCCAGTGAGCGAAAAATTCAAGATGCGCTTGGTATTTCTAAATCGGAAGTGCATCGAAGTCTTTTGATAGGGAAACTTCCCGAAGAAATTAAAGATGCCGCTAAAGTTTTTGATATTGAAAAATATGTTTTAGTCGAATTTGATGAATTAAAAGAAAATCACATAAAAGAAGAAATTAAGGCGCGGATTATTTCAGGTAATATCACCAAGAGGCTTCACTTAAGTAAGATTGTAAAAAGTTTTGAAGGTAGCTTTGCTTTCAAAAAAGAAAGCATTAAGGCTTCACTAGGTAAGCCAAGCTCTAAAAAAATGGATAATAAGCCTAAAATTCAAGGTCAGAATTGCCAAAATGAGCTTTCTCTTTGACCAATAATTGTTTGATATTAAAGAATTGAACATTTTCAATCAAGACAAGTCAGTTTGATTTTGAGAGTATTGCATGCAGTTTTAATCATAGCTGGAGTTAAGAAATGTCAAAGATAGTTGAACCAAGGACTGGTTTCCCATTATTGATTGTTGGAGAGGATGATCAAGTAACCGACATTGAATATCTCATGACAGAGTTATATCATAGAAACGATTTAATCTCATTGGCCCTGCAGGTTAGCAGTGCATACTTAATAAAGAATAAGCAAATTCAAAATATAATCAATAAATACGGCTTAGAACTAGATGAAGAAGAGCTTCAATATCAGAAAGATATATCGGGCATTGATTTTGATAAAATTCTTCTCGATTCAAGCATAACATTCAGGAACTTTGAACAAGTTGGATATGAACCATTTTTAGAAGTATCCCAAAACACATCTGAAATTAAAAGGTTAAATACACTTGCAGCATTTAAATACCTGCAAAAAGAAGATTTTAATGCAAAATTGTGGGAAGTTGCATATGTCGGAACTCAATTATGTGGAATGGTTTTAGGCCAAGTTTATGCTGAAAAAAAACTCGGTACAATCCAATACATTGCAGTTTGTGACAAGTTCAAAGGGAAAAAGTTAGGAAAAAAACTCTTTGCAAAAGCATTGAGTAATTTAAAAAATTGCGGTGATGAAATCTATCGCGATGGTACTGAGCCAACTAATCATCCTATGCTTGGCTTATTCGAGTGGTTAGATTGTGAATTGATTTCACACAATATGATTTTTGTAGGAAATGGCCTTAAATCTTGATTTTAATTACTCCATTTTGGCAATAAACAGTATTTCATAAACCTACTTTGTTCAAAAATTAACATAAAGATAATTATTATTCATAGATTTTAAATGTTTAATAAATCTGATGCTTAACAGATTTTGCATTCATAAGGTTTTACTGAAATTGGGAGATAAAAATGAATGCGCAAATTCATAAAATTGAAAAAATGATTTATTTAATCAGAGAACAAAAAGTAATGTTGGATATGGATTTGGCTGAATTATATCAAGTTGAAACAAAAAAACTTAATCAGACTGTGAAAAGAAATATTAAAAGATTTCCTTTCGACTTTATGTTTCAACTGTCAAATCAAGAGTTTAAAAACTTGAAGTCACAAATTGTGACTTCAAGTTTACATGGAGGCCGAAGAAAACTACCAACCGCATTTACCGAAAATGGAATTGCCATGCTTTCAGTAATATTAAATTCTGATAGGGCGATATTTATAAATATTGCCATTATGAGAATATTTACTAAGCTTAGAAGTTTTTTAATGTTAGAAAAAGATATTTCGACTCGAATGGATAAGCTTGAACAGGGGACAAATAAAATGTTTAAAATTGTCTTTTAAAGACTCGATGATATCGATGAAAGAATTACCCCCAAACTTGCAGAGAATAGAAAAAAAATTGGATTGAAAAATTAAGTTCCCTATATAAAATAATTCAGTTCCATAAACCAAAATGTTCATATGTTCGATGTGACAATTTTTATTACGAATTTCCCAGCGCAATGTTATAAACGTGGATACTGTGCCACCTATAAATCTTAGTCATTTTTAAACATCCATTTTTCTCAAAAATTAATTCACATAGAAGATTTTGAATAATTCAACAAAAAATAATTCTTTGTATTATTTATCAATAACGAAATATCAAGTTTCATCCTAACCAAGATGCAAGTCAAGTTGTCACCGACTGAAATTAGAAGCTTCTGATGAAAAAAAATATCTTACCGACGTTGCTGACGCCGAAACACTCCTGCGCTTAATCCAATCAGTTCCAAGTCCAAAGGCCGAGCCTATCAAATTATGGCTTGCCAAAGTTGGATATGAACGTATGCAAGATATTGCTGATCCTTCCCGTTCAGTAGATTGAGCTAGAGAATTTTGGCAAACGCATGGACGAAGTGAGAAGTGGATACAACAGCGCATGATGGGACAATTTATAAAAACAAATTTTTAAAAGTATTAATGAGCCATGATTATTTTTAAAGTATTTATTGCCGAGCAAGATCATTGACCAAGTTAAACTTATTATGTCTCCCCTCTTTTTTAAAACTCAGCTTTATTTAAGAGTGAATTTCGCTAAAACTGATATTGTAAATATCTTAATTACTGCCTAAAAAAACTTGATAACCAAACGGTAGTGTGATACACTACCATGCAAGAAGGAGAAATAATTTGGCAAAGTTTAAATTTGTATATTGGCTTTTGGAATATTTACAGTCCCAGGCTGAATTCCTTTTTGAATGGGATGAAGGAAATATGTTTAAAAGCGAAGATAAACATGGTGTAACTTTAGAAATGGTTGAATCATGTTTTCTTGATAACAATCTTATCGCCTTGGGGGAACAATATCACCCTAGTACTTCTGAAGATAGATATGGAATGATTGGAAAAACAAATACGGAAGAAATTCTTTTTGCATGTTTTACAATTAGGAATGGAAAAATTCGTCCAATCAGCGCTAGATTAGCCAATAAAAAAGAGAGGAGTATTTATGAAGAAATATGCTAAATCAAAAAGTGAATATGATAAGGTTGAGTTTGATGAAGCTGCAATAAGAAAGCATAGGAAAGTGGGTAGAAAAACGCCCACAAGTGTTTCTCTGCCTCCTGAAGTTGTAGACGAATTAAAGAAATTGGCAGAAAAAAAGGGAATTCCTTATCAGGTGCTTATGAGAAGTTTTATCATTGAAGGACTAGATAAAATGAAAAAAGCTTCATAGCTTTTATATAAAAGAAGCACTTGAGTTTGACCATAAAATATCTGTGGTGGAGCATTACTACTTGATTTAATTTTTACTCATTATCCAAAACCAGGCCATGTGGTGGGATTTATTGTCGGTTATTTAATTGCACTACTATTAGTACCCAAACAACATAAAACCTCTACAGATCATTTAAATTGATTTTTTTCTTATTTTATTTATAAATGGTTTACAATTTTGAGGAAAATCCGTGCAACGCTTGCAGTTGTTTGCGAGTGTTAATATTGCTATCTTATTGAAAATATTGGCGAAATATTTGATGTATCACCTAAAAGGTTAAAAGTACGTCATTGTTAAGTTTAATCCAGGGCATTGGCATTCCCATTGCATCATAATCTATAGAAGGTAACCCCCCTGTAGTAATTAAAAGGACTTAGTTTACGGGATAGTGGAAAAAGGCTATTGGTTTGTATGAGATATAGACATTTTGTCACTACATTAATGTTTTTCAGTATGGCTTCCATAGCCTTGATAGCTTTTGGTAATGACGATTTAGTAGGTAGGTCACCCGCCAATTTTATTCCCGATGATGATATGGAGATTACCCCCTTTGAGCAGACTCTGTGGATCGATAGTGCCATGAAAGAGGACGATGCGGGAGTACTTCGAAGCATGAAAGACGAAGTGATCAAATGGCAGGACAAAAGGGAATATGCTCATAATTGGAATTTGGAATCAACGGGTTTATATTTTTACCCTGCTCACGCTGAGCGAACTAGATACGTTGAAAAAAACCTGCTTAGTTATTTTGACAAGCGGCTTTCTGGGGAAGTTAAAAATGCCGACAAGGGATCAGCGCTTTATAACGTTGGACAGGCGCAAAAAGCACTTAAACCAAGTGCCGAAGTGGGAGTTTTTTCAAAGGTCAAACTTAAATTTAAGGCCCAGATTATTCTAAGACAAGCCAGATTGCATGTGGAAAACCCTTGGGTGCAATACTATATTTTCTCCAACTTAAATGGTGATTTAAGAATGCATATGCAAAAGGAATTTAATACCTTTGGTATGTATGCCAACTTGGATTATGATGTTGATGATAAGTATTGGGAAGCCTCGGTTAGTAAAAAAATCTATGAAAATATATATGGGACTGTACTTAGTCATCAAACTCCTCATCAAATGTTGTTATCCAAAAGAGCTGACAAGATAATTAAAATTAATTATTTCAGAAGTTTTTAAAATCAACTAACATATAGACATGAGACTTTGGGGTATTGTTTTTATCTTTGCGTTGCTAATCTTTTCCATACATGGAAGTGTTGTTAGTTTCGATATAACCAGTTCAAAAGTTCTGGAGTTTTCCTATACTACTGTATGTAAGGAGCAGGGTATAACTCATCCAATTATTATAGAGGAAAAAGGACCGGTGTTATTGGATTGTATGGGAAGCGAAGTGAATGTTGGTGAATTTTGTCAAAAAAAATTTGCAGATGATAAAAGATTTTTAAGAGGCGTTGTTTTGTCAAAAGAAAAAAAAGTATTATGTCAATTTGGTAATGAGGCTGTTTTAAAATTAAACTGTGATAAAGAGAAGGAAAAGATATTTTGCCAAGATTCCAGGCAAGGTTGTTTGCAACTTAAAAACTTATATGCATTTAATCTTGAGTTGGTTCACCATTCCCTAGTGGAAGAGGTTTTTAATAAAAAAAATATTAGTTGTTATTATCAGATGAAGTTATCAGACGACGAGATAATAAAATTAAACAAGGATTCCAGTGATTAAAAATGTAAGTGCCGTTTTGATGAATGGCAAAGATGATGTGGTAGTCTTTCATAGAAAAAACACCGAAATGATCAATCAAAATTGGTGTTTGCCGTATTGGAGTTATGATTCATCTTGTTCCTTATCACCTAAGGAATTTTTAGAAGAAAAACTGCGAAACGACTTTAAAATAAAAGATTTTAAAATTATCACCGCAAAAGAAATTGAACATACTCTTTTTGTGGTTTTTAAAATTAAAAATTTGCAAGTATCGTGTGTAAATGATCATTATGATCAATCGGAAATTAGACCTTGGGAGATTGTTCGAGATTATACAGATGATAACTTTTTTCAAGTTTATAATAAACTTTTTGTAAAAATAAAAAAACATCTGGAATCTCCCTACAAAAGATATTTTCGGATTACCCTAAAGTTTGTAGCTGCCTTGATTTTAATCTTGTTACCATTTGCCGTATTGTGGAAATTCTTTAAACCTAACTGATCAATTTTTTAATGATTCTTTTTTGCTACCTTAAATTTTAAGTAGTTAACTTTATGATTTTCCCTGCTGCTTTTCATAGGAGATTGAAAGGAGTGGAAGATGGACGCAAGAATTTCTGCCTATTATCCGTGTATTAATAATGTTAGAGCAGTTCCGGTTTTTGGTTACGCAACCAGGGGGATACCAGGTCTTGAGATTATTGGACTTGGGAAATATGGGAAAAATATTAAAGAAAAATTCATATATATTGCCCGAAAAGAAAAAATTAAAATTCCGCTGAAAAGATATGTGGTTTGTGTTGAAGGTGACTTGGAGGATATTGAACATATCCTTTTAAATAATCGATGGTTTGAACTCCCCATCTTGATTATTTATTGGTCAATGGCAGAACTGCTTTCGATCAAGAAACTTGATAATTGTTTATGTGCAGGTAAAATAGATATCACTGGGAAAATTATAAATGCCGACTATTCTTATAGAGCACATATATTATTGGATGATGACAATTCTTATAAGTTGATAGCTCCTCAAAACGAATGTTTAGAGGGAGATCTTCCGGTTATTCCGCTAGAGGCGATTTTGAAAAATACAAAGTATTTAAAAATTTAAGTATATACTAGATAGTGATTTCTTCTACGGCTTGCCACAAAGTTGAGCTGATATCAACACCCTTTTTTTCGCTAACGGCTAATTTGATTGGTGTAAGTGTAAAGTGTTGGTTCCAATATCCGATGATACAGTTGGTTTTTCCACTCATGGCGGCGTGAACGGCATTATTTCCAAGCCGTAAGCAAAAAGAGGAATCGTTTGCATTGGCCGGTTTGGCCCTGATCATGTAACTGGGATCAATATATCTAATGGTATGACGTACGCCAGTTTTTTTTAGTCTAACGGGTATTTCATCTTTTAAAAAAAGGCCGATATCTTGAAGTTTTAAATTTCCCGAGGCATCGAACTCTTGTTTTTTATTTTGGTAAAGCACATCTTGGCCTACTCCTTCCGCTACAACGATTACTACATGGTCTTTACCATCTTCAAAGCGCTTTTTAATTTTTTCGCAAAGATTATCCAAATCTAGTGGTATCTCTGGAATCAAACAAATGTTGGCATTGCCTGAAGCTAGAGTGGCATGGGCCGCAATGGCTCCTGAATGGCGTCCCATCAGTTTGACCAAACCTATACCGTTGTCAGCTCCCTTGGCTTCGGTGTGAGCATCATTAATTGCTACCACCGCCTCTTCGACTGCGGTATAGAAGCCAAAGGTTCGATAAATAAAAGATAAATCATTGTCGATGGTTTTAGGAATACCAATTACGGAAATATCCAGTTTTCGTCTTTTGATTTCTTCGTAAATGGCCATTGCACCTTTTTGCGTTCCATCACCTCCGACGGTAAACAGCACGGAGATATTAAATTTTACCAAGGTATCCACCATGTCTTTAATATCCTGCGAACCTCTCGAAGAAGAAAGGATAGTGCCACCTTGTTCGTGTATGAAATCAACCATTGAAGGCGTGAGGGTGACTGTATGTTTATGAAATTTTGAGGTTAGACCTTGATAGCCAAATCTGAAACCATAGACATTTTTCACTTTGTAAGTGGAAAGCCCACTTAGGGTTATGGCACGAATGACTGCATTGAGCCCCGGACACAAACCACCGCACGTTACAATACCTAAATTGGTTTCCTCTGGATTAAAATGTAACATGGTCGCAGGAGCGGGACGTTCAAATGTAACTTGCTCACTCGCGGTTAATGGTTCACTAAAGATCATGTTATTATATAAAACTTTAGAGACCAGGCGTTCATGTGAGCATTTATCCTTGGAAATAGTGGTGGGATATTTATTTTCACCCGGCAAATTTTCGATATTAAAGTCCTGCTGATTAAAATTTTTATAGACCATATTTTTTCCTTATTATTTGAAAATACTTTTGCCTGAAAAGTTAGTCGGGCATTCTAGGTTAAGGGTATAAAGAATAGTTGGGGCAATGTCTTTAAGGGCCAGTTCTCCTTCACGAATTTCTACTTTTTGATTTTTAAACATTTTATTAAAAAATACAAATGGAACCAAGGATCCGGTGTGTGAAGTATGGGGTGAGCCGTCTTCGTAAATCATTTGATCAGAGTTACCATGATCTGCAGTTAGTAGCATGGTAATGTTATTTTTAAGGCATCTATCCATCAGTTTACCGACACAAGTATCAACGGTCTCCACGGCTTTGATGGTAGCTGCAAAGTTTCCTGTATGCCCGACCATATCACAATTGGCAAAGTTGACGAGAAAGAAATCGATGGTCGAGTCATCTAATTTTTCAAGGAGTGTATGGCATACTTCGTAAGCACTCATTTCTGGTTTTAGATCATAGGTCGCCACTTCTTTGGGGGATGGAATGAGGATTCGTTCTTCATTTTTAAAAGGCTCCTTTCTACCTCCATTAAAAAAGAAAGTAACGTGAGCAAATTTTTCAGTTTCCGCAATTCTAAATTGTTTTTTTCCCTTATCTGAAAGGTATTCGCCAAGTCCATTAGGTAAGACCTCTTTATCAAATAAAATCGGTAGGTCAACTTCTCCTTGAACGTAGGGGGACATGCACAGGTAATAAGCCGGTCTTATGGGAGTTTTAAAATAATTAAATTTAGAATCAGTAAAGGCCAAGGTCAGCTGAATCGCCCGATCCGGTCTAAAGTTTATGAAAAAAACGCAGTCGTCTTTTTCAATCTTTCCTTCTTTTTTAAATAAAATGGGAGTGATGAATTCATCGTAAATTTCTTTTTTATATTCGCTTAAAATATACTCTTCAGGAGCGATATCCAGCGTATGACCCTCTCCAATAAATAATTGGTAGGCACGCTGGGTTTTTTCCCAGCGACGATCTCGATCCATGCCAATAGATCTGCCTTGCATGGATGCAAAAACAAATCCCTTGGAATGCAGTAAATATTTTACATATGTGACCCCACTATCTCTAGCAGTATCTCGGCCATCCATAAAAGCATGAAAATAAATTTTTAAATCACGTTCAGCACTTAAAATTTCGATTATTTTTTTGATATGTTCTATATGAGAGTGCACGCCACCATCAGAAAGAAGCCCCATAAGATGAATTCTCTTGCTTCCTTTTTTGGCGGTATTAATTAGTTCTCGCATTTTCTCCATATCTTTAAGTTCGTTTTTTTCGATAGCCTGATTAATCTTTACAAAATCTTGAGTAACCGGTCTACCTGCACCAATATTTAGATGTCCTACTTCAGAGTTGCCGATTACACCTTTGGGAAGACCGACCATTGTTCCGGAAGCGTTAATTTCGGTGTAAGGATAGTTTTTAAAAAGCTTATCTAAATTGGGAGTATGGGCGTGCTTGATGGCATTTTTATTATCTTCGGGGTTAATGCCAAAACCATCTAAAATGACTAACATGACTTTGGTGCTTTTGCCCTTTATGGTTTCCATGGTGATTCCTTTGCGAGAAGCTGCTTATATTTTATTATACTTTGATTAGATAGTGGAAAATTTATTAAATAGAGTAGGATAGCCCTCCATAAATTTTCCATTTGTTGTAAACATCCAGAGCTTTCTCGTCAGATATTATATACATCAAACTAGAGTCAAAATATAGATTTTTGAATTTTTCAAGTTGTCTACTTAAAGTTAAGTCGAGACTGAAAGTGGTATATGATAGTTGATCATCTTTGTTCATATTTTTAAGGTATTCTAGTGTGAATAAAATAGTAGTTCTTTCAAAATTTGAAAAAAGATTAGTGGCAGAAAGTTGCATTTGAGCGGAATTCCCACTACCAGTTTCTTCTCCCACTGTGCTTAGGGTAATAGAGTAAACTGGGGCAAAATATTTTGATAATTCAAATGAGCGGTAGCTCAAAGATATCCCTAATTCGGTGGTGCTATTTTGGGTAGTGGAGTAATTCACAAACGAAATAGGCAATCCCCACACCATTTGGCCCATATTATGTTCACCTGTTAAATTATAGGCGTATTTGGGTGTAATTGTGTGTTTGGTTTTTTCTTCAGCAAATCCAGAATTATTATCAAGCTTTATAAATGTTTTTAAATATTGATATTTTATTTTGTAAAGCGATTGTGCATAAGTATCAAAATTAAATTCCATACTACTGGAAAATTCCCTGGTGTCGTAAGAAGATAATAAGTTTTCTAGGTTCAAATCTTCTTTCCCCTGCAAGGTAAATAAGTAGGAATAGTTATGATATCTTTTAGATGCGTAGAGAAAATTCAAATTTTTTCTCCACATAAAAGCGTGTTTTTGAACTAATCTTTCTTCATTTTCCGTAAAATTTTCTTTTTCTTCTGCTGTAAGATTATGGACGTTAGTATCTAAAATACCCATAAGCGATGCACCCAAGGACCAGGTTTCGACATGCATTGCCTCAAGGTAACTATTGGCATATTCTTTTAAAGAGCTACTGTTTGACCGGTTTTGATGTAGGTCACGCAAATAGACACTGGCTTTTTGATAATTTCCAGCTTTTTGGAGAGTATCAGCAATTAATAAATTAATTCGCCCTTCTTCCTCTGGATCAGCATAGGGATTTTCGCTGGATAATTTTTTAAAGTCTTTGAAATTTTGGTAAGCTACTTCATAATTTTGCTGATCTCGTTCGATGATTGCCAGGTAGTAGGCGGTTACCCGGGAGTTATATTTATACCAGTTGCAGATAAAGAAATATTTTTTTGCCTGTCTAATTAAACTGTTTTGATAAGAGTCAGAGAATTTTTTAAGTGTAAAGAGACGATACCAGATAATTCCAATTTTGAGATAGGTTTCAAGAATGGCCATTTTCGGTCTTTCATTTTGTGATAATATATCAGCAACTTGATTCAAGCTGACTAATTGTAACAGTTCCGGGACATGTTTTTTTTTTATTATAAAATAATAGGCTCGTAAGGCCTTATCGGGATAATTAAGCTGGGCGTAGATATCACCCAGCAGAAGATATGTCTCTAGGTGAAACGCATTCAAACTTATGTTTTCTTCCAAAATAGCAAGGGCCTTTTGATATTTTTCTTCTTTGTAGGCAATGCGGGCATACTCCATTTTTAGGGTTTGTCCTTCCGTAGAGTCGGGAAGAGGTGAGTTGCAATTAATTTCAGTATTCCAAATCAGCGATACCAGAAATATTAGTATTAAGAATTTATTTTTATACATTCTTGATTTTGACCTTTTTACTTTACTACTAATGTAACAAATATTTTTACTTTTGTTGTTAAAAAAAGAGCTATTGTCTTAAGACTTATATCTAAATCCCGAAATGATTTTATAGATATACCCTGGATTAAATGACTATTTTGATCAGGCTTTTTAGGGTTACATTCATGAAGTTATTTTGGTGTTTACTATTATTTATTATGCTGTCAATTTCCATCTCGGGAAATAGTGATGATGTACTTGATTTCAAGGATGATTACGTTGGCATTTATTCGAGCGTGAAAGGACAGCCTATTCGATATAATCCAAGAAAAGAGTTGATAGAATATGTGACCGAGGGAATGCGCATCTATCTTGATGATGAAATTAATACTACTGAAGATCAGTCAATAACGGGCATCTTAAGCAATCATGCATATTTTTTTCTAGGCGAGCAAACTCATTTTAAATTGGAAAAAAAAGCTGGACTGGGCGCTTTTATGCCAGTTATGAAGCATGGAATGTTAAGACTTTTTATTCCTAATCAAAAAGATGATTTTCAGATGCAAATTGGTGAGACCCAAGTGATAAGCAAAGGGGGAACACTAGTGGCAGATTTATACCACAACTTTGCTAAAAATGAAGTGTTGAACATTGCTCCACTTAGAAATTCTGTTGAGCTTAAATCAAAAATAAATGGAAAACATAATATTGGAGTTGGTGAATTGTTGATTATAGATGAGGCGCGTTTCTATAAATATAAAATGGAAAAGAGCGAATTTACCAAACTGGTGAAAGGTGAAGATGTTTATCGTTATCTTTTTAATGTTAAAGACAAGTTGATCAGTAAATTGGAAGTAATAGAGCCAATGCTTAGAGATCAAAAAATTGCAGGAATTAAGGCGGAAGAGAACTACCTTTTGGATACTAATTTTGAAATTGAAAAGGAGGTGTTTTCTAAAAACCCCTATTTTCAAAAGGTCAACAAATTGCTGATCTATAATAATTCCAATATTGGGCTTAAAGATGTACCCATTTATAAGAGATATATTAATGAGTACGTCGAGCTGGAGAAAAAGAGAAAAAAAATTATTAACGAAGTAAGTTTTGTAAAAAAATTTTATGAGGAGTTGAAAAATAAAAAGACTCCGGTCCCTCATGGCGGAAGTAACGTAGAAATTAAAATGCTTAAGGACGATTATAATAAATTGATTGAAGATTATTCGTTAGTATTGTTTATGCAAGAGGATCTGGCGGGCAGCATTGATAGTTTAAAACAAAAGCACAAGCTGGTTATGTCTCAAAGTCGCTCTCCGGCCCAAATCGAAATGGAAATTGAAGATAGAAAAAAGCTTATTGCAAAAGAACAAGAAGCCAAGGCCCAATTAGCGTTTTATGAATCACTTCGTTCATATGAAAACGAAATCCAAAGAATCGAACTAATATTAAGCAGAATTAGACATGCGAAAAACCGTATTAATAGCAAACAAGAGTTTGAAAGACGTGAGCTGACCCTAAAAGAATATGCCCAAGTTGCTCTTTTGGAAGAAGCGCAAAAAAAACTAACCGACAGTAGAAAATATTTGGTAGATCAATATAAGGCTTCTAATAAAAAATGGGTAAGTGCTAAAGTTCAAAATTCCCTGAAGTATGACTTATATGATTTAGGTAGGGCACCGGCGAGTAGTTGGGCAGATAATCGTAACCTTTTGAAAAGTGAAAATGCTCTTATTCGCGATGATTTTTTCAAAATTGAAACCAAGCTTCAAGATGAAGTGTGGGAGCGGATAAACGAGTTTAAAGCAGATCCAGCAGCAGATTATAAAATCAAACAAAAGAACGAACAGAGGCTGCAAGTTTTAACTGGATCAGAATAATGGGGTTGATTTCTATAGTAGAGTCTTAATTTGTGAAAAAATAAATATTATTTATAATTCTATCCCCATTGATGAAAGCTAGTTAAAAAGTGTTAAAATTTTATACAGACTTATAAATAATTTATAGTTTTTGCTTTTCCACCATCTTAAATACCTAATATTAAACGCAACAACGTGGCGCACAATTTGCACAACCAAAGGTAACTGTATTCTTGTATTATAAATAGATTTTATGGAGGATAACATGAAATCGATAATTAAGTTAATAACAATTCTAGTACTGATTTCTTTTTTGGCATCATGCGGAAAAGACAATAAGACGGGTTCAGGTATCGGTGGAAGCATCACCAATCCGATTAACACGAGTGATACCAGTCTCAATAACTTTTATAATCGAGTGGTCAGTCAGCAATTTGCCACCGTTTATGGAAATTATGATGCTGTTGAATATACTTATTATAATTTAGCAGACGGTTATGATTTTTTTAGAGAATATGACAAGTCAACTGGCGAAATTTATAGCGATAGTAGTGAATATGGTTTTACTAATAAAGCTGCCATTTTAAATTTTCTTGTGTCGATTATGACTAATCGACAACAGTATCGAGCTTATTGTAATGTTTATCCTTCGTATGGGTATACCAATATTTTCCATAGGACTTATGTCCCTTCAGATTGTTATATGTTTGTAGCTAATTCTACAACATACTATATTGATTTAAACTATCCGTTGGAAGCTAATCCTATAGCCATGACTACATATTCTGTGAATCAGAATGAGTGGTGGATTTTTGATATATATGAAACCTCGGTAGAGGGTTATTATCTCAGTGGAATAGATGTATTTGGAGGTTATTACATTTATTAATGGCTTTTTTTAAAAAATAAAATATTGATCAGCAGCCCTGCATTAAATGTGGGGCTTTTTTTTACTTTTATTAAATTATAAAATTGGTGGAGTAATTAACTTAATAATGTTAATATCAAAAAGATTATAAAATTAATTTTTGTTTAGGTTTAAGAGTAAAAATGAATTTGGAAGATCTTTTTGAAAAGATCAAGGAGTTTTCAAAGGAGACGCACGGGAGTTCAAATTACGATCTAGATGAGCTGTATGTGATGGGGCAGGAAGAGTCCGAATTTGCTCCTTTGAATTATCTTTGTAAAAAAATAAATATCGTAAGGGATGTTAATGATCTTTTACGTGATGGATTTCTTTACGATTCCTTTGATCTATTTGATTTTAAACATTTCCCCGGTTGGTACGAGAGGCAGTTTAGTAAAAAACTGACTAGAAGTAGTGCCAGAAAAATTTCAATTCTTCATATTCCTGATAATAAATCCATTTTTGATTCAATTGGGACCATTTTTAAAGGTTATGAAGTTTTACGAAAATCCCAAATCCTACTTAACTCCAAAAATTTACCCGTGCAACTCGGTGAATGGTTTGCCAAATCAATCTTTGGACTCAACCAAGTAAAATCCACTTCCCAAAGGGGCTTTGATTTTATTTTAGACGATAAAAGAGTTGAAGTGAAAGTTCACTGGAATGATGCTTCGTCTCCAAAAGGCGTGAAAATCAAAAAGTCACTGGTGGATTTATCTGATTATTTAATAATTGTTTATTTAGCCAACAACTTCATGGTTAGAGAATTATGTTTTTTAGATTCTTCTTTTGTCCTAAGAAAATTTTCCAGCAAAGGACATACGATCTTTTTAAAAGATCCTGAAATTATATCGTACTTTTTTTCAAAATCAGATAAGCACAACGAAAAAGTAAAGAATCCCACGGCACTTTTAAAATATGCTTCTCCTACTTTAGCAATGAAACTTGCGGAAAAATTTGCTCAAAATAAATTATAACGAAACAACCTACATTCAATATTTCCGTTGTAAAGTTGAATTCTTTTAGAAGTTTGAAGAGAGATATTTTTTCGAAGCTCCGGTATTCCGGTAAAAAGATAGGCCTTATAATTTTTCCAATTCTTTTTAAGATTTTCCCCGTATTCGTGATAGAGAATTTTAAGATCCTCTAGTTCTTCATCCATGCGTTCTCCGTAGGGAGGATTGCAAACTACTACACCAGGGCCACTAACTGGGGGAGGCGCCACGGTGGCATCTATTTTTTTTAGTTCAAATAGGGTTTCAGGTAGACGGGCATTGGAAATATTTTCTTTAGTTATTTCTAAAGCCTTAGGGTCAATATCAAATCCATAAAACTTGGTATTTTTAAATTTAATCAGTTTATTTCGTGATTCTGTGTAAAGTTGCTGGATCAGATTTTTAAACTCCGCTTGAATCCTAATATCTGCCAAAAATTTACTATGGTATAAAAATGCCCAAGGTTTAATGTTCTTTTCAGTGTAGCTTATAATTTTCAAATAACTGGGAGGAATATCTCCCTTGATTAAGGCTGCTTCAATGAGCAGGGTACCAGAACCACACATTGAATCAACGAAGGCTTCTTTTTCGGGCTGCCAGTCTGTATGCATAACGATTCCTGCCGCGAGATTTTCCCTAAGTGGGGCGGTGAATCGGCTTTTTCGGTATCCTCGATTGCTAAGTGGTTCACCGGCAAGATCTAGGAAGATATAAGTGGAAAATTCGTTATGGTTGGGTGCCACTTCGATGCGAAGTAGCAGGGAGATATCGGCATTTCTAGTATCAACATCTGGGCGCTCAAATTTCAAACTTCTAAACTGATCGGCAATAGCGTCTTTTAAGATTTGTGAAAGAATCAAAGAATTTTTAAAACGATCGGAGGAATCCCGATCCAAGAGGGTATTGATTTTAAAGGTTTGTTCCACTTTAAAAATTTTAGTCCAATTAATTTTTATCCCTTGAAGGTAAATGTCTTTTTCTATTTTAATGGCAAACTGGGCAACTTGTTCGTGTACCCGGCTGGCAATTCTGGAAGTTAGTAAAACCCTGAGTGCTTTTATATAGGAAGACTTAAAGAGGACTCCACCGTTTTTTAAATATGTTTCTGTGATACTTTGATTATAAATTTCTTTTTCAAGTAATTCTTCTAGCCCTCTTGGGCACGAAGCAAAAAATGTGGGTAAGTCTTTTTTAAGTGAATTTTTTTTGTCGTCAATCATAATGACTTGGATAGCCTCATCAGCATAGAGAGTCAAATCAAAGTTTGCTTGTACGATAAAGAGTTCTCGTGCTATAGTCCGGCTTATTTTTTAAAATTTATCGTTTAGCGACTGTGCGTTGCTTCAATACTGGAAAGTGGAGGGTTTATGAATCAAGATTTTAAAGTTAAAGATATCACACTGGCGGAATGGGGTAGAAAAGAAATTCAAATGGCTGAATATGAAATGCCGGGACTTATGTCAGTTCGAAAAAAATTTTCTGCGAGTAAACCTCTTAAGGGTGCCCGAGTTATGGGTTCACTTCATATGACCATCCAGACAGCAGTTTTGATTGAAACGCTGGTTGATTTAGGCGCTGATGTTCGCTGGTGTTCTTGTAATATCTATTCAACTCAAGATCATGCAGCGGCAGCGATTGCTAAGTCTGGTGTTGCCGTGTTTGCTTGGAAAGGTGAAACACTTGATGAATATTGGTGGTGCACCAAGCAAGCACTAACCTGGCCAAATGGAAAGGGACCGAATTTGATTGTCGATGATGGTGGAGACGCTACACTAATGATTCACAAAGGGCTTAAGGCTGAAAAAGATGCTTCGATTTTAAATGTTCATGTGGAAACTGAAGACGAGGTGTCTCTGATTAAATCTCTGAAGCAAACTTTATCCGAAGATAAGAAACACTGGCACAAAACTGTGGAAGAGTGGTATGGCGTAAGTGAAGAAACCACTACTGGTGTACATCGACTCTACCAAATGGAAGCTGATGGTTCGTTGCTTGTTCCTGCAATTAATGTAAATGATTCAGTTACTAAATCAAAATTTGATAACCTCTATGGCTGCCGAGAGTCTTTAATTGACGGTATTAAAAGAGCAACTGACGTTATGGTTGCGGGTAAAGTTGCAGTTGTATGTGGATACGGTGATGTGGGAAAAGGTTGTGCTCAATCGTTAAGGGGGCAAGGTGCTCGAGTGATCATCACAGAGATTGATCCAATTTGTGCTCTTCAAGCTTCAATGGAAGGATACGAAGTGGCAACCATCGAAGATGCTCTTTCGGAAGCTGAAATTTTTGTGACCGCGACTGGAAACTATCACGTCATAACTGCAGAACATATGTCTAAGATGAGAGATCAATCCGTGGTTTGCAATATTGGTCACTTTGATAATGAAATTGACGTTGCCGGATTACAAAAATGGTCTGGAGTAAAACGAGATGAAGTTAAACCCCAAGTAGCAACTTATACATTCCCTGATGGACATAAAATTGTACTTTTGGCGGAAGGACGCTTGGTAAACTTGGGCTGCGCTACTGGACATCCGTCTTTTGTAATGTCTTGCTCTTTTGCCAATCAAACTTTGGCCCAAATTGAATTGTGGAAAAACAAGCAAGATCGAACACCCAAGCTTCGAAAATTATCCAAGCAGTTGGATGAGGAAGTTGCCAGACTGCACCTTGGTAAATTGGGAGTGCGAATGACTAGATTAACTGCTAAACAAGCTGAATATATAGGTGTTTCCGTAGATGGCCCATACAAGACGGAGCACTATAGATATTAATATAATTATTAAGGAGACTTGAAATGAATCGTATCTTTATTGGAAGTGATCATGCTGCTTTCGAGGCAAAAGAAAACTTAAAAGAATACCTGTCTCCTCGATATGAAGTTTTAGATGTGGGTACTCGTGAAGCAATTACTAGTAATTATCCAGACTTCGCAATAGCTCTAGTTAAAGAAATACGAAAAAATAATTCTAGAGGAATTCTTCTGTGTGGATCCGGCGTTGGAGTGTCCATGGTGGCAAATCGGTTTAAAGGAATTAGGGCCGCATTGGTTCGAACTCCAGAGGAAGCGAAATTGTCAAGACAACATAACAACGCCAACGTTTTATGCTTAGGGGGAAGGATAAGTTCCGAGGAAAAAATTAAAAAAATAGTGGATGTATGGCTGGAAACGTCGTTTGAAGGTGGCAGACACCAGAAGCGTCTTGATATGTTTGAAAATTTGGGAGAGGAGGTTTGAGTGATGCTAAAAACTTATAAGTTTGAACGCTTTGCTTTGCTTTTTCTCTTTCTTCACGTAGCCTTTGGAGTTTTTTTATCTCATTTTAATCTACGCTACTTTGAGGGAATATATGTCATGGAAGATGGGTTCATTGAGTGGCTGACGGTAGACGTTTTGTTGCTTGGATGTTTGCTTTGTATTTATAGAATAATAAATGTGAGATTTAAAAAAGGATTTTGGTTTTTACTTTCACTTATATTGATGGGTGGATTGTTTTTCTTTGGTGCGATGGAGGAAATTTCCTGGGGACAGCGGATCTTTGGAGTTAAACCTCCAGCTTTTTTTGTTCAACATAATTCACAGCATGAAATTAATTTTCATAATTTAATTATCATTGGAATTAAAATTAATAAACTTATTTTTGGAACAGTGCTAGGCATCTGTGTTGGAATTTACTTTTTAGTTCTACCGCTTTTATACCGAAGAGTGCATTGGATAACTAGATTAGTTGAAAAGTTTGGAGTTCCAATTCCTAGAATTATACATATTTTTGCTTATATAGTGCTGGCTTTATTAGTAGAGTTCACCCATGGTGGTAAAAAAGGAGAACTGCTCGAATTTGGAGGAGTTTGGATTTTTTATCTAATGGTTCTTTTTCCTAAGAATAAAGAAATATATTACTCATAGATTAATTTTATTTTTCAAAATCAAAAATATAATTACTATCTTCAGCTCCTTCTTGAAGTTTCTTTTGGGCGATTTCGGGTAACTCAGATAAAAGTATTTTGGTAGAATTTCCGGGAATTCTTGAAAAAATTTGGTTGCTGAATTCTTTTTGAAAAATAGCAAAGATACCTGTTTGATTAGCTAAATGTTGGTTGGAAGTTTCCATGACGAGCATGGGACGGTATTTTTTAATTGTATCCAAAGCTCCCTTAATTACTTCGATTTCTCCCCCTTCTACGTCTATTTTAATGACATCCAGGGAGGGTAGTGACAGTGGTAATGTTTTGGTTAAAGGCATTACTTGTACAGGCGTAGAGTTTTGCAATGACGAATGAGTATGCTCGCTATCTCTGGTAAGGCTATGTCCGCCATCATTTTTATCAGATTTGTAAAGATTAAGTGTACATTCCTCTTTACCAATGGCCAGTTGAAAAATGTTGAGATTGGTTAGGTTATTAGCTTTTTTGCTTTGGCTTAAATTTGCAAAGTTAAGAGGTTCTGGTTCAAATGCAAAGCAGGTGATATCTGGTCTTTTTTTGGAGATGAAAAGAGAAAACATACCAATATTGGCGCCAATATCAACAAACACACCATTCGCTGGCAAACGATTTATAATTTCAAGCTTTTCTTTTTCTTCATAGTTTTTAAAACCTTTATCCAGATCAAAAGCCAGATGAAAACTAGGGCCTGTCATGTCCTTGGGATTGTAAAAAATTTGTAAGTCATATTTTTTCAAGAACACGTTCGCCGTATCGTTTAGAAATTTATACATTATTCGCTTAGTCCATCTTTTGCGTGAGCAAATAACGTTAATAATATTTAACATTGTTCCTCCCTAGATTTAGAGTGTATCCATAAATTTTCTAAATCGAAGTTTAATAATAGCGAAAATTGCTTCGAAAATTATATTTCCACTCATCTTGGAAGTGCCTTCTTTTCTTTCTGTAAAAATAATAGGGACTTCTTTGATTTTTAATCCTTTACAGTAAACCTTGTAATTGAGTTCTATTTGGAATGAGTAGCCAGCGGAAATAATATTATTTAGATCCAAAGCTTCCAAGGTTTCTCTTTTAAAACATTTAAATCCACCATTGGTGTCCAGTACCGGCATACCTGTTATTAGTCGGGTATAAATAGAACCGCCATAGGAAATTAACAAACGCGCAAATGGCCAATTGATAATCCTAATACCATTGATATATCGTGATCCTATGGCCAGATCATATTTATCATTAGCGACAGCTGAGATTAAATTTTTAACGTCTTTGGGGTCGTGGGAGAAGTCACAATCCATTTCTAGAATGTAATGGAAGTCACGTTCTTTTTTATTGATGGCCCATTTAAAGCCAGTTACGTACGCTGTCCCAAGGCCTAGTTTTCCTTTTCGTTCTAATAAATGCAAATTAGGTTTACTGGCTTGTAATTTTTTAACCACTTCAGCGGTACCATCGGGGGAGCCATCATCAATAATCAGCATGGATATATCTTCATATAATGAAAAAATGGTATTGATCATTTTTTCAATGTTTTCTATTTCATTATAAGTAGGCATGATGATCAAGCTTTTGTCGTAGGGATGCAAAGGTTTCTCCTGGCTTAAAGGTGTCTGGATTTTTTACAAGTTTCGCAACGATTAAGTTTTGATTTTCTGTAATTGTCAGCGGCTTTATAAAAAAAATCTATGGCCTTTTTACCCATGTTTGATTCATAAAGCCAGCAAAATTTTGCAACAGCTGGAAATAGTCCGATAAGATATTCTATAGCTGCGGGCCCTTTGAGTATTTTGTCTGGTTCCAATAAAACATGAAGTGTTTCATGACATTCATCGGGGTTTAATTGTGGATAAATGGCATAAATATTTTGATTATGAATAGAAACCTTATTTATTTTATCAGTCCCGGGAATATGATCTAGGGCCTGTTTAAATCTGTTACAAAGCGGACATTCATCATCGTAAAGCATTAAGGGCGGGGCAAATTGATTATCAATATTCATGAAACTATTATAAATCTAAAAGATGATCTTTTGCCAGTTGATATCTTCTGGAAATAATGTTCCAAATATCTTCAGACTTGTTTTGATTGATTTGTGCTTCTTTTTCAGCTTTTTGGGAAAAATACAAGTAGTTGTCTTTGGGTGTTGTTGCTTTTGCTTTATCACCAAATTTTTTAAAAAAGTCAAAGGAGTCGTTACCTTGGTTGTTTTTCTTAGTTGATCTATCTTTATCGTCAGAGACATATTCCAGTTCGCTTCCAGTTGGAGATGGCTTTTTATGATTCAACTGATTAAATTTTGAAATATAATTTCCAGAATTACTCGGGGAAGATGCTTGGGCAAAAAGATTAGAGAGATTTTTGGGAATACCAGCTTTTTCTAGGGTGAGAGCCTCTTTTTCCTCTGCATCGTTTAAAGGATTTTTTAAATTAACTGGGTATTTTCTGGCAATTTGATTCATAAGATCTTGGGCCCTAGTAGCAGCTTGTTTTAGACCGGAATTACCATCAATACTAGCAGCTCTTAAGTTACCCTTCGAGATGGCTTCTAGGGGATTGAATATTTCGCCGTTATGAGCACTGGCCAGCTTTAATTCTTCTGTGATTTTTTTTAGTTTGCTATCAAAACATGTATTGGTTAATTCACATTGACAGGAGACGTCGCTTTCTAGTTTGTCATCTATACAAGTAGCGACGTAATCCTGTTCCCCATTTACCTGTTTTAAAAGCGGTGAAACACAATATCTTAAATCGTTTTTAGTTTCAGCTTGGGCACAATAGCAGGAAGTTTCGGTAATGGGGTTACAAGCACCTTTTTGAGGAAGAGAGTCGGCAATTTGTTTTATTTCCTCATAAGCATCATCGTAGATACTCATTTCATTGTGAAAAAAAGCGGTTAACAGACCTGCCCCAGCCAGTTTGATACCTACACTTTTAATTGTTACACCCTTAGTAAGCATAAAGGCGTAACAAGCGGTTGTTGATCCCCATCCGACGGTTTGAATTTTAGCAGTTTTGGCGCGAGATTTGTGGCTTAAGGCTGCTTTATAAAGGGCATCTCGCTGAAGAGTTGATTCTGAGGAAGGCATCTCGGTAATGTGTTTTTGCTCTAAGGCTTGCATGGCAGTTCCCACGGTTTCAGTGCCTACGGCGATAAAACGACAATAATCGTTGTATTCTTTTTTAACGTCAGTTTTATCTTCTTTGATATTGGTCTTTAGTTTGGTATCCATTGCTCCAATTACCAAGGCATATGCTTTGGAAAGAGCAGTGATCATTGAGGGATCTATGCCTAGAAATTTGTGATCGAGTTCTTTACCTCGACATAGTCTGGAATTATCCTTACAGGCTTCCTCATAAGTTCTTTGCTGATAACCTTCGTGAATAAAGTTTCTTTTCAACATATATTCTTGGTCAGTTAAACCTTTAGTGGCATCATAAACCGGATTGTTAGGTTCAGTAACCACTACACCAGGTGCTACATTTCCATCAGGTACAATCACCAGGTCAGGTGCATCAGCTAATGCATTTGCCACGTAAAAAACTAAAAATAGTGTTGTTGTTTTTAGGTACTTCATTATCACCCCAGTATCCATACATATAAATTATAACATGGGGATACTTTATAGAAATACATTAGATACATAATAATTTATATTTATAAAAATCAACATGTTATACTGTTGATGACTATGTTTTATGTCAAACTTGGTGCAAGAAATTATTGTCGTTTGATAGATCAAACAAAAGTTGTTATTATTTAAAATAGATCATAAGTTTACAGGGGTTTTAGCATGTCGCAAGAGTTGTCTCATTCCATGGTTCACTACCTTTTGACCATTCATAAATTGAAAGAAACCAAAGGTTACGCCCGGGTAACTGATATTGCTAAAGAACTGGGGTTAACCAAAGGAAGTGTTTCAACCTCTTTGAATAATCTTAAGAGTAAATTTTTAATTGAAGAAGAAGAAGGTTCAAAGTTCGTTATATTAAGCCCGAAAGGCCATGAGGAAGTTCATCAGATTTTAACTTCCAGATCCTTGCTTTTTTATTTTTTAAAAGATTTTGTGGGGGTCAGTAAAGATGTTGCCCTTAGAGATGCGTGTTTAATGGAACACTTACTCAGTAAGGAAGCTAGGGAGAAATTTTTTGATTACATTAAGAAACATACATGCTGTCAAAAGGGATCGGAAAACTGTGATATTTCCAATAGTGAATTCGTACAAACCTCGTTGGATTTGTGTGATTTTAAAAATATTACGGAATTTATCGAACAACAGAAGTTTGATGGCTATCATGTGAAAAAATAATAATGGCCATGAAAAATACTCAAAAAATATTTTTTATTTGGTTAATGCTTTGTATCTCAAGAGGGCATGCTGCCTTGTATGGTTTTTGTTTTGATGACCAGGTCAAACTGTCCGAAGCTCACCAATATTTACAACAGATTCTTTTACCCCGGGATGAGGTGTTTTATCGGGAAAGTAAACATTGCTTGGAAATTGAACTTTCTGAACATCGCAAAGAATTGGTCGAAAAATTTTTATTTGCAAAATATAGAAATCTCAACGTCTACGGTGATGACACCATAAACGTGATGCTAATCAAAGAAAATAAAACCTGTAAAATTCAGCTCATTAAAAAAGCATTAAGTACACCTTCGCAACAGGAATATAGCCTGGGAGCTAAAAATAAATTAGCAAGCAGCTCTGCCAAGGAAGAAAGTTCGTCGGTGATGGAAATGGTTCTAACTCAAGGCCTTCGAGGTAGATTGCAAATGGGTGATGAAGAAATGGAGATCAGCTGTAAAGAGCTGGGAAATGGAAAATATCAAATAGAAATTTTTGTTAAAAGTGGGGCTGAAAATAAAACCAGTCAATTAAGCAGTAGTGTAATTGTTGATAGCAATTCTCCTTTCGAGATTGGTTCGGTAGTTAGAGATTTAAAAAAAGGTGATCAAAAAATTTCATTGAGTGATGGTTATCAAAAAAGTGATTTAACTGAAAAACAGAATATCAATTTCTATATTTTAATTAAGTAGTTTATTTTCTGATATACAAATCAAAGTAGCTAGATCCCACTCCTCTGGAAGGATTATGGGTGAATAAATAAGAGAAAAATTCACTCCAGGTTAGGGTGTCGTAAGGAGGAACCCACCACGAACGAAAAGCCAGATTGATTTTTTGGTGCGTGCTGAGAATATTGGGGTCACTGATTGGATTATGAGGATCAGCTAAAACGTAGTCATAAGAAGATAAATTGCTACCATCGGAAATAAAATAATAGTTGGGATGTTTAAAAAAATACCAAGAAGTAGGCCATGACATATTGTAAGCCAAAACGGAAACTGGATTTTCTTGCATAGGATAATGCAATCTATCTTGTATTTTAAAAATGACGTCTTCAAAAATTTTTTCGGTGTGCACTTGACTGATAAGTTCTGTGCTTGATCCGCTTCGAGCAAAATTTGTAGTGATACTGGTTTTTAGGGTAAAAAGGATAATAATTGCCAGCAAAATTAATCCGTTGATTGGGATCTTTTTCCAACTCCTTAAATTTAGTATGTTATCTAAAATTAAAGTTTCTTCAAGATAAATAGCGAGAAAAATGATCCCGGTGATCAGTGGATAGCTAGCTAGCCATGGTACTTTTTCACCTACAAAGCTATAGGCAAATAATGTTCCAAAAAATAGATATCCCCAAAAAGCTTTTTTAGTATCGTTTCTTTTAAGATAAAAAATAACGAGGTTAAATGCATGCACAACAATAATTAGAAATGGATAAAAGTCGATTGGAATTTTAATTTTTAATACTTTGTAGAGAAAATCTATCTGGTTGAGATGTGTATCCAAACTGAGGTGTAGCGTGATAGCTAAGGCTAAAGTGGTTATGATGGCATAAAGGTAGGGGCCTTTAGCTTTATAATAAAAGTGAATCATGTGAATTATGGTAAAGATTAAAAAATATAGCTCATACCAACTTAAAACGAGAGTTTGATACATAAAAGGTCCAGCAATTCGTTCAATATGGTGTTGCTTTAACCAGTAGCCAAGGCTTTCACGATAGAGTCCATCTAATATTCCTTGGGAATATTTAAAACCTGCGGAGTAAAGAAGCGTATATATAAACATGGCCAAAGCAAGGGCGAGTAAAAAACTAATTTTATGTTTTGAAATTTTTTCCCAGATAACATGAAATGAATGCTTATTCTTTTTTACAACTAATTTTCCAAACAAGGATTCAAAAATGACATATCCCAGAAGTAGTGAGGTGGTGACAAACGCATTTTCTTTAATCGTAAATTGTAAGACCATGCCGACAATAATTGGGAAAAAAGCATATTGCTCTTTAACACAAAATATCCCCCATAAAACTAGGAGCATGGAGGAAATTGCCAGATAATCATGTCTTAGGAATCTGGACCAATAAACTAATGATGGAGAGAGGGCTACACATGTTACTAAAAAAAATAAAGTGTTTTTATGAAAGTATTTTCTAAAAATAAAAGGAACAAACATAAAAAAAGTGCCAAGGAAGGCAGGGAGAAAGCGTACTGCCCATTTTCCTGTTCCAAAGAGGTCGTAAATAAATGGGAGTATGTTGTATAGGAGAGGACCATGTAGTAATGCATTGTATTTATAAAAACCATTTTGCGGATCATCATAAATATATAGGCCGTAAATTGCATGCAGGGATTCATCGTGATGGAGGGGACGTTCGGTGAGATTCATCCAACGTAGGAGTATGCCAATTGCGATAACGATTGCAAAAAAAATCCATTCATTGATTTTATAGCTATTCCAAAGTCCTGTTTCAGTTGAATTAGGTTTCATCATTTATCATTCCTTATTAATTTGATAGTTTCATTATACCCAAAAATAAGGTATTAAATGCATAAATATTTGGAGCTGGGAGATGATAAAATGAATCCTTTTTTAAGTCACTTTGAAACTGCGCACAATACTATTCCTTTCGATAAAATTAAAAATGAACATTTCATGGAAGCTCTGGAAGAACAGATCAAAAAAAGAAAAAGTGTTATTGAAAAAATTAAGAAAAATCCAGCACCTGCTAATTTTGCAAATGTAATTGTTGAGATGGATAAATCAGAAAGACTACTTGAGCCGGTTATTTCCACTTTCTCAAATCTTTTTCACGCTGAAGCTAATGATGAGTTACAAGTGATAGCTAAAGATTTTTTTCCCAAAGTAACTGAGCATGAAAATGATATATCTTTAGATGAAGGGCTTTTTCGCAAGGTGGAGACAGTTTATCAAAACAAAAATGATCTCAATTTAAATAAGGAACAACTTAGGCTTCTGGAGATTGTTTATAAAAGTTTTGTAAGAAATGGCGCTAATTTAAATCCAAAGCAAAAAGATGAATTCAGGTCGATTTCAGCGGAGCTTTCAAAACTTGGTGTGGAATATAGTGAACATGCGCTTAACGAAACCAATAATTTTGAACTTCATATTACTGACGAAAAAGATTTAGCCGGCCTTCCCGATTCTGCGCGAGAAGCCGCCCAAATGGTTGCTAAGGAAAGAAATAAGGATGGTTGGGTTTTCACTTTGCAAATGCCAAGTCTAATCCCTTTCTTGCAGTATGCTGAAAATAGAGAACTACGTAAAAAACTTTTCACGGCCCATGCTAGCAAGTGTGTTCGAGGGAATAAGGATGATAACAGGGACATCGTAAAGCGTATTGTTGAACTTCGCCATAAGAAGGCTCAATTGCTTGGATACAAAACGCATGCTGATTTTGTGTTAGAAGAAAGAATGGCCCAGAACTTTAATCAAGTTAATAATTTTTTAAATGAACTATTAGAGTGTGCCATGCCAGTTGCTAAAAGGGAGATTAAAGAGCTTACTGAATATTCTAAAAAAATTGGCGGGCCAGATAAACTAGAAAGCTGGGATAGCGCATTCTATACTGAAAAATTAAAACTTGAAAAATTTAGCATTGATGATGAAATATTGAGGCCGTACTTTAAGTTAGAAGACGTCGTGAAAGGCGTGTTTGAAGTAGCGGGCAGGCTTTACTCTATAAAATTTAATAAAGTCAGTAATATTCCGGTCTATCATGAAGATGTCACCACCTATGAAGTGTCTGATGGTGATGGAAGTTTTATCGGGATTTTCTATGCTGATTTTTTTCCAAGAAAAGGGAAGAAATCCGGGGCATGGATGACTAGTTTCAAGTCACAGGCGGTTATTGATGGAAAAGATGAGAGACCGCATATTTCTATCGTTTGTAATTTTACCAAACCTACAGACAGTAAACCTTCGCTTATAACATTTAATGAAGTTACAACATTATTTCATGAATTTGGTCATGCACTTCACGGACTCCTGTCCAAGTGTACATATCATCTCATTTCAGGGACGAATGTATATTGGGATTTTGTAGAGTTACCAAGTCAAGTTATGGAAAATTGGGTTTATGAAAAAGAGTGTTTAGATTTATTCGCCAAACACTATGAAACTGGCGAAAAGATTCCGAAAGAGTATATTCAAAAAATTAAAGATAGTTCTAATTTTCATGAAGGGAGAAATACTATCAGACAACTTTCATTTGGGTTGTTGGATATGGGATGGCATGCCCAGATTCCATCAAACGATGTAGATGTGGAAAAATTTGAAAAAAGCATTATGGACAAAACCAGATTGTTTCCGGAGGTTCCTGGTACATGTATGTCAACCTCCTTCAGTCATATTTTTAGCGGAGGCTATTCAGCTGGTTATTATAGCTATAAATGGGCCGAGGTTTTGGATGCAGATGCATTTGAATATTTTCTAGAAAATGGAATTTTTAATAAAAATATTTCAATGAAATTTCGCAATGAGATATTATCGAAAGGCGGCAGTGAACATCCGGCGACCTTATATAAAAATTTTAGAGGTAGAGAGCCAGGAATCAAAGCTCTGTTAAAGAGAGCAGGGTTGGTTTAGTTTCTTAGTGTAAGCTCAATCACATCATCAATAACTTTGATCGGATATTGACCTTCCATCTTTTTGATTTCTGCTAACAGTTTGGCTTTAATGCTTAAAATTGAAACTTTAGCAGATATTATTTTTATTCGAATCATTTGGTTACTGACGTATATTTCTCCTTTAATTTTAGGTTTTACATTATCTACAATAAGTTCAAGTTCAAATTTATTTTTTTCAATCAATAGTTCTATGTCTGAAATGACAGTAGTCTCGTTTTCTGTAAAATCTTCTAGTGATTGAGCAATGGCTTTGGAAAAAATAAATGCTATTGGTTCTTTTGGGGAATCAAAATCGTTAAATCCTTGCACTGGTTGAGAGACGATAACTTCATCGGCGGTGATTTTCCCGCTGTTTGTGCATCTTTGAATAATGCCTATAAGATCTAAATCAGCCATTGCACTGCCTTGTTTGCAATCCAGATGAAAAGACTTGGCGAATTGTTCAGGGCTTTGGGCCTCAAGAAAATTTAAAGAGGTGAGCGTTTCGTTCATTTCTAGATTAAAGTCATTGAGAGAATAGTTATCTTTTTTTAAGATGAGGTTTTGGATGGAGATTTGACCACCCAAATAAAAGGAACTGGCAATATTCATGTTTACTAATAAAAACAGAAGAAAGCATACCAGTTTAAGATTTTTCATAATTAACCCTTGTGTTTGTATGTGTATTAAATAGTTCGGCAAAAAGTTTATTTTTCTGAGTAAAAAAAACTGACATTCAAATTTCGGGAGCATAAAATATCCACACAAAGCGTTATATGGTGCCGCTTTGATATCGTGCAAAGCAGTAATTCAACGCTTTTAGCTTGTTTTATTGGCCTATAAATTGCTTAGATAAAAAATATCACGGTTTTTATTAACAAGACGTTTTGGAAAAAGTGATTTGAGTTAATTATTCAATCCGGTAGGAGGAAATTTATGATGAAACTGAGATTTTTAGCGATTTTTACCCTTTTAACGTTAACCGTATCGTTATTTGCCCAAGAGCGAATGATAATTGAAATGCGTGATCAAGTATTCCAAGGCTCCTCTGTGTTAAATTTAAAACAACTGGCAAGAAGATTTAATATGGGATTTGATCCGACCCGCTTTGATTTAAAGGGAGTGTATGTAGTAGCCAAGTCGAGGCATGGAATGGGTGAAGCATATTTGCAAGTTGGAAATGAAAGGTCTTATGTAGAACGAATTTCTGGTAATCCAATGGATTTTGAAATCGATCGCCCTATGACTTATGAACAAATCAGTCTCAACATTAATGATGGTTCACGGGGAGAGTGGGAACTATATTTGAAGGGTATTGTCAGAATTAAAAGAATAGTACTTTTAATGGAGAGAAGTTTTAGTCAAAATCCTGCAGAGAGAATCCAACTTAATTTCTTTGGTGCAGAATTCAATGGAGCTAACACCATAAGATTGAAACAGGAAATAATGAGAGAATACCCTTATATTAATTTACGAGAACACAAAATCAAAAGAGTGATTCTGATGGCCAAAAGTCAAGTGGGGAGAGGAACTGCGGCATTATTCATTGATGGCCATCGATCCTATCCAGAAATGATCAACGGCAATCCAGCCTCTTATCATGACAATGCACCTTATACCTTTAGCAGAGTTGTTTTAGAAAATACCTTGATGGATACAAACGCTCCGGATGGTGTTTGGCAGGTGCTTCTCAATGGAAATATTAAAATTGATAGTATAGCTGTTGTGCTTGAAAGAAGATTTGGAAATCATTGGTAGAATATTTAAGTTTAGCTAAGTAAGGGAATCCCTCATGAGGGGTTCCCTTACTTATTTGAAACCAACTTTTTTTTTACATTCTTGAAAAAAATCTGAGGGTGAGTCTGTATTGTACTGAATGATGTTTTTTAAATGTATAAAGGCATCAGAGTCCATTTCCGTAAAGGTAAGCGCAAAACCATCTTTTCCCATTCGAGACACTTTCCCTTCTAATTCAATAGCGAGAGGCTTTTGGATGCCGTTATCGAGGATGAGATCAATAGTACAGGGGGTATTAATCAAAGGCTTTTCTTCTGAAATGACATATAGCCCGTTTAAGCTTACATCGCTGGTGACACAGTCTTTTATTTCAAATTTCTGGCTTTTGATATTAATTTTAGTTTTAAATTTGCTTCTAACACGTCCTCTTTTTAAAGGCGTCATAATATTACTCCAATTTTCATGTACTGCAGATATGTTATATTATAATATGTTTTCTATAGGCTGGTAGTAGATATTTTTTATGGATTATTTAGCCCAACTAATTAACAAAAAAGGTGTACAAATTTGGTTACTTCGCTAGTCCCGTCGCTTGTTGATTTTGTCAAAATTTCAGAGTTTTTGGAAGAGGAACGTATAACGTTCATTAAAATAAATAAACTTTCTGAAGAAGATGAATTTATCAGAAATATTGAAAACTCTAAAAATATTTTAATATTTTTAGAAACGATTCAGACCAAATTAAAGAAAATATTTGATATGCATCCATACTTAGTTGAGCTTTTTGATAAAGAGTTTGGTTCTTTTCAAAATTTTGTGCAAAAAGAAATCGTTTTGGAAATTTGTTTTATGGATGATTGTCTGTTTCCTGAACACGATAGTTACTATTTTGCTCACGAGGGAATTATTCAGGCGGATGTTCTTGTCGATTATACAAACGTATTCGATCTTTGGGGCAAGGAAAAAATAAAAAACCACAATGACTGTCAAAACACCCTGATTAGTCAAAATTTAGGTCAGTTAACACCGCATAAATTGGAATGCCAATGCTCTAAATGTTTACTGGATTTTCGAAATAATATCAGAAATCAGACCTACGATAGGTGTATTGAAGTTATAGACAACTCAATAACAAAAATCCAAGAAATCAATTTTGAATCTATTGAGAAAGTTTCGCACGTATATCAGGGGCTCCAAAAAGAGCTTGATAAATTATTTTTTTCCATTAGATACAAGCTCAAAAGAAGTGTGGTTAATAAACTTGAAACTCAAGTCAAACAACATTTAAGAGAGTATTTTCAATATCCAAGCGAATTTACTCTCAAATATATTCCCACTTTGGAAAAGTTTTTTTTCGAGATACTTACTAAACAAGGTTTAAAATTGGATGTGGTCGAGTTTGACCGTTTTTATAAAAGACTCGCAACTAATTTATGGAAAGACGAACAATATCTGGAGAGGGAATTAAACAAGCTGGTAAAAACAGTTTTGATGCTAAAAAGAAAAGATATTTCGGCTTCCATTTTGAAAGAGTATTTAGGGGAGTTTTGGGTTTTTTCCAAAGCCAGACAATTAAATAGAAAAATTATTTATCATATGGGGCCTACCAATTCTGGGAAAACTTATAACGCTATCAATGAATTATGTAAGGCTTCCAATGGTTGTTACTTGGCCCCGCTGCGTCTTTTGGCTGCTGAATTATATGACACCATGAATGCCAAAGGAGTTCCTACTACGCTTTTGACTGGTGAAGAGTGTATAGAGGTAAAAAATTCGACTCATTATTCTTCTACTATCGAGATGGCGCGTTTCGAGGAGAGGTTTGAATGTGCAGTTATTGATGAAATCCAGATGATTTCTGATTCCCAAAGAGGCTGGGCATGGACCAGGGCCTTGGTTAACATCAATGCCAAAGAAGTGCATGTATGTGGTGATCATTCAGCTTATGAGAGAGTGCAAGAAATTGCTAAATTATGTGGAGATGAATTAACCGTCAGAAAATATGAGAGGATGACGGAGTTATTAGTAGAAGAGCAATCCATTCGGGTAGGGGAAATGGAAAAGGGTGATGCTCTTATTGTTTTTTCTCGAAGAAATGCACTTAAGTACAAGTCGGATTTGGAAAAGGTGGGATTTAAAGTATCTGTGGTCTACGGGAGATTGGGGCCGGAAGTAAGGAGAGAGCAAGCTAGAAAATTTGATCACGGTGAAACCGATATCATTGTTGCCACTGATGCAATTGCTATGGGTATGAACTTACCAATTAG
>MEPW01000018.1 GCA_001769975.1 Bdellovibrionales bacterium RIFOXYA1_FULL_36_14 | reverse complement strand
TTGCTCCAAGTGGCGTAATCATATTATATTCCTTGGCCAGCATCCCATCCATGGCATTTAAGGCCATTCTTATAAACATAAAAACTGGAATCAATATATAGAAATTTCCACCTCCAAGATAAACTAGAAGAGCTACCGCTAAAGATAATATGCAAGTTAGTACCGTTAACATATTCGGAGTCATCTTTGATAAAAATATTAACCTGACTATAGGTCTGAGCAAATTTTGGAATTTAGTTTTTAAAAGATATATACTCATGAGTTTTTCTCCTTATTTAAAAATGTCAAAATTAATGCCGGAAGCAAGATTAGATCTGCAATTAAAGCAACCAGTAAAGAAATTGCAATAAAAATTCCCACTTGAATAAATAACTTCAAATCAGCCAAAAAAAAGCACGGGAAAGAAAAAACTAGTACTGCCGTTGTGCCAATTAATGCTTTTGCCATCTCATCAAGAGAAGAGATTACCGCTTGCTTTAAATTATGATTCAGCTTCAATTCTCTGGTGATATTGGTTAAAAAATGAATAGTATCATCCACCGCAATCCCTATGGTAATACAAACCAAAATGACTAAATTACTCTCCAAAGGAATTCTAAAAATCCCCATAAGACCTGATATAGTTAAAATGGGAAATAAGTTAGGAAGCATGGCCACGAGTGCCCATCTGCAGGATCGAAGTAAAATCCAAAATACTATAAAGATTAAAACAAGAGACGCGCCAAATGACTTTATAAAATCCCTGATAACGTTATTGTTAATATAACTTCGAATGACCGCAAATCCGTTGGGCTCTATTTCTAGAATGTCAAAATATTTTTTATCTGAAGCCAGCTTCCTGATTTGCATCAAGGTTTCCTCTAATTTTTCGGAATGAAGAGTGTTTAAAAAAAGCATAATCCTCATTTCCTGGTGACGTTCATTATACACCTCTCCCAAGGCCCCATAGTCATGAAGTAAATCATGAAAACTTTGTGAAAGGACTTTGATCTTTTTAACATCTACTTTTTCATCACTTGCTTTTATTTCTTCTTCCACTAATTTTATCATTTGTGGATAAGATTTAAGATGAGAGGTAGTCGGTATTTTTTCAAGATCTGCTTCAAACTCCCGTATCGTTTCAACTAAGTTTAATATTTTTTCATCTTTATTTTTTGGTCTTATAAGAATATCAACCGAACCTACAAAATTAAAATAATTTGAGAAAGCATCTACTGCCAGCGAAAGTGGATGGGCCGGGAGAAATTTTTTATAGAGATTATCATTAATTTCAATATTTCTAGAAAAATAACCAAATACTACCGCAACTACGGCAAAACATATAATAATACTTTTTGCTCTTTGTTTTATAAATAACCAGATGGATTCGGTGTTAAAAAGCCTTTTGGTTACTACATTTTTGCTGCGAACTTCAAAAACCTTCATAAGATATGGTAAAAAATAAAAGGTTAGAAGAAAACAAACCGCAGTTCCAAAAGAGCAATAAAGTCCAAAATAACGAACTGGCACGTTTTCATTAAATACCAGGGATGCAAATCCAATGCAGGTAGTAAGACTTGTGAGAAAACATGGTTTGAACAAAACCTTAACAGCGTTATTAAGATCACCTTTTTTGTAATTGAAAGTATTAAAAAAATGCATTAAATCGGAAGTTGAAACTATTAAAACAAAAAATAAAGCAAAAGAGCTATAGGGACCGATACCTCCTTCATTTAAAATTATTACGACGATGGTAGCGGCATACCCCAGAAACATTATGTAATAAGTAAAAAATACTGTTATAAATGAATGAAATAAATAATAGAAAAAAAGGCCTAACATTAATAATAAAATAGGTGTAATGATCGTTTGATTTTTAATCATTTCTTGAGTGAAATGATAGTTTGCCACCTCCGTACCAATAAAATGCAAGTCATAATCACCGATTTTCTCATTCCACTTTTTTACTTTATTAATGATCGTTTTAACATATGGTACTCGCTCTTTTTCTTTTAAACGACTATCCAGTTGAAAAGTAAAAATCAAAGTGGAAAAATCAGCATTAACCAGGGTCTTATTCCATACCTTTGTCTTTAACTTTTCTCTAGCTTCAAGGGAGATCTGGGAATCTTGAATAAATTTTTCCAGATAAAAACCACCGTCTTCAAATTTTACATATTTAGCATTACCAATCGAAAGAACATCCGTAGGCGGTTTGGTATATCGGATTACCCGACCAAGGCTGTCGGCTACCTTTGCAATTTCTTCGCCCTTCATCGGGCGATCTTTACTCAGTAGTAAAAATATCTGGTTTTCATCGTTATACTTTTTAGCATAATCTTCATAAGCTAATCTTACGTGATGATCCTTGGGAAGCAGTTTTTGTATCTCAAAAGGCGCAATATTTTTTAAAAGATTAACACAAATAAATAGAACTAGAATACCCGGACAAAGAACTAATACTTTCATTATAAAATTATTCATCACTACCGAACCCTTTTTACCCAGTTTAACTAATTTTCTTAATCCTATAAAATACTTTATGAGAAGGAATTATTTTCATATCAAATATTGAAAAGGGGTTTGTGTGAAAGATTATAAAATTATCATATCGATTTTTATTTTTATTGCAGGAGCGCTCACGGTTCACCTTTATCATAAGGCCAATTATGCTCCCTATAAAAAAGTTTCATCGTCTCGTTTCATTGCTCAGATTAATGAAAACCAGCAAGGAGTAATTAACGATATCACCAAAAAAGTGGTAGCGATCAAATCAAGACAGGACCTCCTTTCAACTTATGCATTCATCATGGAGCAAGGTAAGTCCTATCCTGATTTTCCAGCAGTCCAAATGTTTTATCACATGGTCAAACCGCTACCCTATCTCGAAGGTATTATTTGGAGACTTAGAGGACTGGTGGAAAAAACCGATATCACTCACCTATCTACCCTTTATTATTTAAGACGTTTTTATCATAATCGCTATGTTTATGGCCCTCACATTAAAACCCTCTTTCATTACTTGACCGAAGCCCCCCAAGATCCTAAAAAAACAATGTTTCATACGGTAAGTGAATTGCAAGCAGCTTTAATGGAGATATCTCCAGTTTTTGAAAAACATGTTTTAAATGAACTTATTAAGCTAAAAAGTAGTATCAAGGACCCTGAAGCCATTCAATTTAAAATTGACAAGGCCTTATGGATTGGAAAAGATGACAAAATTCGCTTTCTAGATCCCTATGAAAATGAAAAATATTTTATTAAACCTTATTTAAATTATATTATTTCTGGGTTGTCTAGAATTGTTGGTGGAGCTAAATACGCCAGCTGTTATAATTTTGATGACGTTCCCAATATTATGAGAACTATTTTAATTAAAAGTGCCATCAACTCCCTTGAATCCAAAATGAGACAAATTGTCACGATTCAGTCTTTACCCAATATCCTTACTCGAAAAGAAATATATGGCACCTTAATAAAGTATCCTCATTTTTTGAAAGCTAGATACCCCGAAGAGCAAACCAATAAAATATTGGCCCAATCTTTTAATCATTTTATGATTGCTGCCCAAAATGATTTGGAAGGATATGGCTGTAGCATTGCTTATCCTTATGCGATTGAAAACAATTCCAATGAATACATGGAAAACAACTGTAAGAGATTTCATGATGAGAACAGAAACCAAATCTTATCTGGTAATTATTTCACCGCCACTGGCAACGATTATTTGTTAGACCCAAATCAACTCTTAATTGATCTTAAACAAAAGCTTCATGAGCTTCGTGAACGCTATAAACTCTATGCGGAAAGCCGAAAGGGTGAAGACGTCACCATTGTGAGTGATGCTACCGGAGAACCAATTACTTTAAATGTCAGAAAGGCTTTCATGTATCATAAAACCCTGCAAAAGTTCTTCCCTGTAACTTTCGAAGAAAACATTAATGAAACCTACCCGATTCAAGGTGTTGGTCAGAAGGTTTCCATTCCTGGACGGGATAAAGCCGAATGGCTTTGGAACTATGCTTACGGACGGCCAAAGTCTTGGGATGACCCCACCCACGGAGGTTTTTTACCTGAAGCCACCGATGAAAATATGTATGATCAAATGAGAAACATTATCCTGACAAACTCAACCAGGCCCTTTAGTCAGTTTTTCTTAACCACTCCGTAAAACCAATTTCATATAAGGTGCCAACTTCCATAGTTGGCACTTAGTAATACCCGCTCTGTAAAAGATCGTGAACGAATTTAGGGAAACATACACAACAACACTGCGCACAATAGTGCCTGTATTGTTTATCGATATCATAATTCAGGTTGAACATCATATTGGGATTATTCTTTGAAAACATTTTAGGGTCAGGTAATTCTATTTGACGAACTAATGGAAACCAAATAGACATACGTTAATAAATTTCAACTCGAGGAGATTTTTCATGAAACTTTCAGCACTGATGATTGCCTTCATTTTAATTATTCCCTTTGCCATTGCTAACGATGATTTTAATTCACCGATGAATGGATACGTGATTAAAAATACTACAACGATTAAGTGTTATAATTACTTAATAGAAATTTCAAATAGAGCAGATCTCACCTATATGAAAATCAAGGTTAAAAACGATTTTACCAACGCTGAATTTATTACGGAAGGACCAGCAACTTTAATGCTTTCCTCTGAATACGGCGGATCTGTGACATATACCCTTAACAATTATTCATTAACATATTCCATTGATAAAGCAGTATTTGATTCTTTCAAAGCTCCTCATGGTAATGAGATCCGTAATTGTAAAGTGTTATAAGCGACCATCACTCTATATAAATATCTATTGAATTCGAAAAGGTCTCTTTTTCATAAAATAAATAATCCAAGGAGACCAGTATCTCAAATGAATTAATATATTTGCCCAGCAAGTAATTGTTCAATACAACCAATTGTATCATTACAAATTGATTGTACTGTTTTTTTATATGTAAAATGAGGAAGTCTGACTCCAACCACTGGACACAGAAAAAAATCATATACAAACGCCTCTAATGTTCTAGGTGTTGGATTATTGTCAGCAATTAAGGGATAATTCAAAGTTTTTGAAATATATGATGCCAGGCCTAGCCCCGCATCTCCTACTGATATAACTTTTGCATTATTTTTGGCCGTTCGAAAGTTGATCACCATTTGCGGAGGATAATTTGTCCATAAATCGATTAAAGCACTTATTTCAGGGCGCAGTTGTTGATTTATATTCAATCTATTGCTTACTCTTGAAATTCTAAAAGACGATGTTGGGAACAAATTGTTAATAGTGATTGTATCGTCATCTTGGGCTTGAGGAAAAAAATAGCTATCCACATCAATATTTTGAATCAAGATACATGGAATAGTTAACTTTATTGATTCTTTCAGCCAAGGTAATAATTCCTTTAAAAGATAAATCCCTTCTATCTCGTTTCCATGAATTCCAGCAATTAAATAGAGCCATTTGTCATTATAAAAATTTTGTGAAACATTAGCAGTAATTGGGTTATCAAGAAGTGTTCTACCTATAACAGATTCCACGAAATCCATTACTCTTCTCCAACGTTATCAAGTTTTATCTTCATCCGATATCCGACACCAATTTCGGTTAAAATATGTTTAGGACGCTGTGGGTTTTCTTCAATTTTTTGCCTCAAATGTCCAACATAAACTCTAACATATTGAGGAGATTCTATCGAATGCGGTCCCCAGACTTCCTTTAAAAGTTGTTGATGAGTCACAACTTTACCTGCATAACGAATAAAAACTTTTAAAAGATCAAACTCGGTAGAAGTTAAAGAAATTTCTTTTCCACTTATCGTAACAACCCGTGAAGAAAAATCCACTGACAAATCACCAGAAGTAAATATAACATTTTCCTCTGATACAATACGACGAAACGAGGTTTTGATTCTGGCCAATAATTCTTTAAAACCAAATGGCTTTGTTACATAATCATCTGCTCCATTTTCTAGTGCAAATACGATTGTATCTTCCTCGTTCTTTGCTGAAAGAATAACTATGGGAGTTTTTGACCATTTTCTAAGTTGTGTTAAAACATCCAGGCCACTAATATCTGGAAGCCCAATATCAAGAATTATCATCTCGGGCCGTTCAGTAATAGCAAGCTCCAATCCCTTTGCCCCGGTCATCGCCTCTATACATTTGATGTCGTATGCTGAGAGCGAACTATTTAATAACCTTTGAATTTGAATTTCATCATCAATTATCAAAATTCGTTTTGGAAGAATATTCATATCTTCTCTCATTATTCCTGATATGCAGGGATTTTAATATTAAAAATGGCCCCACCATCAGGATGATTATCTGCTTCGATTATACCATCATGTAATTCAATAATGGCCTTTACTATCGTAAGACCTATTCCACTTCCTCCTGTTTTCTTTTTATCTTCGCGGTAAAATTTTTCAAAAACTATATTAGGATTATGGCGTGGGAGTCCAGCACCTGAATCTTTAATACTGATTTTCAAAAAGTGATGTTGCCTTGTAATATTTATTAAAATAGGTGCTTCTATCGGAGTATATATGCAGGCATTTTGCACAATATTTTTAATGGCCTGCTCTATCAAGCTTTCATCAAGATATGCTAAAGGTAATATCTCCTCTCCATAAACCACATCTACTTTTTTTTCTGGATAATACTGTTCAACGTAGGCAAGAACACTCGCAACTATTTCATGAATATCGTAGGAATCTTTCTTTAATTGGACCTTCCCTGCCTCAATTTTACTCATATCAAGAAGGTTTTGAATTAAATCATACATACGTTTAGAACCAATGATGATTTCGCTCGATAGTTTTTTGATGATTTCAGGATGTTCTAATACTTTATCATCAAGCAGCGAAGATGCTGCTCCGTTGATCGCCGAGAGTGGTGTTTTTAATTCGTGAGAAATTGAATTAAAAAGAGTGGAATAAATTTTTTCAGAAGCTTCCCTGATTTTTAAATTTTTGGTATTTTCACTTAATAGCTCCCGCTCAATAACAAGCGCCAGATTACGGGCCACGTCTTCGAAAATTGATATTTGGTCGTTTGTAAATGATGCTTTTTCTGGCAATAAGCATAAAACACCATGAACAATGTTTTTGTAACTTATCGGAAAAAACATTCCCTCTGAAGAACTAAGCGTATCTGTAAATTTACCGGCGCTTCGCCCATTTAAGAAAACCCATTGAGCAACGTTCAATTCTTTTTCTTCAAGCGTAAGCCCCCCCATAATAAAGCCTTCAAGTTTTCTCTCTTTCTCATTATTGGCAAGAATAATTCCAGCTTTTACTTGAAAATTTTTAGTCAACCGATCAAGTATAAGTTGAACAATAGTTTGAATTCCAGATACCTCAAAAATATTCTTGGTAAGAAAATACATGAAACTCAGGCGTTCATCTATGGACTCAACAATTCTACTTTTAATTCTAATTTTTGCCGTTTGAAGACCAACAATCAATGAAACCGATAAAAATCCAAGTAAAATCAACCAATCTTCTGAAGCTGCAATACTCAATGTATAGCGAGGTGGAATAAAGAGAAAATTCCAAGCTAGACCGGTTATTACGGTTATCAACACTAAAACGAAAGGGACTGCATACAAGGAGTTCATGCTTAAAAAAAGCAAAAAAATCATTCCGGCGGTTTGATATTCCTTTATTGGGAGTAAGAAATGCAATATTGCTACAAGCAACCCGAGGAATATAATAGAAATTAAAAAATGTTTACTTATCCATAATTCTTGAAGTCTGACATCTTTCCAAATTGCCTTCGATGATAGAATCTGCTTTTTATCAGAACTAAGTAAAATAATATCTACATCGGGAAAGCTTTTTGACAAAGCTGAAAGTTGCTTTAATAACATCTTTTGTTTTTTTGAAATGACCAAATGTGTGATTTGGTATTCTTTAACTAAACGTCTCATTCCCTGTAAAAAACTGGTATCATGGATGGATGTAACTTCCGCCCCTAGTTGTTTAGCTAAAAGAGCATTTTTTTTCTGATGCCGATCTTCATTTTCATTATTTTTTCTCTGACCATCAATTTGGGCCGCGATCCACTGTGCATTAAGGCCAGAAGAAATTCTTCTAGTCATTCTGATCAAATATTCACCATCACTTGAAGGAAGAATTGGAACAAGAATACGAAAACTCGTTTTCCAAATTTGAGGAATGCCATGAACAACTTTCAAGTCCCTCAATTCAACATTCACCTTATCAGCAAGAAGCCTGAGCACAATCTCTCTAAGCGCTATTAGATTGCTTTTTTTAAAAAAATTATTTAGGGATGGTTGAATTTTCTCCTCTGGATAAATTTTTCCAGATTTCAATCGATCGATGATTTGATCTGGATCCAGATCTATCAATACAACCTCGTTAGCACTATCGAGAACAGAATCCGGAAGCGTTTCGGAAATATTAACACCTGTGATATTTTGAATAAGCCCAGCACAACTTTCAATATGCTGAACATTTAAGGTGGTATATACATCAATCCCTTCATTTAATATATCTAGTACATCTTGATATCTTTTTTCATGGCGAACACCGGGGATATTCGAATGAGCAAGTTCGTCAACTAATACGACTTCGGGTCGTCTTCGAATAATTTCATCAACATCCAGTTCCTTGAATATTTTATTTTTGTATAAAATCTCTGTTTTAGGAAGAATTGTTAGTCCTTCAAGAACTTGCTGAGTTTCTCCTCGTCCATGCGTTTCAACAATTCCCACAACTACGTTTAATCCATTTTTTTTAAGCAAGTGAGCTGCGTTAAGCATGGCATAGGTTTTGCCCACACCCGCAACCATTCCTAAAAATATTTTTAAACGCCCTTTCCTTATGTCCCTTTCATTCTTACTAACATGTTCAAGGATACGTTTCGCTTTTTCGTTTATTTCCATACTTCAATTATAAGCCTTATTACTCCAACTGATCTAGTTTTTGATTTAATTTTAATACATTAATCCTATCTTGACCCAATACACCAAACGTTTTTTTCTCTACCAGACTTAAAACCAGCAAACGAATACGCTCTTCGTTTAATTTTCTTTCTCTTGCTATTCGCGAAATTTGAAAAATTGCTCCCTCTACCGAAATATGGGGATCGAGACCGCTCCCCGATGATAGTAACAAATCTTCAGGAATATTTTCACCTTCCGAGGAATATTTTTTTGAATTTTCCTCGATCTGATTTTTTAGTTGAAGACTGATCGGTGCAAACTGACTTCCTCCTGAATTCATTGGATCGTAACTATTTATTGATGGTCTTCCCCAAAAATACCTTGGGTTGATCCAATTTTGTCCAATAAGTTCGCTCCCAATTATTTTTCCACTTTTACTATCAAATATAAAGCTACCTAGCGATTTAGCTTTTAAAACTCCCTCCCCCATATACACTAACGATACAGGGTATAAGACCCCAAGAACCAAGATAAAGAAAAACACTAACCCAACTGATGAATAAATTAATTTTTTCATAATCACCTCAAATCAAAGAAAAAAATGTGATTATTTTATCAATAATCTTAATGGCAATAAACGGAGTAATCATTCCACCAATACCATAAACAAGCACATTTCGAGTTAACAAACTTTGCGCAGACCTTTTTACTCTACCCACACCCTTTAATGCAATCGGGATCAAAGTCACAATAACTATCGCATTAAAAATCACCGTACTTAATATTGCACTTTGTGGTGTTGCTAAATTCAAAATATTTAAATAAGTTCCCAAATCATGATTATTAACTACCAACACACCAGTTAATACCGCCGGGAGAATTGTAAAATATTTTGAAATATCATTAGCAATACTAAACGTGGTCAGCGCACCACGAGTCATTAAAAGTTCTTTACCAGTTTCAACAACATCAAGCAGCTTTGTTGGATCAGAATCCAAATCAACCATATTTCCAGCTTCTTTGGCCGCTTGAGTTCCTGAATTCATAGCTATTCCCACATCAGCTTGTGCAAGTGCGGGGGCATCATTAGTGCCATCTCCAATCATTCCCACCAATTTTCCTTCGTTTTGTTCCTTTAAAATACGCTTTAATTTTGCCTCTGGCGTAGCCTGTGCAATAAAATCATCTACTCCCGCTTCAGCAGCAATTGTAGCAGCAGTAAGTGGATTATCCCCGGTTACCATAACCGTACTTATTCCCATTTTCCGCAAATCTTCAAATCGCTCCTTGATCCCGGTTTTTACAATATCTTTTAAATAAATCACTCCAAGAACTTCTTTATCAATAGATACTACTAATGGTGTTCCTCCCATTTGCGCAATACTTCTTGAAGTTTCTTCCACCTCATTTGGAAAGAAACCATTTAGGGCCAAAACATATTGCTTTATTGCCTCAGTAGAACCCTTACGAATATATGAAAAAACTTTTCCATCTTCATCAATTAGATCAGCCCCACTCATTCTGGTTTCTGCAGTAAAAGGCGTAAAGCGAACGCTTTCCTTTGGAATATTATATTTTGTGACCTGGAATTTGTGATAGAGATATTGAATAATTGATTTTCCTTCAGGCGTTTGATCTTCAAGAGATGCCAAAAAAGTGGCCCGTGCTAAATCATCAATTGCAACGCTCGGAGCTGGTATAATTTCATAAGCCATCCGAGCGCCATAAGTAATTGTTCCAGTTTTATCAAGTAAAAGTATATTAATATCACCAGCTGTTTCTACCGCTTTTCCACTCTTGGCCAAAACATTTCTACGAAGAAGTCTCTCCATCCCACTAATACCAATAGCTGACAGTAGTGCTCCAATAGTGGTAGGGGCAAGACAAACCAGAAGCGAAATATAAATAAGCAATTCCGTTGAATCTATTGAAAATGTTCCCCCTTTTATATAAACCACAAAAAATTTAAGAGTAAAAACACAAATAATAAATAACAACGTCAAAAAACACAGAAGAATATTGAGCGCAATTTCGTTTGGAGTTTTTCTTCTTTTTGCGCCTTCTATGAGTGATACCATCTTATCTAAGTAACTTTCCCCTTTTTCACAGCTTACACTAATTTTCAAGTAATCACTTACAACTTTTGTTCCGGCCATTACACCTGAACGATCACCTCCAGCTTCTCGAATAACTGGAGCTGACTCACCGGTTATTGCCGATTCATCAACACTTGCAATACCTTCAACGACTTCACCATCAGCTGGTATAACGTCACCCACCTCGCAAAGAATAATCATCCCCTTTTTTAAAGATTCAGCCGCAAGATTAGAGGTACCAGATTCTGAAACTACTTTTGCAATTAGATCAGTACGTGATTTTTTGAGGGTATCTGCTTGGGCCTTGCCTTTTCTTTCAGCGATTGCCTCTGCAAAGTTCGCAAAAAGAATTGTAAACCAAAGCCAAACACAGATTTGTATATCAAAACTACTTAACTGGTTTGTAAAGTAAGACCAGCAGCATATTATAGAAGCCATTATGCAACCAAGATAAACGACAAACATTACAGGATTTTTAATTTGTGTTTGCACCGTCAGTTTAAGAAAAGAATCTTTTATAGCATTCTTATAATCCAATGTTTTAATTTCCATCTCATTTGTTTTCATTTTAAAAACCTCTTAAAAAATATCTAAAATTAAATGTTCTGCAACCGGACCCAATACCAAAACGGGGAAAAAAGTTAGCGCACCAAGAATTAGAATTACAGAAAATAATAAAACTGCAAAAAGAGAAGTATCAGTTTTAAGGCTTCCAGGTCCTATGGGAGATTTCTTTTTCGGCCCAAGACTTCCTGCTATAATCAACACAGAAACTATCACCGCAAAACGTCCAAATAACATCGCAAACCCCGTAGTGATATTATAAAAAGTAGAGTTTGCATTTAATCCTGCGAAGGCCGAACCATTATTTCCAAATGCTGAAGTAAACGCGTAGAGAACTTCACTTAATCCATGCGGACCTGAATGTGATAAAGATGCAAGTCCTAAATGATAATGTAATGCCCACGCAGAAAACAATAAATTGAATAATCCTGGAGCAAGAAGTGCAAAACTGGCCCAAATTACTTCTTTGGATTCAATTTTTTTACCCAGATACTCAGGCGTCCTCCCCACCATAAGACCTGCCAAAAAAACGGTCATAAGCACATATAAAAGCATTCCATATAATCCTGAACCAACTCCACCAAAAATCACTTCTCCGGTCATCATATTAAAAAGTGCAACCAATTGAGCTAGCGGAGACATTGAACTATGCATACAATTAACTGAACCATTGGATACCGCAGTGGTTGCCACAGACCATAACGAACATTCACTCAAAGAAAATCGAGTATCAACACCCTCTCCATACACCATATGGGTTATGGGATTAATCTGCACCTGGGCCCAATAAGAAAGGACCACACCCAATAGTAACAATACTGTCATGACTCCTAAAATCGGATATCCTTCTTGTTTTCGCGGTAGCATAAAGATCAACATAAAGACGCATGAGACTGGAAGTAAAAGAATAGAGATCAGTTGAACAAAATTGGAAACTGGTGTGGGATTTTCATATGGATGAGCAGCATTTACATTAAAAAACCCACCCCCATTTGATCCATTCATTTTTATGGCAATCTGGGAAGCAACCGGACCTACTGGTACTTTTAAATCCTTTCCTTCTAATGTTTGCACTGAAACGCTCCCTTTCAATGTTTGGGGCACGCCCTGTGATATCAAAAATAAGGCAAAAACAAATGAAAGAGGAAGTAAAATTCTAACCGTAAAACGGGTTAGATCACTCCAGAAATTTCCCAACAAAGTAACTTCTTTTTTGACCAAACTTCTAATAAAAACTACCAATACGGCCACACCAGTTGAAGCACTTAAAAAATTTTGAACAGTGAGTCCTAGCATTTGAGAAAAATAACTAAGAGTGGCTTCTCCGCCATAATTTTGCCAATTAGTATTGGTTACAAAACTTGTAGCAATATTGAATGCCATCCAAAATGAAAGCCCGCTTCTGGCCTCTGGATTAAATGGATGCCATTGTTGGGTCATCAAAATTAGCTGTAAAAGTATTAGTCCGATTAAATTGAAGATAAGTACTGCCGACAAATACTCTTTCCAATTCATTGAAGTGGTTGCATCTATACCGATCAGTTTTAGAAATTTTTCTTCTAAACCGATACCTTTTTCTTTAAAAATATGGGCCAACATTTTACCGAGTATTAGTCCTGTCCCAGACAGAATCAAAAAATAAACCAACCACAAAATTAATACATCTATTTTCATAGGAACACCCCACTGAGAATTTCAGAATAACGAAAAGGGTATAAAAATAGTGTAAAAATTTGTGAATAAGAATATATCGGATGTTTGGTTCTAACATTTTCAATAAGTTTCCATTTCCACTAATAATATTAGCAGTTGTCGCACCTGTTAAATTGTCCGCAACAACGTTCCTGCTTGCATCAACAACATTACTTGTGTTAACGGCACTTTCTGCATTATGAATAATGCAGAAATTTTTATTAGAATATCAACGCCCTAATTATTCCAAGCAAGTCCACGATACTTGTGCTGAATAACCACTCTCTACATTGCCTGAGCCATAAGCAGTGGCAGCGAAATAATATGTTTTTCCAGATTCAAAAACACCCGTGACTGTTGCGCCTACCAGATTGTTGACAGTTGCCGGCAGTCCCACATCATGATGTTTCGTAAATGTCATCGATGCATCACCTTGGTGAATTTTATATCCAAGCAAGATGCTTTCGGTGTTAGGTGTCCAAGAGAAACTAACTTGAGTGCATCCTGCGCCTGCAGCGACTACACAACTTGCATAACTATAATGATTAGGCACCCAAGCTCCACAAAGACCTGCTTCACAAGTCATGAGTTGAGTTTCGGGATGACATCCACCGGCCACAGCAACAGTTGCTTGCTCATAACGGACTCTGGAAACTGTGCATTTTGTTTGAGTATAAGTTCCAGACCAGCTACCAAATTGACCATTGGTGCAAAGTCTCTGTTGGATTTGAGAAACACAAGTACTTCCTTCACTAACGTTAGCTACTTGATACATAGTGCGAAGTTCATAGGCACCAGAAGCCGTATTTCCACACGCACTTGCAGATTGCACACAAGTCAAGTTTTGATAAGTTCCAGACCAAGCGGACCAAACACCATTAGTGCATGTTCGAGTCTGGGATTGCTGATAGGCTGAACAACTTTGTCCGGATGGAACGCTACTCACACTATAAGCGATTCTTGATTCTGTGCCACCATTTGCAGTACTTCCGCACGCACTTGCGGCTTGTACCGTACAAGTCAAGTTTTGATATACTCCAGACCAAGCAGACCAAACACCATTCGTGCATGTTCGAGTCTGAGATTGTTGATAAGTTGAACAACTTTGTCCATAAGGAACACTACTAAGACTGTAAGCGATTCTTGACTCTGTTCCACCACTTGCTGTATTTCCGCACGCACTTGCGGCTTGTACCGTACAAGTCAAGTTTTGATATGTTCCAGACCAAGCAGACCAAACACCATTAGTGCATGTTCGAGTCTGAGATTGCTGATAGGTTGAGCAACTTTGACTAGAAGGAACACTGCTCACGCTATAAGCAGTTCTTGATTCTGTACCATTATTAGGCGTATCTCCACAGCTAAGATTTTGTCCATTAACGACACAAACCCCATTTTGCAGAACTTCGTTCTCCTTGCATTTTTTGTTAGCTTCAGGAACGCAACTAACCAGTAACAATATAAACAAAAAAACAATTATTCTTGATAGGTTTTTCATATTTAACTCCATCATAATCAAAAACAAAATCTTGCTACAAATCATTATACATTTAAACTTCGAATATATTTACAAAAATGTTTAACCATTTGAAATAATTAACAAAAGCACAAGATTAAGTGTAAAGATTATCTGGCATTGCTGCGACATTACGGGGTGTTAACACGTAAATTTTGAGGATTACCTAATGTTGAAGAATTGGCTGGGGTTGAACTACCAATTTCAAAACCATGAGTGCCTAAATACTTAATAAAATTGGGCGTAAGTTTACCGTTAATATCAACAATATTTTGCGATGAAATTCCGCCTAAATTGTCAGTCGAAATAAGTCTGCTAGGGTCAGTAATTTCATTGCGAGTAATTTTATCGCTGATGGTGTCATTAATAATAACATTTTTACTAAACAAAAATGGACCATTGGTAGAAGTGACATTGTAAATTCTCACACCACCTTGAAGGGTATTGCGATAAACGTAAACATCACCACCGGTTGACACTCTCTCTTGATTTAGGCTTACAGCGTTTCCTGAATTCATTTGAACTCTGTTATAAGATATCTCGATATCTTCAGAGGTGGCGTAATACATTACATTTATGCCGTCACCAGAGGCATTGGTTATTTGATTTCCCCGTATAAACCAGTTTGAAACATTTAGTTTGGGGCCAATCGAATGACCTGAAATGTTCGAAATAATGTTATTTTCAACTAATACTTTATTGGCAGTATACCCTAGTAACCAATATCCCCCTGAAACATTTTTACCGATATTGTCCTGCAAAGACCAATAATTTCCTTTGCCACTATTAGTGATAAAAAGAAGAGCATTATTTCCTCCGACCACTCCTACCATATTGCCACCGTCAAAAATGTTTCTTCTAAAAGTAACATTACTTGCTCCGGATTCAATGCTAATGCCTATTTTTCTCGTGTTAGTATTAATTTTAAAAGTTAGGCCATCAAAATAAGCGTTATTACTACCACCGTATATCGCTAAAGTTCCAAGGCCACTAAGATCGATGACCGGTTGGGTATTTGGGTAAGCAAGCCACACAAGCGGTTTTTTATACTCCACTAGCGGGACTCTGGTCCCATCTTCAGTAAAGGCAACATTGGTGAAATAGGTACCATTTAAAAAGTATAAAAATTCGTTGGCGTAACTATCAGCTCGTTTGGATTCGTAGGTATTTCCCTCATACATGTCGAGAATACTTTTCCAAGGATTGCTAATTGTTCCAGTGCCACCAGAGGTAGCAGCTCTCCCATTAATCGCATCAATGAATCTAAAGCCTGAAGTTGTTACGGTAACGGTAAAACTTACTGTTTGGATGGTTGATTCTGAGTCTGTCACCCGCGCAGTTACGGCATGAGGGCTGCCGACAGTTAAGGGGTTGGGCCAAAGAATTTCCCCGGTAGAGGAATTGATCGTCATTCCCACTGGAGCTGCTGATAGAGAATAAACAAATGGGTAAGCTCCTCCAATAACGGCCATGCGAACATTATACTCAAGTCCCGGATAAGCTTTATAAAAACGATTGGTCGTTGTCAAACCAGCACGTGGTTGGATAATTTCCAGCGGATAATTAGCAGCATAAATTTGAATAGAAGGTAGTAAAAAAATGCTAATCAATAAAATAATACTTTTCATATTTTTAAGCGCCTTCATAAATAAAAACAAAATCTTGCTATAAATCATTATACATTTAAGCTTCGAATATAATTATAAAAATGCTTAACCATCTGAAATAATTTGTTTGATGAGAATCATTGGAGGCAAAGTTTTATTGGCATTGGGGAAGCAACAATGAATAGTTTTATTTTACTTCTAACTTTAAGATTCCACTTGTAACAGCATTAAAATCTTCGGCAGTAAATTCGCTGTCAAGCGGGGAACGACAGATAAGAGTAAAACGAAAATCAGGTTTTTGAAAATGAATATAGTAGAGATTATTCGCAGAGCTGGTAGCCTTGGTAATATGGCTCACCTCTAGAATCTCACCTCTTCCTAAAATATAAGGTGTTTCAAAACCAGCATGATCAGACAAATTAAAAGCAAAGGTACAAGAATGCTCTTGCGAGTCGTACGTCACATCCTTTACATCTTCAAATGTTCCATCTTTTAATAAAACGGCCACCTGCCAATAAAATGGTCTCCCATCGACGGTGCGAGCAAGTTCGCTAAGATTTTTTCGATTAGGAAATTGGATTGGGGATAAAACCTTTAGAGTTTTTGCTTCAAATTCATTTAAGCTAGTAATATTATTGGGATCAACTTCCACTGATTGAAAGTTACTCAAATTGGTTTTACTGGCAGTTGAAGTAACCGCAAAATCTGCAAACGCGCATGTCGATACAAAGATTGTGCATACTATAAAAGATATAATTTTCATTTTTATCCCCTCAAAGCTTGGGTGGTGTCTCATTTTACATGAATATAACACATTGCATTATTTCTTCAATACATTTATCATTTTCATGTAATTTTTACCACGTATTTGGTAGTGACTGCTAAATTTTAGACTTTGGGAAAGGTAGTTTACATATTTTTTTAGACAAATTGATAATTGAAAAAAACATTTTTTCAATCACGTCTCTTTCATTTCGAAGCAAATTGCTTTCGTGTGCATGAGCTTTAATCAGAAAGGCAATTTGATTTTTTTTGATATCCGTCAGATTAATAAACTTTGCACCATATCCAACAATATTGCGAATCTCCGATTTATGTACCGTTATGGCCTGAAATTTAAAATCATCAGCTCCAATGGTAAATTTTATTTGAAGTTCAGTATTAACATCAATATTCGAAACATTAGAAACAAATACTCCTGATTTTGAAATATCAACTAATTGACTGTTGTTTCCAACTTCTTCATCCCCTTTAAAAACTCTCACTGCGATAGCGCTCTTATAGCGAGGATCTGTCTCCCAAAAACGCAAGGAGGTATTAATAAAAACAAATCGGATATTCGCAGTTAAAAAATAAAATAACAACGCTAAATGAAGTAGAAAAAAGAATAGATTCAAAACGATGGGGAGGTTATACTGATGAAATTCCCCAACTAGAAATATGCTTCCATGAATAGATATCATATATACTTCGACTAAAATAAAAATTAAGTAGCTCCACTTTTTGGCCATATAAAGGACAATCCCGGTTGCGGGTAATAGAGCGAAGGTTAGAAAAAAATCAATATTTGAAAGTTTATGATATTGATATTCTAATAATGTGTACCAATTAATACTATTCCATAGTGACGAAAATAACACTTTAGCGATCGGTTCAAAGCAATATAAAATGGTAATTAGTATTATAATTAGGGGTCTTGTACGCATTATCTTCGCTTCTGGTTATTGTTTTTGTATTCACTGAAATCATTTTGTATTTTCTTAATTTCAGTTTGTTGATGTTCTTGAATCTCTTTTTTTTGTTTTTCAAATTCGCTGGGATTAATGGTTTTGCTGTGTAAAAGAAGTCTTCTGACGGCTATTTCATCCATGGTTTTTTGCGCAAGAATACCAAGCTCACGATGCATCAGCGATTTTTTCAGCATAATGGCATCATTAAAATCATAAGCAGTCAGCGGTTTTCCGCATCCGGTAATTGCAAGTAGTATAAATAAACAAATAATTTTAAGCATATACATATAAATATTATATCAGGATACTTAATTGGTCTTCTTAATTTTAATGAGAGTTATAACTTTTAATGCGCTGTGCATAATTTACACGGTGCTTTGATTTCGTTTACGTTTAGGGATATTCAACCTGTAGCGTTATATTCGCTTCTCAATAAGTGTGAAGCTGTTTTATCGGAGAAATTTATGAAAAGCATCATCTTATCAGCTATATTAAGCCTCGCCTTAGCAACTGGTGCATTTGCCACGACTCAAGATTTTAGTGGCACAGGTATAGATGGCCAACCCTGTAGTATCAAAATCAACCGTGATGGCAAAAAGATACATTCAATAGAACTTGAGGGGGCAACTGAGACCTTTGAATTATTATCAGAAAACGGTGATGATTATGGCCCAACTACTGAAATAGATGAAAATGGAGCTACCAAAATGCTCGAACTACTCCAGGCCAATAATCAAATGTTCTCCTATATGACAATTTCCAAGATGCTTTTTCGTAAAGGCGAAGTTATTCATTTTAATACAAATGATGTACCTCAAACCAACGAAAACAGCAACAGCAATTGGTTTAATATGATCTTCGCGATGGATTTACATTATGACAAAGAGGGAAATATTAAAGAGGTAAAAGCGAAATCCAAAATGAAAACAATACTTGTGTTTACACTGGCTTCACGACTGTTTACCTGTAGATAAAACAAGCGAAACCTGCTCTATTAGCGCTCCTTATCACTTGACGAAGAACTGCATTAATCGGTAAAACATTAATGGGGAATCTGGAGAAAAATATGAATAATTTAAGCACAAATCCCACATTCGATAAGCCCATTAAAGAGTATGCCATCCAGCTAATAGATAAATATATCCAAATTTTACAACAAATGGGGCACACCAATGTGATTGGTTCAAACTCCGACTATGAAATCATCAAAAACCAAATTGATGAAAAATGTGCGCAAAGATTAATTAGCCATTTAAAACCAGCCGTGACCACCATCTCTAATCTCGAATTTGAACAAGCGATAGATCTATACGATCAAAAAGAAAGTTTTTATCTAAAAAGGTTCTTATTTTTATATAAACTGCACACTGATTACAATCTTAATGAAATTCTTGATGAAACGGATGTGATCGAAATATACGACGCCAACCACATTCAAATGTATAGAAGTTTTAATTTTTTTCAATATTGTTCGTATAGTTTTGAAGAAATTTTTACTAATGAATGGTGGCGACTATTTCAAAGAAGTGTATTCGTTACCAACAAACTCGTGGAAGTTGGAGTAAATACTGTAAAACGTCAACTTAAAGAAATCCAGTATGTTAATTGCCCAAACCATTGGGTCGATGAAATATATTCCAAACATAACTTTGGCTGCTATGTAAGACAAATTATTATCGTTCCTTTATTAAATGAAAAAAACATAGTTACAGCAGTTATGACCCCATTTTCTGTATTAAAATATCGTGATCAACATGGCCAGATTTTTGATGTAAAAAAGACCGCACTCCACTAAGCTGCAAATTTAGACACATGCTTAATAGGTTCTTCGGAAGGAATATACCTTCCATTTGAGAGTATGTGATTGGGATCAAAAATTTGTTTTAATTTTATCAGAGTACTTGCATAGTCTTGCTTAAAAGTGATGGTGTCCATCATATCAATATTAGTTCGATAAGGTAAAAGATTTAAATCTATCATAGTCCTATGCATTTCTTTGATACATTTATGTGCATTTTCGACTTCGAAAGCGTTATGTTTATTAAAGGCAACGCTAATTACACCTTCCATTATGTCCGGTGTAATGGCATTTAAAGTAATCGCAGGTACCAAATAAAATTTGCTGGCGATTTGCGTGGTCGTTCTGAGCAAAAGTGCAATATCATCCTGGGTATAATTGCTCATTGGCGTAAAATATAAAAAGCCTCCATCACCGCAATGATCAATATCCAAATCGAAAAGAGATTTTTCATTACCTGGAATGACCCAGTTAATACTGGGTAAAGTGAGATTAGTTGGATTGCCACAAGTTAAATCACCCAGCTCATCGGTAGCATATATAAATGCTTTTAATTCGTAAAAAAAAGGAAGGTTTTTTATAATTTTTATTAAAGTCTTCTCTTTGGCCCCAATAAACTGCAATTTTGAGCTGGAAGGAGTAATTTTCCTTAGATACTTAACTCCTAGATTTACTTGTTCAGTAATCCCGCGAAGATTTCCTGCCACAAACCATTCACCATCGAATTGTTTGTTAAAAATATTAAGAATTTCGTCTCGGCTTTTTGCTTGTTGGATATTTTGAAAATATTTCCAAAGTAAAGGGGCTATTCCAGGATAAAAGCGTTCTTTATTAAAGATATGAGGAATACAGTTAATAAGGTTATTTTCCAGCAGTGGCTTAAGAGAAGAAATAAATAGAAAAAGGTCCCTTTCATTTTTCAAAGTAACACAAAAAGCTTTAGCATTAATTGTACGTTTCATTAGCTTTATTTTGGCTTGAGTTACAATTCCAAAATTGGATTGAAAAAAAAGGCCATCCAGTGACGGTCCGATTCCCCATGGATAATTACTGGTGTTTGTATTTTTTAAGCTACTAAAACCAGTATTAATGAATTTGCCGTTAGGTAATAATATTTCTAGCTCACTAATATTTTCAACTCGCAAAGAATTATAAGCTATCCCGCGCTCCAAAGCGTTACCAATTAAACTTGAATCAGCACTAGAACCGGTAACATCAATAAAATAAGCTGTATCCTTTAAGGCGTGTGCCAATAGCTCTTGAGTTACTCCAGGCGTAACTGTGGCATAGCCATTTTCCAAATCAATATCCACAATAGTATTAAAGTCTTTAAGATTAACCACAATAGTATCATTTTCACTTGGCAAACTCGAACCAAAACCCCAGTTTTTTCCACAGGAAATAGGATAGATTTGCACTAAATATTGATTAGCATATTTTAATATTAATTGAATTTCCGCTTTATTCTTCGGATAAATAATATATGGGACATTTCTAACCATCCCTGAAACATCTTTTAGGGGTGCTTCTAACTTATTCACCTTAATATTTTTTTCGCTGACACTTTCTATAAATTGAGACCTGTTATTCATCAAGCAGACCTTTGGGAATGAAGTTTATCCTCAGAGTTTAAATATACTAATTTTTCTTTCCATAAATTTTTGACTTGTTGTCTAATAATGTCATTGGGGTATTTAATCTCTGAATTTCGTTTTAAGTACACCAAATCGACAGGCGTATTATAAAGAGTGATATTCTTATCAGTTGCAGAAAAACCTGTTTTTTCAGCAGCTTCCGCAATTCCTACATCACGCCTAACTGGGGCAATGATAGCATCACAATGAGTAAAATCTGCAAAAAGTTGTATGCCTAAATAACTAATCGCTAAAAAATAAGATTGACCAATTTTAGTTTTTCTATATTCCGGATGTACAATGAGCGACTCCATGGTCATGGCAAGTTTAATATTCTCACGTTCCATAACCGAAAAAAACTTGTCATTGAAATTATTTTTCAAATAGGAATGATCTCGCATGGCCTTTGATGATAAATTGAAAATCGAATAAAGATGAATGGCGATAATATCCTTTTCATTTTTTATAATAGGAATAAAATGTTGTCGAAAAAAGTCATCAGGAGAAGCTTTTTTTTCAACGCCATTACCTTTAAATGTACTGTCCCAAACATTTTTCCATAAAAAATAAGCCTCATCTAATAAAGAGACCACTTTAGGGTCCACATTAGGGGAAGTGATCTTGCCTGGCAAAATTATGTATTGAGTTTTAGAATTTTTCATAAAAACTCGTCGTATGTATCAAAGCTTAACTTTAGCTGATAGTATTTAATAATTATTTAAGAAATTAAAGAAAGTTAAATCGTTTATTAACTGGATTAGAACAATGGGGTTGATATCCATCTAGCATTACGAAATTGTTACAATCAAGTCTAACTAATTTAAGCTATTACTTAAAAACGCTCTAACCTACTAAAAAAATAAGATTATTTTGTAAATCATCCCCATTGTTGTAGGTCAGTTAGTAATAATTACACGCAGCATTGTTTTTCCTCTAAGAATTGCTAGAGTTTGGATAAATTTGAGTCCTGATTTGTAAGAAAAAGCAAAACTTAATACCACCACAAGAGGTTTAAAGTAGATATGAAAAAAACAATAATTACAATCTTAATTGTTTTTATAACCTTTTCCGCTTTTTCTTATTCAAAAGAGAAGCTTGAACATGCAGAAACATATTCATCTGGGGATGAGAAATACGATGATATTAAATATGTTGTAAAAAAACTTCATATTCAAATGGACAAACATTTTGAAAAAAAAGTCGAGCAATTACAAAGTGATGATCTTTTAAAAGGGCATGGTTTTTTTACCACCGATAGGGTAATTGAATATGCAAATTATGGCGCAAAAAAAATGTCATTGGAATATACTCTTAGACTTTATAATGAATCATTTGAAAGTTTTGTTAGTAAAATTTCTCCACATGATTGGGGACTTTATCTGCATAAGTTAATTGGTCGCGGAATAAGCGATATTGTTACTAATGAAGAAGGTTTTGTTACTCAACAAGTAGAACGCATGGTTTTAAAAAGTTTTCCATTTAATTTGGATATGACCAAAACGGAAGTAATAGAGTACAAAAATGACAAAATAACTGTTTACTGGAGAGTTTTTGAGTCAAAAAACAAATCCACACTTTCTGATATTGGTAGCGTGAGTTTTATAAGGAAAGGAGATAGTCAAACCTTGGTGAAATTTAGATCAGCTCATTTACTAGGCAGTAACCCCTTTATAGAAGTTGCTGTGCCTAATTTACCAACCATCCAAAAACAAATCAAAGATACTTTTCTTGATCACCTAGAGAGTTACAAGAAAAGAATTGAGTCAGCAAATAATAAATATCCTCGGAATCAGGAGGGGTTGACACCCATCTAGCATTGCGAAATTGTTACCATCAAGTCAAACTAATTTAAACTGTTACTCAAAAAAGATCTAACCTACTAAAAAAATAAGATTATTTTGTAAATCATCCCCATTGTGGCGAGCCAGTTAGTAGACGTAGCACATTAGTTGCTTTATAAATACTGCATGCAAAATTCCGATTCCAAAACAACCAATAGTATTCAACTACCAGGTAAGCCTGGAGCATTTGTTCTCTATTTTGTTAAAAAATTTAGATGGATGCTGCTTCTAATGATATTGTTTGAAACTGGTCAGGCAACCTCACAAATTTTACTTCCCTATGGAGTAAAAAAAATCATGGATGCTGTAGCCAGTTTGACTCCAGGACTCAGCGAAGCTCAGATTTGGTCCAATCTTAAACCATCTATAATTTCATTTGTTATTTTCAGTCTTGGTATTTTATTTTTTAGCCGTGCGAGCGGTTCTTGCATCCCATTTGTCGGCCCAAAACTAAGAACTAAAGTGCGCTTTTCCCTCTACCAGTATTTACAACAGCATTCTCACCGCTTTTTTAGTACTAACTTTGCAGGCTCTCTAAGTAATCGGATTTCTGAAGTTTCCTTTGGCGTAAATCATTGCATTTGGTCAGTCCTCTTTGATTTTTGGCCAGTTTTTATAACCTTTAGTGTATCTATTTTCCTGCTCACCCAAATTAATTACCAGATCGCCATATATTTATCTTCTTGGATTATTATCTACGTAGGTACATCATTATGGCTGGCCACGAAATGCCGTAAATATGCCAAAATTTTTGCTGCGGCCAGAAGCACCGTGAGTGGAAAAATTGTAGATGCTGTCAGTAACATTCTCAATACCAAAATGTTTTGTCGCCAAGGTTTTGAACAAGATCACCTCATGGATCATTTAAATCATGAAATTAAAACCGCCAAAAGAACCATCTGGTTTAACGAACGAATGAGATGGTTTCAATTTATTGCCGCTTTACTTCTGCAAGTCGGCATGATGGGACTTGCGGTTAAAATGTGGGTCAATGGCTCGATCACCGTAGGTAGTTTTGCGATGGTGACTAGTCTATCGCTAGTAATTATTAACGACGCTCGTGGTTTGAGTAGGCGATTTTTAGAATTTTTTGAACACGTTGGAAGCATGTCCGACGGAGTGAGCATTATCATCCGCCCTCATGAAATTATCGATGCCCCAAACGCCTCTGAATTAAAAATTAAAAATGGTGAGATAAATTTTAAAAATGTTTCTTTTTCCTATGGGCCAGGGATTGAAATTTTCAAAAATTTCAATTTAACCATTCGTCCTGGTGAACGCGTAGGATTGGTGGGATTTTCGGGTTCGGGAAAAACTACTTTTGTAAACCTCTTGATGCGTCTGTATGACATTAATGCGGGCAAAATTTTAATAGATGGACAAGACATTGCCGAAGTCACTCAAGACTCTCTTCGAAACCATATCGGTATGATCCCCCAAGACCCTCTTTTATTTCACCGAACTCTAAGAGAAAATATTGCTTATGGCAAACTGGGTGCGCACCTCGAAGAAGTTATCGAAGCAGCTAAAAAAGCGCATGCGCACGAATTCATCATGAAACTACCCGAAGCATATGATTCACTCGTTGGAGAACGTGGCATTCGCCTTTCCGGCGGTCAAAGGCAGCGCATTGCCATCGCTAGAACACTCCTTAAGGATGCACCTATTTTCATTTTAGATGAAGCCACTTCCAGTCTTGATTCATTAACGGAAAAAGCAATTCAAAATGGACTTAGTCATTCCATGGTTACCAAAACCGTAATAGTGATTGCACACCGTCTCTCTACACTCTGTAATTTAGATCGCATTTTAGTCTTTCATGACGGTAAAATCATTGAGGATGGCGCACACAATGATCTACTTGCCATAGATGGCCACTATGCTAGATTATGGAAAATGCAAGCCGATGGTTTTCTTCCAACGGAAGATACATTTGACACATTTTTAAAAACAAATCTTATTGAAAACATTCAAGCTTACTGACTTTTTACAAATTTATTAATTGCTATTGATTCTATGCGCTATTTTTGTTATAGTCCCCTGCTGTGGGTATAACATATTGTATTTATTAAATAAATTAATAAAGGATATGAACGCATGATTAAACTTACAACAATCTTCGTCATGGTTTATTCGCTTAGCGCGCTATCTCAATCAGAACTTCCCAACAAATATGAAAAACTCCAAGAGGCCTGCGAAAACGCCGTTGAGTTGTTCACTATCTGGGAAACCATCCAGGAATTTGAAATCACTAAATATGGAAAAATGACCGATGATTTGAACCTTCCGCAATTATCTCAGCTTGTGCGCAATAGAATAACTACTATTAGCAAACATAAGGAAAGTCTTAAGCTATGTTATCTACATCAAAATTCATTGCCTAGTGATGGACTGATTCGCAAAATACTGAAAAATCTTTACAGCAGTGCCACTGTCATGCGTTCCCAACTACTAGAGCATTATGGCGATCCATATGAAGTCAACGACCGAGTTCAGATTATCAAAAATACCTATTTTGAATTTATAGGCATTCCAATTCCTCCGGAAGAGCCATATTGTTATCTTTAAGAAACGCTCTTAACTGGATCCGTATAATGGGGTTGTACTATACAGTATTGCAGAATTATTATAATTTAATCAAACCAATTTAAACTGTTGCGTTAAAAGAAAATTAACCTATTAAAAAATAAAAGTTATTTTTGATTTCATCCCCATTGTTATGAACCCCAGTTAGGAAAATTTTAGATTAACTGATGAATTAATTCTAAGCACGTTTCAGTTCCTTCATTCACCTTCCAACTTTTCTCTTGAGTAATGCCTTGAAATCGATCCATGATTCTCTGAAGTTTGGAACTTTCCAAATTTATGTCCATAGACACATTGCCTGCGTTGTCATTTCTAAGATCATAATCAATGGCCGCTAAATAGCGATATTTCAAAGTTCGAAGATCCAAAGCAAGAGACTTTAATTGTTCAATTGTTTGATTGATGTCTTTAACTTTTTTAGAAGTTGTCGGTCTTTCATAAAAAAACGGTTCACGGGATTTAAGGGCCTTAATATTTTTTCGATATTCAATTATTTTCATCTCAATCAATTTCTGCTTATTATCGATTTCAATTAAATACTTTTTCACATTATCAAATTTTCTATCCCCCATGAATAATTGGCTTTGTTGAGCCAGATAATGAGTCAATTCCTGTTTAGCTTCTTGGTTGTTTTTTAAATAGTTTAAAACTAATTGGGTATAAATTGAGTCATTCTGCTCAGATGCTTCTTTAATCATTTTTAATTTATTACTTGAATAATGTTTAACAAATATTTTCTCTAACTGTTTTAAACCAACCTGACCCTTTGGGATATCCACGCCTGTAAGCTTCTCAAGAAAAGTTTGTTTAATCACCACAAACTCTTGATCATTTTCTAGCTCATCAGACAGGATGGAAAGAACTCTGTGCTCTACAGTAAAATCCAAAATTTCCTTTTCTAACTTTTCCAGCACTTTAATTCTACTCATATCGTTACCGAGAACTGATGCCATCTCATTTCGACTTTTAGTCATGGAAAAATAAAAATAAATCGGAAGAATAAAGGGAGTTGGTGGAACAACAGCAACTGCTACGGCAAGTTCAAGAAGACCTAGCTTAGCTAAAATTAAAGGCAAAACGAAGTCACCAATCAGTTCACTGGTAATGCTAATGATTCCAATCGTCTTGTTCTTGATGAGAAGATTTTTGAATTCTGAAAATGGAATTATCTGCTTTAATTTTTCTATCGCAATTTTTTTGGCCTTTTGCAGGCCTTTAAGTTGATCGTTATCCTTCATCAATTGATTTAACTCTTGCAGTTTTTCTGTGCTTATATTATCGACTAACGTATAGAATTCATGTTCTGTCAGGTTTTCTAAGACCGTCGTATCAGTCGAAGCAAAAGCATGACTAAAAATCAAATTTGTACAAACAAGAAATCCCAACAAGACAAAAACAATGACATTTTTCATCTATTTTAACCTACTGTTCTCAACACTATTACTCACTGCATCAAAAGATATCATCAAATGCTCATAGAAAATATATCCATGTAAAAAAGTAAAAAAGAAACGACTGAATATACGTTTATAATTAACCCAATTTAACTGATCTACAATCGTAAGAATAAAATTCAAAATAATTTTTATTTTTTAATAAATTAGAATCTTTTTCAGGCAAGTGCTTAAATTTATAAGAATTAATGATCATGATTCAGCGAGGTTAGGTAGTTTTCAACCCCATTTTTTAAGTCCAATTAAAAAACTATCTAATCTGATGCAAAACTTTACTAAGTAAATCCCGCATCGATTGCTCTTTGTTCATATCCATCCACTGGGTTGCACCTATGTAAAATGATAATTCATCTGAGGGTATTTTATCAGTGTATTTAAGAGTTAAAAATTTTTTATCCAGAGAAACAATTTTTTGTAATTCATCTAAAACTTTTTTACTTCGATTAGCTGAATCTGAAAAGATAAACAGATAAACATCAGCTTGATTTAAGTTCTCACACACAATATTTTCCAACTCAAACATATTTTTAATTTGATTGGCATGGAATATATCCGATTTGTCATGGCATATATAAATGCTTTTCAAAAAACTCTCCTCGTTATTCTTCTAACCATGCTGATAAACTTATCCACAAAGATATGACAAAGATCTGATAAAAACATTCCCGAAAAAAACCACACAAAATATTTATATATCGACTGACTATAATCAAAATTTTTGATGAACTCATACAAAAATTTTCCATAATGGCTTAAAGAAATTGAAAGATATCCCATCTTGTAAAAAATAAATACAAGGATCCCAAACAGAATAATTCCATATACTAATCTGGTGAGGGTGCCAAAAACTAAATGATGTGAAAGACCTCGGTGTTTAAACAAAATAGAATACGGGTAAAGTATAAACTGCAAAAAACCAGTTCTTTTTTTGGGAACAATATCGGTATCTGGAGAAAAAAACAACGTGGAAAAAAGCCAGCCGGCTAAAAAGAAAAAAGCCAGGGCCCAATTCAGAGTAAAGCCAATCAGTGCTCCTACTAATATCATGCCAATCAAAAGATTTAAACGATCATGATTTTTTCCACTACTCACAAGACCTCTGCTTTAAAAGCCAATCCAGAAACTGAATATAAATTTGTCCCGCTTTTTTTCCATAACCTCCCCCCATCACAAACAGCATGGGAATATGATTGCTTTGAAGAAAGCGATAAATCATCTGATCTCTAGCAAGCATTTGTGTTTTTGTCAGCTTAAGCCCACTCGTTCCTGGTAATTCATCCTCTTCGTATGGATCCGCACCATCCACAACGATGGCCAGTTCTGGTTTTGGCAGGCCTTCTTTTTCTAATTTATTTAATCCGGCACTAAGTTTGGCCAAATAATTTCTTTCTTCATTTAAACCGACCGGAATATCAATATTAGACGGAATCATTTCCGGATCACCAGGGTTTTTACCACACAAAGGCCAGGCATATTGCATATGTATACTCAACGTGAAAAAGTTAGAATCTTGATAACAGATTTCACTGGTACCATCTCCCTTATGAGCATCAACATCAATTACCCAGACTTTTTTGATCAAATGTTCGCGCATAAGCTTTTTTGCCCCAATAACTATATCGTTGATCAAGCAAAAACCCCTTCCTGAAAAACTCATCGCATGGTGCATACCACCACCTAAAAAATAGCAAAACCCGTGTTGGATTGCCAATTTCATTCCCTGATAAGTGTAGTAGGCTTCCCGTAAAATGAGATCCCTCAAGGGTCGAAAATCTAAGCGAGGTTCTTTATCACCATGCAGATCTAACTCATAACAATTTCTCATTATTCTATCTATATTATCCCCGAGTAACTCTTCCACATAAATGTTGGTATGGGCCAATAATACATCATCCTTAGTAAGCCTCAAATTTTGAAAGTCGTTTGGGTAATAAATATTATCCGAGTAATTAGATGTTAAATGATCAAGTATTATGTCCATACGTTCACCCAGTGGAATATCAATTCCAAATTGCGCCAGATTCACATTAAAATCTTTTTTCAGGATCATTTTACCGACCAAGGTTATCTCATTGCTATTATATAATGGAGATAATGAAAACCCAATTACTTTATATTATAGTCCTTTTGGGATTATGCTGTACATTTACCCATGCCGCCTTTCAAGATCGCAGTGAAATCAAAAAATATTCTTTGTACCGGGATCGCATCTACACCAATAGGCTGCTAACCAAAGATGTTTATAAAAATTTTTTTGAATTTGACCTATTTTATTCTAAAGGCATTAAAACGCTTATTAGTGAAGTCAAAGAAGCGATGGATAGTTCCACTAACCCACTTATAAAGCAACTTAATGTCATGGAAGTTTTAAGCAAGAACATCAATACGGAAAAGTTGGTGGATATCAATCTTACCTTCGGCACGCCCCTACCCTATATAAAATTTAAAGAACACCACTTACTTCCCGGTCTTTTTGTCGATATCAATGCGGGAACCCTTTTTTCCATCGACAATCGAATTGATCCGACTGATCCAAGGGCCAATATTTATTTAAAAAAAGATATCAAGTATGGACTAAATTCTAAATACAAAACCAATCAAGACAAAACTGCCTTTGATTTTTCCCTCTACAAACTGCTTCGTTCCGATTTTTATGCCTCCAAAACTTCTTCGCAAATAGTTTCCGAAGACAATTTCATCAATCTTGATTCACTAACCCAAGATCAAAAGATTATTGCTTCTGACTTTAAATATTTAAAAACGTCTGGCAACAGTTCCTACCTTTACGAAATACGAGAATTAAAACTTTATACTTTATCTGATAGTAAAGAGTCATATTACGGCACCAAACCATTTCTCCGCTTTGAATTTGATAGATTATTTCAAGAAACCTATGGACTTAGTTTTTTTATCGGTGAACATTTCAGACATCGCTATAAATTCGCAGACGGACTTTATCTTGGCATTCGTATGCGTTCTTTAGAAAAGCCACCGATTGCTTTCATTTTTAAAATTGATACAGATTTTATGGCTTTTATACCGGAATTAAAAACCAAGTGGCTGATTGCCAACTATAAATTAATCATCCCCCATAGTAATCCGCAAGATGAAATTTGGGCATCGACGATTCATTCAATCTCTATCAACATCCCATTTCCTTAAGTAGGTTTCGGCTGATGTCATAGATCCTTTGTATTTCTTCTAAATTTTTTAAATTATTATGCTTTAAATATCCAGCTATTAATATTTCACTCTTAGCATATATTTCTTTCAAGGTAGCTTGTTTATCTTCTTCAGGTAAATTTCTAGTCGTTAAAATTTTATACATGGCCTGCACCCTATAATAATCCATTGAATGATATTTATGGGAGAGTTGATCTTCATGACCACCATATTTTATTATTAGCGGGTCAGTAATAAAACCAACTTCAAAAAGTGAAGTGATTTTTAACCACAAAAAATAATCCTCACACACAATAAAATCTTCATCAAAATTACCCATGGAAAGAAGCATTCTTCTCTCAATTACCGCAGCAGAGGGACTAATTCGACAAAGCGGTAGACATAGTTTATAAATCATTCCTCCGTATTTTTGATGGATTTTCTTCGGGTTTACTCTCACTCCATTTCTTATCCAAATTTCTTCCCCGTGGACAATCTTGATATCAGGCCTCTCATCAATAAATTTTCGCTGCTTAAATAACTTGTCTGGAAGCCATTCATCATCTGAATCTAGGAAGGCCAGCCACTTACCTTCCGAGATTTGAATTCCGACATTGCGAGCGGCACTCACACCTTGATTTTCAATTTTTTGATAAAATATCTTTTCTCGCAAAGGATGATGCTTACGATACTCTTTAACTAAATGTTCAGTCGAATCAGTAGAACCATCATCTATAATCCATAAATCAAAATCCGAAAAAGTTTGATTCATCACTGAATTGATGGCCCGGAAAAGGACTTTTTCCCGGTTATAAGTCGGAACAATCACTGAAAAAAAATTAGTCTCATTCATCATCGATTATACTTATTGCCTCCAAGATCGCCTCTTTTGGTATCTTGTTTTGCAGTGCTTGTAAGACCTCATCTAATTGTTTTTCACTTCTCATTCCCACAATAACCTGATCAACTTCGTCATACATAAGGTTATGCCCAACAGCGAGTTCTGCTCCAGTTATATGGTATTTATTCAAAATCCATTTTAATTCTTTATATTTTTTAAACTTAAAATCTAGATTGGATTTTTTCCACCAGGGAGCAGAGCTTCGCAGGTCGCTGGCGTCATACTTTCTTTCAAGATGAGCATGTCCCGTTAAAATTCCCTTATCCAGAGTTCCCCAAGACATAAAACTTCGCTGAGTCTTTTTTATTTCTTTAAACATTTCACGCACTACATGTCGATTAAATAAATTGAGCTCTGATTGAATCACTTCCACATTATCAATCTCGCAGGCCTTATTGATTTCGTCTAAATTGGTATTACAAAGACCAATATGTTTAATCTTCCCCTGAAGTTTGGCCTTAGATAAAACTTCCATAGTAACCCGTACATCGACATTTTTATCAGGCCAGTGAATCATGTAAAGATCCACGTAAGAACTAGCTAAATCTTTAAGAGTAGTCTCAAGCATTTTAGTGACAATTTTGGGATCATTACTCATATTAACTCGTAAGTTATCATGCCAACACACTCCACATTTTGAGACTATAAAAACTTTCTCTCTAATTTTTTTAAATGCAGCTCCAATTCTTTGCTCACTGGTTCTAAAACCATAGATTGGAGCAGTATCATAGATTTTTATGCCACGCTCAAAGGCATATTGTAAAAGAGCAAGAGACTGGTCCTTTGATATATCTCCAAAACCATACCCACGACCTTCGCCGCTGATGGAAGCACCTCCAAAAGTAAGTGCCAGCGGAGAAATCTGCTTAAGCAATGTACCCATTTTTATCTACCTTTGACAAAGATTGTCTTTTAGCTATAAAAAGCATTTATGAAGCTTATCATAATGGCCCATAAATTAGAGGCCTATCATTTTTTTTTAAACTACTCTTTTAAAAAAAGTAGTCAGGTCAGCAATCTCTACGAAAACGAGAAATTTTTGCTTTTTATCTGCCAAATGGGATCAAATTTAGCCTATCAAAATTTAAAAAAACTTTTATCCAACCGTGGTCCCTTTGAACTTATCATCAACCTTGGTATCGCCGGGGCCATCAACGAATCCTTAAAACTGCACTCAATATGCCCTCTTAAATCGCTAATTGACGCATCAAATATTTTATATAACATTGATACACCTAGCGGAAGTTTTAGTTGTTTTACTTCAGAAAAAAAAATCCTTACATCCGTTGACGCATTCGCATTAAAAGATATTGATCTGGTTGACATGGAATCCTATGGGCTTTATCAAGCATCAAGGGAAGATAATACCCCTTTTTATTCTTACAAAATCATCTCCGATTTTCCCAATAAATCCACTAATGAAACGTTGATTAAAAACAATTTCGATACTTTTTCCAAACTTCTTTTTGATTATTTCAAACAACAAATTCTACCGCTTTTTTAATGCCTAAGAAGTTTCATTTGGTATACAATACTTTAAATTTATTTAACCTAAGGAAAGGAAATTTTTCATGAATCAATCTGTTTTTAATCGCTGGGCCAGTGAAACCCCTAAAATCCGGGCAAACATTATAAAAATGATCCATCAATGCGCAAGCGGACACCCCGGTGGAAGCCTCTCTAGTGTTGAAATCATTTATGCTCTATTTGCAAAAGATGGCGTCATGAAACACTCTCCGAGCAAGGTTAATACCTTTGACAGGGATCGTTTTATACTATCCAAAGGCCATGGTGTACCTGCTCTTTACGCAATTTTACATGCCGTCGGATACGATATTACCGAAAGTGAATTAATGACGCTTAGACATCTAGGGTCTCGACTGCAGGGGCATCCTGACAGAGTCAGATTACCTTATATTGAGGCTTCCACAGGTTCCTTGGGCCAAGGTGCCTCCATAGCTCAAGGAATTGCCATGAGCTATAAGCTAGATAAAAACCCCCACCGAGTTTATGCTCTGATTGGAGATGGAGAAATGCAAGAAGGACAAATTTGGGAAGTCGCCTCCTCAGCCGTTCACCACAAATTGGGAAATTTCACTTTAATTTTGGATTACAATAAGGCCCAAATAGATGGAACCGTCAAAGAAGTTTTAAATATGGACCCACCAGAAAAAAGATGGGAAGCTTTTGGATGGAATACGTTGGTAATCAACGGACACAAATACGAGGAAATTGTCCAAGCTCTAACGACAACTCACCCAGAAAAACCTACCATGATTATTGCCCACACTATTAAAGGCAAGGGTGTTTCTTTTATGGAAAGCAATATCGTAGGCTGGCACGGTTCAGCTCCAAATGATGAGCAATGTAAACAAGCACTACAAGAGATTCAACAAAACCAAGCTATTGGGTTATAGGAGTTACTTTTATGGGAAAAACAGCAAGCAGAAAAGCTTTTGGTGAGGCCCTAAGCGAACTGGGGGACAAATATAAAAATGTTGTTTGTTTGGATGCCGATTTATCCAAGTCCACCATGAGTATCTTATTTAAAAATAAATTTCCGGATCGTTTTTTTGAAATGGGTATTCAAGAGGCAAATATGATTGGGGCCGCAACCGGCATGAGCTTTTCAGGAAAAATTCCTTTTATTTGTAGCTTTGCCGCATTTTTAACGGGAAGATTTGATCAAATAAGAATTTCTATAGCCTATGCCAATGCCAACGTGAAACTGATAGGAACCCATTGTGGGGTAGGAATTGGTGAAGATGGCTACTCTCAAATGGGACTGGAAGATTTATCTATCATGAGGACCCTTCCTAATATGGTGGTCTTACAACCTGCAGATGCTAAAGAAACTAAGGAAATGGTGGAATGGTCTATCAATCATGTAGGTCCGGTTTACTTAAGACTTACTCGCCAAGGGCTTAAAGATATGAATATGGACAAATTCGAACGTCCGGGCATATTTCCTGAAGTAAAAAAAGGTCAGAAGGTCGCTTTTATGGCCTGTGGTGGAGTACTGGAATACGCCCTCGAAGCCGCCCATAACATTGCTAAAGAAGGAAAAATCGATCCAGCAGTATTCAACGCCAATTGCCTCAATCCCATCGATAATGCTTTTATGAGTATGCTGGCAAATAATTTTGATGAATTTATTGTTTTTGAAGACCATACTATCAATGGGGGCACCGGTGGAATGATTGCGGAATGGATGTCAGAAAATGCCAATCGCCCCAAAAGAGTTCGTCGCTATGGAATAAGAAATATTTTTGGCGAATCAGGAACTCCTGAAGATTTATATAAATTTCATGGTTTTACAGCGCCCGATATTGAAAAATTTGCGAAAAAATATTTGCTCTAATATATTTACTTGCACTTATATCAATAACGTTATATAAGTTTTAACCGTTAGTAGTTGAAATTAATAAATAAAGGATAAGTTATGGCAAGAGTATGTGACTTGACAAGAAAGCGTAGATTGGTTGGAAACACGGTTTCACATTCAAACAATAGAAAGAAAATGGCCCAAAGACCAAATTTACAAAGCAAAAAAGTTTATGACCCAGAAACTGGAGAAACAATCCGATTAAGACTTTCTACACGGGCCATAAGAACACTAGATAAATTAGGCTCGTTGACTTCATTTTTGCGAAAAAATAGAAAAGACTTTGAAGTTTAATAAAATTTAAAATTCTATAAAAAAAAAGGCTGAAATATTTCAGCCTTTTTTTATCTAACTTTTAGTCATTAATTATTCGGGAATATTATAAATAACTTCTACTTCTTCTGCCTTAAAACCCCACAATGATATAGAATTATCTGCCACAAATTTAAGTTTTAGGGTATCGCCCATAACTTCTTCTGACACCACTGCACCATATTTAGGACCAGATAGTTTTGATACCACCACTCCATCCTTACCGGAAACATTCAAATAATCATATTGAGCTTCGGATTCAAATTTAACAAACCTTATACGGATCATTTTAGCGTTTGGAATTGTTATGGATCTTTCCATTACCACGCTATCTTGATAAGGGTGAGTTGATTCAAATGCTTCATCCAAAGATACTTTTATCCAATCATTTTCCCCTGGTGTCCAAGGGCGTGGAGGACGTGTATCGGTGATTAAATTATAAACATCCAATCTGCCATTACTGACAATTTTATTTTTATAACTGGTTACATAATTTGAAGTCAGAAGAACTCGCTCCCTCATCTCGCTATGAGAAAGTCTACCGGTATGGCTAACCATTAACCCTAAAGCTCCTGCTACATGAGGAGTTGCCATTGATGTTCCTGAATAGGTTGCATAAGAAGCATTCTTAACAGTTGAATAAATATTGCTTCCTGGTGCTGCAACATCCACGGAAGTTTTTCCATAGCATGAAAAACTGGATAAACTATCAGCATTAGTATGTGAAGCAACAGCAATCACATTATCTATTTCGTAACTGGAAGGATATTGATTGGTATCATCATTATCAGTACTAGAATTACCTGCGGCGGCTACAAAAATAATTCCGGCATCACTGGCCACTTTAATGACATCAAATAATGCTTGAGAAAATGGGCCTCCTCCCCAGGAATTACTCATGACATCTACATCTAATTTAGTAGCGTAATTGATAGCTTCCACCGCATCAAGAGTTGAGCCTGAACCACTATCAGTCAAAAATTTAAGTCCGACTAATTCGACTTGATCCATGACACCGGCTACCCCTTGGTTGTTATTATGAACCGCGCCGATTGTTCCTGAACAATGAGTTCCATGTCCGTGACCATCCATGGGATCGCCATCCTTATTAGCAAAATCGTAACCATGAATATCATCAATAAAACCGTTATGATCGTCATCCACTCCAGGCTTACCATTTTTTTCAGCAGTATTAACCCAAATATTATTTTTCAAGTCTGGGTGATTATAATCAATTCCTGTATCAATTATGGCAACCTTAATATTTCTGCTTCCTGTAGTCAGATCCCAAGCTTTTAAAGCATTAATATCGGCACCGGCCACTCCTACTGAGCCCGTGGGATCATTTTTTCCAGTATTATGAAGCCCCCAAAGAATATTAAATTGAGGATCGGTTGGGCTATACCCTAAATCCATTTCTTGACCAAAAATAACCTCATTAATAAGCCCTTGATCAACTGGTTCATCTATTTTCAAGGCGTAATTGGGTTCAGCATATTCGACCGCAGATTCTTTGGAAATTAAATTGGCCATTTGTTTCATATCTGATTTTTGATCAAACTTGATTAAATATAAATCTCCACTTAATAGCTGAATCTTTCTCTCAAGTTTTCCGTCAAAACCTTTTATTAAATTATTTAAATTTTTAACTGAATCATGTTTAAACTTAACAATCAACTCCCCCTTAATATACTCTTGTGCCCTGGCGGTATTAAAAACTGCAATAACAAGCACCAAAAAAAGCAAAAATTGTCGATAAAGCCAAAGTTTTGTCATAGAAGATCTCCTCTTTTTTCCCAGTAAATTATATGCGGGATATTCCTTATGTATTTGATAATAAATTCAAAGGGCGTAATTTTATAGGTGGTAATCTTTTCCAGGCAGCCCTTAAATAAAAGTCATGCCATAATAAACCTATGACAATATATGGAAGTTCAAAACATCCAGTTTTGATAAAAAAAATTAATGTTAATATTTGGTCACTTCGAGATGAGATAGAGTTCACGCTGCAAAAGCGATTGGATTATTGCAAGGCCAATGGAATTGCTTTTACTCTAGAAGATATCAAAAGAGAATATTCCCTAGATGATCAACCAACTGGCCCAATCCCCGATGATAAAATACATGAACTCGTGACAGAAAATCAGCCTTTAAAAGTGGTGCCACCGCTGGAAAAACCTGAGGAAGCTACTCCTGAGGTTGAAGGAACTGAAGACGAAATGTTAAAGGCTATGCAGGAATCAACCGAACCTCTCGCGCAAGAAAATATAGCCAAAGTTATGATGACTGCAATTAATGAGTTTAGTGGTGGAGGTGCGTTTGTCAGACAAAGACATCCAGTTCTTCCCCAAAGCATGCTCGTTAAAGGGCGTACGGTTCTGGCTGAAATATACATGGATAAAATGCTGCTTTTTACCAATAAAAAGTTCATTGATGGACAATCCATCGTTATCGAATTTGATATTACTAAAAAATTCCTACTCAACGCTACTGTAGGCTTTTGCAAAGAGCATAATCTTAAAAATAGAATCATTAGCGAAACTCCTTTCATTTACCGGATGGGAGTAAAATTCACCTTTTTAAAAAAAGGGGAAAGGACGCTGCTTCGTCAATTTTTAAGTGCAATCCAACCTGATATCAATCGACCAGAGTTAGAATCCATTCAATTAGAGCAAAAAGAAGAAAGCTTGGATGAAGTTCTAGACGGCCTGGATCTGTAAGTTTATTTATTTTTCGAGATTATCGGCGGCAATTGCAAATCTTTTAGCACCAGCTTCTTTCGCCAAATCCATAATCTCAATAGTTCTACCAAGAGTGGCTTGATAATCCCCTTCAAATATGACCAATTCACTGTTTTCAGTTTCCAGATTTTTACTAATCTCTTCTTTGATCAGTTCAAAATTAATTTTTTTTCCCTGAACAAAAATCTGCCCGTTTTTATCTAGCGATATAATAACTGCCTTATTTTCTTTAGCAGAGGTATTGGAAGTAGTTTTAGGTATATCAATATCCAAACCGCTTTCTAGGGTAATGGAGGAAGTCATCATAAAAATAATTAACAAAACTAGCATGATATCAATCAGTGGGGTCATATTAATTATGACCGGATTATCGTCATCATGATCGTTTATTTTGATTCCCACGTTAAAAACCTTTTAGCTCATCGATTAAATCTTCCAACCCAATTTTATATGCAGTCATTAAATTTTTAAGCTTCATATGAAAATAATTAAATATAATCAAGGCCATAATGGCCACAATAATCCCAAAGGCTGTGGTAATCAAGGCTTCAGCAAGTCCTGGAGCAATGACCGAAAATCCACTTTTACCTGAGTTAGCAATGGATTCAAACGATCGAATGATACCAGTTACGGTTCCTAGCAATCCTAAGAAAGGTGCTACCGCTGCAATGGTCGCTAAAAGCCAATTAGCACGGTTTAACTCCATCTTCATGGCTTCCAGTTTCCTAGATATTCTAGATTCTTTTTTTTCCTTGTTAGCATCATGATTTTCGTCACTGAATATTTCCAAATAAGGTGCTTTAATCCATAAATCCATATTGTGACATAGTCCTTTAGCCTCATGAATTTTATTATCTAAAATAAGATTTTTGCCTTGGTTTATAATGAGCGTAGTTTGATTTTTCAAGGCCATTAATTTTTTTAATTTATCAATAAAAATCGCCCACACTAAAATCGAACAAAGCAGCAAAGGATACATAGCAAATCCACCGGCATTAAATAGTTTCAAAATATCCATTATTTCTCCTGTCCAACTATACTTCGACATCAAATCACGTTATTATAATATTAATTATGTAAACAAAGGTCTACTTCGTCAAACTTTGACACAGTCCCTGACTAATGTAACAAGTGAAAGTTTATATGCAAATCAACATGAAAACCAATAAAACTTTAATCTCTACTTGGTTACTTGGTGGATTTACCATTATTTTAATTCTATCCTCCGTAATAAGCTTTTTATTTCAATCCAACTTAGACCTTCCTGAGACTTTAAACCATCATATTCTGTTCACACATAGCGAACTTGAAAACGTAGAAAAAATTTCAGTAAAAAACCAGCTGGGAAAATTTGTATTACAAAAATCGACGGAAACATCAGCTAAGTGGCACTTAATTGAACCAAGAAGCTTCCCTGCCAATCCCCAAACCATAAAAAATATCTACGATGCTCTGGAAAAAATATCAATCATGCGAATCCTTAAAAAAGATCCCATCAACATTTCTCACTACTCACTTAACAAACCATTCATGGAAATAGAATTTTATGATAAAAATAACAGCCTGACTTATCTTCAATTTGGAATCATTAACCCTATTGATAATTCCACCTACATAGCTCATTCAGCCTATAACGAAATCTTTCAAATTAAAACTCTCCCCTATGGTATTGAAAGCCTGATTCTAAGTGACTTTCTGGATGCTAGAATTTTCCACACCACCAAGGATGAAATTAATGCTTTGACCATTTATAGAGGGCTACGCAAGTACAATTCACCGATATTAACTATTGAAAGAAAAAACGATCAGACTTGGCTTGTAAATAATCGACCTAATTTACAAAATGACATCAATAATTATCTAGAAACGTTTCTCGGATTGCGGGTTCAGATGATTCTCGATAAGGTCACTCCCGAAACTCAAAAATCTATTGAACAATATTTCAATAACCCACTCTACACTATTGAGATAAAAACCAGTGAAAATAATATAATCACTTACAGTGTTAGCAACATAATCGACACCCTACCCGATGTGAAAATTGAAAAGAAAAGCAGCTTTCTTGTAAAAGTCTCAAACGTAGAATCGCCTCTAATTGTTCAAAAAGAAAACTTAGATGCCTTCTCTTTCAAAGAGAAAACAACCAAATAATTAAGAACCCAAACAGAATTTAATAGTTTATTTAACTTCTTTATGCAGAGTATGTTTTCTTTCGAATTTACAATACTTTTTCAATTCCATACGATCTGGAGTAGTCTTTTTATTTTTTGTTGTATGATATCGACTTACGCCAGGAAGTCCTGATTTTCTACAAGTTTGACATTCCAAATGAATAATAACCCTAGCACCTTTACCTTTAGCGGCCACAGAACCCTCCGTGCAAAAATTTATAACCCTTTAATTTTAAAACCATGAAAACTTACATTGATTTTTACCAGTAGGCAAGAATTTTTGAAAAATATTAGTCAATCTGTAGAAATTACTTGATTTTCTGTCACAAAAAGGTCAAATATACTCCCATTGTTTTAAAATAAATTTTTATAAAAAATTATTTATCTTTGTATTAGAGCAAAGAAATATCAAGAGGTTGTTCATGAAAGAAAATATTCATCCAGAGTACTTTGATGTAACTGTTGAGTGTGCATGTGGAAATACCATTAAAACGAAAAGCACAAAGAAGATATCTAAAACGGATATTTGCTCAGCTTGCCATCCATTCTATACAGGTAAACAAAAAGTTTTAGATACCGAAGGTCGTATCGAAAAATTTAGAAGAAAATTTGGTACTGATTACACTAATACTAAAAAAAATAAATAGTTTTAGCGTCTATTCCACTGAATCGGATCTTGTTGCCACTTAGAGACAATAGTTTTGTCGAGTTCATCTATATCTCGATTTTCCAAACAAACATCCAAAATTGATTCTAGATCGGTTAAGGCATAAAAAGGTATTTTTAGTTCTGAGATAATTTTTTTTGCCGATTCCATTTGATAATCCACAATCGCCAGACATCCAACCGGGCATAACCCGGCTTCCTTGGCCCCATTATAGGCCGTTTTTAAGCTGCCTGCTTGGTTGACCAAATCTTCGACCAAAACAATTTTATCCCCGGGTTTATAATCACCTTCAATCTGATTTTGTTTTCCATGCTCTTTGGCCTTGGACCGAATATAGATCATGGGCAATTTAAGCCGGTCAGCAATCAAAGCAGCATGAGGAATGCCCGCCGTAGCTAGACCGGCATAAGAATCGCAGATTAAATTTTTTTCTCTAATTACATCAACGAAATGCTCGATGATTTTATTTCTAATCTTCACATGAGACAAGACCTTGCGATTATCACAGTAAATGGGCCCTTGCAGACCAGAGGTATATGTAAACGGATTTTTAGGTGCAACCACTACCGCTTTAATAGAAATTAATAATTGGGCCACTTCACGACTTTCTTTATCCATACCCTTTCCCCTAGTAATTTTTTCAATAATATTGCATATTTGGAGAGATCATACTATGAATTTTTGGTAACCATGTAAGGAGTTCATTATTTTACCCAAGCTAGCTCTGCTCATATTTTCTCTCCTGATTATACTTTATTCATGCAGCCAGCACGCACCTACTCATATTTTATCCCAAAGTAATCCTATTTTGGATGGAAAAAAACTAATTTTAAATAACTTAAATTTAAAAACCAGTGAAACCCAGGCGATTAAAATTCAAACATGCGCATTTAAGCATCATTTTTTGATGACTGCTGCCAATATGGGAGGACCACAGAACTTAGAAGGCTCCTTCGCGTTCGAAAGCAAAGTAGTTTATTTTGAACTAGGAATTGAAAATGCTATCAATCTGATAGAAGTAACTGACAAGTCCGATTCTGATACCCACGAAACTAAACTATTAGCAAGTTTCCCTATCGTGGAAAAAAATGAAGACTCCATTGTTTTTAATTTTGATCAAGGCATGAAACATATTTACCAAAAAAGAAGTACGCACTCTTATAATGACAATTTAAACCAAGAGCAGACCTTTCAAATTGTCGAAAGTTTTCTCTATCAGGCCCAAGTGGTAAACCAACATTTAATTATCAAACATCAGGTAAAAATAAAACAAACTGATCCAGCGGGAAATATTATTTATGACCAAATAAATATGAAATATACTTTTACGTCCTATATAAAGAATCCAACGTTCGTTGAAAAAAATCATCCCGACAAAAACCTTTATGCTTTTTATGAAACTCACCTTAAAAATCAAAGCTCCAAAATCATTCACATGAATCACTCGAATCCGATAATCTTTTATTATACCGGAGATATTCCCCCAGAATATTTGCAAGCGGTTAAAAACGGCGTAGAGTACTGGAATAATCTGTTGGGTATTGATTTAATTAACGTAAAAAAGCTGCCAGAACATAGCGAAGTTTTTGATCCAGGACTCCACATTATAGAATGGTCAAAAGATGCAAGAAATTATGCCTATACTAGCGTACAAAGCGATCCCTACACCGGTGAGATTCTACAAGCATATATTAATTTTCCAAATCCACTCAATAGTCCTCAATATCAATTAATCAGTGAATATTTAAAAAAGCACACTCGCCAGGTTATCCCAAAAACTCTCAACAAATTATCCTTATCGATAAGACAATTTAACCCGGCGATTATTTCCCATAATGCAACAATCAACGATTCCCAAATCAAGCAGTCACCTTTTAACGATCTCCTCCAAACTATTCCTAACCAGGAACAAACGGATGAGATTTATAAAAGAATTTTTTCTGACTTAATCAGCACTTTAATTGCTCATGAAGTGGGTCATGCTCTGGGGATTAAACATAATTTTGCCGGTAGTGTGGGGGCCACTTTTTCTACCAAAGATAAAAAAGAGGTTTATTATAATTACATTTTTCATGACCAACTTGATCCTCAAATAATTACGACATCCTCAATTATGGATTATCTACCCTTCACCTTTTTGGCCCTCGCAGGTGCGCAAATCAGAAAAAGACAATTACATTTTAGCTGGGATCAATTAATGCTTAAATGGCTATATCTGAAACAAACAGGTTTAAGTGATTCTAACTTGCCACTTTTTTGCTCGGATCAAGACCATGATTTGAAAAAATGGATCAACTGTAAGAGCTTTGATTCATTTCAAAATCCCATATCTGGGTCAATCAGCACCTTCGAGGACACTTTAAAACTTTTATCTTTTAAGCTTTCCCAAAAAATTTTAGATTTAGGGCAACAAACAGTGGACTCACTTCCACCGACAAAATTGTCTTCGCTTTTAACTGCACGCAAAGCTGGGCAGGAATTATTTCAAAGTTATCAAACAATCACAGATAATTTTTTATCAGAAGCTAAGTTTATGCAAACCAATAATACCCAAATATTCCAACAAACTAGTATGAATGAAGCTAACCAAACACTTAAAGATATTCTGATTACTCCATTTTCGTATAATAATCAGCCGATGATTCCCCTTATTCTTAAGTTTAAAAAAATGGTGATTAAGCAAATTATTTTTATGAATAAAGATGATCATTATAATCTTAATCTAAATTTCTTGTACAAACTCGATGCATATTTTAATAAACTTGAAGAAGTTTTTTTAAATTATTATTTCACTTACCTTAATCAGTCCACTTTCCAAGCACTTTTTTCCAATCAGTTGGAAGAATTGGCATTCTTTTCTTCGTTGGAAAAGTTGGTCGAATCAAATCTTTTTTCGAAAGGCCCTCACCCCATTGACTTGTCCTATAAATACTTTTATCCCAAACTTTATCCTATGGACGGCAGCTTTAATGATACCCGCCATCTAATAATTAATTTTCTTTTTCACCAACCTTTTAAAGACCGGGCAGACTTATCCACCTATCTAAGCACACTAAGATTAAATACACATCAACACTTATTAGAATATATCAATACTCTGGAAAACCTGGAGATTTCTCCCGCTGATCCTTTTAGATTTAATGAGTACTTGCAATCTGAATACGAACTACTGGAAATTTTAAAAAATGGAATTTAAAAGTCCTCTCCTTGAAGGCACTCTGATTAGACGTTATAAACGTTTCTTTGCCGAAGTTAAACTTTCCCAAGGAGAAGTTGTAACCGCTCACACTGCCAATACAGGACCAATGACCACTTGTTTTGAGCCTGGACGAAGTGCTCTTTTAAGCATACATAACGATCCCTCTCGCAAATTAAAATATTCGCTGGAAATGATTAAAGCTCCTCTATCATGGATTGGGGTTAATACTCATTTGGCCAATAAATTGGTACAAGAAGCGATTCAAAATAATACCATTAAAGAATTGCAAGGTTATAAAAATATTTTCCCCGAGTATAAAATCGGTAACAGTAGACTTGATTATATGCTCACTAATTCCAACTTACCGGAGTGTTTTGTCGAAGTGAAAAGTGTCACTTTACAAGGCGATAACCACTACGCGCTTTTTCCAGACGCTGTAACCACACGCGGACAAAAACATCTACTAGAACTTATGGATCTAAAAAAGAAAGGTTTTAGAACTGTCATGCTCTTTGTTGTTCAAAGAGAAGATGTAGCTCACTTTAAAGTGGCGGCCCATATTGATGAGGTCTATGCAAAGCTTTTAACGCAAGCTTTAAACTCCGGCGTAGAAATTTTAGTGTATGGGTGCAAGCTTTCTCCCAAAGAAATTATCATTAATAAAAAATTATTATATATACCTCAATAAAATACCGCCTGAACATCAGACGACGTCACTGCGTCGCAAGTGGCATTATAAAAATATGTTCCTGTTGCCGTTGAACTAATGAGCACACCAGTAGTGATACCAGAAATATCCGTTAAAGCTAACGGAGCCGCAGATCCTCCATAAGTAGGGTTTAATATATTAAAGTTTACCATTTGGTTGGGAACACCATTGGAAAAGCTATCCGTTACTAAAACTTGAAAAGTCGTAGTATCCGACCCATTCGCAGGTATGGTAGATGTCGTCGTAAAAGTAAGGTTCACAATGGCCACTACACCAGGAACAAACGTTAACGTTTGCGAAGGTGTTGACGTTATCGAATTAGCCGTAGCCGTGTAGTTATAAGTTCCGATCAGGGTTGAGCTAGTTAGAGTAAATACCGCCAGACCGTTGGTATCTGTAATTAACGAAGTTAGAGCTAACCCACCATTGGCGGGAATGGTTAATTCTACAGGTTCATTAGGAACAGCGTTGCCATATAAATCAGTTACTGAAGCAGTAAGCGTGGTGGTATCTGACCCATTTGCTACTAGCGTATCTGTGCCGGTCACGTAAAGTTCAACATTGAAAGCCGAGCCTGGGCTAAAAATTATTGATTCGGTGGCAGTAGTCATCCCATCCACGGTTACGGTATAACCATATGTTCCGGCGATAGTTGAGCTAGTGAGGGTGAATACTGCTTGGCCAGAAGCATTCGTTGTCAAAGAAGTTGGTGCAAAACCACCATTAATTGGTTTATTGAAAACTACACTTTTACCCTCCACTGGATTACCGTTAGTGTCAGTTACCGAAGCCGTAAGTGTAGTAGTACTCGATCCATCAGCAATTATAGTGTATAACCCCGTTATAAAAAGGGACACATTAAATAGTCCATTGGTAGTAGCGGTGGACTGGAAAAAAGGCCCGATGCAATCGTCTAGTTTAGTATTATTATTAGTGCCGGTTAGATAACGGGCATCAATAATTAAATTCTGTACGCCTGCCGAAATTGGGAAATTTGTCAGTTCTGCAATAATAAAAGGATCGCTCATATATTCTTCGTAGGGATCAAAATCTACTAAAACGCTGGGACAAAAACCAGCTGGATAAACTCCACCATAATCTGTTTTAAAGGCCACTACCTGGATAGTACGGTTTACACCAGCCACCACCTCAAGGCTTAGTTCTCCTCCGTTAATAGAAACCAATCCACCTACCACGTCAGGCCTTACCAACTTATAGGGAGTCAAGGGATCAATAGTACAAAAATTTCCCGTATCTTTTTCCGGATAATCCACAAAAATTCCAAAACAAGTTAGCTCAGTACCACTGGTGGGATCAGGTAATTCAAACTCTTTTTCACTAGACAAGTATTTTAGTCGCTCTTTAGCACTCTCATCAAATTTAATAACCAATTTCGCATTCTGCTGATTTTGAACTCCACATGAAAAAAATAAAAATAAACTTAAAATTAGTGTTAACCATTTCATATGCTATATTCCCCAGGCTGATTTTAACAGCGAAATTGCCATGTCTCGTTCATTGGCAGTTAAAAACTTATTATAAACTAAAACTTCCCCGATCTTTGCATTAGCAAAATCATACGGGGTGGTATCGAAACTGGTTCCCTCAGTAATTTCGCTGGCGAGAAAGCTGAGTTGATGCATTTGGTTTTTAGTTTCCTCATCAAAAGAGATGATAATTTTAGCATCCTGCTGTTTTTGTCCACAAGAAATTGTTATGAGTAAAATTAATAAAACCGAAATTTTTAATTTCATTTTTTACCTGTATAGTCCCTGTGGATCCACCACTTCTCTAAGCACTTTAAGTTCTTCTTTAGTTGGTGGTTCATTTTGAGTAATTCTATCTGCCAGCAATAATTCAAATCCGGTATTTTCCTGGACCATGGCTACGGTAACACCTGGGTTTGTAGATAGCAGCTTCATTCTTTTGGATTTCTCATCAAAGCCGAGAATCCCAAGACTGGTAATAACTCTAAAGGGACCGCTATTTTTAGGAAGACCAGCTTCTTCCCTAGCACCGGGTCCGCTTAAATACCCAGGTGTCGTTATAAAATCAACTTTAGGAATGAAACGTTTTTTATCATGAACCATTATGGCTATGGTTCTAAAACAAGATGAACCTATATCGTTAGCTCCACCAGATCCGGGAAATCTCACTTTGGGTTTTTCTTGGGGGCCCAAACAGGTCGAATTTATATTTCCATACATATCGATTTGGGCGCCACCAATAAATCCAAATTCAATCATGCCTCTTTGTCCCATTTCCATCACATCAGAAATTTTACCCGCAACTAGTGCACGGTAATAAGTTCTTGAATCACCTACGGCCATAGGTAAATCAGCGAGCGAAGAACCAATTCCGCCAAACTCAAAAATAGATACCAAATTGGGGGTATAAATCTTTTTGGCCAGACTTGCCGCTAACATTGGAATACCTGTACCAATAAAGGCTGCTTTATTATCTTCCATTTGTCTGGCGGACATACATATTAATAATTCTTTTGGATTATATTGTTCGCTCATCTCAATCCCCTTATCTGCCTTTGGCTTCGCTTTCAATTTGTTTTAATCTACTGGTACCTATTTTTTTAAGATAGGCTTCATGATCTGGGAGTTCATGAATCCATTCATGCATATATTTTTTTGTCCCCTCTTCTGTGCCAAGCAGTTCGTAATAATCTTTAAGGTGGTCATTGTCCCGCCAATATTTGTAATTCATCTCCCCAGGATGAGAGCCAAAAGGAGCCAGGACTACGGCATCCGTTAAAAAATATGGAATAATATTGCGATCGGGATTTTGTCTGAAATATTCAGTATCAACAATTTCCTCACAAGAGATAATAAGTTTTTTAGAAGAACGGGCCATCTCTGGAGCAAAGCCGTTAATACCTTCTATCTCACAATTACCATACATATCTGCCTTATGAACATGAATCATGCCCACATCTAAAACGCTGGCAGGCAAAAGACAAACCTTATCACCAGTAAATGGGTCTTTGACCACTTTGGCAGCTGAATATTTAAAGGTATCAGATCCCAGCATGGATTTAGTTGGAATAAAGGGCACCCCCATCGCTCCAGCAATCATTCTCCATGACAAGGCTGCATTACTCCACTCGGTCATTTTCACTTTTCCACTTTCAGCTACTCTCCGAAGCACTGGAGAGGTTCCAAAAACTTCCCATCCGATATAGGTGTGGTCCATTTCGCTGATCAGCCCAGCCGCCAGCAAGTAATCTGCTTCTAAAACACCTTGCCCTACAAAGCGCAGCGGCCCAATATTTTGTCTGACAATTTCTCGAGTCAAAGAGAGTGGACATCTTACTGTTCCGTATAATTCAATACCAAGATAATCATCTGGTTTAACAAACTTGGAGATGGCCTCTTTGTGAGTCATCCTTTTATCGATCAGAGCATAACTTTTATTTTCTCTCATGTAACTTCTGACTTGGTCTGGATTGGGTGGACAAATCAGTTTACCCTGACCAGATTCTAAAACTTCCATAGGAAACCTCAAATTTTTTGATTATTTACTTTGATAATTGTGTCAAAAAGATAAGGAAATGACTAGCGCATTAACTGGCTGATAACTATCCAATAATTTCGCGATGCTAGATAGGAACAAGCCTATTTTACTCGGTAAGTTAATAACTTTTGAGATAGTAAAGGTCTCTTAGCAATCCTAAATAATTGAGTTCATATTCTTTGTACTCTTGCATATCTGAAATCGTACTTTCATTACCACTATCTTTTTCTAAGGCCTTTATCATATCGTCAATCCTGCCAATTCTATAAACCAAGTTAGCTGTTACTCCCGAAGATGGTGTTTCAATAATTCTACTTTTTGAATAATCAACTATTCGTAAGGTATCGCCTCCTGCCAAAATTTGGTTTTTTTCACGTTCTAACTTTTCCAATTCAATCAGATTCTTAAGTCCTTGTCTTTTTTGTTGATAATAAGCTTTAGAAAACCGATTCTTTTTCTCTGATTCTTGCAATAGTTTTTCAAAGGTTTCAGCCTTTATAATACCAACGATGGTACCGTCTAAAAGTTTCTGCTCCAAAAATAACTTTTCATTCAAGCTTATTAATAATTCCAAACTATCATCCAAACGACGGGTATTATTGCTTATCTCCTCATAAATTTTCAACATCTCATAGCAAGTTAAAACAATTTTTTGAGTAGGCTCCGATAACTCCTCCACCGAATTCATATATTCCTGTTCAATTTGTTCTTTACTAAGTCCTTCTAACTTCCGTTGAAATGCTTCAGCATTTTGTAAATACATTTCTAAATATACGGGCTTCAGTCTTAGAGTCCTTTGTAAATGATTGATTGTTGCACTATTTAATAAATTAATAGGATCAACTATCGGAGTGAAGTTTTTCTCCATGTTTGCAGTCAAATTTTTGATTTGCTCGTTTAGTTCTGAAAGTTTTTTTCTATTAATTGAATGTAATCCAAGTTGCTCTTTTTGATTTTGATAATTGGTAAGCACATTCTTATAACCGACCAAACTATTGTAGGATTTCTTTAAGTATTGTGATTTTTCCTCTGAAGATAATGCCATTTGCGACAATTGATCTTTAAATTGCTCATGATAATTTTCGGGATCCTCTATCTCTATTTCAAATCCTAAATTATTTTCAAACATCACTAGCTTTTTTAGCTCACCGATCTTTTCTATTATTAAATTTTTAGATTTTTTATCATTCATAGATTCATTTTTTTCATTTGAAGTAATCAATTCATTTATTTCCGTGACCTGAGCTTTAAGTTTTTCCGGCAATCCTGAGCTACTTAAATATTTTTTTGAATCGCCGTAATGATTTAGGATTTCTTTAAGCTCTGTTGACACATTCATATCATTTTTATTAGGTAAAAGATCATGGTCAGTGCTTATTATCTGCGTAAAGTTAGAAATTTCATCTGGTGTAACTACCGGTAAAAAATCTCTTTTTAGTATTTCATAGCGCTTTGCTAGTTCCTCTTCTGTTTGCTTTAGAGTGGAAATCTGTTTCCTATAATATTCTTCCACCACTACATTAAAATCGCGATTTATATTAGTACCTTTAAATTCCGACATAATGACCTGTCCTGCAGCCATATTTCTAATAAGAGGATTGACAAAATATATTTCGGCTTCATCTCTGGTTTCAAATCCCAAATAAGGCTCATATCTAGTAAACACACCATTTATAACGGTCAAATATTTATTTAAATACTCATCTGATTCGCCAATTATTTTAGAAAAATCAAAATAGTTTACGTTTTGATTGAAGAAGCTAGACTCGTCAATAACTTCAGTCACCGTCTTCATATTCAAAAAGTTCAAGGCCAAGAGCCGATCGTAAAGTGTTCCGGTACGCTCTATCGTACCATCTGCATTGATTTTGGTTAAATCATCAAAGGGGTTGTATAAGGCAGAAAACATAAATTCCAAAGATATTTTCGCGGCTTTAGTTAAATCCTCGCCTTCTTTGGTGTTTATAAATTCTTCTTTGGCAATAGTGGGTTGACTTTTTATTTTTTTAGATTTTTTAGCATTAAAGAAAGTATGACCTTTCTCTTTTTCCTTTTCAACGCCCATGTATTCCAATCTTTTTTTCGCCCAAAAATCCACGAAGGTTCTCATGGGAACAAAATATTTAGAAGAAAGATATAATATATAATTATTATGATAATTTTCATGAAAATATTTTTTTAAATGAGTATATACATTATTTCTATAGGCATAACCTTCTTGATAATCGGTTAAATAAAACTGCGCTATCTCCGAGGCACTGGTACCTTGATCGTACATGTTACACATCGGATCCATGGTGGTATGAATGTCCCAACAAAATTCATAGGGAAATTGATCTTTAAAATATTTAGCCTGCTCTTTTTCTTGGGAGGGAATTTGCTCCAAATCATGTTCCTTGGCATCACTATACCCTTTTTCAATGGCCGCAAAGTCATAAAGCCCGGGTTTATCAAGCATACCAGTCACATCATTCACGTAATCCATTATAGATGATTGACGGTATTGGTATTCTCCTGATTCATTTCGTTGCTTATAAAAGTTATTTTTATCCATTGATCCTTTAAAATTATGGGTCAGTCCCAGGGTATGCCCCAGCTCATGAATAAAAGTATTAAGCAATACAGTTTCGAGGTATTTGTCTACATCATAATCTTGCCATTTGATATTTTCACTTTTACCAATGATCCCTTGAATAAGGGCAAGGCTTTGCCATCCATTAGCCAACTGACCATTTAGGCTTTTTTGCTTCGCAAGGGTTATATTGCTTCCTTTAATCAAGTTATTAATTTTCGAATTTTGTTCGATGAAATTGATGGCCTTATAATCCAATTTGCGATCCCAAATATCGTTTAAATATTTTGCAGCTACTTTAGTGCTACTTTCTGGTACATTGGTTACCAACTGGTTAAGTTGTGCTGACAATACTTGATTATTGATATCAGTTTTTCCCTTGTTCACCGCAGTTTCTTGTTTGGCCAGCAGATAGAATTCCTTTAAAAATCCACTAATATTTATTGTTAAATTAGCATTTAAGATCTCACCGGTGCGTGGATCACTAAGTGAAGGGCCAAAACCTAATACTGAATTATCGTTAGAGAGCCACTCAATCATATTAAAACGAAGATCACCAAGGGTTTGGCTTCCATCTGACTCTTTAAGCAAAATAAAATTATCAATTCCTAGCCTTTGTTTAAAGACCTTATTCCATTCAGAGACGGCCTTAATCATTAGTGGTTTATATTTTTGACCAAGTAAACTTCCCCAACTCTTTGCGAAATAAAAAGTAATGTTTTGTTTACTGGTATCCCATCTATTTATTAATAATTTTTCAGTTGGTATATTATACTTATCAAAATGTTTAATTTTGGTAGTAAAAAATCCTAAATGATCAGTCCATTTTTCATGAATCGGTTTGGATTTATAACTGTTTTTTTTCACTGGTAGTAAAAATTTTCTCAGTTCAAAAATATCATTGGCCCGATTCGGACTGTTAATTTGCTTGGTCACCACCAAGTCAATATATTCCCCCTTAGATATATCCAGTTTTAATATATCCCCACCATTTTCAAATTGTTTAACATACTCCTGATAAGTTTCCCCCCCCACTAGGCTCACCGTCGAACGGGATTCAATTTTTTCCTGAGAAAACTCAACTCTCATATGAGTACGCAAATTCCATGGACGTCCCGGATCATCCTTTTTTTCTTCCCAAATGTTGGTATCTTCACCATGCTGGTCTTTTTTTCTGACAATATCAAAATGTCCCTCAATCGGAAATCGACTTAAAATTTCACCATCAACTAAGCCTTTGTGTTCTTTTTTTGAAACTTCCGTATCATGAATATTCGTATCCACGTTATACATAATCAAATGTTTTTCAGTAATTTTAAATTTTACGATTCGCCCATTTGCATTATGGGCCACTAACATATTGGAGTCACCACCTACGTTGGTAATCGTTTCGGCTAAATACCACGCTTGCCCATCATCGAAGACACTTTTATCTACACGCTCTTCATCTGGCGACAGTGGTTGATCTGGACGTTTTTTGGCGCACGAAAAAACCATGAAGCAAAGAAAGAAAATAAGTGCCATGTTTCTCATAACTTCTCCAAACCTCTAGAACGACTTACCTATCGATAAAGTGATAGATGAATTATTTCTATTATAAAGTTCTAATTTTTCTCTTGAATAACCTGAATAATCATCACTTGATTGCAAACTAAAACCAACAGACCAATTTGTCGGAAAGCTATATTCACCGTACAAACTATAGACTCGAGTTAAATAAATGGTTTTGCCATAAGTTTTATTATGAATAAAACTTATCCCTGCACCAAGCATAAGCAGGTTATGAGCAAAAAAGTGTAAGTCAAAACCGTTAATTAAATCATACGAGACGTTAGTACCACTCGGCCCATTTTCATATTTATTAAAATATTTATTAATAATTAATTTATACTCAAGATTTAACTTATCCAAAATTTTTATTCCCCATTGATTACCTACAAACAGTGAAAATAATCTGGAGTAGTTTTGGTATGCTTCACTGGAAGTTCCCTCAATCCCACTAAAAATCGATTTACAATAAATGCGATTAAATGAAAACTTTGGATCATACAAATAAATTAGCCGAGGCTCATTAATAAAAAATTCGCTTTCACCAGGCCCTATAGTTTCCGGATAAATTTTTGTAATACCCCATTCAAACTTAATTTTTGTGTTTTGCTCAAGTAGATATGTTGCCAAGAGATTCAAATCATTGCTTAAGTTTTTATCCTCATCAAGACCCACGGTAGTATCGAGTCCGATCGCAAATTGGTAATGGCTTTTTTCAGTATGCATTGATTTGCGTTTTTTCTTATTCAACGTACTAGCCGATGCCTCACTTAAAACAAGGCAATTACTCACCAACACTGTAAGCATCACCACTGACCATAATTTTCTGACGATGCCAAAAGGCATAATTCGTCTAAGCATACCACCACCTTGTGTATACAATAAGTTAATGAATTACTTGCAAATTTTATGCCCTGCGTTGTTTTATTTTTGTTAATAATTTTGAATAGTTATGCTTGCCAAAAAGGCACTGGTGACTTATTTAGTGTCAATATATTCGACACTCTATTGGTAAGGACATACCTATGACACTAAATCAAAATAAATTGAGACTAGGTATCAGCACTTGCTTACTTGGTGAAAAAGTCAGGTACGATGGCGGACATAAGCTGGATGCCTGGATCAAAAACACCCTCGGTCAATTCACCACTTTTGTACCTGTTTGCCCTGAGTTTGAATGTGGAATGAGTATTCCACGTCCCGCCATGCACCTTGAAGGAACTAAAGAAAATCCTCAGCTGATACAAACGCTTTCCAAACTGAATCTTACCAAGCAAATGAAAAACTGGATAAAACTTCAAATTAAAAAATTGAAATCTCAAGACCTGGATGGGTATATTTTTAAGACCAGATCTCCATCGTGCGGACTTAGTAATATTAAAATTTTCTCACCATTAAGTAAGCTGGTTTCCACCGAGGGAGTCGGGCTTTATGCCAAACAATTTACCCAAGCCTTTCCTTTTATTCCAGTCACTGATGAAGAAAAATTACACGATCCCAAATATCGAGAGCATTTTATTGAACTGATTTTTATTATGAAACGATGGAGAGAGCTCATCTTGCAAAAAAAGAGTCTCAGAAATCTTATGATTTTTCATACCAAGCATAAATTAGTAATCATGTCTCACAGTGTTTCTCACAGTAAAGAATTTGAAAAAATACTGATTAAAAATCCTAAAGATTGCGCTAAGCTCTATCAGATTTATCACCAAAAATTAGTTGAAGTTTTACGACTTCATACCACTATTAAAAAACATGGTAAGGTTCTTCAATATGCCTTGAGTTATTGCAAATCTCATTTAACTGCTGATGAAAAAAAAGAAATCCAATCCATTTTGGACCAATATCAAAATGATGTGTTACCGCTGATGGTTCCCATCACCCGCATAAATCTTTATGCAAAAAAATACCAGATAGAATATTTACTTGAACAGTATTATTTTAATCCACCACTACTTTCATGATCAGTGGCTTATGATCTGAAGAATTATATTGCTCTAATACGTGTGGATCTACGATATGAACACCCCGGTATAAGACATGATCAATAATTCCCCAAATTGATTTTTCCCGTTCAGGAAATTGGGTAAATTGCAAATTTAAATTTTTGGCCACTCGATTAACTATTTTTTTTCGATCCTTATTCCAACAATTAAAATCACCCGCAAAAATTAAAGGCCCTTGGTGACGGCTTAAAATACTTTCGATGCGGTTCATTTCATTTTCATAGACATCATCATCTACAAAATTAATGGAGTGAATATTAACAATCATTAATTGCTTGTTATTAATTGTATGGGTGGAAAGAGTGGTCATTTTCGGGGTATCAACAAGAGGTTCCAGCCCTACAGATCGCACCCATACCAGCTCATCCATACTAAAATTGCTAATATGAGCAACACCTGTTTGAAATTCCTTTCTTCTCAAGAAACTAATCGCAAAATCAATACGATGATTCTTATAACTCTCCCAATACGAATTTAATTTCTCATCGGAAGCAAATTCTTGAATCAGCATTAAATCATATTTTTTTGAAAAATTTACCAAATCTTCTTTGGCCCCTCTTTTTTCAAGTTTTTTGATGTTCCAAACTAGCAGATTAAATTCGCTGGGATTTTCAGCATATTCAAATGATTCGTTCCAAATTCTAAGAACATCTTGATCAGCAGGTACGGAAAACCCGCCAAGAGCGATTAAAGAACATAAATACAAAAAAACACCAACACCAATGAACCATGACCTTTTTTTCATCAAACGTTCCTTTACAGTTAATTATACTTAAAGTCTTACACAATTAATGAGTAAAGTAAAAAAAAAGGCCCACAAAGATTGTGGGCCTGATAAATATCAATTTTTTCAAAAAGAGGTTATTTATCACCAAAAGGCATTTCGGCGATTCTCTTATAAGTGTTATGTCTCCATTTGGCATCAACGAGTGCATCCTTAAAAAGTTTCTCTGCTTCTTGAGGATAGCTTTTTACCAGTGATGCGTAACGAACTTCACCCATAATAAAATCGTTAAACTTATTCCAATCAGGTTCTTTGGAGTCAAGAACGAAAGGATTCTTACCTTCATATTCCAGCATTGGATTGTATCTGTAAAGTGACCAGTATCCGGCTTCTACGGCTTCTTTCTGCTCTTTTAATCCATAGCTCATGCCTTTTTTCATTCCTTGATTAATACAAGTTGAATAAGCAATAATGAGCGATGGGCCCTTATAATTTTCTGCTTCCTCTAAGGCCTTAATGTACTGGTTTTGATTTGCACCGATCGCAACCTGGGCAACGTAGACATAACCATAGCTCATCGCCATTCTACCCAAATCTTTTTTTCTGGTTTTCTTTCCGCTCGCGGCAAATTTAGCAACCGAGCCAGTGGGCGAAGCCTTGGAAGCTTGGCCACCGGTATTGGAATAAACTTCGGTATCTACCACTAGCACATTAATATCTTCATTTTGGGCCAACACGTGATCAAGTCCACCATAACCAATGTCATAGGCCCAACCGTCACCACCAAATACCCAAATCGATTTTTTAACTATGTGGTCTTTAAGTTTTAACAGTTCTTGGCATGCTTCATTTCCGCATTTTTCCAACATCGGTACTAATTTCTTTTTGATCTCTTTGGTTTTGACGCCATTATCTTTATTATCAAGCCACTCTTTAAATAGCGTCTGACAGTCAGCAGGAACATTTTCTAGGTTTTCTCTCATGATTCGTTCAACTCGATCACGAAGTTTTCCCTGACCTACTACAAATCCAAAGCCGTATTCCGCATTATCTTCAAAAAGTGAATTTGCCCAAGCGGGTCCCTTGCCTTCGTCATTTTTGCAGTAAGGAGTAGATGGGCATGATCCTCCATAAATGGATGAACAACCAGTGGCGTTTGCCACCATCATACGATCTCCATAAAGCTGGGTGATCAGTTTTATATAAGCGGTTTCACCACAACCGGCGCAAGCACCAGAAAATTCAAAAAGTGGCTGGGCAAACTGGCTACCTTTAACGGTACTAGTTTTAAAATGTTCCGTCTTATAACTGACATTTTTAGTAATATAATCCCAATTTTTCGTTTCTTTAAGTTGTCTTTCAAGCGGCTTAAGTACCAACGCCTTAGTTTTAGCAGGACAGGTTTCAACACACACGCCACATCCGGTACAATCAAGCGGTGATATCTGAATTTTATATTGATACTTTTCCAGTCCCTTGCCTTGGGCCTGCTTCGTCACCATACCTGACGGAGAATTTTTCATTTCTTTTTCATCAAGTAAAAATGGTCTGATAACAGCATGGGGACAGACATAAGCACACTGATTACATTGAATGCAATTCTCTGACTGCCACTCTGGGATATTAACCGCGATGCCTCTTTTTTCAAACTGGGTTGAACCCGATGGAAATGTCCCATCCGAATCTTGCATAAAGGCACTCACTGGTAAATTATCTCCATCTAGAAAATTTATAGGCGCAGCTATATTTTTAACAAAATTTACAAGTTTGGCATCTTCGCAAGCTTCCAGTCCATACACTTTGTAATCGTCGTTACTACAATCTAAATTGGCCCACGCAGAATCAACTTTAACCGACACTAATCCCTTATCACCTTGATCAACGGCATCGTTATTCATTTTAACAATATTTTCGCCTTTTTTGCCGTAGGTTTTTTGATTGGCCTTTTTCATAAATTTTACAGCATCAGAGTAATCAATCACATTGGAAAGTTTAAAAAAGGCTGATTGCATGATGGTATTAGTTCTAGTTCCCAGCCCTAAATCACTAGCAATCTGAGTGGCATTGATAATATAAAATTTTACTTGATTATCGGCCATCTGTTTTTTCATGCGATTCGGTAAGTGATTAATGACTTCTTTGGCATCCCAAATAGAATTTAAAAGGAAGGTTCCCCCTTTTTTAATTCCTCGAAGCAAATCATATTTATCCAGATAGGATGGAACTGAACAAGAAACAAAGCTTGGGTTATTTACAAAATAAATTGAAGTAATGGGTTTTTTACCAAAACGTAAATGAGAAATGGTAACCCCACCAGATTTTTTAGAATCGTAGGCGAAATAACCTTGGGCATACATCGGAGTTTCGTCACCGATTATTTTAATGGAATTTTTATTCGCACCAACCGTTCCATCAGCTCCTAATCCAAAAAATTTACATTCCACCGTCCCTTCAGGAACGGTATTGACGTCAGGGCCTAGTTTAAGCGAAGTAAAAGTTACATCATCAACAATCCCGATTGTAAAATTATTTTTAGGTTCTGATTGCTTTAAATTTTCATAAACTGAAATGATTTGGTTTGGAGTGGTATCTTTAGAAGAAAGACCATACCTTCCCCCTACAATGAGCGGACGCGTTTTAGCATCATAGAGAGCATTTCTAACATCAATGTATAGTGGCTCACCATTGGCACCTGGTTCTTTGGTTCTATCTAAAACCGCAATTTTAGTTGCTGTTGATGGAATAACTGCCGTCAAATATTTGGGAGAGAACGGTCTAAACAAATGAACTGCCACACATCCAACTTTTTCACCATTTTTATTTAAATAATCAACGGTTTCTTTAATGGTGTCAGTCACTGAACCCATGGCCACAACAACTCTCTGAGCATCGGGAGCACCATAGTAAGTAAAAGGTTTATACTCTCTACCTGTTAATTTAGAAATTTCTTTCATATAGTCATTAACGAGGTCTGGAAGAGCATCATACTTTTTATTAATGGTTTCTCGTGCTTGAAAATATACATCTGGATTTTGGGCAGTACCTCTGGTTACTGGACGTTCACTGTTAAGTGAATTGTCTCTGAATTCTTGTAAGGCCTTATAATCCACTAATTTTTTAAGTTCCTCATAATCCCAGGAATCAATTTTTTGAATTTCATGACTGGTTCTAAAACCATCAAAAAAATGAACAAAAGGCATTCTAGCTTTAATTGCCGTTAAGTGAGCAACAGCTCCTAAATCCATAACCTGCTGAACTGATCCTGAAGCAAGCATGGCAAAACCGGTTTGTCTTGCCGAATAAACATCAGTATGCTCACCAAAAATGGAAAGAGCGTGAGTGGCTATCTGTCTGGCTGATACATGCAAAACACAGGGAAGTTGTTCGCCCGCAATTTTATACATATTCGGGATCATTAAGAGCAATCCTTGAGAAGCAGTATAGGTAGTGGTTAGAGCACCAGCTTGCAGTGAACCGTGAACTGTCCCGGCAGCCCCAGCTTCAGATTGCATTTCAACTACTTTTACGGTTTCTCCAAATATGTTTTTCTTTCCATCAGCTGCCCATTGATCCACATATTGGGGCATATCAGAGGAAGGTGTTATAGGGTAAATTCCAGCGGTTTCCGTAAAAGCGTAAGAAACATGGGCCGCTGCCATATTTCCATCCATAGTCTGTTTTTTCATGGTCATTTTTTGACTCCTTAATTTGAGATATCATAAATAATTTGAATTTTTCTTTGGAAATTCGAACTATTTTTACACCACCAGAAACTGCTTTTCAATTGTTATCGTTTTTTTTGACACAATTAAAACATACTCCTTTTTTTTGCGCAGCAGCGTTTACTTAAAATCTTGACCAATGTATATTTTCCCACTTATTCGGAAAAGGAGCTTTTGTATGACCGCCACTATTCTTTCCCATAAAGACTTTTGTTTAAATAAATACAAAAACGATTCTGTGCCTTTTCTTATTAATCGGAAACTTCTCATTCACAAACAACTGGAAAAGCCCCAACGCACCTACTGTGTCTATAGCGACCTGCACGGCTCCTTTGAAAAATATGTATACTGGCTAAAAAACGGGCTGGGTTACTACTCTATCGCTATTTCCGAAATTCTGGGAGCCTCTTATTCCAAAGAAATCTATCAAAAATATGAGAAATTATTTCTACTGGTCAACCGCAACCGCATCAACTCCATTCAAAAACATGTGGAAGATCCCAATAGCACCGATTGGGATGTGACTGATTATTTTGATGAATCAGTCCCCAAAATCTACACTGAGGCCATTTGCGAATTGGAAAATATGGGGTTATCCAGACGCCGCATTCTGGAAGACATTCTTAAAATTTTAAGACTCATTACCCGCGGTGATGAACATCGAATCATCAAGGTTCTTCCCAGGACCTATCTGGAAAATATTTTAAAACTCTATTTTAAAGAAGATCGCCGTAGCTATATTTCTCTAGTTGATGGCATAACCGAAAATTTTAGCGTATTTTGTGTCACCACTTCGTTTATCATCAAACTTATTTCTCTTAACGTTTTTGATAAACACATTAACCTGGGTGACACCTTTGATAGAGGCAATGGCTCAGATAAATTAATTAAACTTTACAAAGCTTATTTCGGGCCTGCCACCAATGCCAGTCCCTTGCATTACATTTGGGGAAATCACGATATTCTATGGTTGGGAGCTTCCGTAGGCAATCCCATTTGTTGTATGACCGCTCTGCGAATTTCCATGCGTTATAACAACGTAGATTTTCTGTTTAGATACGGTTTCAACCTAGACAAACTAAAAAATCTTGCTCTTAACCAATACAAGAGTAAACCAACTGGCAAATATATCAAAGAACGTAACGATGAGCTTTGGCCCGAAGACGTCCAAATCAAAATGACCAAAACTCTTCTAGTACTCGAGTCCAAACTAACGGTTAGTTGTCTAGAAGAAGCGCTTACCCTCAAAGGACATATTGACTACAAACCATATCTAAGCCACTACTCAAATTTGCTGGATTACCTCGCCACGAACGTTTCAGAAGAAACCAATCAATGGACTGAGTTTATGAAAAACAATCCGCTTTATATTGATTGCTTCTTTCCTTCAGTATCAAAAGACAATCCTTCGGCATTAACCGCTGAGGAAAAAGAAGTTGCGGACGATATTGTCAGACAATTTACTACCTTACCTAAATTGCAAGATGACATTAAGTGGATGTTTGATAAAGGTGAAACTTACCGAGTCATGGATAATACGGTTTACTATCACGCCGCCTTACCCGCCACTGAAAATATGGATTTAGAAGAAGTAAAGGGCCTCAAAGGCAAAGAACTTCTAGATTTTATTCAAAGAGATTTAAAAAGAATCGGTGAAGCTCATCGAGACGGTACCCCCCTAACTCATCGGGAAAAAATGCAGTTTTGGTATCTTTGGTGTGGCAGTGAATCTCCTTTTTTCTGCAAATCCAAAATGGCCACCCTCGAACGCGCAATTTTTAATAAGTTAATTGCCGAAAACGACCCGGTAACCACTCATCACGAAGAAAAAAACTACTATTACAAATTTATTAGAAACGATATTTTCCTAAACAAACTGCTGTTGGAATTTCATGCTGATAAAATTTGTATGGGACACACTCCGGTTAAAAGCGCCAATGACGGCATCTTGTCTGATAATTTACGGGCCTTTATTGTAGATGGTGGTGCCGCCAGTGCTTACGGAGACAGAGGAACCGTTTTAATCAATACCCCTGATTATACTTACGTCACTTTTCATCCAGGTCTTGACGAACTGATTGCAGCAGAAAAAGAAAACCGCCTACCCGATATTAAAATTGAAACTTTGGAAGAACGCAAAAATCTTTCTCTGAGAAATGTCGATAAGGGATATTTCCTCCGTAGGGAGCTGGAAGCTATCAATGAAATTTTAGATGAAAAGCTGGATACTTGGTGTGAAAGGTATTTTGTGTAAAATCAAGACAGTTTAAATTGGTTTTCTAACTTAGAATTTTATATTTCATGCAGGTTCTTGTTTAATTCCTAAACAGTGTTTCACTAATACTATGAATAATAAAATCCCGATCGTTACAACGATCAGTCGTTTCCATCAAATTGATATTAATTCCGCTATCACCTAGATAGGCTTCAATATTAATACAGGTTCCACCACTTCTTCTAACTATTTCCTTGGCCAATTTATCGCCAAGAGTTTCCTTTAATTTTTGATTTTCAATTTGATTATATCTGGGCTTGATAACCAGTAATTGAATTTTCTCCTTTTTAAATTTGCAGGCCTGCCTTACCACATTCTGATAAGCGGGTTCATCAAATACATTTTGAAATTTATGAGTCAAAGGCTCAGGAAAACAATCACTCAAGAGAATCACCAAACTTTTTGACCCAGGTTTAATTCGCTTTTCCGTTTTCGCCATTTCCAAAGCCGTTTTGAGTCCATCGTAAAGCGGAGTTTCTCCAGATACTTTCAAAGACCTCATACTTCTTAAGACCACTCGGAAATTATGACTGGGATAATTTAAAATTTGCGCCTTATTATCCTTAATGGCAATGAGTCCTATGCGATCATTATTTTTTTTAAAATATTTAGTGAGGGAATCAAGTATGTCACAAAAAAGCATGATTGATGAAAGCGTAGAATTACTCACATCAATTGCTAAAATCAGGGTCATGCTTTCTTTTTCACTTCTAAGTTCTCCCATAAAATCATGCTTGGAAATTTTAAGCAATCTTTGATCCTGATCATACTTGCCGAGGCTGATAGCATTTTTAATGGTTCCATAGCTAGAAATTTTAGTTTTCCCTGAAACATGTTTAATAACTCTTATGGGACGGCCAACACTGGTGCAAGAAATTTTATTTCTTTTAGTCTTAACTTTGTTGGTAAGTGATTTGCGCCTCATGCTTTTTAATAAATGCCCAAAAGCTGACTTGGTTTTTTCTTTAGACATTTGTAAGAAGTCGTAGAGATTATGAATCTGTGTATCTTTTGCATAAGGAATCTTCAAAGCTGGCCGGATTCTTTCATTAAACTTATTTTTACTAGATGCCAATAAATTGGACTGGCCAGCTGAAGTTGCATTTGCTTCATTTACTTTTTTTTTTCAGCTTCGAGAAGTGGATCAAGTGACGATGCCCTTTCTAAGGCACTGATTTCTTCACCTATTTCACTTCCAGGCTTTAAAGAATCTCCTAGATAGTTTCCCATAGATATATCCAAGCTCTTGTCGATTGAATCCATTTTTAAGTCGCTCAAATCTTTGATTTTTTTTATTTCTAACTTCAGATGTTTACCAAAAACTTCGTTGATCGCATCCAGAGTTGGTGGCTCCAAAAGTCCGCCATCTCTAGTTCGGTGATTAAGTGCCATTTGGGCGGCCAGCAAAATATCCTTTTCACTGACTTGAAGAGATTGATTCATACAAGCAAGAGTAATGGCAGTTTTGGTGATAATAATATCAGGGCGCTGGCCATCCACCTTTAGTTCTGCACACGCCGAAGCTATGGCATAAAGAAAACTTTCTGAAATAGATGTTTTCTTTAAATTAATCCGAGCGAATTCTAAAATCTTCTTCAAGGCTTCTTCACTACTTTGAAATTTATTTTTAAATGCATCGTAATTATTTTCAAGCAAGATATTTCGTTTAACTATTTCTACGCGAAGAGCTGGATCAAAAATTGATTCAGCTTTTACACAGAGAGGAAAGCGATCCAAAATTTGCGGTCTTAAATCCCCTTCCTCGGGGTTCATAGTACCCACCAGTACGAACTTTGAGGCATGAGTTATAGAAAGCCCCTCTCTTTCAATGGTATTCACTTTAGATGCCGCCACATCCAAGATATCATCCACAATGTGATCGGGTAGAAGATTCACTTCATCAATATATAAAATATTATTGTTTGCCTCACCTAAAATGCCTGGCTGAATATGTTTTTTTCCAGTAGTTAAAAGCTTTTCAATGTCCACTGTACCAATCAGACGGTCTTCACTGGCACTAAGAGGCAGATTCACCACTCTCATTTTTCTTTTGATGGTTTTAAGATTTTTTTTGTCTCGACATTCACTGCACAAAGAATCCACATTTTGTAAGCTACAATTAAATGGGCAATCGACATTGACTTCATATTCCGGAAGAAGCGGACCAATGGAATGCACCAACGTGCTTTTACCAGTTCCCTTAGGCCCAGATATTAACAAACCACCAATCTCTGGATTAATAATATTGGCAAGATAAGCCGTCTTAAGCCTTTCTTGGCCCACAATGGCCGAAAATAAATAGTTTTTTTTCTTATCCATCTTAATTAAATTTTAAAATCCCTTGGCCAACATTGTATGCGATACTTAGTTCCCCCACAATATTTTATTATTCCCCAACCAACAACTCGTCGCGTTATCGTTTCTTACATTTTCTTACCACCCCCTATATCTTCTACGAAAAAAACCACCAATTCTTTTATTTCGCACCAAACAATTATATCCATGGTGAAAGTTACACAAAGGGGCACCCAAATGTTAAATCGATTCACTATCTCTGTAGTTTTTGTTCTGATAATCAACCTCTCTCAAGCAGGTGTCATCAGTGGCCCTATAAAAGAAACCGTCTTTGTTAATCAAAACTGCGAACAAAACCAAACCTGTAATCTTAAAAAAATAAAACATTTTGTTAACGATTATGAAGTAAAATTTGATGGAAAAACCAGCTCTTTTGGAACCAAGATGTATTTTCTTTATGAGACCGAAACCATCCAGGATCTAACCGACTATGTAGCAGTCCAATTTATCAAAGGCTGTCAGTTTAATACCACGTTAAAAAACGGTGTAGTAAATTATTATTCAAATATTAGTAAAAGATCATTTGGCGAAGTTATTCCTTTTAAATTTACCGATTGGATAGTCGATTCCATCGATACCGACCCGGTTTATAACTCTCACTCTGAAGAAAATTTACCCAGACATTATGGCTATAAGTGGAATAAAATTCGCGGATCATTTAATGACAAGACGGAAGATTATTATAGAGATTTAGGCCCAACCCACCCTGAGATCTACGTGCGTGATATGCCTGGAACTGCTTTTGCGGAGCCAGCTGAAGATGCTACAGACTTTGAATATGCAAAAAATATATCCCTTGAATTTAAAATTTGCCTCTATAAGGAAAAAGATATACCACTGGTCTCAACTAGAAACAATTTGCTAGAAAACGTGACACCAATACATTGCTTTAACTGGAACAGCTCTTTTGTATATGATCATGAAAAGAAAGTTTTTAACCAATCTCAAGAAATACATCCAATTTGCCAATAAGCAAGGGTACGCACCTGCATGGTGCGTACCCTTCATCTCCTTGCTATTAACCACCAACGTTTCGGCTATCCCTGCTTCCTTTTTGGAATTATCGCCAGCCGAGCGACATCTTTTACTAAAGGGTGAGTTAATAATTAAAACCAAAGAAATCAAGGAATCCATCTGGCCACAAGTCACGCTCTACGGAAAAATTAATACTGATCCGCTTCTGGCGTTGTCGGTTTACGCTGCCTATGACTATCAAAAAAACTACGTTCCGGCAGTGATCAAATCTGATCCTATCAAACATGTAAGCCCTACCGATGTTCATGTCAGCTATGAAAGAGATCTTCCCTGGCCTTTGACTTCCACAAAATACACCACCGGGAATGTGGTCAGTAAGCAATCTGATGATGCCTATTCCATTAATTGGTACCTGGTTAACTCGGATTCCATCGCCGATACCAAAGGAGTGGCTTCCTTTAATCGTTATCAAAATTTTACTATCTTTAAATATACAACGATGATTGTGCCCAACACGGTCTTTGCACCACTTCTAAAAAACAATATGCTCACCGATTTAAGGCAATCCATGACAAAAATTATTTCTCATATTGAAACTGTAGCAGTGAACTCTCCAGAACTGGTCACCACTTTTAAAGAAAAAATTATAAAGGCCCTGAAGGGAATCAAGGTATATGAAGAATAAATTTTCCTTAAAAAAAAGATGCTCGCTATTTACCATGATTCATGTACAAGCATTACCCGGAACACCTCATTACCAGGGAAGTTTTGAGAAAATTTTTGATCAGGCAATGAAGGAAGCTCTTCTTTATAAGTGCGCAGGCGTGGATGGCATCATCATAGAAAATATGCATGATACCCCTTATCTTAAAAACATCGTAGGCCATGAAATATCAACCGCCATGGCCGTGATAGGTAGGGAGATCAAAAAAGAAACTAAACTTCCAGTAGGAATCCAAATACTCGCAGGTGCCAACCAAGCGGCACTAAGTGCGGCACTGGCCGGAGGGCTTGATTTTATTCGTGCCGAGGGTTTTGTTTTTGCTCATGTGGCCGATGAAGGGATTATTGAATCATGTGCTGGGGAGCTACTGCGCTTTAGAAAGCAAATGGAAGCAACTCATATTGCCATTTGGGCCGACATCAAAAAGAAACACAGCTCTCATGCCATTACAGCCGACGTTTCTATCGCCGAGACTGCGCACGCCGCTGAATTTTTTGGTGCTGATGCACTTATCGTCACGGGAACTGCCACTGGCCAAGAAGCTGATTTAAATGATCTCATCAATACCAAAAAAGCTTCTAAGCTTCCGGTAGCAGTTGGCTCGGGGATTACCGAACAAAACATCGATAAATTTAAATCCCACGCCGATGCACTCATCGTAGGATCGTGGATAAAAAAAGACGGTGATTGGAAGAACGAACCGGACTCCCAGAAGTTAAAAATCCTAATAGAAAAATTACTCTCTAACTAGGCTTAACATCATAAGGTTTTGTGCTCAAACGAGCACATAATAAGCTATCGGTTGCTTGTCTCAAATCTCCATTATTGTTATATATATCTAGCGATTTTAAACTTTAATCCGGGGAGGATCTATGAAAATTTTATTCTCAATGCTTGTAGTTTTAACTATTCAATCTACTTGGGCATCTCCAATGTATTGTGAAAAAGGAGAACCGATGGTGATTAAAACAGGATTTGAACCAATTAACGACACTTTATCTTGCCCTATGTACGCAGGTGCTTGTGTTGCCCAGGAACTTTGTCCAATGCTTGCCCCTATGTTCTGTGAAGAAGGAACCCCGATGGTAATTATCAGCAGATTTACCCAAATAGCTGAACAATTGTCATGCCCGATAATAACCAGTGCCTGTGTTTCCCAGGAACTTTGTCCAATGCCAGCACCTATGTTTTGTAAAACTGGACAGCAAATGGTCACTATCAGTGGCTTTTACAAAATCAGTGATAAATTATCTTGTCCAAGGTTTGAGGCTGCATGTGTTGAAGAGTCACTTTGTGCACAGAATTAATTTAAACATATTTTAATAATTACCCAACACCTAACGATCATGTACTCAAACGAGCACATGATCGTTTTTAGCAAATTGTTAATGGCCCTTGATTATGTTAGAACAAATCGACTTTATCGAACTTCAATTATAAAAAGGAAGGTTTATGAAAAAGTTAGTTTTAAGTTTTTTAACTTGTATCTTGTTTTCAAGTCTTACTTTCGCTCTTGAAGACGTTTTGCTGATCTCGATTAACAAGACTATTCCCCCTGATAAGATTAATAATGCCTTAGCTGATTTAGAAAAAATTGATAGATCGCAAAGTTCTGATCATTTTACAGCGCACCTGGATGAATACATCGCTAACGATGACACAAGTGAAGAAACGCTTTACTATGGAATGGCCGTGGTTATAATAAATTACGTTAATTCATTAAAGTCAAAAGAACAATATCTGACTTTTATCCGTGAAGATTATAGATTTACGTTATTATCAGATAAACCTCTGGGACCAAACCCACATCCCACAGTAACTGGCAATAATTAGCAATTTGAATGCGCTATGCTTGATAAAAAAAAGAAAAGAAAAGAAGACCTTCAAAAACTTTTGCTGGAATGCAAGTCTTACGATGATTTTCTAAGAAAAGCATTTTCCTATTTGCAAAAAGAAAATAAAATTTTTAATTATTCTGAATTGGCCAGACGCGGAGGTTTTCCCTCCCGTTCCTATGTAAGGCAGCTAATTCTCGGACAAAAAAATATCACATGGCATTCTTTAGACGGAATATGTCAGGCTTTTGATTTAACAGGTCTCTCCAAAAAATATTTTACAGTTTTATGGGAGATGTCTAGCATAAAAAATAAAGAAAAAACCATAAAATTCAATTCCAAATTATTAAGTCTTACCAAACAAATTCGAGGCAAAAAAACCCAAATCGATACCTCACTATACGAATTAGAAGATTGGCCAGTGGTTTATGCCTCACTGGGTAGCGAACAAGAAGGAGCATCTTTAAATCATATTCAAGAACGCTCAAAATTAGATCCCAAGCAATGTATCTTGATATTAAATCATCTTGAAGAAAAAGGATTAGTCCGAAAGTCCAACACTCATTACTATCCTATCAGCAATCACATTGCCTTAAATGAAATGGGCAGTGATCAATTTTTTAGAAAATACTATATTAAAAAACTGGATGCCCTAAAAATTAGAGCTGAAAAAAATTTCATTTCGGACAAAGACTTATACTTCCAATCAACAACTTGTATCCCTGCAAAACAGATCAAGAAATTCAGACAAGATTTAAGGGAATTATTATTAGAATATGTTGATACCATAGAAAGCACTGATGGCGATACCACGGTGTCTCTTTTAGTATCAATGTATGAAAACTAAAGAAAACCCGTAATCCCCGACCAAAACGCTTCCCTACTATTTTATTTTTATTCTTTTTGAAATTTTTCTAATTCTGCCGATCAGCTCGTAGGAGCGTTTTTAATCTATGATCATAAAATTTTTAGGAATTGGAATATTTTTATACTCAACACTTGTGTCTACAATGTGGGGGGAAACAAATATTGAAAAACTGCAAAGACTGGCAGAAAATGTTAGCGACATTACATGGTTTAACTCAAAAACTGATTCATATCTTTTAACTCAAGATCAAGCTGACTTTTATTCAGCGTTCAATGAACTAGAATTAAAATTAGATGAACCATTTGATCTGACCGAATGTCCACTTCCTGCTAAAAAAGATTATAAAATTCTTCTCATGATTGAAAGAGATGGCAAAAATCAAAATCTTGATCATTACCTTAATCTGGATAATTACCAGATGCTTATGAATAAAATCAATACCAATAAAAAATACAATGCGATCAGTTCATTTGAAAAGCTCCTACTTGATTATCAAAAACCAATTTTACATATGCCCTCGCATGTCGCAGCAGAAACGCTTAAAAACTATCTGGCCCAAAATTATAATTTACTCGCCTCTGCTAAAATCTTACAAGAAAATCTGGTGATAAAAAAAATATATGAAGATCCATCCTCGTGGAAAAATATATTACTGGAATTAAAAGCATCCAAGAACTTTAGCTTTAATGACTATAACCATCTCGTGGCCCGAATCGGACAGGATCTGATATCAAAGCTTGATAAAGATGCTCCCTTCGATCTAAAAAGTGAAGTGTCGGTTACAGACTTGATTTCATCTACTAAAAAAAGTAACTTGCATGGTGGTTACCTGGACATTGCCAAGGCCCAATTGGCCATGTTGGAAGTTCTGGGAATTTCATCCTATGTAATTTCGCAACAAAGTCTTTTTGGAGAGCATGCTACGTTGTTAAGTATAAATCCGCACGACTCTCTCGACATTACTCAGTTTTATTACGATAAAGTTGAAAAAGCACCAACCAGTGGCAAAACTAAAAGCTTGAAAATTCTAAGTACAAACGGCAAACCAGCTTTAGCACTTCCTCCTGAAATTCAAGAAAAACTTGAGCAACTTAAAACTCGTCCGGACAGAACTTTTGGTACTCCCGAATATCATTTATCCAAAGTAGAAATGAACGTGGGTGATATTAAATTGGGTGATTTATTTAAAGGAACAACTAGTGATAATACAGAAATAATAGGAATCACAACCCCAAAAAAACTTGAAAAAAAATTGAAATTAGAAGGCTCCGACGCAACTTTGGCAGTAGGCCTAAAAGCAAAGGTTTTGGGGGCTACTCCCAAAGTGACAGAACCAAACGACCCCTTAATTTTTATTGACCCAAACTTATCGCTTGACCATACGGCTAAAACCACCACAAAAGTGCAAAATTTATTGGATGCAAAAATGCTATCTAAAGAATATAAGCTGACTCCTCGGCTTAATGTCCAACTCGGAGTAAGTGGTACAATAGAAGGAGGATTAAGCGTCGGAGAAGATAAAAAGTACACTAAAGACACAGAAAAACTATCCTCTTGGAACTTCGATGGAAAAAGCAATGTTTCGCCCGGTATTAATTTAATATGGGAAGATCCAAATCTAAAAAGAACACTAAATTTGAAAATAAAAAATGATTTCGATCCTGCTAGTTCAAAAAGTATTGGGGATATTTTAAATGCTACAACAGAAATCGGTGGTAAACAAAGTATTCCAGTGGGAACCTTAGGAAAAGTTATAGTAGGTGCCGTAGTCACGTTAAATGATGCTAATCCTGAAAGTTTAAAAGGATCAGCAGCCTATCGCCCATCATCTATGAGTGAATTTTTCTTAGAAAGATTAACTAGTTTAGATGAAGATAAACCAAGTAACACTCTTTCAGCTGGAGTGAGAAGGGAGGTCATAGTTGCTGGCAAGCCCATCTTGTTAACATTTTCATATGCAGAAAGAAATGAAGAAAAAGAAGAAAAAAGGATCTCCGTCCACTTAAGCTGGAAACGCAAATAGCTGACTATTCTCCTGTGTCTTTAGCAAAATAAACCTTAATTTTTTTATCCTTTCTTCGATAAGGCATCTAAAGGGGTTTGCGGATGAAAAAATATATATCCACGATTTTATTTCTCAGTGTTATGTTGTCACTTTTACTAGGTCTGGATGTAGCAGCTACAGAGTTCGACAACAAGGAAGCATTGCAAATGTATATGGTGGAAAATACCCTCATGGCCATCAAAAAATCCAAAGAAGCAAGAAAAAATCTCCTGGAAGAAAACTCTCGAAGTATAGCTTCAAATACCAATGACGAAGAATTTGACAATCTCATTAACGATGAGAGTGTGGAGCATTGGTTTGACCAAATTAATGAATTAGAAACTTACTAGAGCCGCTTTCACAATAGCTTTGGCATCAATCCCAAAATAAGATCGAAGTCGTTCCCTGGTATCGCTCAGTCCCCCACCATCAGTTCCAAGGGTTATTACCCGATTAGGCAAAAATTTAGCAATCATATCTGGATAGAGTGACATATAATCAGTCACAGCTACAAATGGCCCTTGGGTCTCCCCTAGAATTTTATCTATATGGGTGCGCTTTTTTTCGGTTGGATGATCAATATTGTGTTTTTCAATTTCCAAAGCTTCATCGCGCAAGTTTTTAAAAGAAGGAGCACTATAAAGCGTAACTTGAATCTGATGTTGTTTTTCCAAAATTTTTTTAGCCTTGAGTGCCTCATTCATTATAGAACCGCTTGAGAGAAGATTGATCTTTGAATGACTTTCAATAGTTGGTTTTTCAAATAAATAAAGTCCTTTGACGATATCTTCTTCCTCCACCCACTCCGGCATTTTGGCCTGTATATAATTTTCATTATATACCGTCAGATAATAAAATTCATCCAGGTTTTTTTCGTACATTCTTTTGAGACCGTGCTTGATAATAATGGCAACTTCAAACATATAGGCAGGGTCATAGGTTTTTAAATTTGGAATGGTGGCAGCATAAATATGCGATTGACCATCTTGATGCTGCAGTCCTTCTCCATTAAGTGTAGTTCGACCAGCAGTAGCTCCAATCATAAAGCCCTTGGTTTTCATATCGTAAGCGGCCCAAGCGAGATCTCCAATGCGCTGGAATCCAAACATGGCATAATAAGTATAAAACGGAATCATAGAGATATTGAAATTGGCATAACTACTTCCCGCAGCGATAAACGATGCCATGGCGCCACCTTCATTTATCCCCTCTTGTAATAGCTGTCCATCAGTGGCCTCATGATAGTATAATAGAGCGTTCTTATCCACTGGCTCGTACAGCTGCCCTTTGTTTGAATAGATTCCAAACTGCTTAAAAAGCGCTTCCATCCCAAAGGTCCGGGCCTCATCGGGAATAATGGGCACAATCAGCTTTCCAATATTTTGATCTTTTAATAATTTAACTAGAAGTGAAACATAACCAATAGTGGTGGATACTTCCCGCTCTCCTGAACCGTTTTTGAAATCTTCGTAAATTGAATCAGGTGGCAGGGTAAGCGAAATCACTGGGGGTGATCTTCTTGGTAAAAATCCATTAAGTGCAGCTCGTTTTTCCAAAAGGTATTTGACTTCCTTAGATGAATTGCCTGGATGATAAAACTGGCAATCAATCGCAGCTTGATCCGTAATAGGAATCTCCAGCCGGTTTTTTAAGTCTATTAATTCTTTATCTGATAATTTCTTTTTTTGATGTGTACTGTTTCTGCCTTCTCCTTCGCTCAGTCCATAACCTTTAATCGTATGGGCCAAAATGACAGTAGGTCTACCATTTGTATTTTCTGCCGCCCACTTGTAAGCCGCATATATTTTACGGGGATCATGCCCACCTCTCGATAACCATTCAATGTCTCGATCAGATAAATGTTCTACTAATTTTAAAAGCTCTGGATATCTGCCAAAATAATTTTTTCTTATATAATCCCCCGAACTCACCACATACTTTTGATATTCGCCATCAATCGTTTCATTCATTAGTTTAATGAGATTTCCTGTTTGATCATTTAAAAACAACTCATCCCACGGACTACCCCAGATCACTTTTAAAACATTCCATCCAGCTCCTCGATAAACTCCTTCCAATTCTTGAATAATTTTTCCGTTACCTCTAACTGGCCCATCCAATCTTTGCAAATTACAATTAATTACAAAAATAAGATTATCCAGATTTTCCCTGGTCGCTACAGTCAAAGCTCCCAGACTTTCGGGTTCATCCATTTCACCATCGCCTAGAAAGGCCCAGACTTTTTGCTGACTAGTAGTTTGCAATTTTCTACTTTGTAGGTATTTGGCAAATCTGGCGTGATAAATAGATAACATGGGTGCCAACCCCATTGATACGGTTGGAAATTGCCAATATTCACTCATAAGTCTGGGATGCGGATACGAGGAAAGCCCTCCACCTTCTTTGAGTTCTTGTCGAAAATTTTTCAGTAAATTTTCATCGATCCTTCCTTCTAAAAATGATCTGGCGTAAATGCCAGGAGAAATATGTCCTTGAAAAAAAACAAAATCTCCCGGGAAATCGCCTTTAGGGCCTTGAAAAAAATGGTTAAAGCCCACATCATAAAGCCAGGCAGCAGATTGATATGAGGAGATATGTCCTCCGACGTTAGTGGTTTTATTGGCTGCCACCACCATGGCAGCAGCATTCCATCTTATAATTCTAGAAATTTTTCTCTCCAATTCTATATCACCCGGATACTCTGGTTCATCTTCTTTAGTAATGGTATTTATATAACTGGTGTTAATTCTTTCTAGTTCTCTGGATTGAGCGCCTGATGCTTGTAATAACTCGCGCATTTTTCTCAGTAAAAAAACCGCCCTATCTGGCCCATGAGTCTTAAAAACACTCTCCAAGGATTCCATCCATTCGCTGGTTTCACCGGGATCGATATCTATTCTTTTTTTGTTAACTTTCATCTTTAACTCGTTTATTATTGTTTTATGTTGGTGTATATTAAGCGTATTTTCTTACATAATGGATGGAGACTGTATGAAACTTACAAATCATTCTTTCAATGAGGCTTTGCTTAACTATATAAACCAGTCCCCGACTGCCTATCACGCCACTTATGAAGCTAAACAAATTCTTTTAAAAAAAGGATATACCGAACTTTTTGAAAAAGATTCTTGGAAAATTGGACAAGGCAAATATCTGGTTTCCAGAAATGACAGCTCACTCATTGCATTTACGACCCCTTCCCCATTGACAGATGGATTCAAAATGGCCGGCGCCCATACGGATAGCCCCGGTCTTAAAATTAAACCCAATGCTTGCAAAAAAGGAAATAATTATTTTCAAGTAGCCGTGGAAGTATATGGTGGTCCGCTACTCAATACTTGGTTTGACCGAGATCTCTCTTTAGCCGGTGCAGTTTTTGTGGAAATGGAAGATCTGACTTTTCAAAAAGTTTTAATTGATTTTAAACGACCACTCGGAATCATCGCTAGCTTGGCCATCCATCTCGATCGGGAAGCTAATGATAAAAAATCCGTCCAAAAACAAAAAGAACTACTTCCTCTGTTAGGAATCACATTAACACCCAACGTGAGTTTTTTAGATTTGCTTGAGGCCCAGCTTGTCAAGCAGTACCCAAATCTAAAATTTAAAAAAATTCTGGATTACGATCTTTCTCTCTTTGATGAATCCCCGGCTAAAATAATCGGCATTAATGAAGAATTTATCGTAGGGGCCAGGCTAGATAATTTACTCAGCTGTTTTATTAACCTGATGGCAATTACTTCCTCCACCACCAATTCCTTGATAGTCTTAAACGACCACGAGGAATGCGGTTCAACCTCGACAACCGGAGCCGATGGTAGTTTTTTAAAAGACATCCTCCTGAGAATTTGTAAAGACCAAGAAGAATATCAAAGGATGATCGCTTCCTCCATGCTCATTTCTTGTGATAATGCCCACGCACTTCATCCGAATTTTCCTGAAAAAATGGATGAGGCCCATGCGCCAATTATCAATCAAGGCCCTGCCATAAAAATAAATAATAACCAAAGATACGCCACGAATCTGGAAACTTCCGGCATTTTTACTCATTTGGCACAAACTGTTGATATTCCTGTGCAAAAATTTTCTTCCCGAAACGACATGCCTTGTGGAAGTACGATCGGTCCAATAACCTCCAGTCTCCTCGGAGTAAAAACTATTGATGTAGGTGTTCCAACTTTTGCCATGCATTCAATCAGAGAAACTGCCGGTATTAAAGACAGTTTTTATTTATACCAAATTATCTCAAAATACATGCATACAAATTAAATTGAATATTGATTGACTAAAATTACCCTATGCCGTAAATTTTGCAGTCTGAAATAATTAACTTTTTTTTAAAGGTAGATCTATGACAAGTCAAAGACCCAGTATTCTTATTGCTTTCGGTGGAAATGCCCTCAACGTTAACAGCAAAAAGCACGTCCACCAAAAAGAAGAATTTATTGTCGCCCGAAGAAGTATGGCGAACGTCGTTGATCTATTAGAAAAAGGTTATAACAAAATAATTATCACGCACGGTAACGGGCCTCAAGTGGGTAGAATCGCGCTCCAGCAAGAGCTTACAAAAAATGAATTCCCTCGGCAAATTACTCTTGATGTATGTGTAGCCGATAGCCAAGGCCGCATCGGTTATATTTTACAAAACGTATTTGATAATATCTGTTATGAACGAAAGATTAGAAAAAAAGCCTCCACGGTAATCACTCAAGTGGTTGTTGATGTTAATGACCCTGCTTTTTTGTCGCCATCAAAACCGATTGGAGTTTTTTACTCGAAGGAAGAAGCTGAAGATCTAAAAAATCAACGAGGCTGGGTTATGGCCGAAGACGCTGGCAGAGGTTATCGCAGATTGGTGGCCTCTCCTGAACCAATTGAAATTATCGAAAAATCAAAATTTCAATTGCTATTGGAACATGATTTTATTGCCATCGGTTGCGGAGGTGGCGGTGTACCCGTCATGCGCAATAAAAACCACGAATTAAGAGGTGTAGAAGCTGTTATAGACAAAGATAAATCCTCAGCACTACTTGCCAATACCGTTGGTATTCACACACTCATCATCTTAACTGAAGCTAACTTTGCTTACCTCAATTTTAATACACCTAATCAGCGTCCCATCAAAACCGCACGCGTTAGTGAAATGCAAGATTATGTGGCCCAAGGACAATTTGCCAAAGGTTCGATGGAACCCAAAATTGAAGCTTGCGTAAGTTTCTTAAAAGGAGGAGGGCAAAGAGCAATTATTGCTAATTTATTTGATCTTCCTCGCGCGCTGGAAGGCAAAATTGGCACCGAAATTCTGCCTGATTTAAGTTAAGAGAGACTAAATTTAAAGCTGGCCCCATCCTCTTTAGGAAGACATTGCAAAGAACCATTCATAGCCTCTGCCATTTTTTGGGCAATAAACAAACCAAGCCCCATACCTGGGTGATTTTTTTTAGTAGTAAAAAGCGGATTAAATATTTCCTTGCGCAAACTGCTATCAACCCCAACGCCGTTATCATCCATGACAATATCCAGGTGCGATTTATTGGCCGAGATATTTAAAGTAATTCTCGGATGCTTGGTCTCTTTAGTAAAATAAATAGCATTATCAAAAAGATGTGAGCACACTTCCAAGACCCCATTAATATCAACTTCTATCAACGCATCACCATTTTCAATTCTAGTGGTATAATCAATATTAGCTTTTCTTAATTCCTCTCGCTTTAAATTAGAGATTTTATCTGCGAGAAGGTTCAACTCAATTTTGACATAATTAAATAAATTAGAAGCCTTTGATAAGGCAATGAATTTTTCGGTAATATTGCTGAGTTTCTTAGCTTCGTTTTCAATAATCAATAATCTTTTATAACAAATATCGTCCAAATTGGTTGGTCGATTAAGTTCTCGATAAAGATAAACTTGTCCTAAGATAATAGTAAGTGGGTTATTAAATTCATTGCCTATACTTTCTGACAATTTAATAATGGAAGTGAGCCCTGACATCCTTCGTAATTCCGCTTGTTTTTGCATATACATCTTAAAAAGGTACTTTTTCTCACGGTAAATCCACCCCAAGAAAAAACCCAAGACAGGAAAAAGGCATAAATTAATTAGATAAATATTTCTTGATTGTATTATTAAAAACAATTCTTCACTATGAAGCATTTTTGTAATTTCAAATGTGTCTAAGTATATGGCAAGAAAACCCAGAATAAATCCTATGACCGTTGCCATGATTGGATAAATATATTTACCTATTTCTTTCATTAATACCAAAATGTAGCTGGGAATACTAATAGGACTAGATTAATCAAGACACCTAAAATAGGCAAAGAATTAATTGTGTTTTTTTCATCAATTACTAACAATAGTGCTCACCAGAAACAAAAAAGGGATCATTGCTAATCCCTTTTTGTTTTTGCATTGATTTGTTAAATTAATGTTATTTAAACTTTTTCTTGAGAATTTCACCTAATTGTTGAGTGGCCTTATCACCTAGTTCGTAAGTCACTCTCACCGAAGGCTTTTTAATATTAATAATTTTTCCAAGATCAATTGGCGTACCGATAATAACCAAGTCGCAATCAGTTTTATTAATGGCCTTTTCCAAATCCCTCATTTGCTCTTCGCCATACCCCATAGCTGGCAGTAATATTCCAACATTAGGATACTTTTTAAATGTCTCGGCAATTTTTCCATCCACAAATGGCCTGGGGTCAATCAACTCTTTGGCCCCATATTGATTGGCTGCCACGGTACCTGCTCCGTATTTCATATGTCCATGAGTTAGAGTTGGACCATCTTCTACTACCAATACCCTTTTACCTTTAATGTTTTGTCCGTTTTCCACAAAAATCGGTGAATCAGCTTGAATAACTATGGCTTTGGGATTTCGATTTTTAATATTTTTCAAAACTAGTTCGATATCAGCTTTTTTAGCGGTATCCACTTTATTTACAATCAGCACTTCGGAAGATATCAAATTGGTTTCGCCTGGATAAAAGGTAAGTTCATGTCCAGCACGGTGTGGATCCACTACAGTGATTTCCAGATCTGATTTATAAAATGGCATATCATTGTTTCCACCATCCCATAAAATAATATCCGCTTCTTTTTCGGCTTCTCTTAGGATTTTTTCGTAGTCAACGCCGGCAAAGATAACAAATCCTGCAGCTATATGTGGTTCGTATTCTTCTCTTTCTTCGATAGTACACTCATGTTTATCCATATCTTCCATAGTGGCAAATCGCTGAACAGCTTGTTTGGCCAGATCGCCGTAGGGCATTGGATGTCTAATGGCCGCTACTTTTTTGCCCATACCTTTTAAAAATTTCTCTACGGCCCTGGTGGTTTGTGATTTGCCACAACCAGTTCTCGTAGCACAAATTGATATTACCGGCTTGGTTGATTTGATTTGGGTGGATTTTGAACCGAGCATAGTGAAATCCGCTCCACAAGCGTTTACTAAAGAGCACTTGTTCATAACATATTCATGAGGTACATCGCTGTAAGAAAAAACTACCTCTTGTACGTCATATTTTTTGATAAGCGCAGTAAGCTCGGACTCATCAAAAATAGGGATACCTTCTGGATATAATTTTCCGGCCAATACCGCTGGATATTTTCGACCATCAATATCTGGTATTTGAGTAGCCGTAAAACAAACTACCTCAAAATTTTGATTATCCCGATAAACACAGTTGAAATTATGAAAATCTCTTCCGGCAGCTCCCATAATCAGTACACGTCTTCTCACCATAAAATCCTCCCAATTTTTCTACCTTTGATATTAATTCTAATCTCGCATTAAATGATACATAATTGCTTTTTGTGCATGCATTCTATTTTCAGCTTCATCAAACACTACGGATTGATGTCCATCAATCACTTCGGTAGCCACTTCCTCACCTCGATGAGCAGGAAGACAATGCATAAAAATTGCATTTTTATCGGCCAGTTTCATCATTTTTGAATCAACCATATAACCGTTTAGATCTTTTAATCTTTGTTCTCTTTCTTTTTCTTGGCCCATGCTCGTCCAGGTATCAGTGTAAATAACGTTTGATCCCTTAACACCAGAAGCAGCATCTTCCACAAAATCAAGTTTCATATCAGGATAAATTTTAAGCGCAATTTTTTTGACATCTTCTCTTTCTTTTAACTGATACTTCATGGGAGAAACGACCGTCATATTCATTTTAAAATTAGCACACATATAGATCAAAGAAAGGGTCATATTATTAGAATCTCCTACATAAGTAAGTTTCATGCCCTTAGTGTTTTTTCCCAGTTTCTCTCTAATTGTCATGATGTCTGCCATGACTTGGCAAGGGTGATTATAATCTGTTAGACCATTAATAACAGGGATCGTGGCATGTTTTGCCAGTTCTTGTACATCGCTGTAGGCAAAAGTTCTAATCATAATTCCATCCATGTATCTGGAAAGTACATTAGCCGTATCATAAATCGTTTCGCCTCTAGAAAGTTGAAGGTCATTAGCACCAAAGAAAAAACCTGTTCCACCTAATTGATATATTCCTGCTTGAAAAGATATTCTAGTACGAGTTGAATTTTTTTGAAAAATCATCCCTAAAATTTTACCCGAAAGAGAATTAGAGTATTCTTTGGGGTTAGCCTTAATTTGATCAGCCAGATCAATTAAAGAATGTAGTTCTTCAGATGTGTAATCAAGTAAACTTATAAAATCTTTCTTTTTCACAGATTTCCTCCCAAAACAAAGCATTAAATTCAAATTTTGAACCTAAACTAATAGCAAACTTTTCTTCGCTAAGCTACAGGATAATGCGCAACTGTTAACAGGATTTGAATTAAAACTTGATGCTACTCGTCTTGCTGTGCGTCCAAAACAGAAGACTCACTTATCTCACTCTTTGATCTATTGATGTTACTATCCTTAATAACTCCGAGAGATTTAAGTTCTCCGTGTTTAAAATTATGCACAAAACTTTTTCCTGCTTTGGTCATGGAAGAAAATTTGCCGTAAATAAAAACATTTTCTTTCCCAAAAACTTTCTCAATATCACTTTTACTTGAAAAGTATTTAGCAAACTGTTCAAGTAACTGTTTAAAATCAACAATCGGCAAACTTTGATCATTAGTTTCTAGGACTTTTTCATGATAACTCAGGTAGGCATTTTCAAGGTGTTTTCTACAAATCTGCAATTCATCTTTAATTTGTGAGGATGAAAAGACAGTCTTACTTTTTAACTTCGATTCATTATTGCATATCCAAAGAATATCACTGAACACTTGATCAACCGTTTTAGCATTAAAATTTTCTAACCCGGTTTGAGTGATGGAGGTTTTCAAATTTAAATCCATGGGAGGTACTAATTCACTATCCTCAATCCAACTGTTTATTCTAGAATCCACATATGCATACGAACGCAAAAGACTTGTCATTTTTATTTTCCGGTGTGTAGCTGATTTAAAAGTTTTCACAAAATATTGTAAAGAAAAAGAAGCGAATAGTTTTTCTTCATCTCGATATTCCAACGATCCATTATTATTCAAAAGATCTACCTCACTTTGATATTCCAAATGATATATTCGGCGATCCAGCTCTTTATATTGATTGATAGCTCCCACATTGAAAATTTGCAAAAACAGTTTAGGCAAGATCATTTGCCAAAAAGTCTGGCTACAAAGGGTTTTTGAAAAGGTGTGTTTGTAAAAAGTTTTCAAATGACCATCTTGGTAAGTTTGAACCCGTTCGGTCTCTTTCTCATTAGTGCCTTTCCAAAAAAGTACTGTATATTTGGAACCGAGGTTTTGTTTTATCCTTGTCTCCTCTTTAACTTTGTATGGCCCAAAGAAAGTGTCATTAAAACTAGCTCCTAAAAAAACCTTATCCAGTTCACGAAGCACTGGTTGGTTATGCTCGCCTTGCAGATCTTCATTTCTAAAACTTAAATCAATTTTTTGTGATGACGTGTCCGAGTGATCATATTCATATTGCAAAAGGGTCAGTTTTAATAGTTTTAAAAATTCTACCTGCAGTTGGGTAGATAGCGCGGTGCTGGCTTTTTTCTCTCTTTCATAGGAAACGTTAACCTTCGCTTGAATTCCATCAACTTTTTCATCGTCTTTACCAACCATTTGTAAACTGACTTTGGTCAAATTTTCATAGCCATACATAAACGCAGCTTGGGCACTTAAACTAATACCGGAGGCAATTGGTACTTGATAATTGAGCGCCCCCCCCACTTCTGCGGTTAATTGATCGGTCCTTTCCAAGAACTGATATTCATCCAGTTCATTAAATTTTTGAGTTTGAAAATATAAAAATGGAAAAAATAAATATTCGTAGTTATTCGTTAATCCTTCGACAAAATTCTCTGCGAAATGAGAAAAACGATACACCCTTCTAAATTCAATACCTGCATAAAGCCCAAAGAAATGATCAGGTATCTCAATGATATCTTCATTCTTAAGGTTAGTTAAAAGTTTCTGAGCATCAATTGATATGATAAGTTCATCGGTAACGATATAGCGCGTTTCATGAAATACATCAGGATCAACCTGTCTTCTTACTGATATTTTAATTTCGCCAAAAGGTAGCTGCCAAAAAAAGGATGGGTTATTTAAAACGCCAAGATCATATCCACTATTTAAAATTTCGTTGGCTTGCTCCTCTCCAACTTTTTTATAAATATCCTTCATGCGGTTGAATACTCTATCTATTAAAGGTGCGCTAAGCTCTACTCCACCGACATTTGTTGGATTTGTGTTCGTATTCGTAATCGGTTTTGAAATCAGATTTGAATTAAAAGTTGCATTCAAAGAGGAGTTGTCGTTTGAAACTTTATATTTCGCTATTAACTTCTCGGGATTTTTTATAGTAAAAGTTTGAAACTCGTTCTTACCAGCACAAGAGGATACTAAAAGAAATAAAATAGAAGCCAGGACAATTTTATTCACATTTTTTTTAAAGAATCTACAACTCAAAACAGCATACGTTCCACGGTCACTAATTATTTATGTTTTATAAAAACGGATCGGACGCATTATTATAATTATGAGTATTTTTATTACGTACAATAAACGCCAAGTATTTACAGCGCTTAAGGTTGAGAGCGCCTCAAATTATGGTCAGTACCTTAATTCAAGATTTCTTTTCAGCATCCGACAGGATTTCACAATTTAAAATACTGAACACTACTGCTTAGGATTAATTAAACATGAACATTCTCACCAAGCATAAGAAAAAAGGCGAAGATGGTTTTAAAAAATTTATCTGTAACTTGGAAACGAGTTCCGAAGCAAAGCAAAAGGAGATTTTAGAAGTCGCCTTTTTGGAAGATCCCGTCTATGTTTCGGCGATCCTGCCCAATTTGATAAGTGCTGATTTTATAACCAAACTCTCTCAATCGGAGGTACTAAAAGTTTATAATAATTTAAGTAATCCAATCAAAATGTTTTTGTATGCTTTTTTTAATACCCCCAGCGAAAATATTCTGGTCAATGAATTATTTCCAAGTAATTTAAAACGAATTTACGATGATGAAAAAGAAGTTACTACCTCAATTAAAACTGGAGAACAAGAAACTGCTCGTTTTACTATTGTAAAAATTATTCGAAGCTTGCAAGATAGGCTTGAGATAGAGCGTTTTCAATGGAAATTGCCAAGTCCCGCAATATTAAGTGGAACTCATATGGAAAACCCCAAAGATGGTATGTTTTCTCTTATTTATGAAGAAAGCAATGTGCCAGCGCTGGAGGGCAATTATAAACATAAACAAAGAGAAGGCAAATGGTATCACTATTACCCAAATGGAAAAACCATGGCAGTGGGATATTATAAGAGTGGTGAAAAATCAGGTGAATGGGTTTTTAATTTCACCAACGGTACGAAAAAAGCCAGAGGGGAATATCAAGATAATTTAAAACAGGGTCAGTGGACTCTTTATGACAAAGATGGCATGGAGAAGTTTGTTTTTTATGAGCGAGGCAGAATCAAATAAGTTCTAGTTGTTTTTCTTTTTTAAGAATACTCATGGCCGCATTAATGCCATCAATCGCTGACGATACAATTCCACCGGCCCAACCAGCTCCCTCACCTACTGGATAAAGTCCTTTGATGGTTGACTCCAGACTTTGGCGATCTCGCAAGATTTGCACAGAAGCGGAGGTCCGGGTTTCAGGTCCCAGCACCATGGCCTCACTTGAAATAAAATTCTTCATTTGTTGGTTAAATTTTAAAATGGCTTTTCTAAGCTCGGTACAAACAAACTCTGGCAAAATTTGAGAAAAATCACAAGAGAAAATTCCAGAGGGAGTTGATGACTTATGATTAAAATGATTACCTTTTTTCCCATCTAAAAAATCCTTTAGCGTTTGCGCGGGAATTTCCTTACCGGTTGCAAATTCCCGCGAATAACGAAAAGCCGTTCTTTCGATATCTTGTTGAAATTTTATGCCCGAAAAAACATCTTCAGCTAAATCTGCCCCCTTAACGGACACCACCAAGGCTGCATTACTCCAAGGAGACATACATTTTGCATTACTCATACCATTAGTTACAATGCCCTCGGGTTCGTTACCACTCGATAAAATAAGTCCTCCCGGACACATGCAAAAACTAAAAGTTCCCCGATTACTTTTATCATCATGATAGCTCAGTCGATAACTCGCTGTTTTTAAATTAGGATGTCCCGCAAATTTTCCATATTGGATTTGATCGATAAATTTCCGCGGGTGTTCAATCCGGATACCCACCGCAAAATCTTTTTTTTGCATTGGTATTCCCACCTCTAATAAATGAGCATAAACATCTCGTGCCGAATGGCCTGTGGCCAAAATAATGTTCGATGAATACAATTTTTTTTGATAATTAATTTCCACACCCGAGACTGCACCCTTTTCGATTAACAGTTTGGTCATTTTGTGATTATAGTGAATTTCACAGCCTTTCTCTTGTAGATACTGACCTAATTTAACCATCATTTTTCTGACGTTATTGGATCCGATATGAGGATTTTTTATCCACCTGGTTTCGCTGGGAGCACCAAACTCTACAAATTTTTTCATAACATAGTCAACGTAGGGAGATTTACTTCGACTGGTCAATTTCCCATCGCTGTAGAGACCTGCTCCACCAATACCAAAACAAATATTACTCTCTGGATTCATTTGCCCGCTTTTCCAATAGTGCGCAATACTTTTTATTCTTTCATGGAGCGGGTCGCCTCTTTCAATGAGCACTGAAGTAATACCATACTCTAAAAATCTTAAAGCGCAAAACAACCCAGCTGGACCAGACCCAACGATAATTGGTTTTTCCGGTAAAGGGGAAAGGTGAGGAAATGCTTTTTCATCCGTTGGAAATGTTTCCCCCTGTTCAATCACTTCAATCTGATAATTATAGCTAGGGGGGTTACCTCTTTGGGCGCCGCGAGCGTCCAGATTACGGGATAATATTCTAAAAGCTTTTAAACGAGGATACTCTTTAGCCAAATAGTCGTTTAAACTTTTATTAAAATGGAGGTCAAACTTAATTATTTTTGCCATAATACTTAAGTAGCTATCATATGAGGTAAAAAATGCAAATCGAATTAATCATTATAGGAAACGAAATTCTCTCCGGTGACACTCGAGATACCAATGGATCATGGTTATCGAAATATTTAGAAAACTTAGGTACTCAACTGGATCAAATATCTATCATTCCTGATCAAAGAAAATGCATTTTAAGCACGCTATCTCAAGCTACCCATCGTTCTCACTTAATTATTATAAGCGGCGGACTAGGCCCCACAGATGATGATATCACCAAAAAAACCTTAGCTGATTTTTTTCAAAAAGATCTGAAAATTAATAAAGCGGCACAAGAGATGGTAATATCCCACTATAAACGTATTAATCGACCATGGATTCCTCAACACAATCACTATCATATAATCCCTGAAGATTTTGAACCGCTACCAAACCCCGTCGGACTGGCACCAGGACTTTTTTTTCAAGCAGATTCTTTTGTCATCGTCGCTGCCCCCGGAGTTCCGCTTGAATTTCAATCAATGATTAAAGAGGCTATTACTCCCAAAAATTTAATAGATATTCATCCTATGCACCAACTACAAATCAGGACTAAAAATATCGCAGAAGAATTGATTTTCAATGAAGTCAGCGTAGATCTTTTTAAAAAAATTCGTCCGTTTGCCGAAATCTGCTCCTACCCAAGATCCTACGGCGGAGTTGATCTGGTAATTAAATCAAAACAAGATATTGAAGAGCTTAAGGAAGATTTTCTAAACTCTCCACTTCGGCCATATATTTGGCACATAGGAAACCTCTCCCTCCCTGAACTTATTATTCAAATGGCAACAGAGAAAAAAATAAAACTAGGATTGGCAGAATCGTGCACCGGAGGTCTTATTAGTTCCATGTTGACAGATGTAAGTGGCAGCTCTGCTTGCTATATGGGTAGCATTGTAGCTTACTCTTACGAAATAAAAATGGAGATTTTAAAGGTCAAAAAAGAAACTTTAGATCGCTATGGTGCCGTAAGTAAAGAAACTGCATTAGAAATGGCCCAAGGGGCTTTTAATCAACTCAAAGTAGATATCGCAATCGGTACCACCGGAATAGCAGGCCCTTTGGGTGGAACCCATGAAAAACCTGTTGGCACCATTGGTATCGGGCTTTGTACAAAAAATTTTTCTAAAAGCGACCTTTTTATATTCAGGGGTGATAGACTGGGGTTAAAAAAGCGTTTCTCACACGCCGCACTCCACGAGCTTTTGGAAGTAATAAAAACCATTTAAATCACACTTGGCCAAAATCATGGGCAGACTTCTACCAGGCAATTTAATTTTTGATACCTTTTTTCAATAAGTTTTGAATCAACGAGTATTTTGGTCTGGTATTTAGGGTAAAATTTTACCGTAGGCTTATAGCATTGCTTAAGGAGGAAGCCTCTACTCGCCGATAATATATGCAGGAAGGAGAGGAAGTTTTGCTGATACATAATTGTTTGATTCACATAACCAGGTATTTAATATTAATATTGATCGCAACTCAATTAGCCAGCTGTATTAACAGTGGTGGGCCGAACAAAAAAAACAAAACTACTACCAATTCGACTAAGCCCAATTCCCCGGTTTTTGAAAACACAGATTATATCCGCTTTGTCTATCACGACACCAACTATAATGCGGTTTTACCCATTAGTGTATCCATGATTGATACTGTCTATCTTCAGGGAAAGGCGGTACATAATTTCATCAATAACGGCAACGCTTCAGCCGTCTTATGTTTGGTGACCCACTATGAATCCACGATGGCTTCCAAAAAGATTTTAATAAGTGCCCTTCGTCCCGCTAACTTCCTAAATCAAGGCACCAATACCCGGGAAAATTATTTTTTCTTTTCACCTTCAGACTCAACCTCCAACCAATATTTCTGCCAAAAGACCGGTCTGGTAAATGCCATGAGTGTAAAATACCCTGGGCAAAGTATTGCATATTCGCTTAGTGAAATGCAGATGATATCAACTACCTCAATCACTTCTAATTATTTTGCCATCCACGCTGAGGGTGGATCAATGATCACACAAATGGAAATCACTCATCTCTCTTTAAAAATTGACGCTGGTGCTGATGCCACTGACCATAACACCCTTAGTTGTGTAACCACCACCGAATGTAAAAATAAAGGATATGACTGTTGTGCGATGAACCAATGTATCAAGGACAATACACTTAAAGATGGCATTAATACCAGCAGTAGCGAATATATCCAGGCCATTTTGGACATTCAACAAAATCAGGCAACCTTCAAGGATTATCCTAATTTCTTCCATGTTTGTGGAAGTGAGATTGAGGTCACGCCTACGCCAACCCCGACCGTGAATCCAGAAGAGGAAAACACGATCTGGTTGCAAAAATTAAAATATTTATATGAGTGCACCACTCCGCTTGAAGGTGAAATGTCTATTTGCACAGTTACTCACCCAAACGCCCAAACATCAATCTTCTATGAAACCACCAAAGATGATCGGAATTTCAGAACCACTTTGCCGTTTGACTCTCTAATGCCCACTCACAGTATCGTAGAAATTATATACGCTGGCACCACGCTTTTTAAAAGAGGTGAAATCTATAATCCCAGTAACGGCAAATATACCATCGGACAGGGCAATGACACGCTCATTGATTCAGTAGTTGTTTCACTCACCAACGTTCAACCAGGAAGTAATCCTCCTGATTTGGATTTGATATTAAGGTATAAAGTTGATGGTAGCTGTGAGCAAATAAATTCCTTGATCTCAAAATGTAAAAAGCATTATATTCAAGGGCAAAACTCCAATCCAACCAGAGTTGATGACCACCCTACCGGTACAGATCTTTTTTACATTCCCAGTTATGCTGATTTATCCAAATCAATTGTGGTAGAAGTGGATGGTATTACCAAAATTAGAAATATTCACTGGCAATTAGTCAACAGCTCTCCCGCAGCTATTCAATTTATTGGAACCGGTCAACAAGTTTTTGACACCCAAGCTGTTATCATCACTTATTATGTCAGTAATTCGACATTATCTAATGTCCTACAAGCGAAACAAACCGCCTTGGTAGAAATTGATAAAATGTGTAATTGTGGAGGTAAAAATAATTGTTCACTAACTCCAGTTATCACGACTAATCTCGGTATCGAAAGTATTTCAAACTATAAATGTGTGTATCCGGAAAACAATAATCTGCCTGTTCCATTGCAACAAGTAGTCTATCTTAATCCTAAAACGGTTCCAGTGCGCTTATTTGATAAGCAAGGTGTTTCTAAAAAAGAAGCCACTTATGATGTCTCACAAGAGGGTTCCATTTTTAAATATTATAAGGATAATTTACTAAAACCAAATAATCTTTTTGATGTAAATGGTATTTATAAAGATAACATTTATATTGGCTTTAACGAAATATACGGAAGCCTAAACTATCTTACCGACAGTGCCAAGCCAGCCATGGAAATCAGGGTGGAGAAAAATAAAACGTACGATATTTTTGTAGATACAGGAGTTTTTTCATCCTGCTATTTTTGTGGCAGCGATTATTACTCCAACTTGGCCAAGATATTTCCTTCCAACTTTAGCACCTGGGGAGGGGGTTATACTCCTGATCCATCCCAAACTAGCCGTATCAAAACCAGCACCCATCGGGCCGATGACTCTCATTTTGGCAGAAGCTGTTATGTCCCCGCTACCATGATCCCATGGTCACATCGTGCCAGCAGTGACCGCCAACAGCAGCGTCAACGACGTCTGGCCACTCAACATTTTCTATTCGCCAACGGCTATAATAGGGATTGGTATGGATTTGACTATGGTTCAGTCATTGGATCTTTTGATGGCGTCAAATGGTTTGCCATTGGTAATGAAAGAAGAATCAGGGCCGATGGCAACAAATTATACCTGGCGGTCAATGCCTATTTTGGTGATTTGACTATGGCAAATCAGGTTCCGTTTCAAGTCACTATTCAAGACTCGGTTACCACCATCAACACCGGTGAACTTATCGCTTCAGATTTTGAAAACGCCGGAGCTGAATGCCAAAAATACCATATTTGTGAAACTGATAAAGATTGTGCTACTCAACTTGGCTGGAATTATTCTTGTGAAACCATTTCCGGAATTTCTACGAGCTGGCCTTTGTTTGATGAAAATGCGCTAGAGATCCCTGACCAATCACAAACTATCATGCTGACTCAAATTATTAAAAACCTTACGGGTGGTGAAAAAAGATGTGTTTACCGAGGTAGAGGGGCCCCATGCCACACCAATTATCATACCATCTTTAACTCTGCCAGTGGCGGAACAATTGCCTATGATGGTACCAAGTCCATTGGGCTACATAGTTGTGCTCCCAATAGTTATTGCCAAAATTTTAGAAATACTGTGGAAGAAGCAAAATTTAATAATAAAATTGCTCGTTTTGGCAAAACCATAAAAAATGTCAACAGCGACAGTACCAATCCTATGGATGATGTTCACGAGTTTGGTCTAGGAGCTCCGATTATTGGTCGACCTCTCAAATATTTTGGTGACACCACTATTCCCTTTGATGTAGAGGGAAATTTAACTAGCAATAATCTCGTATCACTTTGCCTGCCTGGCAGAGATCCCAGTATACGAACGTTAGTGGACTCCCATCGATCCGTTCCGAATCTTGAATATGCAGGAGATCAGGTTTTAGAAATTGGTATGACTCCAGCTAGCTCCACGGCTGCTCCCAATTATCTTAGTTCTTGTAGTATTTTAAATTCAAGCGGAAACTACTATTATAAAACGACTTCTCACTACACCGGGACTATCCCCTCTTTAAACAACCCTGATTTAGTGAGCCTCTCGGGTGGTCAAGCACTACCGACTAATGCCTTAAAAACTTTTGAGGCAACCAATATGACCGGCAATGAAAATATTGTTAAAGACTTTACCTTGGATGCGATTAAAAGCATTACGCTGGAAGAAAACCGTTGTCTGCGCTCTCCAGGATCTAGTTGTCACACCAATTTAGACTGTGCTCCCTCATGGTATATTTCCAACAAACTCTCAGGGATTACGGCTTCTGATTATGCCTCTATCCTCAATAAATATGAAGTATGGTTCTGGCAAGAAGAACTAGTGTGCTCGCAAGAGTACAATCTAGAAAATAGTTTGTTTAAACTTACTAATAATCGCTGCTGTCGAGAAACCAACCAGAAGCTCACTATCGGAACTTTGCATGGGGATGCCGGAAGCACTGACCCTACCGGGACCAATTTTGTACCAAACGGTATTCCGGGTATTGTCGCTAACCTTGATAGCATGACTAGATACAGTCGTATGAGCACTATCTACAGTGAAATGCAAACCTTGCCGGCTAAATATCCAGTTTTGACAACTGCTACTATAAATCAATGTCAAAGCGGTTCATGCATGAATAAAGAAAATATTAAAAATCAATTTTTTACTTTCAGCAAAACAGCCGAAAAAACTTGCTGTAGTGGTCACTTTATTCGCAATTTTCACACCGACAATGGTGGTGGTCACAATTGGTCTTATTCCAAAATGCAATCCATTAATAAGTCCTCTTTTAATTGCTATAACTGGAGTGTTTGCTCAGGAAGCACGTGTGGCAGTAATTTCACATGTGATCACACAGATCTTCCCGATGATGCTAACTGTCGCATGTATTCAACCAGAGACTCACAAGCCGAAAAAATTTTTGGTTGGCTGGGTACCTTGGAATTAACCGGAATTCCTCAAGTTATGATTAAATCCCAAACCCACGCAGATATTTTATGTAGAGTAAACCCAGACGATCAAACCATGGCCGGTACCACTGCCCCTCCAGGAATCATCACCAACACTATAAATGCTGAAGAGTACTACGATGCTGCCAATCCATCACTTAGATATTTGTCCTCTTTGGATACCAATAATTTTGATAGCAATTTAAAACAAATTTTTTCACCAGATTCAGTTAGCTGTTGTATTGCTGCAGGAGAAAAAGTGGAAGTGGGCAGTGATAAAAACATTTGTTGTACCGGGTATATTAATCCGCAAACTAATCGTTGTGCGCTCCCTGATTTTGCCAACGTTAGCGTCTATCTCAATCGCTACGTATCATCTCATGCGAAAGGTTTATCAGACACTAGCTTTGACGAATATACCGGGTTTATCAAAGAGATCTCCACCGTAAAAACCCTAGGCTGCTCCATTTGTGCATCTAATAAACTCGCTACGGGGATTACTTTGAACAAGTTCAAAGTTCCAGGCCATGAAAATAATAGTTATGAAATAAAAAGATTTTTATCAAGCAACAATTCTAAAACTGATAACTATATAAATCTTGCAGGACTTTATGATGCAGGACTAAGATGGAATACTCACGTTTATTGCTACCCAGAAGATGGTGGTGAAAACTCTGCTTATTTATCAATTACCGAGTGTGAGTAAAATCATAAGTGCCAAGAGAATTCGATAAATAGTAAATCCCCCGAAGCCAATTTTATTGATAGTTGAAATAAAAAAATGAATGGCAAGCATCCCCGTAAAAAAGGAAACCCCGGTTCCTATCAAACAATTTATAAAATCAAAAGCGGGAGCCTCCATCAATTCAGGCAATTTAAAAATAAATCCACCCCAAATAACTGGCAATGACAATAAAAAGGAAAACCGGGAACTTTGCTCTCTGGTGAGCGTAAAAAAACGACCGGTAGTAATCGTTATACCAGACCGGCTTACTCCCGGAAAAATTGCCAAGGCTTGCATCAAACCTATAAAAAAAGAAGCCTTCCATAACATCATTTGATCTATTTTTTGATCAGAGTTTTGGTTACAAACTCTATCCACCCCCCACATTAAAAATCCAAAGACCATCAAGTTAATTGCAATCATCTGAGGTGACCTGCCAAAATCCGAAGCATATTTTTTAATAAACAATATGGCAATAAAACTAATTATGGTGGCAAAAAGCAGGTTAACAACATAAGGATTTCTTTTCTTTTTAAGATTAAAAAGACTAAAAAAATCCAGAAATAATTTCCCCAGATCCCTTTTAAAATAAATCATTACGGCCAGAGCCGTCCCTATATGCATAGACAAATCAAAGGCTACCCCGGGGTCAGTAATCTCTAAAACCTGGGGCAGTAAAGCTAAATGCCCGCTTGAACTCACTGGTAAAAACTCCGTTACCCCTTGAATAACACCATATATAATCGCGCTTAGATAATCCATTTTATTTAAAATACTCCTTATTCCCGACAGTCAAAGCCAGCTTGATACTGCTCATTTTTCGTATAAACTCTTCACTATAATAGCCGCTCTCCTTCAGATTTTTAACCGAGATAACACTTTCATAGCGAGAAAGCACCACTTCTAATAATTTAACCAGTTCCGTATCTTCCCAATTCAAGGCATTCTTTGAGATACTTTTAAAATAATCAACCACATAATCTTCTAGAAGTTTTTTATTACTGTCCACCAAATCCCTCGTGGCAAAGTAATCTAAAATAACCACCGGAGTAAAATCCTCCATAAGTTGAGGAAATTCAAAAATTTCCTCATAATCCATATACCATACAATGCTAGACCAAAATTGTTCTTTGAAATTTTCCCAACTTAACAGAGACGTTGGTTGATCGCTGTAATTAAATTCCAAGACCATTGCATTCTCAGTGTCCATCGGGATCAAAGTTTCATACTTGTTTTGTCTTTGACCGTCTGTGAAATTAAACGTTTGATTAAACCGCAAAAACTCATAGTTTCCTATTTTTTCAAAAGTCACCGTAGGAGTTATACCCTCCGGAATTATCTGGGATATGGTATTTTTGATTTGTACATATCCATTGATAAATGGTCCATTATGAAAAGCATGTTCATAAATATTACCGACATTGATTTTTAGTGAGTCTTCTAAAAGATTTTTAATTTCAAATTTAAGTTTTTCTGAAAAAAAAGTATTTTTACCATATTTAGGATCGTAAGTTTTTACTTTAAAAGGCTCATCCGTTTTTTTAAAAGCTTTCGATAGCACTGGATATTTCATGGAAAAAAGCGGGTTGCCTTTTTTACCAAGAGACAAAAGCTTTAATAGCGAAATCCGCTTGGCAACTTTCAAAATGCCAAAGGTTTTATAAGTCCGATCAAAAATGAGTAAACTTGGAGATATTTTTCGAGCATCCCCATTTGCCACAATTTCAAAATTAGGAAGTAAAATAAATCTTTCATCTTTTAAAGAGGAAAACACATCAAATTTAAAATGGTTGGAAGAAAAATGCTTGAAACTATCAAAATCGTCTTCCTTGGATATTTTTTTTGTACTTGGTTCCTCTTTGTAAATAACTTTAAAATCGTTAATGATCGCCAAATTAAAAAAAAGTGGCGCCACAAAAGCTAGCCCCATGATAAAGAGTAAAAAAAAGGGTGTGATCGCATAGGTGTAAATCCCCCAACCTTTGATAATTTTAGTAACTGATAGTCTTTCTTTCAAGGTTGGCATTCCCCATAAAGGTGGCAGATCAAAAATAACCAAAGGAGTGAAGCCGATTTCTAAAACACATCGAAAAACTCCCCCCAGTCTATTCCAAATAAACCCTTTGCCTCCTCGCAGTCCTAAGAGCCACTGCGAAAAGCTTACTCCAAAAATAAAAGTCGTATACATGCGAATTAGAATATAGAGGGCATAGATCATAGCTACACTGATTACCGATTCCCAAAACCAACCATTCACTAGATCAAAATATGGTAGCGTCTTTAATACCTGTGAAACTTGATGAGTTATTCCGACATATGCTTTAAAACTTTGGGCATAGAAATGGATTGAATAAGCAAAAACCAAATCCCCTAAAAAAGCAATAAATCGAACCAGGCCTCCTGCCACAAAATCATCAACACGTTTGATTTTGTTCCCCATGTTCTTCTCCTTGATAAACTGCCCATTTTTCAAGGCATTTATACCCTAAGTTTCCAAATGATTTCGCTATTTTTATTATATCATTTTAGTCCGATTATCCCATAGTTAGCGGCATTCGAAAAATTTTAATTCAAATTTTAAAAAAATACCATCCTGATTTTTTTGCTCAGGTATTAAAATAAACATTAATCAAGGATATCAACTAATGTTTATAAAATAAAACTCCTAACTGCCGAAAAGCAGGTGTATGAGAGTAAACAGAGGTAGCTTAGTGAAACCAATTAAAAAGATTAAGAACTGGATAAGAGTGACCACGACCTATGCCGTTTTACTGAGTTTAATTATCTATCCCATGGAGCTGATAGCACTAGATGGTGACACTACTCGCACTATTGGTGGCATCATCAATCAATTTGGCCAACAAATGCAACAGCTACAGTCCCTGCAATATGACAATCAGGCCCAAATGGCTTCCCTGGCCCGTGCCCAACAACTGATGGCAGCCAATGCTCCCTCCTCGGTCATCTCTTCTCGTTATTTTCCCAAATGTGCTCTACCACCTGATAATCAACTACCGCCACCCAATGTTTGTGAAAATTTACAAACCCAGGCAGATATCGTATTGGCCCAGCAAATGACATTTCTAGGCCAACAACAAACTATCTTTCTCGACATAATGTTAAATGGTACGGGTGATTCCTCCCCTAATAACGCGGGGATTGCTTGTATGGATGAAGCTTTAAAACGCCACGCTCAACTCTTCACCAGCAAAATGAATTCACTGGAAAGTTACCGAACTAAGTACAATAAGGAAAAACAGATTATTAAAAAAAATCTGCAACCACTACTCGACAAGATGGATGATCTTCACTACGAAGTGGCTGGCGGTGATCCTAAAAATGAAAAGCAAAAAAGTTTTAACTTTGAAAAACTTTTTACCGGAACTGCTTGTCAGGGCATTGTGGATGCCACCCACTACATTAGCAAGAAAGGGATTCGAGGAGTCAGAGATGCTTTAACCACACCTACGCCAGATTCAAATGGAAAGAGTCTCTACGGCAATGCTTCTAACTTGCTGTCTGATAAAGATAAATTAAAGGCCCAGGTAGAAGTGCAAATTCAAAGACTCGTAAAACTGGTCAATACCTACGGTCCTGGCGAATTCGATATTAAAGACGGTTATCTTGATCGAGGGGGAGAAACGGTATTTTACGAGATGGGACTTGCCGTCGCACGCCAACAAGACATTCTAACCAAACGCCATAAACAAATTAAAGACCAATTGGCAAAAGATTTTCCTGGTTATGAACTCCCGGCCCTTGATCGTCACTTCATGACCAATGTGCAACAGTTTGCTACTGAAGCCAAAGATTATTTTAGAAAAAAGATGGTCCATGATTGCGTAACAATGAAGGATCAAACCGGGGTAGGACTTACCAACCAACAAGTCCTTTCTCTTTTAGATTTTCCAGGAAATTCCAACAGTCCTACTGTGAAAAATTACAAAACGGAACTTGATGGTATATTATCTAGAAATTCTTTTATCGAAGATAAATTAAACCAAATAAAGGCCCTTGATCAGAAATATGGCAACGACGTTATCCTTAAAGGTTCATTTGCCACCCTAAAGGGGAATACTCCCAAAACTCCCTACGCGGTTTATTTATCAATTGTTAATCAATGTTCTAAATCCAACGGGCCATTAGAAGGCACCAATGCTTTTTCTACCAAAGAAGGAGCGCGAGATGCTAGAAGTGGTATGGAAAAAGTAAAAGAAGGGGAACGCTTAGTAAATGAAATTAAAAATTTAGGATCTCATTTCACCACTGATTTGGCCAAAGAAATCAGGGAACGTACGCTTAATTGTGGAGGGGGCATTAATCAAACTGCTGCCAGTTGTAATACAAAAACCCTGACTCCTGAGTCTATAGGATTTTGTCTGGATAATGCTGTTAAATGTGCTACGCGAGTAAAGTCTTGTCAGTCCTTGGCCCAAAAGCATATCGAAGATAGAGTGACTCAGATAAAAAATGTCGCTGGTACATATAATCAAAATGTCCTAGCTTTCACTGCTGAAACAGAAAGAACACTTAACGTTTTAAAGACCCAAGTTTTTCAAGATATGGCAGTTTTCGCCGCTCAATTTCCCGAAGTGAACATCCCTCTTCCAGAAGATCTCTTTGTAAAACTACCAGAAAAAGTTATGAGTCCTTACGACATTGACCTGCTCGGAGATGTCACCGGTAAAAAGAAATTCTCCTTTATGGACGATCTTTCTGACAACATTGGAAAGCTCATGGAGACTATCCAAAAAGTAAATGATGACATTCAAAGTGTAGGTAAAGCAGGCGGATATGTTGATAAAACCAGAAAGAAGTTAAAAGAAAATCAACGCAAGTGGGATGATTTCAGGACACTTTGTTCGGATAAAATTGCTGAAATTGATATGAATCAAAAGCACATGAAAGAAGAAGCCAAAAGAGAACAAGAAGAGCTACAGAAAAAAATGTTCGAGGAAATTAACGATAAAAAACGATATTGTACCAAATATCATAGTCTGAATCGACCTCACCCAGGACCTGGATGTGATCAAGAAATTCAAAGTCTCATTGATGGTCTGGATGACGTAGCAATCGCCATCAAAGATCCAGACCAAGTTCTGTATAACTTAAATTCCTATAAAACTATTTGCGACAAAATTAATAACGAAAAAGATGAAAATGAGGATGATGCGATCAAGCAACTCAGCCTTCCTAAACTTTGTTTGAATAACGATTATAGTTTTGAAGCCCTGAAGAAAGGATTAATCAAAAAACTGCTTGCCATGGCACCCGAAGGAGTCAGCAAACAGGAAATTTTAGACTATCTAAATGAGGGCACCGAAACTGAACCTAATAAAGACACTGCGAAAGCAGACAAAAATAAACCTTCGAAAAAGAAAAAATTGTTTTCAGGTTTTGACAAACTTAATAAGAAAAATGGAAGTGATGATGATGAAGACGAACTTACCTTAACTGGGGAATATTATTTTGACCAAAAACTAAAAGGGTTAAAAGATTTTTTCATGCAAGCAAAAAGTCATGCGGATCAAGACCAGACTTTGAGTTCAAAAGAATTCCATACCAAAGAAATTAATAATTATGATAAATCCGGTGATATATCAGATGAAAAAATTAAAAAAGATTTGAAAGATTTGCAAGAAAAAATTGACCATATCAATGACGGTGCAACCACTACACCTAATAACCTAATAATTTATAACAACGTTAAGGAACTGATAAATGAAGCTAACAAGGCATTTGAAGCTGACAATCTTGAAAAATTAAACCTGAAATTAAGTTCGATTGCCTCAGCTTTAAAAGATGATCCGATGAAACCCGAAATACACACTATGTCCAGTGATTTAGCCAAAAATATTCAAAAACGCGTTACCAATAAAGATACTCTCAACGATAAAAATGATGCTAAAGAGAAATTTGTAAAGATGCTCAAACCTGGTGATAAAGATGCTTGCGCTATTTTACAACGAGAAATTGTCGTAGATTTAGCCCAAACTTGTCTTAAAAAAAAGGATGATCCTCTGTCTTGCTATAAGGAAAAAGAAAAAGAGGCTTTCGTTGACGGTGAAGGTGTATCTCTGGCCTCTAGAAATCTTAATGTGCAATTGCAAAATTACATGCTGCTTCCGCTGGAGCCTCCGTTTTCCGAAGTATGGGAAGGGATGGGTGAAAACCTACATGGGACATGTATAGGTGAAGATGATATGCAAAGAGGATTTATGAACGACTCTCAAAGAGGGTTTAGCACACCAATAGATCAATGGGGTGCTCAAACACACGGGAGATAATAAAGATTTATTATGATGAAAAATAATAGGTACGCTCACATTCTTATTTTCAGCTTTCTTCTAATCCTAGAGGGATGCATTTCCAACTCTGGAAAAGGAAAGCGAACCGTCAACGGCCAGGTGGTTAATAATTCCAGTACCGTGGATAAATTTCATGGACGAGTTCTACGTGACAATCCGGTAATCTTAAGTGGGAACTATAATTTACCGGCGGATACGAAAATTGGCAAATATCTCTTACATGCCCAGGATTATATCACCAGCAACAACACCCTGGTGGGCAGTTGCCAGGATATCACAGACATTAATAATCCTTGCTACCGGGTTTATCAGGATCAATACTCTCCCCCTCTCATTTCCAGCGACTATAAATGGGCCTTTCCTGCCGAGACTTTAGAATTTAATCAAGTCCACACCTTTTATCACATGGGAAGACTCATTGAAACTTTTCAGGCCAATCTAAATACTTATTATAAACTTCTTCATCTGGATAGTTTTGGTAGTCAAAAAACTCCCAGTTATTATACCTCCATTCCCTACTCGCTTTACGCGGAACTCGGACATTGGGGATCGCTTACTACTTTACAGGGGTATTCAAATTCCGACGTAGAAAATAATTCTTCATTTTCACCATCAGATTTTTCTATTCATATGGGCTACTTGAAGAAATATCCTCAAGTTAAAATGGTCCACGATCCCAGCATTATCTATCATGAAACTGGACATGCAGCAATCAACGTACTCCTTAACCTAAGAAATACAGCTCATGGAAGTAATGCTGATCCTCTCTATGAATCAGAACTAGGATACCTGCAATACGATGAAGGTGGCGCCATTAACGAAGGTTTAGCGGATTATTTTGCTTATACGATCAATAAGCGAACTGAATTTTCTGAATGGGCATTGGGCCTTTTATCCTTGTCACGACCGCTGAGTGAAGATAGCTTTTTGCATATTCCTGGAATCTCAACTGATCCGGCAGAACGGCTTTCTTATCCCGCTTACCTCACCTACGACCCCAATGAACCGGGTGTGGTTTTTGAAGAAATTCACGTTTCTAGCATGATTATCACGCATTACTTAGTGGCCCTAACTGAAGATTTCATGAACAAGTGTTATCTGTCAAAACCAAACGCAATTGCATATGTCCACAACGTTATAAGCGAAACTCTGGCAGAGCTAGGGGATCTAACATCCACAGGAAATTCCAATCCAGCTTTTACGGTCAATCTTTCTAGTCCCTATTCTCATGACTTTGCCCGCGTAGATGGTAGTATAAATTATTTTAATTTTTCTCAAACTCTTGCTCGAAAACTACTCACCATGTATGCTTCCGGTAACCGCTGCAATGGATATAATTACTCCAAAGATAATATTGAAACTCTCCTGGATGCTTATGGTCTACTGCTTTTTTCCACTTACAACGACAATGGTGGAAACGCCGTTACTGGACACCTTGGAACCAATACTTCCATCACCCCATCCAATCGTTTAAAAGCAGTCACGATTCCAAAGAGTAAAATCAAACTAGTCAGTGGTGATGGATTAGTTTCTGGCTTTATTTTTGATGATCGAACCGAAATGCAAAACGCTTTAAAAAATTTAACCGGATCTTTACAGGCCACGGAAATCTCCCCATATATCAAATCCAGTCTACCTCGTAATAACGGCAACGGAAAGGTAAGCCCCGGCGAATTGGTCGGGATAGCTTTTAATTTATTTAACAGTTCCAACACTGACATGGGCGGTATCCAATTACTGGCCAACGATTGGGACCATATGAAAAACGATAAACCTTGTAATACTTTCGAAGATAATTTTCCCCAAAGTGCTGAGGGCGCAGCTGACTCATCTGCTGAAGCTAACCCCTCGTTAGTGCCGGGGGATTGTAATTACATAACCAGGACCTTGGGGAATGAAGCTAACGAAGATCTCTACCCTGTTTGCATGGTGGAAATAGGCGATGACGATGCCACCAAATGGGCAGGCCAAGAAAAACTCAGACAAAAACTGGGTTTGGAACCTCATCTGTGTTTAAGCGGAGATGCCACCAAAACCCGTGACTGTTTTGTTAGAATATTAAAAGGCGCAGATCATGCATGGTTTGCCAAAATCAATGCAAATAAGTCATGGGAGGATTCAGCACCACGAGCCAAGGATAAAAACACTCCCGCATTTAATTATTCCAACATCATCTTTTTTGAAGTCAGCGAACATATTCACCCCGGAACTACCTTTAATTGCCGTATGCGGGTGAGGTTTTCCAACTGTAGTGATTGTTTCACCGATACCGCACGAAGCGATCTCGACAACTATTTGGATTATGAATATACCGGCAATCGCCCCTATAAGATTATCAATTTTCAATTTGTGGTGACAGATTAAGATATGAAGAATTTATTAAAAATAACATTACTGGTTGTTTGTGTAGTTGGAGTTTATTTTTTATCTAAAATAATTTTTAAAACAGATGTCCCAACGATTACTTATAAAAAACAAGATAACCAGATAACTTCTTATCAAAGTACCCCGGAAGAATTAGCAAAAATTAATCAAAACAAACCAGTTAAAAGAACTCCCGCCTCTTCTAATAAAAAAATTCCAAAATCAGAACACCGAAACTGGGAAAGAACTTTATCTAGCGAATTACTAAAGTTTCAAGAAAATAATACCAAAGTTATTATTCAAGATTTAGAGATCCTGACTCTCATGGATAAAGGCAGACCTAGGTTCGCACAAAAAATCATTATCACCTATCTATATCCCAACAATCGCCAATCCGGGGCCACCGCTCTCGTTGATTTAGAAAATGGTAAAATTATAAGAGTCTGGAATCGAACCAAACATGAAGATTTAAATCCTAAGGCTAATCAATTAACCCCCACTAACCTCTAGCGAAACTTATACTAAACGCTTTTCTCCAAAAGCTGCGCTTCCAGATTTTTGATGACTTCATCATCAATTTTAGGCACTAACGCAACTGGATCTTTATCTAGCTTCATACCATTTTTGAAAATATCATCAAGGATTTTAATGTCACCACCATAGAGTTTTTTAATATCAGTCTCATCTAAGACTGAGTGAAATAAATCCAAAATATTTTTTGATAGCAGCGGCAAATAAGGTGAAAACAAAACTCCCAGGGTTAAAATATACTGAGCACTCCAAGCAATGGTTCTTTGGGCCTCATCCATATCTGTTTTTACACTCGCCCATGGCTGTTTTTCAGAGAAATAATTATTGGCATCATGTCCTATACTCATAACCAGATCAAGACCTTTTCTAATTTGAATCTCATCCAGAAAGGTATTATGCTCTTTTAGTTTTTCTTGTAATTTTTTTCCATAGTCACTACTTGAAAAGCCACTAAAATACTTTGCGCTTAGACCTTCCGGCCAATTTTTCTTATAAAACTTCATGGCCCGATTAACCAGATTTCCAATATTATTGGCCAATTCCCCATTCACTTTAAGTTTGAAATTTTCCCAAACAAAACTTGAATCACTAGTTTCTGGAATTAAGGAAATTAAATAATAGCGTAGTGCAGTTGATCCAAATTTATCAAGAGCATCTTTAGCATCCACATACCAACCACTGGATTTAGAAAATTGCTTTCCGAGCAAATTGACATATTGATTGGCCGGAACATCGGTGGGTGGATTGATAAACCCCGTTGCCATTCCCATTATCGGAAAGATAATCGTATGGAAAATAATATTATCCTTACCAATAAAGTGCAAAATTTCCGTATCTTTATTTTTCCACCAGTCTAAAAGATAATGTTCGTTTGATTTTATCTCTTCCAAATATTTTTTGGTATTACTTACATAGCCAATCGGTGCATCAAACCAAACATAGAGTTTTTTACCGCAGGCTTCTGCCAGTGGTACATCAATCCCCCAATCCAGATCACGACTAATGGCCCGATCAACCAGTTCTTCTTTAGTCAGCGAATCCACATAAGGCCAAACCGTTTTACGCCATGAACTCTCTTTGGTTTCAAACCATTTTCTAAACTCTTGGTGGTATTTGGAAAGTAGCAAATAATATTGAGTGACGGTAACTTCTTCAATGTTAGTACTTTTGCAAATCTGACATACAGGATTTTTTAATTTCGCCGGTTCCACCCAGATTCCACAATTAGGACATTCATCCCCTCTGGCTTCGGTGTACCCGCATTGGTAACAGGTTCCCGTGACAAAGCGATCAGGCAGATGGTTTTTGCAATCATTACAAAACAGTTGCTGATTATCTTTAGTGCCGACCAATCCTTTTTCATATAATTCTAAAAACCAACGTTTAGTTTCCTCAGCATGATATTCAGTGCTGGTTTGTCCAAAATAGCTAAATTCAATCTCATATTTATTCATCAATTCAAGATGTTCAAGATGCCAGGCATCCACGTATTCCTTGTAAGGTTTTTTTTGCTTATTCGCATTTAACATAATGGCAACCCCATGTTCATCTGAGCCACAAATAAAAAGGGTTTCATGATCATGAAGTCTTTTATGTCTAACGATTATATCCGCCGGTATATAAGCACCCGCCAAATGTCCAAAATGGAGTGGCCCATTGGCATAAGGAAGTGCCGAAGTAATGAGATATTTTTTCTTTTTCATGTAAGATCTCCAGATCAACCAATAAGTTTTTTAAATATTTTTTCGCTACTTTGTTCCAAATCTTTGTGAAGAGAGTTTCCGTGGCTATCCATCGTTACGATAACAGGAAAGTCCTCCACCTCAAATTCCCACATTGCTTCTGGAGAACCAAACTCTAACAAATGAACTGAATTGACTTTTTTGATGCGAACAGCATAGACTTGCGCAGCTCCACCAATGGCATGAAAATATACGGCACCAAAATCGCGAAGTGCTTCCAGAGTTTTGGTTCCCATGCCACCTTTACCAATCACGGCTACCAATCCATGCTTTTTAATGATATCAGCTTGGTAAGGTTCTTCCCTAATAGAAGTGGTTGGTCCTGCGGCTTTTACAATATAGCGACCAGCTTCATCTTTAATCACCACCGGCCCTGCATGATAAAGGATTTGACCATTTAAATTCATAGGCGAATCATTGCCATCGTATAAATATTTACAGACGGCATCCCGCCCAGTCACGATCGTTCCACTGAGGTGAACTATATCTCCCACTTTGAGTTTTTTAATTTCATTGCGATCAAAGGGCGATTTTAACAAAATCATCTATAGATCCATTTTTTTATGTTCATATCGTTATCCAAAATAATTCCTTGCCGACGATGGGCCCAACACATATACGAGACAGACACAAAATAAGAAGCAGGTAATCTATGAAGAGGTGCAATTTTTACTCCCAACAAGGTCGTCTTACCGCCAAACCCCATGGCACCAATTCCCAGTTGGTTGGCATCGGCCAATATTTCTTCTTCCAACTTTTTTAATTCCGCAATTTGGTTTTCATCATTTAAAAAACGCAGTAATTGCTTTTTACTGTGGGCATATCCTGTGGAGCGATCCCCACCAATACACACGCCTAGTATTCCAGGAGAACATCCCTTTCCTTGCGCATTTTTAACAGCATCCAGAACCGCTTTTTTAACTCCAACTAAATCCCTGCCGGCATCTAAGCTAATATCTGGCAGAGAATATTGGGCCCCCACATTTTCACATCCTCCACCTTTTAACATTAATTTAATTTCCAGTGAGCCGGTCTGGTTTTCTTCATAATAAAAACCAGGGTGACCAAGACCTATATTATCACCAGAATTTAACCCGCTTAAACTATCAACGGAATTTTGTCGAAGTACGCCTTTTTTGGTGGCCAAAATTACCGCATCTATCGCAATTTTTTCAAAACTCGTTCGATCAAAGTGTTGGGGATGATTGATATAAAAACTGATAGTGCCCGTATCTTGGCAAAGTGGAGCGATATATTTTTTCGCTAACACTCGATTTTCTTCAATGATGTTTAAAGCATAGGCAGCAGAAGATTTCTCTCGTTCATTTTTCTTTGCAAGGTCCATGGCCATAGCTACATCGATGGGTAATTCACTGGAAGTTGATTCAATCAAAAGTTGCAAAGAATTATATAAATTGGGGGTCATTTCGCTTGCTTTAATCATTCATTTTTCTAACATATTGCTAACGTTTTGACCATAAAATCATAATTTTATCGTTAGATAATTCCCTGAAATTAGGTAAAAAGATGCAAAGATTGGAGTCTTTTTCTAATAATTTATTTCCAAATAACCGATCAATAAAACAGGAGAGTTTTAAAAAAATGTATGACTTGGAATGAATATGTCAAAAATTAAATATATTTTGATTTTTACACTATCAGTATTAATTACTATCGTTTTGTTAGGATCTGCTCCAATCCAAAAATCACAAGAACAAACTGCAAAAAATTGTCAACAACAGATAACTGAGCTTTCTAACGAGTACCATAAAAGCTTTGCAACTTTGCAATCTAAACACACTATTTTGGAAGGCGAAATAGATGAGAAGATTTTTGCCAATGGTCTTTTGGACATCAATAGGCACTACCAAGCTTTTCTATACGAAGTGTCTTTGAAAAAAATTGATAATTCCAAAGAACTTAAAAATTTTCTTGAATCAAAACTCAACACTATTGCCATGATGAGTACTTTCACTCATTTTATAGATTATCTAGGCCAAGATAAACAAATCGCCATTGATCATGCTAAAGAGGAAAATGACCAGGTGTTAGAAAAATTCTTTGCTGCGGAAAGGGAAAAATGCCAAAAACACATAACCGATGCTTTAGGACAAAAGCAGTGCAGTGACGATTATTTATCCAAAACGGTGCCGGCCATTACCTTCTTTTATAAGCGATATAAACACTCTTCCACTGATCCAAAGGAACGAAAAGCCGATCTAAAACTTTACCAAAAAGCTTTGCACCAAAATCTTCCAAGCTTTGATAAGCATTTATCTCCTATGCATTTAACCTTGGAATTTATGAAAAAGCTAGACCAAGAAAAAGTAAGCAAAAAAAACCAATATCACTTCACCCGCTATAAAAATAATCTTTCTTTAAATGTCACAACTCACAAAAGTGCATATGTCGAATCTCGTTATGGGGACCTTGATTTAATCTCTAAACATTATCAGAGTAATAAATCACCCAATCCCGTCCGTGAAAATTATTTATTTGCTCAGCTAAAACAAAACGCCATCAATACTCCTGATCAAGACCTAGACTTAAATCCCTTTTTTAAAACCACCATCAATGAAATTTATTCCCACGTTCTCAATGAACTTGGTTGCTTTAACCAAGAATTAACTCCTACTAAAAAGGAATACCCTCCCGCCATTTTCAAAATGAAAGCGCCCAAACAATGTTTGGAAGAATATGCTAAAATGAATAAAGCGTACGCCCCTAATTCCAGCGAATTACTCGAAAAAATAAATAAAATGAATCTGGACTTTTCAAATAGAATATCAGCTCTCGACTGTAAGAAAAAACCAGAAGTCATACCATCTAAAACTAAAGATGATTGTTTTACAGTAGTTGATCAACCATTAATAAATTTTGCAGAAATTAATCTCCGTATTGCACAACACCCTAATACCAAATGGGCAGTTCCCTTAGATTTATTCGAACAACGAGTCACACCGATTGAGAAAGAAAAAAAATATCAAAAGTTTCAAGACTACTTCGAAGAACGATGGGGCGAATATAAAACACTTTCCAAAAAACCAAGTGCCACCCTGGCTGAGCTAGAAAAAGAATATCAAGCTTCCAAAGAATATTTTAAAAAACTTTGGGATGAATATTTAAAACGATCTAAAGAACAAAGTGCCAACCCAACCAAACCGGAACAAGAATATCAAAGTTTTCAAGATTACATTAAGGCACAATGGGGTGAATATATAAAACTTTCTAAAGAGCCAAATGCCTCTCCAATTGAACAAGAACAAAAATACCAAACTTTTCAAGAATACTTAAAAAAACACTGGGGTGAACATATAGAACTTTCCCAAGAACCAAGTTCTAGTCCGGCCGAACAAATTAGCTCTACTCCACCAGAAGAGGAAGAAGACGTCATTATTTCAAACCAAACTCAATCATTGCCAACGGTAGAAGCAACAGGAGATCTCCCTCCCAAAGCACCATCACCAACATCTAAACCAAACGAAAAAGAAGAAGAACTCCTTAATTTATATGAGCCCCCTAAAGATGATCTGCTACGTACTCCTATAAGACATCTAGTGGATCGAAATGGTAAGCATATAGCTAGTGGAAGCGTATCTCAACTATCCAATAAATATCATATTACAATAGACCCTGCTACCGGGAAACTACTCTTTAAACCTCGTCGAGGCATGTGGGATCTCCTCAATGGAGCATTACCCAACACCCAACTTTATCAATCCCCCCAGCGATATACCTCGATTTGGGTGGGTGAATTATCCGGTCTCAATAAAGGTACCATCAACCGTCAAGTGATGTACTCCCAGTTAGCAATTCAACAAGATCATTGGGCAAGACAAATTTATAATATTCAAAGCATGCTTAACTGGCAGCCCTACTCCCCTTATGCATATAATACTTATACCGGGCTTGATTTAAGTTATAAGAGTTCAGATTATTCAGACTATACCAAGCAATATATTCGTGACCGCGGACTACCCTATCTTAACGAATATTAACCAAAAAATGGGCACTTTTTTCCGATAAATATTCTTTACTTTTTTCTTCTTTTAATTTTGGTATTTTTTACGCCAAATTTCCTTAACCATTTCAATACATTACCCGCTTTTTTTAAAAGCCCAAAAGGCTGTCTCTTTTTGTCCATTTTACAGGGTAAAATAGTCTTAAGCCTTGGATTTCTCTGGTAAATAATTTGGAAATTCCATCCGATAAGTTGGAAGAAGGAGTCTGGGTTTTTTATGTTTAAAAGTCTCATCATCTTAATATTCATTGTACTTATTCTTTCTGGATGTCTACCCAGTTCACCGGGTGGAGGCAGAAGAAAAAGTTCTCAAAATCAAGCGGTTGATTCTGATATGGTTACTCCTGATTATACCAGCTCTGATTTAATCTATTGGTACGCAGATAAACGCTATAACAATTCCATAACCATTAATCAGGACAGTTTGAATAAAATTTATATTCAAGGAAAAAATGTCAATAATTTTTTATCTGCTCTTGGTTCTAACAACACCTATAATTATTCGCAAATTTTCTGCGTCGTTGCCCAATACTCTAACCCTTATTCCAAAGACCAGCTGCGGGTGCGTGCAGTGCCCATGACCACTAACGCTGGCGGTACGATAGAAAGATTTTTAAGATTAGATCTCTCGGAAAAAACCACTAATCAAACCACCTGTCTAGGCGACATCGACAGCTTGGAACAAAAAACTATTTCCTCCATAGTTTCTTTGAACAATCAATTATACATTGGCACCGATCAAGGTCTTTATATTTCTAACGACGGTGGATTGACTTTTAATAATCAAACGACGGTAGATGGACTCGGGAGCAACCAGGTTAACGGCATATTTGTAACTAATCTGGGCACCATTTACGTGGCCACTGAAAATGGACTTTCTTATTCTTTCAATAATGGAGACTCCTTTGCCACTTGGAGTATTTCTGATGGACTCGGTTCTAATATTGTAAAAGATGTTTATGTCTCACTAACAGGTACTGTTTTTGCGGCCACTGCTAGTGGACTGTCATTTAAAAAAACCACGGATGCTTCTTTTAGTAATAGAACTACCGGCAACCAATTACCGACAAACTCTATCAATTCCGTATTTGTAAACGCATCAGGAATTGTGTATGTCGGTACCAATCAAGGTCTCGCCTATTCGACCGATGCTACCGTAGCAAGCTTCTTAACCAAAACTACCACACACGGACTAGGTAGCAATGTGATAAATGATATTTTTATTTCTGGCACCAACGTTTATGCAGCGACCAGCGACGGGTTATCAATTTCTACCAACAGCGGCTCTACATTTAACAACAAAACTACTCTAAATGGATTGACCAGCAATCAAATCAATGCCGTAAGCGCCAGCGGAAATAATATCTATGCAGCGACCCCAAATGGATTGGCCATTTCACTTAATGCCGGTACCAGCTTTACCAACAAGACTACGCTCCATGGGCTCAGTTCCAATACTATACTGGACGTAACTAGCAGTGGTACTCAAATTTATGGAGCTACTGACCAAGGATTTGTCTACTCTAACGATCTGTCAGGTACTACTTTTTTGGCCCTGAAAGCAACAGCCTCCGCGTATGATTTACTCGATCTTTGTCCAAGTTGTTCCACCATATTGACTTCATCCAAGCTAAATATTTTCTACTCGAAAGCTAACCGCATAGCAAATTCTACCAAAGTGGCTGCGACTGCTTTAAGTCTGGATGAACTAAATTTAAAAATCGATACTACCAATTCCACCCTTAACGACCCGATCCTTTGCACCTTAGATGGTTGTCAAAGTAAAGGTTATGATTGCTGTTTGCAAGGACAGTGTGTGCATGATGGACTTTTAAAACCCAGTGCTATCTACCACTCTGACTATTCCCAAGCGATGGCAGATACTTTAGTCAATCCGAAAAATTTTACTCGTTGGCCAAATATCTATTATGTGTGTGGATCAACTCCTCCCAATCCAACCCCCACCCCAACTGCAACTCCTGATGCCCAAGCAACTGCTAATGCTCTGTTTGAACAACATAAGAAAGAATATAATTGTCTCGAGGGTGGTAAATTAGAACCTCCCAATTATACCAATTGCACACCCAATCAAAATTATACTTCCTGGGATTTAATTAGAAGAAACGTGTGGGCCAGATGCGGTTGTGTAGCTGACATGGCCACCCCAGGCCCAGATGACCCAAGACCTTATTGCCCAGATATTGGGCTAAAAGCAGTCACCGACATCAATGAAAATATCACAGCAGTTATTTGTGATATTCCTCAACCTTCTCTGGAACCAACTCCGTTTCAACAGTTAAAACAGATTCTTTTAAACCGATCCGTTCCTCACCGTTTTTATGCAGGTACAGAAGGACTTAATAGATATAATAAAACTGTTAAAAAAGGAGATCCGGTCGATGACCTCTCCACTTTACAAGGATCAAGTAGTGCTCCAGCCGTAGAGGGAACTCCTTTCATGTATCTGGATAAAAGCAGAAAATTTGCTCCCATAGATGGACCATATAGTATGAATGCTATTTTAGGACAAATGTCTTTGCTACTTGATGAAGCTCTACCAGCTCAAGTCGTCAACGTAGAACATGATCAAATTTATATCATAAGTGCCTTGCAGGGGGCTTACTATTCATCCTGTTCAGGATGTTCTAAGGATAGCTGGTTTGAAACATTTACCGCTTTTCCGGTGACCTATGACGGCGCTGGACTTCGTTCCATTGGACACTCTACGCAAAGAGATGGGCTGGATAATAATTTAAGTTTTGGCAACTATGAGGATACAATTTTCGGTAGGGCCTGTTTTATACCACCAACCATGATTCCTTTTTCCCATAAGAAAAATACCAATTTACAAACCCAAAGATTAAATCGACTACAAACCCAGGCAGCTTATTTTGTTAATGGTTATAAGCGTGACTGGTTTGGATTTAATAAAGGTGCTGTCATTGGTTCTTTTGATGGGGTAACTTGGTTTGCTATTGGTACTGGCAGAAGAGTTCAGGCTACCAGTAACAAATTATATCTGGCCATAAACGCTCCTTTTGGAGACGTAGCTGATTATAGCTCGACCACCGTACAAATTATCGTAGATAATGGAGGTAACAGCGTTTCTTCTTTTGACTATGACCCAGCTCTTATAGTTGACAATCCTTTACAAAACAAAGGTGCCACCTGTCAGTCCTATCACCAATGCACTAAAGATACTGATTGCATAACTCGTCTGGGCTGGGAATATGTATGTGGAGATGTTTCCAAGCTAAAAACCACATGGCCTGTATTTAGTGATAAATCACTTGAAAGTGTTAATACTCAACATGACAGCCTCACTATTATGGACATTCTTCAAGGTGAATTTCCCACGGGGAGTATGAAAAGATGCGTTTATCGAGGAGCGGGTGCCCTTTGCAAGGCCAATTATTCAACTATTACAAATACCGAAACTCGAAAATTGCTCACCTGTGCTCCGAACTTTTATTGTGCCAATATTCAATCTGATGAGTTTAATGATCGAGTTGCCAGAGAACTGGCCACACTCAAATATACTAATATCCAACTAGGGCAAGAAGCGGATGTTTTGGGCAGACAACTAAGTTATGTAAATGCCAGTGAAGAACTCTCTGACGTCATCCGAAGTAATATCTCCGAAAGTACTAAAATATATTCCTCTGATAGCGATGATTTTGGATTATGCCGACCAGGTAAGGCCATTAATAGTGCCCAGGGCCAGCCGATTAATCAACTCACCCAACACCAGTCTAAAGATGCAGCAGGAAGAACGGATTATATTAATCAGATTGCATCGTGTAATTCTAATTCCATTGCTAGTATTCTGGGAAATGATCGGGTTTCCACTTGCCCACTTATTGATGAGACTACTGGTAACTATATTTTACTAACGACTGATTTTACTATTAACAATTATATAGGGCTTCACCAACAAAACTCCTGCCAAATGGAATCTCAACACAACACGAGCGGAGACTTTGAATCCACTTTTAAATTTATCGAAGCCGCTACTATTTCTAACGTCGTATCGCTTACCCCAGATCGCCCCACCATCGTCAAAGATGCTTGCCTAAGACGGGCAGGAGCAGTTTGCCATACGGATCTGGATTGCTCTCCTAATAAACTCCATGAAAGTTTTGCGCAAGACGGTTATCCCCCAGAACTCTTTGGCGGCACATCTGCCGAAAGAGAATATTGGAAGGAATCACTGGTATGCGGTCAGGCTGCCCCCAAGCCGTCTCTTTATGCCACCAATTATTACACCTACGACATGGGACTAAATCGCTGCTGTAGAGCTATTGGTGAAAAAATGACCATGTATACGTCGTTTGATTCGCTAAATCTTTTTAATGTATCTTTCCAAGATATCATGAGAAACAATACTGCTTTAAATACCGCGAGTTTGCCAAAAGATAATCCTCGAGCAACCGGTCGTTACTCACGTTTTACGGTAGCCTATCCTTTGGGAACGCCGTCCACTTCAGCTCCTTACGCCGAAGTTCCAAGGATTGCACAGAATGTAACCCCCAGACAATTTCAGTGGAAAACTATTAATGACACCGGCAAAAAAACCTGTTGTGGTGGAAGTTTCATCCGTCTATTCGCTGATCGCACTCACAATTGGTTGCAGTCTTATAAAAAATTAGAATTTGATGCCACCAAACTAAGGTGTCTCAATTATCAAAATACTCTGGCCTTCCTGGATAATGATGATCCGGTGGCCCATAATATTCGCCAGCTTAATTACGATCAAGATTATCCCAACTTATGTAAACATCCCCACTACGGCGACCCGGAACAAAATGGTGGTTGTGTGCAGATTGGAATTGTTGCTTCTGATGAGTACACGCTTACTCCACCTGCTGAAATCTTTATTCCGGCTGATTATCGTGGAGCAGCTCCTAATACCGCTAAACTAGATACTTCTCCCACCCAAAGTGTGCAAACCTATAGTGGTTCAGCTACCGCCAATATTCCAGTTCTTCATCCCAGAGCTTCTTACATGCCCGTGGTATTTAAGCAAAATTATCCCATCGGTGAAGAAGTTGATCCCAATGGCCCGTTTTATTATGTGGCTAGCCGGTTAAACATACCTGGATCAAGTTTTTACTTACCAATTTATATTGGAGGATTAACTAATATCACCGCGGTCAGAATTAAATATTTTAGCGATGAAGACAAGCTTTTGGCAACTGATACCCCCGCCTGGCTTAACAACTGCGACGGTGGTACCCAACCTTATGATCCTTACAATGCAGGGGCCATGCTTGATAATACCTGGTGTGTAGTCAACGTGGCCAGTTATGGCGATATTTTTCATCTGCGAGCCAATCCCAATCGAACTTTCGGTTTAGATGCAAATAATGATCTCATCAGATGGGCCTATGCAGGTATTGTGATTGAATATTATTATATTAACGGCAATAGCTATATTTATGGGACCGGAGTTAATCCACTCCTTACTGGGCTTACCGCGGGCAATGATCTTTATTATCTAACCAAACTAGGAAGACTCGAATTAAACGGAATTCCGCAAATTTTTTATGAACCCCTTTATTGTAATAGTGATCGTAGCAAAATTGTGGAAGGAATGTTTAATAACGCCAATACGCGAACCGAGTTTCAAAATATTTCTTTTGTTTACGACCGATTTGTAAATCGAGGCTCTAGCGTGGAGAAAACGCTCTCTCAAATTTATGATTCCACCGCCACGGGAGTAGACCACTCCCTCGCTGCCTTTACCGGTGCAGCACGTAGCGAACGCATAACTTTCAGCAACCAGCTAGCAGCTCCCCCGATTTTCTCCCCTCACGAATTTGCCTGCTGCCAAAAATTAAACACGATTACCACCGACCCAAGCCAGTGTTGCAGCGGTTTTGCCGAAGAAGTTGAAACCCAAAGTGGTGACCGCATAAAAACATGCAAATTGCCAAGTAGAACAGATTTACATGTTTATTTTAATCGCTTTGTTTCCAGCGAAGGCTCTGGTACTGAAGTTACCGAAACCGCAAAACTTACTGACGATGATTTTATTCCAGAAACCGGAGAACCCAAACTGCGACAATCCACGGATGATAAAATCAGGTCGCTAGGATTATTATATTGTGCTTCTGGAGAAGTCACTAAAGGTGGAGCATTCGGCAATTTTACAGCGGAACCCTCAACTGGCGCGGTATCAAATTTTCAAGGGGTTTCCAGTGACGCTGAGCTGGGAAGATATTATTCAATTGTAGATAACCTAGATAATATTACTGATTCCAACTCAGATCAATTCGCCGGCTCCGTGCCCTTTACCAACGGTTGGAGATGGAACCATCATTGGTATTGTAAGTAATTTTCAATTTTGTTTAATTTAAAATGATATCGCGGTATCCAAAACAATATGATTTTCATCAAATTCTTTGGTTATATAATTAAGCGAGATATTAAAAGGGGCCAAGTGACCCAGTAAAAGTTCAGTGGTAAGTCCTACTCCGACTTCATAAAAGTTCCCCGAACTATGATTATCCTCATAATAAAAATAATGTGCAAAAGTTTTTGGTGCCAATCTTCGCAAGGAAATAGGAAATCTCTCAAAATAATAACTAAAATTCACCACTTTTTTAAACTCCAGTCCCGTCCGCAAACTCTGTTTACGATTATCTGAACTATAAAAAGAATACGGTGCTGAAATAATGGGAGTAGCATTTGCATTATTTATTAATGATAGCGGAAGTTCAATATCGTTGGTTACCTTAAACAAAAGATCTACTGATAGAAATGTTTCGTTTTTTACATCCATCGACCATTTGGACCAATTGGCATTTTCAAATTCACCATCGGATTTCACCAAATGTTCTAAAACCAGATCAAATTGACGATAAGAAAAAAAGGACAATCCATAAATTTTTTGAAATTGATAATAAAGTGTACCATATCCGGTATGAAGCCTGTCCGTAAATTCATACCCTGAAAACAAACTGGAAAAGAGCAGATGATTTTTAGATTCTATTATAGGAACTATTACGCCAACTCCAGATTCCTGTTCATTTTCTTTGGCCCTACTTGGATTAGCATTGGTTGGATATTTTTTTTGAAAATGATGATAAATCGCATAGTCCCATAAATATTTTTTCAAGGTATAAGTGGCTTCAATCGAATCTTGCCCATTGTATCTATCCACTCCCCCAGTCAGCATAATTTGATTATATTCAAGGGGGTCAGCAACATTCATAGAAAGGTATGCCGAAACATTGCTATCGGCCAGGGTGATAATTGAATTCCCTCCATGAAATTCTAGGTTTTTTATCATTGAATAATCTTTGGCATCAGTTATTGCAAAAGAAGAAGTCGCAGTTTGCGACGGAATATTACTATAAATTTCAAACTCACTTCTATGGGTAAACTTGTAATCATAAAAACTGGGCAGTTCTTCACTAAATTCCAAAGTCGCAATTTTATATTCATAGCCCTCTGAAGAAACTTCCGTCACCAGAAATTTATCGTTTAATTTCCTCGCATCAACAATAACATCTGAAGCAATTGCTCTGTAGAACTTGTTGTCTGCAAAATAAAAAAGCGTTGATCCGAAGTCGGTACTTCCTATAAAGTATATCCTACCAGTGTCATCGATATCCACGACTTTGGCATAAAAGGATTTAAAGGAAAAAATCGGAGTATCATTTTTGTATAAGATTCTCTCGTTTTTTCTTTGGATAAATCGGTAAATATTCAGATCCTTATCAAATTTAGCACTAGAATGGGTCACCCCAATTTTTTTATCGTTGTAATAAAGGATTTGTTCATCGACTGACTCCTTGGGATTAATCCAAAGCAGATTATCTTTTCTCATATCGGAAATAATCTTTCCACGGTAACGCTCAACTTCTTTCCCCGACTCATCCCAAAGTGAAAACTTAATAGATTTTTGTCCTACCAATTTAGAATCGTTACTGACGAAGACTCCATCCTCTATTTTAAATATTTTCTCGGCATCCAAATCAACTCGTTTTTTAAAAATAGTTTCATCTGTCTTATTGACTACGAATAATTCAGGAGTCTGCTTTCCATCAGAGGCAAGTGACCAAATTTCTTGTTCGTCATCCGAAAGTGGGACTAAAAAAACTGATCTAGAAAACGGATCCACCGCCAGTTTTTTTTGTTGATGACAAAAATTCGAATAAGTATTTAAAAATTCATTAATTAGATCAGAATACCTAGCGCGAAAATGTAGTTCAAAAGTAGAGTTGACTAAAAAAGGATTGATCCAATGATCTGCCTGGGCAAAATAGAAAGTATTAACCGCTTCCAGACCAAAACGTTCATATAAAAAATTGAAAAAATATCCTCCCACAATATATTTTTCCTGGGTGTATGGGAAAAAAAGATGATTGTTGGTAAGTCTTTTTTCATTCAACTTTTTATCTTTAACCAAAGCACAGTAAAGGGCCCGCAATTCTCCACTAAAAAGTCGACCACCGTTACCAAATCTCGATTCATTAAAAACAGCATTGCCTTCTATGAGCCAAGTCGGCAATAAAAAATTGGGATTAGTAAAGATGGGCACCAGAATAAAAATGTGCGGGATGGGACTGCTGCCAAAAACATTATAATAAACCTGGGATATGCTTTGTTTGATATCCAGTTGGTAAGCATGGGCACCTTCATGACTGGCCAGAGCAAAAAGCCAAGATTGCATAGAAAAATAATCCAGTAGCGCCCCCCCTCCATTATAAAAAGTATTGATATTTTTAGGAAAGGCCGTAGAAAATGCATTCGCTATCTGGTTGCCATCAGAGGCCAAGATCACCGTCAACCTATCCTTTAACGCCCATCTATAATTCCTTTCAAAATCCTCAATGATTTTTTCCTCAATCAAAAGCAGTCTTTCTAAAAATTCTTTAGAATCTTCTGAATAGATGACTCTAAACTTTTTTAGCTCTACCGTCTTGTAATCTGTTCCATCAGGGGCCAAAAAAGAAAACGCATTAAAACTAACTAGCAAAAAAAAAACTATCCAGATTGTTTTTGACATCTTATGAACATCCCGTAGTTGCTCCACAACTATTGCACTTTAAACAGCTTCCGTTTCGCAGTAGTGTCATGGCGCCACACTCTGGACAAGGATCACCCTCGTATCCTTTCAGCTTGGCGTTTTGCCTTTTTTTAGCCTCCACCAGCATTTCGGAATTGGACTGTTTAGAGAAAACTTTTTGCGTACTGCTAACCCTGCCATCAGCATGATGATTATCACTTTCCATTATTTGTAGTAGTGGCTCCTCATTAACTTTCTCACCACGGACCGTGTCTGTTTTGAGATCTTCAGGAACTACGTGAACGAGGTCATGCCTTCCTAAATACTTCATACCAAGATCCCTAAATATATAATCAATTACCGAAGTGGCCATCTTGATATTATCGTGCCCGACCACCATACCGTTTGGCTCAAATCTGGTAAATGTAAACGCATCTACAAATTCTTCCAAAGGAACTCCGTATTGAAGACCGAGTGAAATGGCAATAGAAAAACAGTTCATCAAAGATCTAAAAGCTGCCCCTTCCTTGTGCATATCAATGAAAATTTCCCCAAGGGTATTATCATCATATTCACCTGTTCTAATATAAACTTTATGTCCTGCGACGGTAGCTTTTTGAGTGTAACCAAGCCTTCTATTTGGCAAGGCCCTTCTTTTTGACACTTCCTTATAGATAATCTTCTCAACAATTTTTTGAGCAACCACTTCCACTTTTTCGGTTTGACTTAAATCGTCCCAATCTAAAATTGCCAAATCTTCAAAAGCTTGTGCATTTAAAGGTTGAGATAGTTTTGAACCATCACGATAAATGGCATTGGCCTTTAGCATATACTGCCAGGATAATTTATAAACATCACCAATCTCTTTTACCGTAGCTTCGCTTGGCATATTAACTGTTTTGGAAATTGCCCCTGAGATATAGGGTTGTACACAGGCCATCATCTTGAGATGCCCTATGGGAGATATCATGCGTTTCCCATACCTTCCACATTTACTAGCGCAATCAAAAACTGAAAGGTGTTCTGGTTTTATATGAGGAGCATTTTCAATAGTCATGGTTCCACAAATATAATCATTGGCGGCTTGTATTTGTTCTTTAGAAAAATTTAATTTTTTAAGTACAGATAATTCCGGATCATTTATTTCATTATCTGATAATTTCAATGTCTCTCTTAAAAATTGTTCTCCCACAATATATTTAGAAAAAGCAAAAGAAATATCAAAGGCGCTTGAAAGGGTTCCATCAATTTTTTTGATCGCCTCTTCAGAAAAACCTTTTTCCTTAAGAGTTTTTTCATTTATATGGGGACAACCCTTTAAACAACCAGACCCCACCGCATAGAAAACAATTTCATCTATTTGTTTTTGGTTATATCCCAAAACCCGAAGAGCGGTTGGCACGGACTGGTTAATAATTTTAAAATATCCCCCTCCGGCAAGCTTTTTAAATTTGACCAGGGCAAAATCTGGTTCAATACCGGTAGTGTCACAATCCATTACCAAACCAATGGTTCCGGTAGGAGCAATGACTGTCACTTGAGCATTTCTAAATCCATGTTTTTCTCCAAGATTTAGAGCTTCGTCCCAGGCTTTCTTTGCTTCGTCTTTAAGGTAGTGGTCAGAGTCAAAGTTCGAAAGCGCAACTGGTTTTATAGTAAGCCCTTCATAACCAGTCTTTTCACCATAAGCAGCTCTGCGATGGTTTCTTATTACTTTAAGCATATGCAATTTATTATTTTCATATCTGGCAAATGGCCCATGCTCTTTGGCCATAAGAGCACTTACTTTATAAGCAGTTCCTCCCATAATTGCAGCAATACTGGCGGCAATATTTCTACCGCGCTCACTATCGTAAGCAATTCCCATAACCATCAAGAGTGCACCTAAATTAGCGAATCCAAGACCCAAGGTACGATAATCAAAAGATCGTTTTGCAATATTCTCAGAAGGAAATTGGGCCATTAATACTGAAATTTCCAAAACGACTGTCCAAAGCGAACATGCATGAATAAATGCATCCACATTGAACATTCCAGTCACTTGATCATAAAATTTGGACAGATTAAGCGAAGCCAGATTGCAAGCTGTATCATCTAAAAACATATATTCGCTGCATGGGTTGGAAGCATTAATTCTGCCATCCTCCAAACACGTATGCCATTCATTGATAGTATCATCAAACTGAAGTCCAGGGTCAGCGCAGCTCCATGCTGCTTGATTGATGGTATTCCACAGGTCCTTTGCCTTAACTTTTTTAGCCACTTTTTTATCGATGCGGTTTATAAGTTCAAAATCACTGTCTTCATCCAATGCCTTAAAAAAACTATTTGGAACTCTAAGTGAATTATTTGAATTTTGTCCAGACACGGTTTCATATGATTCTGAATTCCAATCAGTATCATAAACTTCAAAGTCTATTTTCTTTTCGCCTTGTTTGGCCAGATCGATGACCCTCGCTATATAATTCATAGGTACATTGTCATTAACTGCGTCCTTGATAGCGAGCTTTAGAGCTTTGTTGGTTTTAGCAGAAAATCTTTTTTCTCCATCTTCCTGGCTTAAGCTTTCATAAATTTTATTCAAATGCTTGCGGCAAACTTTTGATCCCGTCACGAGCGCTGCCACTTTTCTTTCTTCTTTGGCTTTCCAAGTAATAAATTCCTCAATATCTGGGTGATCCAAATCTATACAAACCATTTTAGCGGCTCTTCTGGTGGTTCCCCCTGATTTAATTGCTCCCGCTGAACGATCACCAATTTTCAAAAAGCTCATAAGTCCTGATGAAGCACCTCCACCAGAGAGACACTCACCTTTACCTCGCAAATTAGAAAAATTAGTACCGGTACCAGAACCATATTTAAAAAGTCTTGCTTCTCTAATAAGCAAATCAATAATTCCACCCTTGTTAACCAAATCATCATTTATAGATTGGATAAAACAAGCATGGGGTTGTGGTCTTTCATAAGCTGAAGTAGAAAGACAAACTTCCTTGGTTTGAGGATCTACATAGTAATGACCTTGCGGTTTTCCAACAATATTATAAGAATTAAAAAGCCCGGTGTTGAACCATTGGGGAGAATTTGGTGCTGCCATTTGATTGGCAAGCATATATTCAAGTTCATCTTGAAAGATATCTGCATCCTCTTTCCCTTCAAAATATTTAAATGACTCCCCCCAGGCTCTCCAACATTTTGCCATTCGGTTAAAAACTTGTCGGGCGTCGGTCTCGCTGGAAAGAATCGGATTACCTTTTTCATCTTTTAACGGATTTTGATTTTGATCATATTGAGGAACAGAAGTTTTTCTAAAATATTTTTGAGCAATTATGTCAGTCGCAACTTGTGACCATCCATCCGGCACCACAACCTCTAATAAATTGCTTCCGCTGCCATCAACGCTTTTAATTTCACTTATTCTCTTTACAAATTTAAAACTCTCATAAGGGCCTTTATTTTTTTTGGTAAATAGTCTCTTAAATTTCATCCATCTCTCCTTAATTTTTTGAAATTTAGTGTGTGCTTAATTTCTAGGGTTAAAAATTATAATCTTATGGTTACTCAGCCTTAAAGTTCCGTCAAGAATAAAAACCACAATATATAGTGCCGTTTATCGTCAGATTTATGACAACATACTAGATATTGTATTCCTGACTTTTTTGATACACTTCTGCTTTTAGCTTGAACTCGCTCTCAGATGTATCCAAATTGAATCTGTCGTTTTATGCTATTTAGGTTATGTTAATGAGGAATAAACCAGAAAACCAAACCATCTTTAAGGTCTAAAAATTTATGAAAAAATTAATACCTAAGCAACCTTTAATTTCTTACATTTTAATTTTAATGATCTCATCAATTTTTATTTGTGTGGATATCCTAGGCAACTCTTTAAATGTTGTAGAACCAAAACCCAAAGCCGAGGAAGTTGAAAAACTTACCCTTGACATGGTTATGCATGAAAACCCTGGTTGTCCGGACAATTCTTTCTGTAGCCAGGCCACTGGTCAAAAATTAAGCAAATGGTATCAATTTTTAAAATCGTCTAAAAGCAATATAGAAATTGAAAATTATATTAAAACTGAAGGCATGCCTACTCCTGCCTGGTCAACGCTTATAAAATACGATGACCTGGAAATAGTTTTCTGGGACTCTCGTTGTCCAGACCATCGTCAAAAAAATAATAAAATTAGTGAAGCTATTATTTTCCAAAAAGGAGCTCTCCAAGAAAGTAAAGATATCTTTTGGGATGACCTTTGGGTCATGCTCGCACCTGACAACATTACCCAATACCAAATTCCTCGCAACGAGAGGCCTATCTATATGGATGGTTCTGAAATCGTTTTTATCAAGGAAGAAAATGATCGGTACTTAGGGGTTAAATTAAATGCACAAGGAAATATCAGCATCACAGATTTGATTACGCCAACCGAGCTTCCTCACTTAATCGATTGTCCTGAGCTGCTCAAAATAAAATTTAAAGCCGAAAAAAATGGCAAAAAACTTTATCAAAGTTACCAATGCCAATCTATTTGGAATATTCAAAATAAAAAAAGCGTTATGATTATGTACCCGCTGGCCTGTATTTAAATTTGGTCAAAAAGATCCAATGCTTTCAAAATAACTTGATGCATATCCATATAGGCGTACTCTCCGAGACGTCCACCTAAGTAAACATTTTTTAGCGTTTGTGCCCGAAGCTTATATTCTTCATAAATCTCTTTATCCTTTTTCAAACCAATCGGATAATAAGGCACTTCCCCTCTCTTGGTTTCCTTGGATTTCTCATAAAAAATAATGGTCTTCATTAAACTCGAATAATCCAGTTCGGGGTGATAATGACGAAATTCATGACATCTTGTATAAAGGGTATCCATGTCCGCAAAATTCATGACACTAGTTCCCTGAAAATCATTCACTGGCACAGTTTCTGATATAAAAGTAAGACTACGCCAACTCAGCTCACCAAAACAATAGTCAAAATATTTATCAATTGGCCCTGAATAAAAAATCATAGCATCTTTGGGAAGCTGATCTCTTATGGCAAAATAATCCACATTATATCGGATTTCCAGGCCTGGGGTTTGGAGCATGCGATTGAAAATTTCTCCATAACCAAACTTAGGTATTCCCTGGTAGCAATCATCAAAATAATTTAAATTATAGTTGTATCGCACAGGAAGTCTTTTAATAATATACGCTGGCAAATCTTTAGGATCTTGATTCCACTGTTTTACGGTATAACCTTTAATGAACGCATTATATAAGGGGTAGCCGATTTGAGAAACAATCACCTCCTCGAAACTTTGAGGTGTATCAATGTGAGCATCCATAGCCTCTTTTTCCAGGTACCCGCAGGCTTCTTTCGGAGTAAAATTTTTTTTGTAAAACTGATTGATCGTCATGAGATTAATCGGCATAGTATAGACTTCGTTTTTGTACTTAGTAAGCACCTTATGTCGGTAATTATTAAATCCGCTAAATTGGTTGATATACTCCCACACCCGATCATTATTCGTATGGAAAATATGACTGCCATATTGATGAACTTCAATATTCGTCTCTTTATCAAAGTAGGAGTAACAATTTCCCCCAGGATGATTTTTGGCTTCTAGAATAAGAACTTTCTCTTTTTTAAGCTTGGCGATCCTTTCAGCCAGGGTCAATCCCCAAAAACCCGCTCCCACTACAATATATCTAAAACCTGAAAAATCCACTTTTTCTCCTGATCATATTTCAATTTATGATTTATAGTTTATAATGAGACTTTCAAAAAGGAAAAAATAATATGAGCAAACTTGATTTAAAAATTGTAATGCCGGTCTACAATGAAGAATTAAACATAGAAAAAGTCATTGTGGACTGGATAACTGAACTTAGAAAACTAAAAATATCTTTCCAATTATTTGCTTACAATGACGGATCTAAAGACGCCACACGTGAAAAACTAGAACAATTAAAACTAAAACACTCGGAACTTATTGCCATACATAAGGAAAACTCAGGTCATGGCCCAACTCTGTTGACCGGCTACCAAGACCGCACTCCCACCGAATGGATATTTCAAGTGGATTCTGATGATGAAATGTCACCCGAATACTTTCATCTACTTTGGAATGAACGAAAAAATTATGATTTTTTAATTGGGTACAGAACCAACCGCCACTCTCCTCTACCGCGAAAAATAATCAGCTTTATTTCTCGTTTTACAGTAACCCTTTTATACGGTGGCAGCGTGTATGATGTTAATTCTCCCTATAGATTATTTAAAGCAGAGTTTTTCGACAAGCTAATCACTAAAATACCAAGCGACACTTTTGCCCCTAACGTCATTCTTTCAGGACTGGCTTCTCATTACCATGCTAGATGTAAATCGTTTGATATACCCCATAGCGATCGCAAATTGGGAGAAGTCTCCATCAAAAAATGGAAACTGCTAAAAGCCGCCATGAAATCTTTTTATCAAACTATTTTGTATCGCTTTACTCTGGATTAATCTCATAGAGCCATAGGTTGGCGTCCAGTTCATCGCTTGTAACACTTCCAAAGCGATCCCAACCTTGTTCCTGAGCACCCAGTCCAGTGCGAGAAAAAGTTGTTTCGTCAAACCAGGTATTCAATAGATCAAAAGCATTTTTATTCCATGACCCATTCATATCGTAGGCCCGATACCACTTATGCATTTTTACCTTTTGAACAAACATCCAATGTTTATGTCCATCACCAGCAAGACCCATGGCATACCCTGGTTTGGTAAATACGTCGGATTTATTGATATAATAGCTACTGGCCACCCAAGGCGAATAAGTTGGTTGATAAAAACCATAACCAAGATAAAGCATATCAATTTTATACCAATCGGTATGACGATCTAAAACAGTCGCGATCCGGTTCCAGGCATCCTCTTTGCGAGGGAACACATCAAAAAAACCTTTATCCAATAAGCCTAAAGATTTCTCCAGAGTATTTTCTGTTTCGGTTACAAAATTGACACCGTCAAAATTTTCAAGATTTAAAAAATAGTCTATAACCTCTATATCTTTTTTGAAATTATCATTACCTTCCTTGTCCACTTTTTCCTGCCACTTTGCTTTTAATTCAATAATTACTTTTTCAGCAGTAATCAATGACTGCTCCAAAACTTTCTCATATTGAGGATCTATTTGAGCCACTGAAAGTCCAGCTTTCAAAAGCGCAAAATGCATAACTTTGGTATAAACATTAGCAATTCCATGCTGGCCAGCTTTTTTCAAAGCAGTTATTTGTGCTCTCAGTTGTGCAATTTTTTCACCGGGTTTTTCGGAAACATCAAGCACAATCATGTCAGCCACACCATCTTTATTTAGATCCTCGGTCATAAACACTAACTCTACGCTGGATCTTTCCATCACCCGATCAAGTTCTTTCGGATAAAAAAACAATCGATAAACTCCTTCCATGGCAAGGTTATATCTACTACTAAAGGGATGTTTAAAATAATTTTCACACTGCTCATTAGTCAAAACACTCCCCGGATTGGCCTGCTTGGTCGTTTTACAATTTTGCGAAAAAATCCGAGTATTCCAAATGAATGCATTAGATTCCAGGGATTGGGGTTTGAAATTACCATCTCCTCTGAATTCATTGTAGTGTGTTTTTTCGTCTTCACTACATTCACTAGTATTGAAGAATTTTTGTAAACCTTGTTCATATTTAGCAAAATCTTCTTCATAATAAACATTTTTATCTTCTTTAGATATATATTGCTTCAAAAGATAGCGGTATTCGCAGGTGGTCATGGCATCCACAGAATGTTGATCTACGGTTTTATTACTAGAACCATTACTACCAAGAGCATTTAACCTAAAATTATAAAGGCGCCCACTTTGTCTAACCAGATTGTTGTACCCTGATCCAGTCAATTGTTCCCAAACACCTTTGTTTTTATCGTAGGTCTGTTTTTGATTTTTAACGATATTGATATTTTGCACCCATTTAAGTTTAGCTTCCAATAAAGCTACATTATCTCTGAATTCTCCACAAAGAATGGTTAAAAAATTATGGGTATTCTGGTGAACAATTAAACCATTCACATTTATTTCAGGACAAGTGTGATTTTGCTTTTTAGTGCCAGTGCACAGATTATAAACTTTTTCAATATCGCTATAAAGCCAGAAGGTATCCGAATCAGCTTCCTGCGCATTAGCAATATAGTTAAGCTTTTCAACAGCTTTTAAAATCTCCCCATTTTTATAATTTGGATATGGAATATCGGCACTATCTTGTTCGATTGCATTAGCATTACAAAACTCATTCCATAATATACTCCCTTGGGGATACTCTACCAGAGTTGAAGTTGCGTAAGCGTTTCCGAGGATGCTCCAAACTATGGCAGCAAACATTAATTTTCTCATACTAACTCCTGTCTATCCGGTTAATCATCATCACCCAAGGACGTGATACATGTCATACTTATGGGAAGATGATCTGATATAATTTCCTGAAAAAACATCTGCGAATATTTTTCAATTTTTTGAGTACTAAAAATCCGTCTTTCAAAGTCCGCCACTTCTGTATCAATTTCAGCTTCGGTAATTTTTTCTAATCGTTGAGCGTTCCCCGAGCCTTTAAACACTAATAAATTCTCTAGAGATTTTCGATATTCAGAAATCATTTGTCCTACGTTGAGTGCTTTACTTTCTAATATATACTTACCAACTCGGTTGGGAAGATTTTCATCAATAAATGACTGCTCAAATCTAAAATCAAAAACATGCGCACTTGCAGGCTTACATTCTTTCACTTCATCTGGAACAAAAATAAAATGATCATAGTTACTAACCAGTCCATCCCCTTCCTTATTGCGAGAAAGCGAGGTTTTATCTGTTACCAACAATTCACTTTTGGGAAACTCTCTTAGAATTTCTTCCCAATAATCAACCTTGTTTCTAACCAGTTCCTTAGTTTCCAGATTAAAATCCCCTAGTAAGATAATATCTCTCTCACCTTCATCTTTTAAGGTATTCATAAACTGAAGTAATTTTTTAGTTTCATAAAAACGGGTGAAAACTCTTGGATCAATTAAATATTTAAGTCTTTTTTCTAAAACATTCGCACATATTTTCAAAGCAGCTTGGACCTCTGGCATCTGTTTTTCGTCAGCTGATAAACAGTCCGTAACTTGCCCAGCCTCGTTACCCTTGACTTGTTTTAAGATTTTAGCCAGTAAAGTTGAACTTAGGGCAGGAATTGCACTTCCTTCTGGATCAAATTCTTCATCCAGCATTTTCTTAATGGCGTCCATACAATCTTTTTGACATAGATTATTTAACTCATGGGGGGCCCTAAATCTTGCATGGGTGGCAAGTAAGGTAAAATCAAAGTCCGCGGCCTTAAAACTGGCCATAAATGGAATTCGAGCAAACTGTTTTTCTATATTTTCTTCAAAGTAAGGTATACAACCGAGGGCTTGATGTTTAAAAGGTAGGACAGCATCCTTATAGGATATTTTTCCAGTTGCATCCCAATTTAAAATCGTTGGCTTTTGTAAATGACGATAAACTTCGTTTTTACAATGTGGTGATTCTATCGCCTCTATGGAATTTCCTTGATAAAAATATGCCACCAATTCCTGAGTCTTGCTTTGACTATAGGGAGCCAAAATCATTCCCCAATTGGAACCAGAGTATTTCTTTTTTAACAAATTCAAGATATTTAAATACCCGGGAGTCCGATAAGCTTTTTGAGCATCTGCCAGAGAAATTTTGCCTTCATCAAGCATCTTTCTAAGTAGAACATTTGTTTTAGCATCGTCCCCCATAGCTGGTAGTACTTCTACAGCTCCCACCACATCCCACTGAGATATAATATCGGCGATAATTTCTAAATCCTTATATTTAGTCTGTCCGGTGGTCATGTTAAAGACATTAAATCCGCCAATCTTAATTTCCGCATTTCCTTTATGGGTATCAACTCTTTGTCTATTTTCTTTTCCCATCAACTTAGGCGGATAATGGTGATACATATCATTACATTCAGCTAAAGCTCCAAGGATAACCACATTATTCTGGCATTCGCTTAAAATATTGCTATCAAATTCTTTATAAGCCAAAGCAGTATGCGCTATCAAAAATAAACTTACATAAGTCCAAGTTTTCTTCATTACTAATACACCTTATCTTCGTGGTTATAAATCTCATGATCTTCCTGCCTAGTGGCCCTTTGCTTTAAAAGCTGCCAGGCTTGACCATATACTTTTACTATTTCAGGTATCTCGATAAGGTAAAAATTTTCAATATTACCATCTTCGGTTATATTAAGTGAGGAAGCCGTAAAGTTTCCAGCACCTTGAAAAAGATATTTGTCATCCACGACAATAAACTTATTATGAAAAAGATGTGGTCTTCCACTTTCGCCAGAAGCCTTCGCATTGGTTTCCATGAAATAGATTTGATCTGCTTTTCTTCTTAACATCCGATAGTTCATAACATCGTTGCGATCCACATCAAAAAAATCTCCCCCATCCTCTTTACCAAATCGCAACGTATCATCGTCGTAGATAATTTCAAAATTGACATCTGTTAGGGCAATCGTCGCGAAAAGATCTTTGGTGATTTTTCCAGTCATCAGTCTGTGGATGGCAACATAAACATTTTCTTTAGCCGAAAGCACTACTCTTTTCATGGCATCATAGGGCCTTTCAAAATTATATTTGGCACTTTTTATTAGAGGAACCAGATAAAACTTGATATCCTCTCTGGCTACTACTTTCTTGGATTTATTCAAAGCTTGAACGCAATCTGCGTATCTTTGTTTAAACACTCCCTTATACTTAGAGTCTAAAGAATCCTCCTCATTACCATAAGCCTTAAATACACAGATATTTTGCTGGGCCACATAATCATCTTCCCTGGCATCAAAAAAAAGCCAATTTTCGAAATGCAAATTCGTTCCGTAGGATGACATATTGGCTGAGGAAGAAGTAAATCTAATACGTTTTTCACTAGACTGTTCATCATTTTCAAAAATCGATTTCAAATCTGGAGTTTCCAATCCTAAAAATATTTTTGCATGTTGAAGATAGGCCCCTGAAGAACTAAAGGGCCCCTTGCCTCTTGAATAAATTCTTACATTTTTGTTATCCCCGCATTTACTAAAATATTTGGTCAAGGATTCATAGGAATCATAATTAATAAAAATATTTAAATTTAAATCAGCTCTTTTATTAACGCCATCGCAAAGGGCCTTTTTTACGCCTTCGTTAGAAAAAGAAAAATAGGCCAGATATAAAGATTTTATTTTAGGGTCATTTATCCAACTTGCTAATTTCGCCTCTACGCCAGACTTTTCCACTGACTTTTTCATATCCTTACTTTGCAAACACCACGCATTTAATTTTCCACCCTCGTTATCACAATCCGGCATGTTAAATCTTGCTTCCCATTTTAAATCATTAAAAGCAACACCTTGGGCAAACGGTTGAGAAATTTCTGCACCTAAACTACAGATAGAGATGCTACATAGAAGTAAAATAACTTTTTTCATAATCTGATTCCTTGCAAATTGCTTTTTGACCTTATATGTTATATTCACACAATTTGATACTTAGGTCGTACAACTATGAAAAAATTATTCACTCAAACAAGGCCAATAATTGCAGTTATTTATCTTCCACCATTGCCGGGCTATCCCAATCATCCCGGATTAGCAACATGCTTGGACCTGATTTACCAGCAAGTAAATATTCTGGTAAAATACCAAGTGGCAGGGGTACTACTTGAAAATGAAAATGACCGTCCTTATCGTATTTTGGCTACCCCTGAAATTATTGCTTCGATGACCACTTTAACTACTAAAGTGGTAGAAAAATTTTCACATATCAAAGTTGGAGTTGAATTTCTACTCAATGATCCCAAAGCATCACTTGCTATCGCCCATGCTTCAGGAGCTCAATTTATCAGAACCGATTACTTTGTCGATCGCATGAGTCGGGAAGAATATGGTGGTGAAATGTATATTAATCCCACCGAACTTATAAATTATCGAAAGCAGCTAAAAGCCACGAACATAAAAATATTTACCGATATACAGGTCAAATACGCTAAGATGCTCGAACCAAATAAAAGCTTGAGCGATTCTGCCCAGGAAGCTAAAGCCCACCAAAGCTCAGCGGCGGTCGTCTCAGGAAATATAACAGGTATTGCTCCAGATATTTCTGAACTAAAAAAATTAAAAGAAGACATCGCTGATTTTCCCATTTTGATTGGCTCTGGGCTTCATCCGTCAAATGCACAAAAATTATTCCAGTATGCCGATGGTGCCATAGTTGGAACCTCCCTCATGAAAGATGGTATGATTACGGAAGAGAAAGTGAGAGAGTTACTGTCATCTTTCTAAAAATCCGAAAAATACTCTTCGGTAGTCTTATAATCAGTTACTTTTTTTCCACTTTGATGAACGTCTATGCCATTTCTTTTTTTGCTCACTGAAATAGAACGAATCCAAACAAATTCTGAGAGGTATTGCTTATAATCCCTAAGTGCCGGAGCGTTGTGAGGGGTTAGAATTTTTTTAAACCGTAAAATATTGTCTTCTTCCATAAAAATGACTTTTAACAGTTTTTCAATTTTATTAATGTTGCCATCTATAATTATATAGGAAAGACATGGTTCAGTAATAGCTTGATAGAGTAGTTCTTCCGTTGGATAAAAAACATCAAAATTTTGTCTGGATATACCGGCCTTAACAATCATTGATTTAAGGGTTGACCACCAAGCAAAAGCTTTTTCATTTCGGGCAATAATAGTTATGCCAACCCCCATGACTAACGCCCCTAAAAATCTCATAAATGTAGAAAATTCCACCTGGGGGTTATAAACCAAAAAAACTGCCTGCTCACCAGATTTTTCAAAATCATTAAAATTATCTTCTCCCATCACTTTGGAATTTTCATGTGGTCCAAGGTGAAAAGACATAAAATCTTTTTTTATCCATTGATTAAATTTGATAAGTATTTCCTTGTATTCTCCATACATACCAGTAAATATATGTTCAAAGTTATGAATCACTGTCTCCATAACCTTTTCTAAACGCATTAATCGACCATATATCCCCAGACCGGATGGCCTCATTAAACTAAAGCGATAATCACTACCACGACCTTCTTCCAAATCTTCGGGCTCAACATCTCTCATATAATTGACCATAAAAGCATATAGGAGGGCCCGTCCCCCTATTTTGGGACCAGTGCCAGATAATTTAAATCCGCCCTGAGGCATTACTGCAACCTTGGTTTGTAAATCATATTTGTTAATATGAATACTACCTGCCAAAAGATGATCCACTAAATACTTAACATCTTCGGAGGATTGGGAATAAATGGATCCAGTACGTACATATTCCCCTGAATTAAAAACATGTTGGGCGTTTTCTAAGGTATCGTATTCAATTATATAGATGATCGGCCCAAATAACTCACTACAGGCCAGACTTTCAAATTTGCAGGCGCGCAACGCATCCAGAGACACTACCAAAGGTCCTATATACTGTTCTTTGTATCGACAAGTATGATCACAAATAATTGTTCCGGAGAATTGAGCAATTTCCTCCTTAACATTAGTAATCACGTTTAACAGTCTTTCTTTTTCAAATTTATCAATTATCGGATCAACACTTCGACTGAGCCCATTTTGTGAGCTATCAATCATCGCTTCCAATTTTTGTTTCAATTTTATGATAAATTTATTTTTAATTTTTCTATCAATAATAATGCGAGTGGGGCAACTGGCCATCTGACCTGACCGGCAAAGCGTGGTATTAAACAAAGCTCCGATTGCCATGTCCAAATCAGCACTGGCCGTGACAATCATGCCGTTTTTTCCTCCCAAAGATAAAACGGCATCCGCTTTAAAGACACTATTAAACAAATTGTTTTTGATAATTTTTTGGGAAAAGATAGAATAAAATTTTTTCCCTAGATTTAAAGGTCCTTCATAAGCAATCCCTGCTATATATTGATTTTTAATAATTTGGAAAAGATCATCTTTATGCTCGGGTACCAGGCACTTAAGTACATTTTCAGGTAATCCACCCTCGTAAAACAAGTATACTAATTGGTAGCAAACAAGAGGCGTTTGAATAGCCGGTTTTATCAGTACCACATTTCCACTTACTAGTGCCGCTGAAACGTAACATGCGAGTGATGCCAGGGGTGAACTCCAAGCAGAAAAAACCGCAATAACTCCCTTGGATTTTAAATTTCCATTTTTCTTTTTTAATCTTATTTGCTCTCTCGCATGAAAATTAAGATAATCGATGGCATAATCAACTTCTCGGTAAGCTTCAGCGATGTTAATGCCTGCTTCTTTGAAAATAAGCGCAGCAAACACATGTCGTTTTGCTAATAATAAATTAGCTACATTGATGATAATTGTACCTCGGTCAATATCAGAACAAGTGGCCCAGGAACCTTGCAGATAGCATTCGTGGAGATCATTAATTATTTTAGAGATATCTTCGCTTTTGGCAAGCTTGATTTTTCCGAGTATTTTATCACTGTTTTCTGGACCAATAATATCCAATATCTTTCCATGCATATCCGGATCATCTATAAATTTCGGGGATTGTTCGTCAAATCCCAGTTTTTCTTTGGCCTGTCCGATATAATCCCTATTCTTTTTAAGGAATATTTTAACAGCAGGAACATTGTTAAAAACACTAGTGAGTTCCCTAAAGGACTTGTCACTCTCCATACTCATTTTCTTCTTTTTGTCCAAGTGGGTTTTGATGGGTGTTTCCAAATTTTTCTTAGTTCCATAGGACTTAAGCAAGGATAACACACCGATTTGGGAAGTATTTTCCATTACCCTTCTTATCAAAAAGCCCAGTCCTTTTAATACCGGTCCCACAGGAATATGATTACGCACATTCCAATTCATCAAAGCCATGGCCTGTGACAAGGACTCGTTAGTCATATTCAGGCACTGATGCTCTAACAGTTTGCTGGTGGGGAAATATTTTTTTCTAAGCACTTCACTAAAAGCATGATCAAGGGGATTGTGTGATGCCACCATCAATCTTAGATATCTGGAATTTTCTAAAATTTTTACCATCAGTTGACGGTAGTGCAAATCTGTTTCTTCCTTGTTTAAAAAAACATTGGAAGGCCATCCTCTAGAATAGGCGTGGGTTATTTCCTCTTCGTGATAGGCTCCTTTTACTAAACGGATGGGTAACTCAATCTCATATTTTTTAGCAATTTTTAAAATATCTTGCAAAGTCTCAAAGCTATCCCGGAAATAAGCTTGAAGAGTCACTCCTATCAAATTTATTGTGCGAAATTCAGCATGCTCCTTTAACACTCGATCGACCGTATAAAGCATAATCTCGCGGTTCACGTAGAGTTCGGCATCGAAGCACACAAACACTTTAAGGTCCAGCGCCTTTTTTAAAATTTTAACGATACGAACCCCAATTTGTTTGTAGGCTTCCTCAAGTGCATAATAATTAGAATCGGAGGATAACGCTGATAATTTTATCGAAATAAATTTACGAGGTAATTTATCCTTAGTGGTTTCGTTGGAAAGAAAGAATAAATCCATTCTATCCATCAGATTCAAAACATTCTCTAAAAATTCTTCACAGCTTTGGTGATCTCGTAAATGCTCTCCCATATAATCAAAGGCAAGCTCTCTTTTAGAGGCAAGCAACCTGGAAGAAATCTTACCAATGTCTTCAATGCTGTTACTGGCAATAAATCGACCGGCAATCCGGCTAATAACTGCATTGGAAATCTTTTTTATAGCTGTTGGAGGAATCCAAATTAAAATATGTTTTATAATATTTAAAATAGACCAGGATCTCTTCCTTGGTTTTGACCTTTTATCCTTATGGTTACTCATTAATTTTTTTTGGTAATTAGAAAGCCCTTCAATAAGATTTTTTTTAAGTTCCTCACCGGTTTCATCATCCACCGTTAGTATGACAAATAGATACTCCAGTAATTTGTTTTTAAGATCAGGTAACCTTGCCAGTTTATAAAATACCCAACTAAAAACCTTTTCAAAAGTCTTGGGTTTATATTCATCAATATTATTCATCAATTTTATGATGATTTCTTGTAAATCATACTCCAAATCAAAATACCTGGAATCCCCCAGAAAATCCGGCAAAGTGTATTTATGAGTAACAATATCGAGCATAGAAGGGTGCTGGGTATGAATTAAATTGGTAATTTTACCAACATGATTTTTTAATTGAATATAGGGAGAGGCATTTTTACAAGTTTGCTCCTCCAACAAAAAAAGCTCCTGCCCAAGCCTGATTGAATACAGTCTTATCTCTCTTGACTCGAAATAAAAACCTATTAGGATTTGCGTACCTTCGAGTTCCACTTGGGTCTTAAAATCCATAAAAACATCATGCACGAATTGTTCAAAAATATTGATAATTTCCGTTTTGAGGTTTCCATTATCTGCTAATATTATATTGGAAAAACTCCCCAAAAAATAAACTGACCAAGATTGATTTGAACGTGAGTTAAAACTTACTTGTTTTAACTCAATTAGCTCCATATTAGATCGATTGGCATCCACAAATACTCCCTTAAGATACATATCCAAAGTGACCTAATCTTAGCACTGCTCTATCTAGGCGTAAATCTGCATTATTAATAAGTGCCATTCATATTTTAGCCAGATAATCATCAACCCAAAATGATTTTTCATATTCTTTCCCCCAAAAAGCTTGGGAATAATAAATGGTGATAATAATACGATGATTATTACATACTGACTTTTAAACTTAAGCTCCATGCCTGTTTGACTGAATACGAAATAAAAAGTTAAAATAACTTAATTAGGATTATCGCATATGAAATATTACACACCTATCGCTTATATTTTAACCTGTTTGGTGTCACTGGTTTTTTTTGTACTAAGCACCTATGGAGCTATGTCGCCTACTTATAGTATGAGGGATCTGGAAATTTTAAGTGAAGAAAAAAATTTTATTGAATTTTTTGATCATGCAATGGATATAAGACCCCTTAATCGCAATACTCACTGGCAAGACCTGGTTTACAAAGGTGCTGAAAATTACTTAAACGAAATAATAGAGACCCAACAATACGGCAAAGAAACCATCAAATATGTTGAGAAACTAGCCTTTTGGCCAACCCTTAGAAATAATGAAATCTTCCAGGTAAAACGGGCCCAGTATGGATTAAAATATTTTAATATTTGCCTAGACAATGCCCGTAAGGGTACATCAAATGAAATAAAACTTTGCCAAGAAGAAATGCATACTTTTTGGAAAAATACTCCTAAAGACTTTATTAATCTTCAGCTTGGTATAGATCTAGCGGTCTTGGTTAATCAATTTTTGCCCAGTAGTGATGTCGGGTTTTACTATTCAACTATCCTGCTTAATAAGTACGCTGGGTCCACCTGTGATAAAACCGAGCTGGTTGACTTTTTTTTAAAGCAAATTGAAAGTCAGAATGTTTGTGAAAACTCGCCAAGTAGTTGTGACAAAGTTATCGATCAATTTGCCAGTTCTTCTTGCTTTGAATATATGGTTCCCCACCTTAAACAAAGAATTTTGGATTCTCAAAACCCAAAGCTTAAAGGGTTGTATTTGTCTATGCTACATGCCAAAAAATACCTAACTCCGCTGGAAATTGATTTTTTTTTCACTAGCTATGTATTAGACGGGCCTTCAAACGGGCAACTTTTCAACTTGGCGTGGAATATTATTAACGAACTAGGTAAGAACCATAAGAGAAGAGAAGCGGTACTCGATAAATTCAAACAATTACCTTGGCTACCCGGTGAACTTTTTAAAACCAGCAATCAAGAAAGATTAAAAATTATTATGTCTTTACTATCCAAAAATATACCGGAATATCTTGACTACTATGCAATGACCTGCATCCGCTATCTCCGAGGTGAAATCCAATCCACTAGTGGTAACCCTACCCCGGGTTGTCATGAGCTTTTCAAAAAATCTGACAAAGAGAACTGGCTTCCGCCCCATTTTAAACAAACCTACCAACAAAGCCTTTAGAAATAAGAAGGCCCTGATAATAATCAAGGCCTTCTTTTGCTTAGCAAATAAAAGCTACTTTTTAGCTAATGTGTTTTGCAATAATTTTAGCAAGATCAAACATAGTTACGGTAGTTTTGCCACCAAAAACAATTTTTAAATTTTCATCTGCAATGATGTTTCTCTTGTTTTTTGGATCTTGAAGCTTGTGCTTTTTAATATAATCCCACATTTTTTTAACAATCTGGGTTCTAGGAATAGCTTTTGCTCCAACGATAACTGCAAGAGATGCATCTGGGGTCATAGGTTTCATAAACGCAGGATTTGGTTTACGTTTTACTTTTGCCTTAACCACTTTTTTGGTTGCTTTTTTAGCAACTTTTTTAGTTGCTTTCTTGGCAACTTTCTTAGTTGTTGCTTTTTTGGTTGCTTTCTTTGCTACTTTCTTAGTTGCTTTCTTTTTAACTGCCATTGATACCTCCGAGTAAATAACAGATTCTTTGTTTATATAACTGGAAACTATTTCCTTTTCCTAACCTTCTTCGTGCCATCAAAAACTTTAACCCATTCTACAATCTGGCCATCTTCACCCAATACGTTCTGGGTTTTTTCGTAGCCATGGCTTTCATTCAAAGAGTACATTCTAAAGTTATCTATTCTACAATAATGCCTAATCTCGCTTAACTTTTTAACACTGGCAAATTCTTCTAAAAACTCTTTGATCCTATGAGAATAACCACTTCCATGGTAATTCATTTTTACAGCAGTATTCTTACTCAATAATACTTTCCCGTCAATTTTCAAAAACAGTGCCGCTATAATTTCCTTATCCAGCTGACATGCATATAGTTGCCATCCATCTTTTACTTCCCTTTTGATTTCACTTAGATTCCAATGAAAATCCGGTGTATCACTAAAGGCATCAATGGTGTGATCAAAAATATCCCGAATATCCTTATCCGTCTTAGCTTGCTTAAAATTTAAGTTAACTGTTTGCTCACTCATAATTTCAATAAATCATCCCTAACATATTCTTGTTTTCACACCTACGTATCGAATCTTTAAAATATTATAACCTTTTGCTTTATTACTCGGCAAGAACATTTCTTTTCTTTGATATTTTAATTCTGTTTCTTTGGAGCATCTAATATAATATTGCTATGAATGTAACCGATACCACCGCACTAAAATCATCACCACGATCCCTCTTGGTCGATCTCATAAGGGGATTAGCTGTTTTTTTAATGATCATCTTTCATTTTTCCTATGATTTAAATGCGCTGGGCTTTGTGATCATTAATCTACAAAACAACCCCTTTTGGTACTTTTTCCCCAGAGTAATTGTTTTTTTATTCCTTTTTTGCACAGGGATTTCATTAACCTTCGCCCATTTAAAAAAGTTTATCCCTTCCAAATATCTCAAGCGAATTCTGCTGCTTTCTGGGTGCTCACTACTGGTATCTCTAACATCCTACATACTATTTCCAGAAAAATGGATTTATTTTGGTACCCTTCACTGTATAACCTTCTTAAGCCTAGTGGGGCCAATTTTCATTCATTATCCCCGCATTTCATTATGTACCGGCATTATTTTCTTTTTATGTGACTTTATGGGCTTCGAAGGAGCATGGATTAAACTGGGACATCCTTCTATGGATTATATTTCTCCGTTTCCTTGGATGGGTGCTTTTTTAATTGGGATAGCTACCGCTCATGTGCAGTCTAGCCGATTCTGGTTCCTAATAAAAGAGGTCCACCAAGTTGGCAAGATTTTTCTTTTCTTAGGGAAACATTCACTACTGATTTATTTGATTCATCAACCCATTATGTTTGGACTTTTGTGGGGAATAAGATATTTATTTTTTACCACCTGAATCACTTTCATTTTTTTCAATAAAGGCCTGGTTTTTTTGTTGAAATTCGGCTTTATCTTTTTCCCTTTGCTCGTTAACACTTTCAAAGAAGAAATCATTTACAAACAAACGAATACTTTTCTTGCGATCTTCCCCCACTGAATGAATAAGGGCATCGTAAGCAAATTCCCCAGCCTTGCTGGCTCCTTCTTTCAGTTTTTTTTCATCAGGAGGAAGTATATAAATGGATAATGGTATAGGTTCATCAAAACGATAAGTTTTTAATTCCAGGGGGGTATCAATTTTAAAACCAACTTCAGATTCAGTCATTCTGGTCATGGTGACTTTGTATCTGGCTTCGGCAAAGCTCAGCTTGACATTTTTCTTAATCTCGTACTTTTGCTCCTCAAAATCTTCTGCTTTCAAATTTCGGTATTTTTCTGGATTTTCTTTTTTAAGTTGAGTTATTTTAGCACTCACTAGCTGCTTATATCTTTTTTCATTTTTTTCTTCGTGCATCTTGGCCATACCTAAAATAAAAGGTAAGTTAATCCTTTCCTTGACCACTAACACCTTCGGATAACCAAAAGTGTTTCTAAAGGATTCCGAATCGTAAGAATCGCAGTTAAAAATAACAATAAAAGGTTGATATCGCTCTTCCTCTTTTACTTTTTTTATCAAGTTTAACAGCTGATTTACCGCAGAAAATGGATCATCGCTTTCTTCTATAAAATCTTCGCCATCAGGTTTTTCTACAGCTTCGCCTTCTTCCTCAGGTTGCTCGTCATAAAAATACTTAAAAGCAATAATATCCGGTCTTACTTTATCAATCACCCATAGTTCTTTGTCCAAAGCAGTTTGGGTTCTTATAATATAGGGACGTCCTTCAAGTGATTTTGACAATTTTCCTAAAACATCCATATCCATATCAACTAAGAGAACCTTGGTTTTGGGAAACTTATAATCGTTTAAATGATCAAGCACCCAGTCACGATGTTTTTTCTTGGCCTGTTCTAAATCCAGTTGATACTCGGCAATTCTCTCCCTTTTCATTTTTTCAACGATTTTGGGATCAATTTCCTCTTTAACTTCGGCTTTCTCATCCTGGCTATTTTTACCATTCTTTAGCTGTTGAGCCTTATTTTTAACCCGCTCTTCTATTTTTTTTACTTCTACCGCTTCTTCTTTTTGGGCCTTATTCTCTGCTTCATTGGGAGCCTGGGTCTTGTTTCGTACTATCTCAAGCCCTTTTTCATCAAACAGAGGTTCATCTACAAAAACAAAATCCAAATCATACCCATACATGGCATCGTAGTAGAGGTTTTTATTATAAATTTGCTTGACCACATACCTACTGGAAGGAACGATATTTTTGGGAAGATAATTTCTAAGTTCAATAACCTGGCCTTTTTCCAACCGAATATTTCCCTCAACATGTAAACCGGTGGCAGAAATAGATAGAATTTTAAAATCGACTACTAAATCCATATTCTCACTAAATTTGGCTTCAACAAATTCAGGTTTAATGGCATCAGAAGGAAAAGCTACGCACATCGGATCATAAACCAGATCATGATATTCAGCACATTTTATATGGGTAAAACTAAGCCCTGCCGAACGGCACGGGTGGATCATGTTAGGTGATTCGATAAGACCCACAACCGGAACCTTATGAAACCGAATGTCTTGAGAAACCAAAAATGCTATATCCAAAAGTTGTTCAGTGCGCTCAGTGACATCGATATAAACGATGTTGGGTTTTAAACTTAGTACGTTAATGAACATGCCATAATAATTATCCTCTTCAAAACCCCATAGTTCATGAAAATCAAATTCATATTTATCTGACTGATATAAATTTATATATCTTTGACGAATATTATCAAAATACTTATTATCATTTCCAATATAAACAACTACTCTGATTTCTTTACCTGATTTATCTTTGCCCGATTTATCTTTTTCTGCCATAGTTCCTTCGTTATAGGAATATTATAACATTAGATTTTATTTGAATGGTATAGAAATTAATTGCTTGTAGTCATCTTAAGAGAAAAAACTATCGGGTTTAGATTTCAAAATCGTCGTATGTCTGATTAAATTCCTCATCATATTGTTTAAAAAAATATTTCCTAACAAAATACTGCCCTGACCGAACCGTTTCAATAAAAGTGTATTCTTCTAACTTTCTTAGCGAAGAATGCACTTCTTCTAAGGATAAACCGAGTGTTTTTGCCATTTCGGTGTGACTTAGAAGTTGAGAAATCCCATAAACCTTGTAAAGATTGGGCCGGCACCAAACCTGACGGTAGAGAAACATTAAAACAATAATCTCAATACGAGTTAACTTATAATTTTTTAGAATTTCATCGAAAAAGATATCTGGGATTTGGGAAGTAGAGGCCCTTTTTAGCTCCTGGTGCTCTTGCGTAGAGATCAAGCTCTTCCTTCTTTTCGATTTGTGATCTGCAAGTATACTATGTAAGTCAGGCATCACACATCCTTTGTTGATATCATAAAAAGCCCGATTATAGTCTGCCACAAAGCGGGAAACTTTTCCAGTTAATTTTATTTAGGCAGTTTTTGCCGGGATTCATGATAACTTTTTAGCATCAAACAGATACTCAAAACTTTTCTAGATTTAGGGGGAACCTCCTCAATAGCATTTAAATCTCGGGGATAAAAGCTAAAAATCTCCTCCCATAATCGATAACTCAATCTATAGGGACGATCAGGAAGCAACTTAAGATATGCGACCATCAGCAACGCATTTCTTTTATATGATGTATAAAGGTCACTTATTATTACCAGATCTTTTTGGTCTGGTAATGGCAAAAAATTTGCTTGTTGGAGACGGCTTAACAATTTTTCCAAATCTACTTGTACAAGTAAGGCTAACCCATCTCTGAGTCCAAGCATATTTTTCAGAAAATTCTGATTAATTTTAGCATAGCTGGCAAAATCCATAATATTTTTATCCGTATACCAGTTGGAAAAGATCATCCAAACCAGCAAACTTTTTTCATCCTGGAACTGCACAGTCTGAGTGTTTGATAAATCCTCTTTATTTAAAAGAAAAAAAAGTGGTGACAAGCTCGGATTATAGGCGATGGAAGCTGTTTTAACATAATGAAAAAAAAGTTTAAAAAATTTCAACGCATTGGTCTTAAATGCTTCTTTCAAAAAATAGGAATGCGTCAAATGTTCCATATTAAACTTATGTAAATTTAAACTTATCTCGCTGGAAAACTTAAACTCGGTATTGATAGCAAATCTAAGTAATCTTAGAAAACGAATTGGATCCTTAAAGAAATGAGCTCCGCAAGGCCTTAAAATCTTCTTAGCAATATCGCCTACACCATTAAACGGATCAATTAATTTAAGTGTATGATTTTCTAAAAATTCAAAACCTATAGCATTCATGGTGAAGTCTCTGCGAGCAAAGGACTTTGCATAATCCAAATTACTTATGAGCGAAACTGCAAAATCTTTATGATTCCATTTTTGCTTATTTTCATCATATCTTTCCGCCCGGGGTGATGAAAATTCAAAATTTTTACCGCCATACGAAAACTTTATAATTCCAAATTCTAAAAACTCAATTTTTAAACGAAATTTTTTTTTAAGATTCTCAGCTAAATCAGTCATCGACTGCTTCCAAGCATCTTCTTTTACACTCTCCAACTTACGTAATTCAAAGTCCAAATCATCGGTAATTTTTTGATACAGAAAATAATCCCGAACAGCTCCTCCGACCAAGGTCAAAATAAAGCCTTTTAACTGGATAAAATTTAAAAGCTTGATAACTTCTTTGGGAAATAAGCTATCAATTGGCGGGATAGAAATATTACAAGAATCGGTCATAATAATCTTTTTTTATTTTCAACCAGGCGATCTATGGTTTCTCTTATTCTTAAAAAATCCAGACCCTCTTTATGATACACAAGATAAAATTTATCATCATCCACCTCATACTTGCTACCTAATCTGGAAATTTTGTCCTTATAGTATGATCTATTTAAAACATGCGTTGGGATAACCGCAATTCCAAGCCCGTTATGAACAGCTTCTAGCATTTTGCCGTGAGAATTGATTACCAATCTCACATTAACATGATCAGGCATGCCTCCCAAAGCCATTTTGCACCATTTAGCATGTAGATGATCGTGAGATTCAAAGAGAATAGTTGGGACACTGCCAAGACTCTCCAAAGTCACATTTTCTCCTAATTTAAATTTATTATCGTTAGGATACACTAATGCCAGTTTCTCTTGAATAATATAAATTCGCTCGCCACTACATTTAGATAGAGCTGACTCCGGCAAAACCAGAAAGTCTAAATGACGTCCTTCAAAAGATTTGAGTAGATCTTCTTCAAAACCAAATTTCACTTCAACTTTAAGTTCAGGAAAACTTTCTGATAAAGATAGCATCTCATATCCAAGCCAGCTCTTCCCAATACCAGTAAGTGTTCCTATTCTTATGGGTCCACTCATCTTATCCTTGTCATGTCTGATTTCATCTACGGTATTATTCAATTGAGTTATGAAAGTTGAAGCTAAATGGTGCAGTTTTTCCCCTTCATTGGTAAGCACAGCCTTTTTACCCAAACGATTAAAAAGCGTCACCCCCAATTTGATTTCCAAATTTTTAATACTCTGACTAATTGCTGACTGGGTGACACCTAATTCGTCTGCAGCTTTAGAAAAACTATTCCCTTTAGCAACGGCCACCAGAGTCTGTAGTTGGGAAATTTCAAGCATAATAATCATCCTGTAAATAAAAATTAGATATTATAGAAAATAATACAATTTTTCTTATTTGGACATCTATTGATGAATATTTTATTAAAAATATCTTCCATGAACTTCCTTTACAATCCCCAAAATATACATTAAAAACTTTAAGATCGTTTTGAAAATTGAAGTAGTGGAGATATCAGCTAAAGATGAGTGATCAATTATCAAAGAAAGACCTCTACGAGTCGGTGAAGACTTTAGTCGAACTTAATCAACCTCACATCCATTTAAATCAGCATAAGCTTTTTACCCTCTTTAGTATTGCTTTCCAATATATGCTCTTTAGATCCACTAAAGTACCAGGTGCCTTTATTTTAAGAGTGGAAGACAGCCAGTTGGTTGATAAATTACAAAGACGGGCCAAAGATCCATCTACTCGAAAATTTCTGCAGGCCCTTACATTGCCTCGTAAATTAAAATATAATAACTCGTTTTTTTATCTAGATTTTTTTAATACAGCTACCTGGAATCTCACTAACGATATTCCCAAAGAAAAAATTCAAGGGGCCATAATCGTCAAAAATAGCTCCACGCGACCAATGAACGAAATTCCGATGGAAGACGAATCAGATCCAATGGAAACATCGTTATCCAATCTTCCCAAGGATTACTACTATAATGTTTTAAAAGATATTGTTCCCAAAACGATCTGCATTGCTTTTGATTATGAATTTGATGGTGCCTACAAACTCAATTTTCCATTTATTAAAAACAAAGCTACCGTGATTAAAGGTGTTAAAATTGCGTCAGATGTTGACTTAGATAAGCTTGATTCTTAACCACTTTGCAATTTGCAATAACTTTATTTTACTTAATCGACAAAAGCGGTAATAAAATCTTAAATGTAGAGCCTTCACCTAATTTGCTCTTTGCACTTATTTTACCACCAAACGATTCCGTTATTGACTGACAGATTGAAAGACCCAGCCCGGTTCCTTTACCAGGAGCTTTGGTAGTAAAAAATGGATCAAACAATTTAGGAAGATAATCTTCTGGAATACCCGCACCGTTATCAATAATTTCGATGACCAAATTATTACCATAGTTGTGAGTATTAATTTGAATCAAACCATGTGGTCGACTTTCAAGAGCATCTTTAGCATTATTAAGTAGATTGACAATTACTTGCTGAAGCTTACCTCTGCTGGCACAAATTTTAAAATTAGGAGCCTTCAACCCAGTCATTATCTCGATATTGTCATTTTTATAAACACCCTTTAAAAATAATAAAGTTTCATTAATAACAGAATGAACATCTACCCCCTCACAATTTTCTGGGTCTTTTTTGGCATAAGTCTTAAGTCCTTTAATAATTAAAGAAACCCGGTCAACGGCACTCCTGATCATTTTAGTGGTTTTAAAAAAATCTTGCTCCGCTAAATTTTTGCAACGCCCCTCAATGAGGTCCACCGCCCCCACAATAATGGCCAATGGATTATTAATTTCATGGGCCACTCCTGCTGATAAAGTTCCCAACGTCGCCAACTTTGAAGCATGAAATAACTCCACTTGCAATTGCTCTTTTTCTTTTTCCATCTGTATACGCTTAGTAATATCTGTGAAGATAGTGGAAAAATAGTATTTCTTACTGGAATAAGCCTGCACCCTAAACCATTTATCTAAGGGTAAGGAATACTGTTCAAATTCGGTTTGATTAACATTTAAGGCGACCTGACCATAGCATTTGATCCAATCAAAATCTCCACTTACTATGTCAGGCTGTACTGACTTAATAGTTTTACCCAGGATATTGGCAGCTTTTAAACCGGTTAATTTTTCAAACTCTTCATTTATCTCTAGAAATTCATAATCAACGGGATTTTTATGATTATCAAGAATAATGCGATGATAGGCATACCCAAATGGAGCAGTCATTAACATTTTTTTATAGAATAAATCTTCCATTTATAAGTCACAGTTTAAATAGGCATTCATCACCCAAACTTATTTAATTATAAGGTCTTCCATTATCAATTCCTATCTAAAAATCAAAAAAAAAACGTATACAATCATCTTTGTGATTGTTATTTTTATAACACTAAATTATTTTTTCAGGATGATATTGCATGATTAAGAGAACACTTAGAAGATTTATACTTCCTTTCTCCACCAAATTGGAGCGAGTAAAAATTATCCAAACCATTATTGCTGAAAAAAAAGCTAAAACATATTTGGAAATCGGAGTTGATCAGGGAAAAGTCTTTGAAATCATCCACGGCCCTTTAAAAATTGGAGTTGATCCCGTCGCTCCCGCTAAAAAAGTTCAACAAGTTTTAGATAAAAAAAATATTTATTTTCAAAAGACCAGCGATGATTTTTTCATGATAGATGCTCCCGTTATATTAAAAAACAGAAAAATTGATGTAGCTTTCATTGATGGACTCCATGAATATAAACAAGTTCTACGTGATATTGAAAACACTCTTAAGTATCTGGCACCAGATGGAGTTATTTTAGTTCACGACTGTAACCCCTGGTCCAAAGCTGCTGCGATCAGAGCACTCTCCTTTGATGAAGCCATCCACATAGCCAAAAGAGATAATTACCCCGATTGGGATGGCGGTTGGACTGGTGACGTGTGGAAATCGGTTGCTCATTTAAGAAAAAACAACTCGAACTTAGATATTTTTGTTCTAGATTGTGACTGCGGCATCGGAGTTATTCGCCAAATGACTTCTTCAAACCAAACACCTAAATTCAAAGAAGTTGAATCACTAACCTATGACGACCTTGCGCTCAATCGCAAGGAATTTTTAAATTTAAAACAGGCCACGTATTTTTATGAATTTTTAAAGGAGATACGCTGATGCAAACCGAGACATCCTCATTTATTGCCATCCTCGGCATATCAGATAATGAGGACCGCTACTCATATAAGGCTTACAAAAAACTTTTAGAAAATGGTTATAAAAACTTAATTGGTATAACCCCCAAAAACATATCTCTACCCGCAATCGAAACCGTGAAAACATTAGCAGAAATAAAAAAACCAATACATACCCTAACCATCTATCTCAGTCATGATAAATTAGATGACCTCACCGAATCTATCATCAAATTATCACCCAAAAGAATTATCTTTAATCCGGGAACGGAAAACGAAAAGCTAATAAAAAAAGTAACCTCACACAATATAGAAATTATTCGAGGTTGCACATTAGTCTTATTATCTACTGATCAATTCTAAAGGCCTTCCAAGGATGGGGTCAAACTTCATTAAGTTGGTCCAAACAAAAAAGGAATTTGCCTTGATCGTTTGTTTAAAGTGTCTATAGATTTGATTATGGATATATTCTGATAGGTGCCTATTCAGGCCCTTATATTGAGGTTGGCGAAGGTAGGACTAATGTGACAAACACTTTGGTCGCTGATCAAGGCCAAAACCCGGTTACCAACCATCCTTGATCTTAAATGTGCACATCACATGCCAAAAATAACTGAGCAAAAAACAAAGATTTAGCTCGTTTTTGGCATGATCAAACCCCACTGGTTTCTTTTGACACTTATTTGGGGTCAAAATATTATAAAAAGAGAGATTTTGTTTCGCAGAGCGTCTTAGATGGCTTTCATTAAGACTTTTTTGATCATTTCAAAATAGTTTTTAGCTTTTTCCATATCTAAATCTGTTTCAAATGAAAAGCGGATCGAATTATTAGATTTGTTTTCATCAACCCCGTAGGCTATCAACACTCTGTTAGGCCCTAAAACGCCGGACGAACACGCCGAACCAACACCAACCTCTAATCCGTTCATATCAAATATATTTAATAGATCCTGCCCTTTTTTATCATTTAAAAAAAGGCTTATAGTATTAGTGCAACGGTTAGTGGAATTTTTGCCAACCACAAAACCTTGAGGTTTTACTAATTGATCCAAATTATCTTTTAAATAATTTATGGCCGCCAGACTTTCAGCATAATCATAACTTTTCATCGTTTCCGACAAGGCCAGATAGACTGAATATATTCCCGTGGTATTTGGAGTTCCGGGTCTACTGTGAAGCACACCCTTGGCGCCATTTACCAGATATTGTATTGGGTAATCTTTTTTATAAAAACTAAATCCTACGCCGGTTAAAGATCCAAATTTATGTCCTGAATAAGTATAGGCATCCAACTGGGGAGATAGTTGATTCCAGTCTTTAATTTTACATACCGATTGGGTAGCATCAACATGAATAAAAGCACCAGTTACCTGTTTAATTTTAACTGCCTCCATCAAGGGCCAAATGATCCCGGTTTCATTGTTAACCCAGGTAAAATTTATAATTATTTTCCCTTTAAGGGTTTGAATAAAGCTTATCAACTGGTCAGTTTGAAGTTCCCCATCACTATTCACTAATGTTTTCAAGTGAAGGTTTATTTTATAATGATCTGTAATATTTTTAATTTTATAGGCAGAGGAATGATCAGTTTCAAACAGAATCAGATGTTTTTCCCCATCCCCTTGATTCAATTCATTAATAATAAATGTATTAATACCTTCTGTCGCACCTGAGTGAAAAAAAACTTTGTGAGTCGAACCAAGCTTAAAGGTGTCGAATAAAAAATTTTGGGTTTCTCTAATCAACTTTAGCGACTTCTTTCCGGAAGTATGTAGCGAATTAGGATTAGCTACAAAAAAATCCCCGCTGGTAAACCATTTAATTACTGATTTAGCCAGCGGGGACGACGAATTATAATCAAAGTAGTATCTTTTATTGGTTAACTTCACCAAAAGGACTTCTTATCAAGCTATCAACATTACTTCTTTCTTCCGAAACCACTGTAGTTTCTTTTTGATTCAAAATCTCTTGTGTAAAATTGGGCTGTTCCCTTTTTTCTATTTTAATATCTTTAGACTTTCTCATAAGATCTCCAAGAGAAGTTGTCTCAAGATATTCTTTCATGATGATACCAAGATTTTGAAAGTAATTTCTAGATAGCTGATATTCAACCGTGTCAGCTTTTTCAGATTCACTACCAATGATGTCTTTAGCAGGATTGATGTTCTCGCCTACACAATCAAGCACGTCTCTAATCGTGATTTGATCCATAGATCTTGATAGAACATATCCACCACCTGGTCCTCTAACAGACTTGACTGCTTGGCCATTTCTAAGCTTTCTAAAAAGCTGCTCTAGATAATGTAGTGAAATGTTTTGTCTTTGTGAAATTTCCTGTAACCGAACTGGATTTCCGTTACTGTTTGATGTTAAATCCAGCATCGCCCTAATTGCATAACGTCCTTTTGATGTAAGTCTCATTGGTCTCCTCCATAATCCAATAAAGCCCGTAAGCTAAGTTTTTATTAAATGCATGTGCTGCCTTTTGGAGAAAAATATCCATATTTTTCTTTCTCACTGAAATTTCAAACCAATCATTTTTACAAGATCAGTTTGTTTCAACATGATTAGTATGACCCGACCAAAAGGGTCAAGTCAAACAAATTTTATTAAAAAAAAATTTAATTTTTTGCGCACTTTATTTTTCCTGACAAGAAAATTTTTTATTCTTTAATTACGGACAGTTATGCACCATTCACACTAATGTACAGGATGCTTTTTTTGCTAATAAAAAGTGATCTGATTAATTCTGTCGGAATATATTTCCGAGTTCAATCGGACCGTTTTCAATCAAGAACATATAAACTAAAAACGCGTTCATCCTGATTAATATTATTTTGTTTTTTCAAAATATTTATTTCTAATTCATAAATCGTAAATGAAGAACTTAACTCTTTTTTAATATCACGTAACCAATTTATTCCCCATTCAATAAAAAAATAATTTTTGCCCTCAATGTAAAGGGGGATTTCTAAGTGAATTATTTCGGAAGATTTTTGGATTCTAAAAAAATCTGCATGCACAAAATTTTCCATTTCATTAATGATTGAATAAGTAGGACTAGACACATATTCATCACTATGATTGGTAATCGTATTGGCAAAATATTTTGAGAAAGTGGTTTTTCCCGCCCCCACTACTCCAGTTAAAATAACCGCCATGGGCGTTTGCGTATAATTTAATAAATCTTTAGCAATGAATTCTAGATCATTTTCCGCTTGGCAATTCCAACTTTTTATTATTTTTTTCCCCATCCCCATTAAACCAATTCTCTTTTAACCACTTTAACAAGGGCTTCGCAAACTTTTTCCACTTCCTGAAAATCTTCTCCTTCGACCATGATCCGACAAAGATATTCAGTTCCTGAATATCTAAGCAGCACTCTACCCTTTCCAGCAAAATTACTTTCAATAGTTTTTACAGCATTTTGCAATCCAGGAACTTCCTCGAAGGGTATCTTTTTTTCAATCTTAACATTTTTCAATATCTGCGGGTAAAGCTTAATATCATCTACCAACTGACCAATGGGTTTCTTATAGCGCTTCAAACATTCCATCACAATCAGTGCCGCTAAAATGCCATCTCCTGTAGTGGCATAGTTTTTAAAAATCAAATGTCCCGATGGTTCTCCTCCCAAAATCGCGCCAGACTCTTTTAAATATTCCATTATATAGCGATCTCCCACTTGGGTTCTATGCAGCTTAAGCCCAATGGATTCTAAATATTTTTCCAGGCCTAGATTAGTCATGACCGTGCCCACCACCGTATCACCTTTTTTAATCTCACCTTTATCCAGCATCAGCTTAGCTGAAATACCGATGATCATGTCTCCATCAATTATTTTTCCATTTTGATCAATTACGATGAGCCTATCAGCATCTCCATCCAAGCAAATACCAAGGTCCGCCCGATATTCGACTACTTTTTCCTGGCATGTTTCAGGATAAAGAGAACCGCAATTCTCATTAATATTTTGTCCGTTGGGATTATCGCCAATGCAAATAACCTCTGCACCTAGCTCTTCAAAAATCATAGGCCCTACTTTATAACTGGCTCCATTAGCGCAATCTAAAACCATTCTGGTTCCAGATAAATTATAGACCTGCGGAAAAGTATTTTTTACTTGAACAATATATCGCCCGATCACTTCATCCAACCGTGTGGCCCGCCCAAGTTCTGAACCAGCCACGGCAGGTATCAATTCAGGATTCAATATCATTTGTTCTAATTCCAACTCCACACTATCAGGTAATTTGTATCCCTCTCCATCAAATATCTTTATTCCATTATCCTCATACTGGTTATGTGAAGCAGAAATCATAACCCCAGCATCAGCTCTCATCGAGCCCGTAACAAAAGCTACACCTGGTGTAGGCAACGGGCCGGTTAAGACGACTCTTCCACCTTGTGAACATACTCCCGAAGAAAAGGCCAGTTCCAACATATAACATGAAAGCCTGGTATCTTTTCCGAGTACAATTAGCGGTTGCTTGTTTTTCCCTGAAGTTTTTTTAAAATAGTAGGTAACCGCTCTGCCAAGCGCCATTGCTACCTCGCATGTCATTGGATATATGTTTGCCTTACCGCGTATTCCATCTGTACCAAACAATTTTCTTTTGCCCATCTCAATACTCCCAACAACTATTCATATAGTAAAATAGTAAAATAAATTACGTCATTATATAGCAGCAAAAATAAAAAAGGTCTAATCCTTAAAAAATAAAAAACGTTTATGAAATGTTTTTTTAAGGATTGCAACTTAATTAACAAGAAATGATAAGCCTAGAAACTTGACAAAAATGAAAGTACTATCATTCTAAGATAGAATTTAGTTTATAAAAATTTAATTAATAACGGAGATATTATGACTTGGTTTAAACGAATGACCTTTTTTGCTCTGGTAAACTTAGGTATTATCGTAATGCTTTCTATTATTTTGAATTTACTTGGAGTCAAACCATATCTATCCGCATACGGAATTGATTACTCATCGCTTTTCATCTTCTGTCTGGTATGGGGCACAGGTGGAGCTTTTATTAGTTTATGGATATCAAAATGGATGGCCAAAACGGTCTACGGAGTAAAGATTTTATCCATGACCGGACCATACAATCAGCTGGTCATGAAAGTGCATGAGCTATCCAAAGCCGCCGGGCTAAGTGTAATGCCTGAAGTTGGAATTTATGAATCCCCTGACATTAACGCTTTTGCTACCGGCCCTTCAAAGAACAACTCGATGGTGGCAGTATCCACCGGACTATTAAATAAAATGAATCAAAACGAAATTGAAGGAGTGCTTGGACACGAAGTCTCCCATATAGCCAATGGTGATATGGTGACGATGACTTTAATCCAGGGAATCATGAACGCTTTTGTCATGTTTTTTGCTCGTATTGCCGCATATCTTCTTGATTCCGCCTTAAGAAAAGATAATGATCGTGATGGAGGACTCGGTTTTTTTGGTCACATGATGGCAGTCTTTTTCTTTGAAATAATCTTTGGTTTAATTGGAACCATGATTGTAGCATTCTTTTCAAGAATTCGAGAATTTCGCGCCGATAAAGGGAGCGCTGATTTAGTTGGTAAACCCAAGATGATCGCCGCGCTTGAGGGACTCAAGCGAAATTATCATGTCTTACAAGAAAGCACCAAAGAAAACAAGGCCATTGCTGCACTTCAAATTTCCAACAAATCAAAATTTATTGCATTACTTTCTACGCATCCTGATTTAGACCGAAGAATTGCGGCATTAAAAAACTAAGCAGCTTTCTTATCCACGATCTTAATGCTTTCTAAAACATCTCGGCTTAACAAGAGCTTTTTACGAAGTGCCTCTCTGCTGATACCCATAGTTTTAGCGGCTTGGGATTTGTTGCCATTTAATCTTTTAATCTCAGCAAGAATCATTTCTCTTTCAATGATCGCCACGCGATCTTTTAAACTAATCGAGTGATCACTGACAAAGGGAATATCACCAAACATACTAACCTTTTCCGACGTATCAAACAGTGGTGCTGAATTATTAGTTAGTTCAAACTCAGTGATAATATGAGCTTTAGGATTATAGAGTACGGCCCTTTCCACACAATGTTTTAACTCTTCAATATTTCGAGGCCAGTTGTGATTGCCCAATTTAGAAATGGCCCGAGTGGAAAAACTTTTAAGTAACAATCCTTGACGTTTACACTCGTGCCTTAAAAAATAATCAACTAGAAGTGGTATATCTTCTTCCCTTCGCCTGAGTGGCTCCAAATGAATATATGATCGATTTAAAAAATAATAAAGATCACGGTGAAATTCCCCATCGTCCACCATATGATCCAAATTATCACAAGTAGTGGCAATCACTCTTACATCCAAAGTCAAATTATCCATATTAGGTATTTTTCGGTTAACCAATACATCAAAAAGCTTTTCTTGAAATGCCATTGGTAACTTGGATATATCCCTGAGAACGACGGTTCCGCCTTTACATTTACTTAGGTATGATCCCGCTCCCCATAACTGATCTTCAACTTTTTCCATATTTTTTTCAGAGCATTCAATGACTTCAAAGGGTTGAAGTCCTCTTTGCCCTTCAAAATGTAAAATTTTAGCGAATAAAGTCTTCCCAGTTCCGACCTCTCCCATAATAACTACAGGGGTATCTAGATCTTTTAATTTGATCACATTGTTTCTAAGCGATTTAATATGCGGAGTATTTCCAATCATGGCATTATCTCTGGCCCTTGGATTTGAAAATTTTCTGATCAGCGAATTTTCGGTTATTGGATTATATTGATGAAAGACTGCGGAAAAAATAAGTGACAAAACTTTCATAGTTTTTTCATCTTCTACTGTGAACAAATCCTGGTTCTTCTTATTTAAAACCTCAATGACTCCGACTACCTTATCTTCCCGATTATGAATCGGATAACAAATAATAGAGCGTGTTTCGTAATTAAATTTTTTATCAAAAAATTCATTGAATCTGGATTTGTCTTTTAGTGTATCGATATTTAAAGCTACCCCGGTCGTAAATACTGAACCGGCGATACCAAGCCGGTAATCAAAACGCAGATCTTCCTTATTTACACCAATCGCTGAGGCGGCTTCTAATTCATTTTTTTCGGGGTTAATTAAAAAGATAGATCCTCTTTGAGCATTTAAAATTCGCACCACTTCCGAAAGCATGCTATCTACAAACCCATCCTTGTCTGCAAAATTAGTAATATCCTTAAACAGAGACAATAAAAGCGAAAACATTTCAAAACCATCACTGGGTTTAGTATATTTTTCTTTCAATGCAGATTCGACCAAGCAATCTTTTAATCTCTCAGCTGAAAAACTAGAAATAAAATTTTCTAAAAAACGATAAATTTTCTTCTCTTCATCTATCTCCACACCATAAATGAGTTCTTCATCCCCAGTCCCAACTGAAAAGGCACGCACTACCCTACCTACCAAATCAAGATGTACTTTTTTAAATTGTAACGATATATCAAGAGGTGTTCCCACCGATAATCTAGTTTTAGTTTGAAACCCTAGACCCGTCACACTTAAATCCTTAATCCGGGCGTCCTCTATATATTCAGATTTCCCGTTCTGGTTATCCATCTCCACTAAAAAGCGAAGATCATCAGCCTCTTCAATTGGTATTCTAAATGATTGGTAAAATTTAAATTCTGAAAAACTTGAAAGCAACATAACCATCCCCTTTGATGTTATGACATAAAAAATCTCTAGGGATTCTTCGGTACCTTGAGACAAATCTAAAGAAAAATTGCCCACAATGTCTGGCATTTTCTTCAAATTTCTTTTAAATTTAGTAAGTTAAAAAATCTGCCAGGGAGATTACCTGAGTATTTTAATCTTCAAATTTTTCAATATCCACTTTCTGTAACTGGGAATTATCTAAAACATTTAAATCTTTATCAATGACCTTGAAAATTGCTTCTTGAAACAAAACCCAATAACGAGTTGCTTTTAGTGGATCGGAGGAAGGCAATTCGAGTGTATAAGTTGGAATATCCCTTTCATTACCCGCCCAATTGCCCAGGCTTCCTGGGAAAAAAGGATAATTAGAAATACGAAATTTTTTAGAACTTTCACTCATTTGTAAAAGTAAATTACTCGCTTCAGTTCCGACTTTGTTAGTATCTTTTTTAAAATCTCCAGGCCCATCGTAATCTACAAAACTTAAAGGAGAATGTAGCGAAACAATCTTAGTTGGTTTATATCTTTTTATAATATTTACATGAAAGACGGTTTCCGGCTCACTCATGGCATGGTGACCGGGAAAACGTCGCTTATTTTTTTTAAACTTTTTATCCCACAATTTTAGAGCACTTTTATTCCAGTCGTTAGTAGGAAAATTTCTATTGATATCCACTCCGCGATGATTGGTCCTGCTTGGAGCGTCCGCAAAAAAACCGTCAGGATTTACTAGCGGCACCACTACTACCAATTTGTCATGAAAATACGCCGGTGGCTTGACCAATAAAGTGTCTATTAAATCAAAGCAAAATTTAATGGTGGTCGTCTCATCACCATGGACACCACAAAAAAACATCGTGCAATCTTTTTTGTCTGTTTTGTGAGCATTTTCATCACCGAAGACGACCCACATCAGAGGATCACCAAGATATGAATTTCGTACATGATGCCATTGATTTTTTTCACAACGGGCTGAAATCCATCCCAATTGTTCAAATTTTTTCTCAATCTTCTTGCAAAACTCTTTAACCTTAGGCGTATTAATCGCAACCGAAATTTCATCCGTCGGTACTTGTTCAATAATGTTTTCCGGTTGTGCAATCTCCGTACTTGATAATGGAGGTGCGTCCTCTACTGACTGCTGTTTAGCGCATGCACCTCCTAATATGAAGAGGATCAAGATAGTGTGCACAACAAAATATTTTATATTTTCCATAATCAATTGATTACCATATTCAAACAAACAACTTAGTGATAGCATGGCTCAAATTTTTTTAATGGCGTAACAATATTATTAAAAAGTAAGAAATTCAAATGAAAAATTTTATTTTACTCTCTGAACACCCTGACATTCAAAGCTCCTTGCGCCTACTGGAAACCGCAGAATCTCTCAAACTTGCAACCCAAGTAATTAATCCATATGAATCCTTGCTTGATTTATCAGCTTCCACCGGTCAAGACTTAAGTGAAACCCTAGTCATGCATAGAGTTACAGGAATAAAACATCAAAATTTTGATTTAAATTTTTCAGGAATGCTTCAAGCTAACGGAGCAAAAATAATTAATAACCTGGATGCATTTGAAAAACTTCGGGATAAGGAACAACAAGCAGTTTTTTTTCGTTATCATAAAATACCAGTCATCCCCGCTTTTAGTGTAAGAAAACGCCTAACTCAAATAGAAGTTGATCACATTATTGAGAAATTATCGCCTTATCATTTAGATAAAAAAGCTCCTCCCTCCTACATCATTAAAACTACTCGAGGTAATCAAGGTGTCGGCACTAATTTAGTTAACGGTACTAAATCTTTAAAAAGCCTCTTGGAAACTTTATGGGCCATCAGAGATCAAAATTTTCTTATTCAACCTTTTCTTAAAGAAGCTTATGAATATAGAATTTTGACCACTAAAAAAAATGTGCTGGGAGCAATTCAAAGGACACCTGATCAAAATGATTTCCGCGCCAATGCTCACCATGGTACAGCTTGTAGATTAAACAATCTTCCCTCTGGGTTAATCGATTTTGCCCAAAATGCCTTTTTAAAATCAGGCGCCAATTACGCTGCTTTGGACCTGTTTTTATGGCAGGATCAATTTATGGTGGTAGAAATAAATTTAGTACCCGGATTTAGACAAATGGAGCTCGTTACTGGTAATAATGTAGCTAAGGAAATAATCTCAACCGGGCTAAATTAAGAGGAAAATAATGGAAGTTTACAAAACCAAAAAAGACCATCTTCACATTGTCACTTTTCCTGTAGGCGATTTTGCTTCCAATTGTACGGTAATTTATAGTGACGCTACTAAAAACGCCCTAGTTATTGATCCAGGTTTCACCATTGCCCCCGTTAATCAACTCATCCAAAAAAATAAATTAAAAGTCACTCATATTCTCCACACACATGGACATTTTGACCACATAACATCCTCTTCAGAACTTCGGGAGATGACGAAAGCCCCCATTTATCTTCACCCAGGAGATGAACATTTTTTTAAAGACCTCATTCACCAAGCAAGCCTTTTTGGATATTCTCTGAAAATTAATCTTTCTCCTATTGATCACTTTTTAAGTGATAACCAAATTATTGAATTTGACCAGGGAACTTTGTCACTTAAGGTGATCCATACCCCGGGGCACAGCCAGGGGGGATGTTGTTTTTTCACGGATAACTTTGGCTATCCAATGCTTATTGCAGGAGATACTTTGTTTAAACAATCAGTGGGAAGAACTGATTTACCTGGCGGTGATTTTGACCAGATCGTTAGCTCCATTAAAAATAAATTATTCATCTACCCTGATGCTACCGTGGTTATTACCGGACACGGGCCAGTTACCAATATAGGTGATGAAAAAAAATATAATCCCTATTTAACTTAAATATTTCGATTAATCCAAAATGCCAAATCCCTGATCCACCCTGCTTCGGTATTAAGGCAATTAACGTAATATAATTGCCCCCCCTGGGCCAAAGCAAGGGACCGTAATTCCTGATTAATCTCCACTTCAGTTTCCAGGGAGTCCGTTATAAATGAAGGTGAAACCACCACCACTTGTTGGCCTTTATAATTAACGCTGATCAAATCTTCAAGCAATGGCCCTGCCCACTTTCCTTTCCCAAATTTGGATTGAAAGCACATAACAATATTTAGGTCACTTGTTAGCTTTTCTAACTTCTCTTTTAATTTTTGAAATGTTTTTTCACATTGAATCAGATAGGGGTCTTGATGTTTGCTTATTTGCCTTAAAGGAGCACTGTGAAATGAAATTAACACAATATCTATGGCCTGGTTATTACTTTTGATTTCACTGATTTTCCACTCAATCTTTTTTAGTACATTATCGATATAAAAATCTTCTTCATAAAAAGGTGGCAGAAATTTACAATTTAATCCTGTAAAATCCTCGGCAATTCCCCAAGTTGATCTAGAGTATTGAGGAAAAAGAGGAAGCACCACATTTTTCTGAGATGAACTCAACTTCAATATCTGTTCTTTTATATTTTTCTTTCCATAATAAAAAGCATAGTCACATTCAATGTTAAAACGCTTAAGTTCTGTCTGCAGTTTTTCACATAACAACCGAGTCTGCTTGACCAGCAAGAACTCACCTCCATCCCAGATTTTCTCATAACGTTTAAGAAGTTTTTTAACCCGGAACCTCAAAATGATATTTTTAAGAATGGGCAACCAGATAAAATGAGGCAAATCCACCACTTTTTTATTAGATAAAAATTCATAAAGATAAGCTTGAATTGCTTCTTCACTCAGTGCTGCCGGCGATCCAATTTGCATTAAGATAAGTTTACAATCACACTTTCCCATGTAAATCCTCTATGATATAGGACTTTGATTATTAGTTTATATCAATGAAAGGTCAAACGATGATTAGTAAAAGAAATAGCCAAGAATTAGCCAAACTCAATCTAGGCAGCACTAATACACTATACCCAACTCAATACGCTCCAGAAATTCTCGAAAGTATCTCCTGTCTAAATACCACAGATAATGCATGGATAAGCCTCATCTGTAACGAATTTACTTCCTTGTGCCCCAAAACCAATCAACCAGATTTTGCCAAGATCTATATCAACTATATCCCTGCTCAAAAACTGGTGGAATCTAAATCTTTGAAACTTTATCTTTTTAGTTTTAGAAATCATGGGGCCTTTCACGAAGACTGCATTAATGTGATTTGTAAGGACTTATTTAAGCTTTTACGGCCTAACTTTATAGAAGTCATTGGCGAATTTTCCCCAAGAGGTGGTATAGCTATCTGGCCTTATTGTTCACAATCTTCATCCTCTTTAAAATATAAAAAATTAAAAGCGAAAAGGTTAGAAGATTATTTCCCTGGCAAATATTCAAAAACCTAAGAGTAGGCACAAAAAAAAAAGTGTTGTGATCAAGCAACTGAAAACAACACTCTATATGCGATATAACTTCTAAATGACCAATTCAGGTCCCTCTTTCAGAGTTATTCGATAATTTCTAATACTGAACGTTTTTTGAGCTTGGTGGAAGCGGCATTTAAAATCGTCCGTAAAGCTCTGGCGGTTCTGCCTTGCTTTCCAATCACCTTACCGAGGTCAGTTTTATCAACCTTTAATTCGATAACCGTGGTCTGTTCACCAGTTATTTCAGTAACGTCAACCTTTTCTGGAATGTCCACTAAAGACTTACTTACGTACTCTATCAGATCTCTAAGTTCAGACATGCTCAAACTCCCACGCTATTAAGACCTAGGTCTTATGTTATTTAACGGTCCCTTTGACCATCAGTAATCACTAGATTTTTACATTATTTTTTTTGAATAAGGATCTTACGGTATCAGAAAGTACCGCTCCTTTATTAACCCAAGCAGAAATTTGTTCTGCTTTAATATTTTTCAAAACTTCTTTTTCGGTTGGAACGTACTGTCCTAATTGCTCTAAGCAACGACTGTCTCTGGCAGAACGTGAATCAATGGCAACAATAGAATAAATAGGTGTATGAACTCTTCCTCTTCGCGCTAATCTAATCTTAATCACAAACAACTCCTAACATTAGTAAAATTTATAGTTGATAATAATAGTGGTAATTAAATAAACCGGCTAATCTTACAAGTCAAGAAGAATATAAAGATTATTAGTATTTCAAAATAGAGTAAATAACTAAAATTAAAGGTTTTTTGAATACAATAGTATTAAACTGTCCAACCGGGATATAATGAGAGAGCTTAGCGTGAAAAATAACCACCGCCCCAATTCCCCTTTCCTTTATTTTTTTTCTTTTTAAAAGAAGCATCACTTGATGTCTGCCTGAAACCTTTTTGCGGGCCCATTCCTGGTACACCTCCCGGCATCCCCATTCCACTCATGTCAGGCATACCACCTTTCATCATCTGCATCATCGGGCCAATCATTTTTTCCATTTGCTTAAATTTTGTTATGAAATCTTTAATAGATACTTCTGGATTTCCCGAACCTCTGGCAATCCGTTTAATCCGAGAGTCGTTTAGAATTTTATAATTATCTCTTTCTTCCTTAGTCATGGATGAAATAATGACTTTGATTTTTTTCATTTCGCTTTCGGCGGGGCCTAGATCTCCGATATCTCTTAGCATTCCCCCCATTCCAGGAATCATTTTCATTATGGAGGTAAGTGGACCTAATTTGGAAATCATATTCATCTGATTGAGAAAATCATCAACTGTAAATTTATTTTTCTCTAGACGCTTCATCATTTTTTCAGCTTCTTTCTCGTCAATTGCTTCTTCTGCTTTTTCTACTAATGATAAAACATCTCCCATATCTAGAATTCTGCCGGCCAAACGATCTGGATGAAAGAGTTCAAGATCTTTCATCTTTTCTCCAGTGGAAATATACTGAATGGGTACTCCACTTACATATTTTATGGAAAGCGCTGCCCCTCCACGGGCATCTGAATCCATTTTGGAAAGCACCACCCCGGTCAATCCAATGGAATCATGAAAAGTTTTGGCCACGTTAACAGCTTCCTGACCAGTCATAGCATCGGCTACCATTAAGACTTCTGGTTTAAAAAGATTAAGTGCTTCTTTGACACCTCGAAGTTCATTCATTAAATGCTCATCAACATGGAGCCGACCAGCTGTATCTATAATAGCGACATCAATTTTATTATCAGTGGCGTATTTCATTGCACTAAGAGCAATTTCTTTGGGAGAAGAAGACAGGTCTGAATCAAACCATTCTACGTCCATAGATTTAGCAAGCGTTATAAGTTGATCTTTAGCCGCTGGCCTGTAAGTATCGGCGGGAACTAAAAGTACACTTTTCTTTTTCTTTTTTCGCAGATGCAAAGAAAGTTTGCCTGAAAAAGTAGTCTTACCTTGTCCATTAAGTCCAACTACCAGTATCGGCAAGGTTCCCTTTCTTTCCAGGTTGGGTTCCGTATTGGCACTACCCATAATACTTGCAAGTTCGTCGTGAACAATCTTAATAAATTGCTCCTGAGGATTCACGCCGGCAATAACCTTCTCACCAATGGCCTTCTCTTTTACTGCAGTTACAAAGTTTTTAACTACTTTAAAATTAACATCGGCTTCAAGTAGGGCCGTTTTAACCTGACTTAAGGCTTCTTCAATATTATCTTCACTGATCTTGTGTTTGCCCCTTATTACTTTAAAGGCGTCTGAGAATTTTTCGCTTAAAATATCAAACATTCCACTTTCCTTTTCAATAGATGTTTTAGAGTATATAACATGTTTTTATAAAATTGCACAGATGGTCTGGGCCAACTTCTTTTTCCACAACCTGTTATAAAAAATGATGGAATATAACTTTTCCAATAAACTACAAGAAAAAATTGATTATTTAAATCAAAAAAAAACCCCCGTATGCCTGGGACGGGTCAACTTCTCTTCCAAACTAATTTTGGCACCACTTGCCAGTATCACCGATGTACCCTACCGGTTATTAATGCAAGATCTAGGTTCTGGAGGATCGGTCACTGAATTGATATCCTGCCATGGTATCAACTATAATAACGAAAAAACCATCAAGATGCTAAAAATTAATGAAGCCGAAAAGAATGTAGGTATCCAACTTTTTGGTGAAAATCCGAACGATATGGCCAAAGCCGCCGTATTTTGTGAAAAGCTTGGGCCTCATTTTATTGATATAAATGTTGGTTGCCCGGTGAAAAAAGTGGTGGGAAAAGGAGCTGGGGCAGCTCTCTTGAAAGATCTCCAACTTCTCCAAAAAATAATTTTAGCCGTGAAAAAAAGTATCTCCATCCCTTTAACCTTAAAAATCAGAACTGGTTGGTCTAAAAACGAATTGGTGGCCCAAGATATTGCCGATATGGCCGTGGACGAAAAAATTGAATTTATTTGCTTGCATGGCCGTAGCAAGGATCAACTTTATAGTGGATTTGCCAATTGGGATTACATTGAGGATATCGCGAAAAATACCAAAATCCCAGTGGTCGGTAACGGTGATCTTCATAACGCTCAATTTGTGCGCATGAAATTACAAACTTCATCTTGTGGGGCCTTTATGCTAGGGCGTGGACCTTTGCGTAATCCTTTTTTATTTTTGGAATCTTTTATCCCAGATACTACTGAGCGTAAGATTTTTTTTACTCCCGCAGATCACTTGGAGGTAATCAACAAATTATATTCCTATATGCAAAAATTTTATGAAAAAGATCGGATTATTGAAATCCAACTAAAAAAACATGCCCTGTGGATAACTGCCGGCTTTCCCGGAGCCAGTGGTCTTAGAAAAAAACTTTTTACTTTATCAGGACACTTAAACGTTCATAATTATCTGGTTGAATATTTCCAATTATTGGAAGACAATATTTCCAAGCATGTTAATCATGATCTACCTTTTTTATCCGGTGGGCATGGTTAAACTTTGTTAGGGACACCAAATGTATTTAAATATATCTCTCTCCAATAAAACTGGTAAGGAAATCAAAAAAGTGCAGGTAGATGAAAAATTCAATCTACACAATTTTTTAGCAACTAATCACTTTTTTATTGAAGACATTAATTTAAAAAAATTCATTAAAGATATAAACCAGGCCTTTAAAAAAAATATTAAGTCGTTTTTATTCATCGATGACAGTCCAGAGCTGATTGAATTTCTGACCGACGAAGCCCATAAACTGGGACACTACGCTGAAGGTTTTATTAATTCTGATGGGGGTTATGAAAGATATATGGCCAACCCCGATGCCTTCGATATTGTGGTTTTAGATTATCGAATGCCCGGAATGGATGGTGGGCGAGT
>MEPW01000017.1 GCA_001769975.1 Bdellovibrionales bacterium RIFOXYA1_FULL_36_14 | reverse complement strand
CTCGATGAAAAAAAGCCAGCATCAACATTGATAGCATCGCCATTTTTTTAAAATTAAAAAGCATTTCCCGAGGGATCTCCCAACTTTGCAAAAGGGCATTCAATGACATAATATCTGGCGGTCCAAAAATTGTTTGAGTGTTAAGGCGCATATTAATATTTTCTAAATAATAACCAATATAATTTCGCCACAAAAACGGCACCGTCGCCAAAACAACCAACAATGTACAAATGCCAACTATTTTAAAATGCCGCCGAATAAATAATAGCGGCAACCACAAAAGGGCCGTAGGCTTGATAAGCAAAGAAAGAGCATACGTAATACTGAATTTAAATATCTTCCCTCTAAACCACGCTAGTAAAGCAAACAATAGACATAAATTCAGCAACTCTTGAAATTGTCCAATTCTAATTTCAAGCCCTAGAGCACTATGGGCAGCGAAAAAAAACAACGCCCATTGCCCGTAAGGGTGATCACGATAATTTCTCCACAAATAAATCCCTCCCAGTAACCAAAGGATAGCCTTGAAAATCACCCACCACTCAAAAGCCACTTCAGGGGTAAGAAAATGTAGCGGAACTCCTAAGGCCATCACCAATATTGGATGGTAGACATTCTTATTACTTCGTATGATCCGGTCTCCCCACCAATCATCAATTTCGGGGGAAAAAGTTTGCGTGCGAAAAAATGAAGCAGCTGCCTTGGGGATCTGGTAAAAATCCAAACCTTTATAGTTGTTATGGTAGTAACCAACTGGATAAATCCAGCTGTCCGTTTGGAAAATATAGGAAACATAAAAAGACAAATGGATTACCAAAGCCAAAATAATTAATCCATTTTTTTTAAAATTTTGGATAAGCATATAAACTGGTCTTCCTTAATGGGGTTGATGCATAAAATTACCCTTTAATATCAATTAAATACACTAAGATTTAAAAACAGTTTATTTCTTAGAATAAAAATATTAAGCATTTTCATACCTTATGCAAAAACCGTCCCCATTAGTATAGACCAGTTAAAAAAGTATTTGCAGATCATTTATAAGTTGATATACCACACAAAATGCATCAATTTCTATAGGAGCGCGCCAATGAAACTTACGCTAATTCTGAGTCTTTTAGCCCTATCATTATATACCGCGGCAAACGACGAACTTTCGAACACTGTGACTATCGATCAATCTACCAACACAGAAAACACCGACCAAGCTTCTGATACAGTGGCAAACTACCAACCTATCAATACAGCGGTCAGCACACCATCTACAAAAACCATTGCCAACGAACAGCCTCTGAGCATTGGTGATGAAGGCGACGACCAATCACTAAAATATGAACCCATTTCCATTGATGGCAAATATACCAAAAAAAGCAGCCCTGCTGAACGCATGAAAAATCTACGGGCCAAACTTGAAAAACGAAACGAACTACTGGTTAAAAGAAAAATCGAATCTTTAAGACTACGACAAGAAATGAAAATGACGAAAAGGCTGCAAAAGATCTTTAATCAACAAATGCAAGCCCTGGAAAGCATAAATTAATTATATTTAATATTGGCTATCTTTTCTACATATACCTCTCAAATTGTATGATGTTTATGCATAATCAATAACTTAATCTATTGATATTACGATAATTAACTCCGATGACACACGGCACATTTTTTGCACAAATCAATCTTAGACATACGTTTATATTTATTTGACCACAAGAGGAGGCCCTATGTTTAAGTTTAAGCACTATTTACTAACTATCGCATTATTAAGTGCTGTCCCAGCGTACACTTCTGCCAATGAAAATGATGAATTGGACGCGCAAGAAATGTTAGCACATGAAAAAGCAGCTTTTGAAAAATATGATCAAGATCAAGCAGCCGAACATGAAGCAAACTTAGATGGTAGAGAGTTACGTATTAAAGCTGAAAAAGAACAACAAAAGATGCTAGATGACAAATCGCGACAGGCACAACAGGCACGAGATCAAAGAACAAGGGAAATTATCGCGGAGCTTAGGGCCGAAAAAGAAGCAAAAGATCAAAAAATTAAAAATTCTCAACTTAAAGTTTCCAAACAAGACAACTTTAAGAAAGATGAAGCAAAATACATGGAAAAACTCGAAAAGGAAAAACAATACAAAGATTCATTGGCCTTTGGTGATGTCGATTATCAGTTAGAAAAAAGTAAATTATCTAAAGAAGCAATTCAGAAATTAGCTGATTTACACGTAAGAAAGGAAAACATTGAAGAACAAATTATTAAAATAGCTAAAATGAATTATAAAAAAGGAAATATGGGTGGAAGGGAACTTCTTCGTGAGGCTCAAAAAGAAGCAAAAGAACAAAAAATTAGAGAGTCTGGACTTGGAGTTTCACAACAAGGCAACTTTAAGAAGGATGAAGCAAAATACATGGAAAAACTCCAAAAAGAAGAACAACAATACCAAGCTTCTTTGGCCTTTGGTGATGTTGACTATCAGTTAGAGAAAAATAAATTTTCCAGTGAAGCTATTAAAAAGTTAGCTGATTTGCATGTAAAAAAAGAAATCATTGAAGAACAAATTATTAAAATAGCTAAAATGAAATATAATAAAGGCAATATGGATGGAAAAGAACTTCTTCATGAAGCCGAAAAAATGTTTAAAGATGAAGAAGAAAAAAAATTAAAATATGCAAAAGAAAATCGCGATGGAAAAGAACTGCGTGCTGAGGCAGAAAAAGCTTACAAGATTGAAGAAGAAAAAGCATTCTTAAGTGAAGTAGATGATCTAATGGAAGTTCAAGCCGATGAGGTAACTCAAGTTGCTGAAGAAGACTGTGTAAACTGTAAAGAAGATAAAACTGATAGAAGAATCAGCGCGCTTGAAGGAAGCATAAAAGGTTTAACTAAAAAAATTAATAGCTTCTTTTCAAAAGATAAAAAAGAAAAGAAAGAACAAGGATCCGAAAGTTATTTAGCAGGAATTGAGAAATTTATGGCACCCATGCTTGAGAAGATCATGACTCCTATTTCCCAGGGCCTAGCCGCCATGATAGAAACTCAAAAACAAATGGCTGCAAGTATTACCGCTTTAGCCACCAAAATGGAAAACGGTAGTCAGATGAACAATTCCATCCTACAAGGAATTATGATCGGCTCAATGATTAGTGGTAATTACAATCCACAAGGAGCAACCTTCAATCCTTTCAATCCCTTTTCAGCACACTACAGTTCCGAAGAAATGCTGATGAATAAATATATCGGTGGTAACAACTTTTATAGAGCAAATCGACCAGCGGTTGGCTTCAATTTTGGAACCGTCAACCAAAGTGGCATAATTCCCCAATCCTAAACGCTTTATTCTAAGTCTTATACATAAAATAAAGCATAAAACAGAAAAGACTCCTTCGGGAGTCTTTTTTATTAATAGTTGACTAAAAAGTGACGGCAAATTTTTCCTAAACATTTTTACTACTGTGACGAGGAGAGGGGTAGGAAATATTTGCAGCATGAAGCTAGCAAATAAAACAGGGAACACCTGGTAAACTTTAGAGGTTTAAAATGAGTATGGAATTAGTCCCATCCAAAGTCGAAGACAAAACCATCATAAAAAAATGTCATATCTGTGGGGAAATTATCGAATCATTTAATGAAGTGGAAAGATGCCCCAGTTGTAAAAAACCATTCTTGCCATGCCAATACTTTGGTAAGGTGCACGCAAAAAATACCAGCGAATTTAAACAGTTGTTTTCACATGTATCAGAACTTCATGAGGATGAACTTATTAAGGGCCTCTATACGATTTGGTAGAATTTCAAATTTTTTCAATATTTTGTTCCATAAATCTTGATTGAACGCTATAGTCATTTACTCAAGTATTTTATGGATCAAATAAACATAAGCAACATTCACCCCATCATCTTACAAATTCTCAGTAAAAGAGGGTTGGGACAATCCGAAATTAACGAGTTCTTCTCTTGGAATTTAAATGACCTTCCAGATTTAACTAAGCTTTTAGACCTCAAAAATGCTGGAGAACTCATTTTAAAATGCATAAGCGAAAATAGAAAGATTGCGGTGTTTGGTGACTACGATGTGGATGGAACCACCTCATGTGCTTTGCTTTATCATTTTTTCAAACTTATCGGAGTTGAAATAAAAGTTTTTCAGCCCGACCGGTTTATAGAAGGTTATGGGCTTAATGTTTCCTCTATTGATCAAGCGATCTTTCACCATATTAATCTACTCATTACGGTTGATTGTGGGATTACCAATCATGAAGCAGCTCTATATGCCAAAGAAAAAGGAGTGGACTTAATCATTACCGATCACCATAAGGATGATCCTGATAAGGAACTACCTTGCGCACTGGTCGTCAATCCCAACCGCAGAGATGAACCCGCTGATTCCCCGCTTAAATGCCTGGCCGGAGTGGGTGTGGCTTTTGCGCTCGCTTTGCAGGTCAAAAGATTGCTAGAAGAAAAAGGTACTCCCTGTCCTTCTATCTATAGTCTTTTGGAGTTGGTGGCCATTGGTACCATCAGTGATTTGGCGCCACTTCGAAATACTAATCTTCTGCTGGTTCGCCATGGTCTCAAACAAATCACCAAAAGTAGTTTTTTAGGTTTAAAAAAATTTCTTGATCGGGAACATTTTCACATGCCTTTTTTGCCCAGCGAACATGTCGCTTTCAATATTGGACCGCTGATCAATTCCAAAGGCAGACTCGATCATCCCCAAAAAGCCTTTGAACTGCTTACCACCAATGATTCAGATATTGTTTTTTTAAACTATAATCATTTGGAAAACTGCAATAATGAAAGGAAACGTCTGCAAAGCGATATTTTTGAAGAGGCCAAAGAGCTCATTAAGAAAAAAATCAGTAATACTGAGAATCTTATCAGCGTCTGCTACGCTCCTCATTGGCATGAGGGAGTCATTGGAATCGTGGCTTCCAAACTAGTGGAAGAATTTTCATTACCGGCCATCGTTTTTACAAATGCAAGCGAACCAGGTCTGGTTAAAGCATCCGCTCGAACTGCCGGTGCGCTCAACCTTTATGAATGTTTAAAACAATGCTCTGATTTATTTATTAAATTTGGAGGACATGCCTGTGCAGCTGGTTTGACCATGGATAAAAATAATCTTCCTCTGTTTGAACAAAGAATCAAATCCATTATATCCAAAATCCCTTTTATAGAAAGAGTACATGCTCTTGAACATGATCTTGATATAAAACTCAAAGACATTTCGCCAGAGTTACTGAAACAACTTGAATATCTTGAGCCTTTTGGCAATGCTAATCCCAAACCACTCTTTCGCTCAACCGACGTAAAAATACTCTCCTTTGAAATCTTAAGAGAAAAACATGTGCGTTTTGAACTGGGATGTTTTAGCGATCCTTCCGTCAAACTCAGAGGAATCAGTTTTAACTATATTGGTTCATGGAACAATCCCCATCCTGAACAACTCTTTCTCGAACAACAAAAAAACCAAACCCCCTTATGGGCCTTTTATAATTTGGGTATAAATAGATGGAACGGGAATCAATATATCCAACTCCAGATCAAAAAAATAAACTTAGGTTTTTAACCAACTTGCGTCTCGTAAAGATCCTTCATAGTTTTCTCTTTAAAGGACTTATCCAAACCTTCTTGATAATTCAACCAGAACCATGCGGAAGCCTTATTATCAGGTAGTTTAGCTAAATCTTCGACGTCTTTTCGCTCTTCAATTATGGATATAAAATTGACTAATTTTAAGTTTTCCGGAAAAAAATTAAGTACTACTAATTCCACTTCATCGTCATAAAGAATTCTAACTAGCTTGACCTTCTTTAAATGCAGCAATATATTTTTTGCCCGTTTTGGAGTGATCATACAATGTTCACAAATTTCCTGGACGGTAAGCCCCACGCTACTGTAATCGTTAACACCTTTTGTATTGTAAACTCTTTTAATAAGTTCCAACAAACAAATGAGTGCGATTTCCCTGGTGGAACGGCCTTCACTTATTAACAACAAATTTCTATTTTTTTGATTAAATACTTTCCTAAACTGAATGTAATAACCAATAATTCCGCTCAAGGCATAAATGGCACCGTTAACACAAAACCAAATACCAAAAAGGACAAACCCTATTACTAAAGATTTAGTAGCCGCAAACTCCATGTTATTTTTCAAAAAAATAATAAAAATATACTTAAATATTTCGAACGTAATACCAGCGACCAGTCCAGCTTTTATTGATGATTCCCAGTCAAAAATCTGTTTACTGAGTATCTTATAGGTAATGACATAAGAAAAAATTGAAAGTAATAAAATACCAATAGCAATCAAGTACTCTAGCGCAAAAAAGCCACCAAAATCCATGGGAACTAACGAACTAAAAATTGAATAGGCCCATGAACCATAATAAGGAATCGGCACTAAGGCCAGCAGCGTCCAATAAAGCGCCGCCCTCTTTACAAAACTTCTCTCCTGGAGAAATCCCAGTAGTTTATCCAGATAATTTTCCATAAGATATAAAACATACCCGATCATCAACAAGGCTACCGGTATAAAAAATAACAACAATCCGAAAGTATTGGGCTCTCCAAAACTTTTATCAATTTTTTGCAACATCAAATAGCTCTGGGGAAACAGATCCACTAAATATGGGGTAACTCCACCTCCATATTGGACCAAAGATAAGATCACCAGTACTACCACCACAAATAACCCCATAAAGGCCATCCCAAATAGTAAGGAAGTACGAATCCATTTTTTTACGTCGACAATCTTGGATGCTTGAATCAATTGATAATAAAAATCTTTTAATATTTTCTTCATTAGTATTTTCAGTTAAAACCTCAAAAATTTCTTTTCATCTATCATAATATAATGCTGCTTTGTTTTAACAAAGAGGCGAGATTTACCGGGAAAGTGACTACTCACCACCTTGATAATCTTTACTCTTCAGCGAAAAATAGGTCACCCAGAATAAAAAGGCATAAGACAATACCAGATGCCCTCCTTCTAAAAAACTAAAAGTAAAAGTATTTTTATCCATTAATAAATTTTTGGATAATCCACTTATGGTATCAATCCTGGGAAGAATCCAATGTACAATCAAGCCTAATGTAGAAAAAATCCCCAGTTCATTCCAAGCAAATCCTTTGGCAAAATGTGCGTTGGATACATTCATAACCATAAATATAATAATGCTTGATACAAATGCTATGACTTTAGTAAAATGAATAGAAAGCAACGCTGCCAAAGTAATACAAATCAGGATTTTCAAGCTGAAAACGCCAAACGACAAGAATATTTTATAACTAAATGCCAGTTGATCACCGGATAAAGCAAATACCAGTAAAGCTAACAACAGCGTCACGATATAATAAAAATTTACTATTAACCAAGTACCAACCAGACGACATGCCAAATATAGCGGTGGCTTTACCGGGAACGCCACTATCTGTTGAGATACTCCATAATCCATATCACTTTTAATGGTACTGACCCCCAATATAAATCCCAGCATACTTCCCCAAGCCGAAATGATTTCATACAAAAAGGACATTTTAGTATTGCTCCACTGAAATCCTTCATTCATGGCTGGATTACTGACAAAAAAAACGGAGATTTGATTGATCAATAAAATTAAAAAGATAGATAGTACAAATAAGAAAACTAAAGTTTTATTACGAATTTCTTTTTGAAAGGTATTAATTAACAGTGCCTTCATGATTACTTTATTCACGCTTGTGCCCCTTTGATAATAGAATAAAAAGCATCCTCTAAGCTTCTACCATTTATGAAAGCATCCACATTCCCGCTATACAAAATCTGGCCTTTGTTGATAATGGCAATTTCATTGGCAATTTTTTCCACTTCCCCTAAGATATGAGAGTTAATAAATACCGTTTTATTTTGGGATGCCAAATCTTGGAAAATATTCTTAATAATTTTAATACCAATCGGATCCAGCCCATAAAAAGGCTCATCAAAAATATAAAAGTCAGCTTGGGCCAAGATGATTGAAGCAATTCCCACTCTTTGTAATTCACCCTTGGAGATTTGAGTAATTCTTCTATTTTTTAAAACCTTTATTTCTACCTTATCTAAAGCCTTATCAATTTGTTGCTCCAAATCCTGGAGAGCTACTCCATACATCTTTCCATAAAACTTTAAAACACCTTCCACGGTAAAATAGGGGAAAAAATTAAATTTCTCTGGAAAATAAGCTAGGCTTTGATGTGACTCGTAAGAATTGCTTTTTTTTCCAAATATCTCTATGTCACCTTCTTTAAATCGGGTAATGCCTAAAATAGATTTTAAAAGAGTTGTTTTTCCGGCACCGTTTGGGCCAAGCAGGGCAAAAACCACCCCCTGGGGAACGGATAAATTTACATTATCCAATACCAAACGGTTTCCATAATACTTTTTCAGATTTTTAATATTAAGTGCATTCATTTTAAAACTCGAAGTTGGCCAGGGTTTTTATTATTCTTCGATACTGGCTTTTGGGAAAATCTATATTTAATTCAGTCATGATTTCTTCATTAGTAATATCACCATAATACTCCAATAAATAATTAGCATAAGCTTCAGCAATAAGAAAAACTACGGTCAGCGGCTCTAGGTTATTGCTGAATGTTTTAGCAAATCCCCTACCGCTCATGGTTCCATGATGTCTTAAGATAATAGTGTCCGCCCCAATAGGTAGTCGCGGATAATCTCTGACTAACTCCGCCGCTTTCCTGGCATGATAAACAATTGTTTGCTCATCAAACTGATTTAAATTAGCCGCAATGACCCCTTCATTATTTTTAATCATAGCGTACTTATCACACTGTAAAGTTATATCATGAAAATAAGCCACGAATGCCAGTTTCTCCTGTTGTTCTGTTGATCCCCATTCCATGTTGGCAACAATATGAAAAGCCACATAAGTGGTCAGCTGGGTTCTTCTGAATCTAAAACTGGTGGGGTTATCTAAAAGCAGCTTCATTAAATCACCCAGTTTGGGAAAGGTATGAACAATTTCTTCCATTTTTTTCATACTGGCCTTGGCCAATTTCACAGTCTCTTCCGACATCCCCCTAGTAAGCAAAAGACCTGAAACGATATCATTGCAATCTTCCAGCAAAGCTAGCTTCTCGGAATCATCCGCCAATTCGCTTTGTAATTTATTAATTATCCGATCAGTCACTTCATTTACAAAATATAATCTATCGTTATGTTTTACATAAAAATAACTAACACCTTTCTCATAATATTTTTTTATATCACCTTTGATATACATATCACCTTTTCGAAATCGCATTACATAATGATCTGGATTATTTTCTTTTTTTATCCTGATATAGGTATGGACAAAAATCTCATCAATGAAATAATAATATTTTATGGGGATAGGGAAAAATTCAGGGGTAAATTCATCTTCTACTTCTGGAGTAATTTTTAATATTTCAGCAATTTCACTGATAATTTCTTCTACTGGTCGATCAGGAACCATCCTGCGAATAACTTTTTCGCCAATATTATCTTTTTCCATGGATACCAGCGGAACTTCCATTTGATAAGTTTGCAAATGTTTATAAATCTCCACTGCGGTATGTTTTTCATTTACCATATTAGCGACGATGATTAAATCAACCACCTCCGCTCCGCCCTTTAAATACTCTACAACGTCTTCTATCTTTGCTTTAAACACCACCTCAATCTTTAAAATGACATCCAGATTCAAAGATATGGCGTTATTAAACTGACTATTTTTCCCGACGAATAGAACTTTCTTCATTGATCCCCTATAATAACATAACCAAGCTTAAGGCCATAACTC
>MEPW01000016.1:9049-9889 GCA_001769975.1 Bdellovibrionales bacterium RIFOXYA1_FULL_36_14 | reverse complement strand
CAGAACGCTTTCCATGGGTTTAGTGTTGAAAAATAAAAAAGAACAAATTGATTTTATTCAACCTCGCACGAATTATGATGAGGAAATAAAAGAAACGACTTATTAGGGGATTTGGATAGTTTTATGCAAAATCCAATATTACAAGTTAGCTATTCATATAAAAACCAGACCAGTTATCCCCCATCCATCCCCCTGTCTGATATTGATGATGAATTAACCGTTCCAGTTCGCACTACCTCTTTTAGAATCACCAAGACCAAGGAACAAAAACAGATCTTATTTCTGATTGATGATTTTGGAAAAAATTCCCAAATATTATCCCTTCATCAGCCGGTGATCTTTCAACCCGATAATGATCATAAATACCGTTTTCAGTTAACCAACGATTTTATAACTTCCGACACTAAAAGATTTTCAACATTCATCAAAGTATCTTTGATCCTTCATTTAACTGTAGCCGTTATTTTTTATTTGGTAGAATTTTTCACACCTGCCCCTTTGGTTAAAACCCCTGTTACCGTTGACTTTGAAAGAATCAAACAACTGATGGAAAAAGTTAAGCAAAATAAAAAAATAGAAACTTTGCCAGCGAAAGAAATCGTCAAAGTCGCCCCGCCACCTGCTCAAACTCCGGTACCAGAGAAAAAAATTGTCCAGGATAAACCCAAAAAACCGGCCCTTAAAACTAATGTTTCCACTGAAAAAAAGATTGCCACCCCATCCCCCAAGCCACCGACCGGACCAGCTAAAAAATTAGTGGCGGTCAAGGGCCCTCCCAAAACAGGTGGTCAGCGAATCACTAAGGAATATACTCCTGGTGGTGGCGGTGGGCGCAAAGTG
>MEPW01000016.1:0-8992 GCA_001769975.1 Bdellovibrionales bacterium RIFOXYA1_FULL_36_14 | reverse complement strand
AAAGTTAAAAGTGCCTTGTCTAGTTCGCTAGGCTTTTTATCCGATGGTCCCTCAAAATTTTCTGTCGATGCCCCCAGTATCGGATCACCCTCAACTAGATACGCTACCGGCGGAAGTGGTGGCAAGGCAGGTGCAGGCAACAATTCAAAACAGAAGAATTATCTCAATAAATTAGTCGCTAACTCTGGATCCGGTGGCACCGGTCCCATTGAAACCACTGGTGCCAGAAGCATCGCCAGCTGGAAAGTAATCTCAGATGGTGACATTCGCGGAAGTGAAGATGGCAAATCCTTAAATAGTGTTCAGGGTAAAGTCGTTTTATCCCGGCTCTATGACTATCAAGCCGACGGCCAGGTGGGGGGCGCTATCGGCAATGATCGCTCCATGAAAGTTTCTGGCAAGGGAAAAATCTCAGTATCCGACGTAGAAAGAACCTTGGCCGATAAACTCCACAAACTTCAATATTGTTACGAAAAAGCACTTTTATTCAATACCAGTTTAGTTGGAAATTTATGGGCAAAATGGATGATCGACGAGAATGGACGGGTCAGTACCGCCAGAATCACCAAATCGGAATTAAATGAACAAAAACTTCATAATTGTTTTATCAGTGAATTAAAAATGATTTCTTTTCCACGACCTAAGGGCGGGGCAGTTGAAATAGAGTATCCATTTAATTTCAAAAGTTCCTCCTTGTAATGGCAAATACTTGACATGCCCCCTGACTCCCACTAACCTATTAACAATAACAACCCTTTTTTCGATCCTTCACCAATGGCATATAAAATTCTTATTATATTATCTATAATAGTTTTTCACTCATGGAATGCTATAAATATATGTCATGGGGAAAACAATGTAGACGAGCGGGGCACATTAGACGGGGTGTATATCAAAGCTATTGAAACCTATCCCAACCCCAAACCCCAAGAGTTTAATTTTGGAGTAGGTCTTTATCCGTATAACGCTTATTATAGCGGTTTCGGCCTGGGGGCATCCTATACCTACTATTTTAACAAAACGTGGGCATGGGATATTGTCAACGGAATGAGTTTTTTTTCTTTTGACAAAGATCTGATCTCCGTTTTAGCGGAAGACTTCGGTGTGGAACCAGAACAAATTGAACGAATTGAATTTCTGGTTGGTTCAAATCTTAAATATGTTCATTCATACGGCAAACTAATCTTTTTAAAAAAATTCATCCGTTACTACCGGAGCAGTTTTATTTTTGGGATAGGACTCGCATCCACCAATGAACGCAGCTATTTTACGGGCAACTTTGGATTTGATATCAACTTTTTTGTAAACGATTCATTTTCCGTTAAATTTGAGGCTTGTGACAGCATGACCTTGAATGGTTCTAGTATTGCTTCCCCTAATTATATTGTGGTTAAAATTATTACAGGAATCAGTTATTAATTTAATTGTTAATATGAAAAAAAAAATTCTATTACTCACATTAATAATTTACAGCACTTTCCCATTGGCAGGGGTCAAGTGGGATGGTACTCTACCCCAAATTGCCCAAGATCACAAAACCTGGGAAATATTATTAAATGAACTTCTTGAAAAAGAAATGTATTATGGAGCGCTCGTCACTGCCTACCGAGGTTTGCTCTATTACGACAACCTGGCAACCAAACAAAAAGCCTATCAGACCATTGTTACTTTAATCGATCTAGGATATCCGGAAAACGTTCTTAACATGTTTGTAACAGGCGATATCGAGCCTGCGGACAATGCCGATTTTATCAACAGCTATAATTTTTACAAGGCTATCGCAAACGAATCCAAGGGCATGAAGAAATGGGCCGATGACTTTTTTTCTAACATTGATAAGGATAATTTTTACAAATATCTTTTCTACCTGGCAGTGCAAGCTTATGCGATAAATGATCATCCCAAGTCCATTACGCTACTGGAGAAAATACTCAAGTTACCACTGGAAAAAAAACATTTGCCCTTTATTAAAAAAGCCGCCAGAACTTTGGCCAGAATTTATTTTAAACAAGAAAACTATCTAAAATCCCTAGATATTTATGAAACATTTCTAACCAAGCTAAATCCCATTACCCCTTCGGACTGGCTAGAAATGGCATGGAATCTCTACTATTTAAAAAGATATCAGGAAAGCCTTGGCATTTTATACAACTTGGAATCGCAGGTAGTCACACCTCCCCACAATCTTGAAAATTATATTATTCGGGCATTGGTATATCTAGATTTATGTGCCACTGATAATGTGGAAAAGCTAATTAACAAATTTCAAAAGACGTATGATAGTGCCATTCAAGGAATTATAAATGGCAAACCCCTGCGCAACCATAAGGAATTGCTGCTCATCTATAGCAATCAAAATAAAAACTTCTACGATACTCAAAACGCTATCAATAATCTTATGACTGAGTATAACACCAAACTAAAACAACTCTCCAAGGATAACCAACCGCTGGCTTCATTTATTTATAAAAGCGAATATATGATGCTTACTAAAAAAATCAATTTTTATTTGGAAAATGTTTACAATGCTTCTGCCACCCAGTTAATTATGACCGCCGAGTCACTTAAATTTTTAAAATTTTCAGTCATGCGGGAAAAATTCAACCCTGATACGGTTTTCAACAACATCCTCTCCCAGGATTTTAAAAATTCCTTCGAGGACATCGGGAATAGAGGGTTCACCCTGATTTGGGAGCAACAAGGGGATTATTGGCGTGATGAAAGAAACAAATATTTTGGAGACATTTCAAACCAATGTGTAAAATAAATATTTTCCTATTTTTATTGCTTTATACGTTTTGCTCCATAGCATCCGAGGATAGTTTAAACTCTGAAGAATTTAGAAAAAATCTTTCTGAAATGTATAATCGCGCTAACAAGACCATCAAATTGGTCAGACAGCAAATTACCGAGAATCAGCATGCTCCCTTTCTAGCCGATCTTTACCTGCAGCTGGGAGAATTACTGGCCCAAAAGGCCAATATTGTTTATTACATAAAAATGGAATCCAACGAACAAAGCAGTGAAACCATCACCACCTCTCTTAATAACTTTAAAGAAGTCGTGAGCAATCAGAAAGAAGCCATTGCCATTTTTAATAGATTGCTGGATGAATTTCCTCATTTTGATAAAAAAGGCAAAGTATTATATTTACTTGCCACCTCGTATAAATCCATCGACGAGATCCCCGCTTTTATTTCAACCACCAAAAAACTCTTGGATGAATATGCCAAGACCAAAGAAGCCGCCAGGGCCCAACTTCTCCTAGGCCAGTATTTTTTTGAAAAAAAAATGTACAACGAAGCCGAAAAAAACCTGGAGCCTGTTTTAAAATCTGAATTTGTGCATGAAAAAAATTTGGCAAGATATCATACTGGAATCATTCATACTATATTTGAAAGAAATAAACAGGCTTTGGAATGCTTTGAAAAAATTATTACCGATGTAGAATTAAAAGACAGTCAATCCTCTTTTGAAATCTCCCTTAAGTCCAAGTCAGTCAAATCCAATTTAAAAAGAGAAGCGCTCATTGACTCTATCAAACCATTCACCAGCCTCTACCAAAAAGATGCCGATCCAGTAGGCTATTATTCCAAAATCGCCCCCACCGAAATTCTGTTTCAAGAAACTATTGAAAAACTGGCTTACCGATACATTTATTTAAAACAATTTCAATTTGCTATAAAATTACTGCGTACATTAAGCGAAAGAACAGTCAACGTGCAACAAGTGATCAATATTTATCAAGAAGTACTCTTAATGATTCCAGTAAAAGAGCGAATTGATCTTCCGGTAGAGGAAATTCAATTTTTACTGGAGAGATATAATTCCTGGATTAATTATTACAAAGTACCCCCTCAATTTACTAAACAGTCTTATGTTTTTTTTGAAAAACAAGTACGCGATCTGGGAACCAGAGCGCATGATTTTTCCAAGCAAATGTTTCACTCACTAAAACCCAGCCCCAGTAAAACGGATAAAAACAAAAATCTTCAGGAAAAAATGCAATATTATGCACAAAAATCAATTCATTATTATCATTTGTATCTAGCGTATTTTAAAGGTTCAGGAAATGCCGTAAAAATTGCTATGAATTTAGCGGACGTCTATTTTCAGCAGGAAGATTACATTAACAGCGGAGATTTTTATCTAAGAACTTATGCCGACGAATTTGGAAAAACCACCAAACAACAAAAAATTGAGTTGATTAAAAATTCGCTTTACTGCTTACAAAAGGAAAAAGATTATTCTTTCTACGAGCTTCTTCGAGGAAAAGGGCTTTTGATAGAGGTCCTCACCATCTATATTAATTCTGACACAAAACTGAAATCAGATCCCAAATTAAACTTTATTCTGGCTAAAAGTCGGTATGAACAGGGATTTTACGACATTGCCATTGAAGAACTTTATACCTTTATAAAAAAATTCAAAGACAGCAAATACGCCATGGATGCTGCCAACTTGATCTTAGATTACTTTAATACCAAAAATGATTTTCCCCAGCTAGTACAAGCATGTGAACGATTGCTAACTTTAAAATTAAATAATCGTCCCTTTAATCAAAAGGTAGCCGGAATAAAAAAACAGGCACAAATGAATCAATTACAATCCCAAGTCGAAGCCTTTGATGATTATGATTCATTTTCCCAGGGAAAAACCTACCTCAAGGCAGCCTTATCCAGTGGTGATGTCAAATTAATGAGCCTGGCATTACAAAATGCGCTTGCACAAAGTAAAAAGGAAAAAGATATCGACACCTTTTTTAAAACTGCCTCCGTGCTGGCCAATAGTGAAAAAACCCCCTCCAAACGTTTTAATATTTTGGGGTCCATGGCCCAAGAGAATGTCAGGATCACCAGATATTACGCTGCCATGGAGATCTATCAAACGCTTGCCTCCAACCAGCAAAATCAGGAGGCAAATCGAAGCAGTGCCTACACTGATTCACTGAATATTGCGACCGCCTTGCGGGATTGGGAAAAAATACATACTTTATCTGAAAGTCCATTTTGGCAAAAAGTGCCTGCTGCCACCAAGGATCGGTTAAGAAATCAACTGATTGATATTTTAGAGTCCCCCATTTCGCTTTCCGATGATATGCAAAACATGCTTACCCGCGTGGGTCTGACGGATGAAATAGTACTTGCCATGTATAAAGCTTCTAACCGCTTAAATAATAGTTATATCTCCTTGATGCAAAAGGAAGTCGGTCGTAAATGTAGCCGGCAAAAAGGATTACCCGTTTGTCACTGGAAAAAGGTGGAACAACTTGATAAGGAAGTTGAGGTTTTCGAGGAGCAATTACAAAAATCCAAACTTGATTTAAAGGCCGTCGAGTTAAATGCCACCCATTTTCAAAAAATTCTCAAAGAATTTACCCAGGCCAGTAATAGTTCTGATCCTCATTTGGAAATCCTGGTTTCCCTAAGGAGTGCTTATCTCTATAATTTACTCAGCAAGTTTCTCACCAGGGTTGCCGTGGCCAACCCACCCCTTAAAGATGTTTTGGCCAGCAAGGCCTTGGATAGTTCAAAAACAGCCGCCCAGTATCTAAGCAGATGTAAAAAAATCATTGAGGTCCAGTCCATTTTAACTCCGGCCAACAAATATTGTTTTAAAGGGCAAAACCCTTCCCTGGAAAATGCGCTAAACTACAATAATGTTAACGAATATCCCGAGTTTGAAAAAATTAATGAGGAAAATGATTATCTAAACGATCAAAAAAACTTATTTTCTTCCACTAACGGTGACGAAGCCTTGTTAAATATCGCCACCAAATACTACACCGATGGAAAAATCAATTACGCCCTGGCTGCCGCAGAATCGGGAGCCTCCATGGGAGGAAAATCAGTACCACTTTTTAATGCCATCATCGGTTGCAGTGTAGTAAACCTGGGACATCATAATGAAGCCAAGTATTATTTGAAAAATGCCAGTGACTATAAAGGTTTAAAAAGTAAATGTTTGAGTAAACTCAAATCAATGGAAAAAGATATTTTATGAGACGCCGATTTATTGTTTTTTTATTTTTATTATACACGAATTTATGCCACGCTATTTTCCTAGAGGAGTTTCCCAATTTAAAAGATTTTGTTTTTAATGAACCCACCAGCAATACTTACTTTGGTCTGGGACTTAGCCCCATATCCATCATGAACAGTAAATTATATGTCGCCGCCAATCTCTTTCAAATCCACTGGATCAATGATCGATTTGATATGGAAATTTTTTCAGCTTCCATCGGATCAACCATTAACTCTGAGGATTATTCCTCATCCAAACACTTTACTTTCCGCACCATTCCCAAATATCGAATTTTTAGTTTCGTAAGTATTGGTCCCCTTTTGGGATTTGAATTTGTCAGATTTTCAAATATCTCTGCCCGATTGTACAAAGACAGGTATGTCACCCCTTACGATGTGTTTTCCTCCAATGGCCTGATTTACGGACTGGGAATCAGTGAAACCATAGATCAGAAAAATAATCGGAAAATTAAAATTTCTCAAAACATCTACAAACAAACCTATTCCACGACCACTACCAACAATGGCTGGACCTACTTATACCAAAATCCAGAACTGGCAGTAGAAGCCAATAAAGACAAGATTTCCGCTGGAATAGTCATCATGCTGGAAATCTCTTATTTATTGTAAGTTTACTTAATCCTAAACGATGCCACGTTATCTTTATGTATGATAAATTTTAGGGGCTGGTCCTGATAAAAAGCGTTATATTCACCAACTGGCAAAGTTATCTTTTTAAAGGGAACCGGAACAAAGTAATAATTTTGATCTTTGGGCATTTCGATTTTTAAAAAAGAATTGAGAGGAAATTTCTCTCCCACACACTGTAAATATCCTTTGGGTTGCTTTAAAAAATTTGGTACGGTAATGTTCACCTTTTCATTATTATTATTAATTAATATTTTTTTTATATAGGGAGCAAACCCCTTTTTTATCACTTGCAGATAAAATTCCTGGTAAACCGGAACAGGGAGCCCCAGGTCAGAATATTCCACTATTTTTTCATTAATCTGAAGAGTGACCTCCGTGGCCTTAATATTATTCAAAATAACATAGCCTTGATACCCCCTGATTTCACCATAAATGATTTTTACAGATGGTATCTGCATAAACATGATCACTATACCTACCATTAGCAGCACAGCTACACTAACCTTGCCAATGGAAAAATGCTTATGCCTTGGCACATGTTTAGATGAATGAACTCCTAAATTTGTATTCTGTGGATGATTATGTTTATCAATGAAAATAATATTCGAGGCTTTATCCACAGATAATCTTTTAGGCAAGGCATCGGCAGCTTTTTTGGGAGGTTTTACTTCTGGCAGATTATTGAATTTTTCTCGAAAAGTACGTTTGATCTTTTTGGCTACCTGGGTGGTGATGGTGGCTAAATCTAATTTCAATGATGGTTTAGCAGCATCTTTACCCACTGGCCGGCAAGTCACCATTGAATCGGAATTAAATACAATTTCACTATTGTTTTGTATTCCACTCACCACAGATTCAACTTCTTTTTTGGATGGTTGAAGCTGCTTCCCTTTAACATTAAATCCTTTTTCTTTCTCTGGATATAATTTGGTACTGGTGGAGGTTTTTTCATTTTTAATTTCTTCCAGATAAGGACCAAAATCCATCTTCCCCACATGCAAAAGATATTTTTCTTCCTTTTCCTTCTCCTGAGAGAAAAGCTTAATTGCAAACTTTCGCAAATCAGTTGGATTAAAACCAGTAAATCTACGGTGTAAAAAATTAGTCAGATCCCGATTAACTGCATCCATATCCTGATAACGATCATTTGGATCAGTTTTTAGCATTTTTAAAACAATCTGATCTAGATCATCTGGAATATTGGGATTAATAGCCGATGGAACGGGAATATTCCCTTCCAGGATTTTTTGTAAAATAGAATATTTATGTTGATCGATGTCCATCTCAAACAATTTTCGATTACAAATTAGTTCCCACAAGACAACTCCGGTGGAATAAATATCATAGCGATGATCGAGTGGCGTTTCCATGAGATATTCCGGAGCAATATAACTTAATTTACCTTTGATCGCAGATGGATCTGATTTATCAGAATTAAATTTACTTTTGACAATTCCAAAATCAATAAGCTTGACGGCACCTGAGTAAGTTATCATGATATTTTCCGGCGAAACATCCCGATGAATAATCTTGGCCGGTTGACCTGTTAATTTATTGACAAAATTATGTGCATAATAGAGGGACTGACAGATCATTGAAATAATATAGACCGAAATTTCAAGTGGAAGTACCAAATTTCTGTTTTGCAATTTTTTCAAAAAATCGCTTAGATTTTTACCCTCTACATATTCTATGATCAAATAGAGTTGTCCGTCGGTTCTTCCATAATCAAGTACCTGGGTAATACCTGGGTGATTGAAATCAATGGTAACTTTAATTTCATCCAGAAACATATTTTCATACATCTCATTGCCAAAGTATTCCTGTTTAATCCGCTTGATAATGACCACCTTATTAGCATCATTACCAAGCATCAAGGCCAGATTAATTTTACCCATGCCACCTTGATTAAGGTCATCTAAAATTAGATAACGTCCTATGCGAGATATATTTTGATCATCAATTTCTTTCATTCAAAAATAATTTGGTTTATGATTTATACAAATTATAACTGCTTCAAGCATTTTTATCATCTAGATAAAAAAGTTTGTTTAGCACACAGATACATGAGAGATCTGGTCAAATATATTCTTATATTTCCTGCATAAATAAAAAGGGAACCCATTGGGGCTCCCTTTCTTTTTACTAATTATTAAAAAAAATATTAGTTAATACCTTGATCCAACATAGCGTTTGCGACTCTTCTAAAGCCCGCAACGTTAGCACCAAACACGTAATCGTTTGGTCTGTTAAATTCTTTAGAAGCTTCATAACATTGAGTATGAATATTCTTCATAACATTTTTGAGTGCTTCATCA
>MEPW01000015.1 GCA_001769975.1 Bdellovibrionales bacterium RIFOXYA1_FULL_36_14 | reverse complement strand
AACATTGCTCATTCCAATATCATTAAAAATTTAAAAGTGGGACAGGCCGTATTACTAAGGCAGTACCCTGCTAAAATTGATCTGGTGAATATTAAATATATTGATCCAGAAATTTTAGAAAACAATGTTAACAACTTGGAAAAGTGGGGATATATCCCGCAATTAAAAATGCCAAGTAAAGTTGATGAAAATAACAAAAGCGATATTTTGGAATAGGGAGCAGTATGGAACGATTATTATTGCCCGTAGGTGCATATGAAAGTATTTTGGCCCAGATTGGTAAATGGAAAGTAATCAGCCTAAAAGAATTGTGTAACATTATGGCAAAGCAAGTTGGGTATAAGGGACTAGCAAAACAAATTACCAGACTTGAAAAACAAGGATTTATTTCGAGTTTCTTTTCATACGACAATAACAAATATATTTATCTTACAAACAAAGGCAGGAACCTTTCACCAAGTGGAGTGAATTATTGTCGATCAGAAGAAAACTTAAATCATGATTTAAAATGCAGCATGGTTTTAAGGGAACTACTGAACTTTGAAAATTTTACCGACGGGGAAATGTTAGGGGAAAAAACCGATAGCCTTTCACCTGATGCTAAAATCTTGGCAAAGAAAAATCATACAGAATATGTTTTGGCCTTGGAGCTTGAGTTAAATCAAAAGTCGAAAGACCGGATAAAGGAAAAGTTTAAAAAGTACAGCTCCTATGAAACCTATTCGTATGTCCTATATGTCTTTCAAAAACCTGAAGTAATGAATGCCTATACTAAGATCTTACAGGGTATGACTGAGATGGTTCAAAAGAAAATTATTCTTCTTTTGGATGCCAAGCTTTCAAATTTTAACTTTGATTTTAGATCGGCGGTTTGTTTTTTTAGAGGGGAACTTAGAAATTTTGAAAGTATATTTGGATAAAGTTTGTTTTTTAAAATGGAGAACGCGTGGAGAAAACTGGAGAATGCAAAACTCGCCCCTGCTTGAATTTGTCTTTAAATTCGGGCCTTTATTTGATCGCGTTTTTTGACTATCCCCCTCCCACCAGTGTGATGGGTATAGTCAAAAAGACGCTGATAAAGGCAGAAGTAAAAAAAAATAGCAGGGGCGAGTTGAAAAAATTAAGTAAGTAAGGAGTGAGTAAATGATGATTAATGAAGATAAAAAAAGTTTGTTAGATGGATTAGTTAAGGATGTAAAGGAAGAAAAAAAGAAAAGTCGAAAGTCAAAAAATGATAAGGATGGATTCAAAATAAACAAGGAGCAGACGAGATTTATAGTGGATCAGGGAAGTAATGTGGAAGGCCTTGGAAAGATCTTTGAACAACTTGAGAAAGCAAATAATAAAGAGTACGGCAGAAAAATTTCATTTAAAGACCTCGCTGTTTACGGGATCACTAAAATTAAGCCAAGGGATATTGAGAAGATCCAAGAGTCTAGTATGACCAAAATGGAAAAGGTTGAGCGTGTATTTAATGCATACAAGTCAAGGATCGGCGAAGGGGTCACGCTTGAAAAATTGGGGGCCCAAAAATTAAATATTGCCTTGCTGGTTTAATTAAATTTTAGCTGGGAGGATTTTAGATGAGGTTGAGGGCGCAATTGATTGGATTTTCACACGTTTAATGAGGGAGGAATTATGAAAAATAGTTCAATGAATCTTGAATACCTGTCACTGACAAAGTATATTACGTCATCCAATTGCATGCAGTTGGAACAGCTCTTTGACAATTTATTATGGGATGTAAAGCAAGTTGCAAAATATCTAAAGTGTTCCGTGGGACATATTTATAACTTGAAGACGAGACAGAAAATACCTTACAGAAAAAAACAAGGAAAATTGAGATTTATTCCATCTGAGATTATTAATTGGATCGAAGAAGGAGAATCGACAGATGGAAAAATATACTAGGAAAAATAAAAAGGAAAAGCGATATACGCCGATTGAAAAAGGAATACGTTTTGATAACATTTTAAAAAAGTATAATGTGTATAAACGTATAAAAGGTGTTTATTGTGATACCTATTTGGACAACATTAGAGAGTGTCGCTTGTGGCGACAAACCTATGTTCCGAGTGAGTTGAAGAATCCGATTACGAAGGATTTTGATCCTGATAATAATGCGCTTATCACTTTTGATGAGGCATGGGATATTTATAAAAAAAATTATCTTGCTTCAGATGTGGCGGTAGCTACTTATAATTACAAAATGAAAAGAGAGCGGATTTTTAAATATCTTATGCTTTTCAGGATGAGGGATATTACACCGAAAGTTATAACGGAGTTTATTCGTTTTGAGAAAGAGAAGTGGAATGAAGATACCCCGAAAAACCGGCGATGTAATTTTAATCATGAATTGAAAGTACTTAAGGCGTTTTTTAACTGGTGGAAGGAAGAATCAGAGGACACTCACTTTCAAAATCCAGTTTTAAATAAACATAGAAAAATTGGAATTATTTGTGAAACTCCATATCGGGAAAAGAAGATGGATAGAACAGAGCTTCTTCAATTCTTTAATGCTTTAGGAGAAAAAACACTTTGGCAGGATTTGGCCTATTTTCAGTTTTACATTGCGGGAAGAATTCAAGAAGCAGCAGCGATTCAAGTTGAGAGGATTGATTTAAGGAGAAAGGAATTATTAATCAAGGAAGTTGCCGTTTGGGGAGATAATAAGAAATTGTTAATGATAAAATCTCTTCCTAAAAACAATAAGCCGGAACCTGTATTTTTAAATGATACTTTGCTTGAAATTGCAATTCGTCGTATTGAGTGTGCATCACCAATTGAATTTAAGGGACAAGTTTATAATCTTATTTTTAATATAGATGGTAAGCCTCTTAGTTATCGACAGATTCAGTATCATTACAATAAGGCCTTACAAAAATGTGGTCTTCATAAAAAATTTAGTGGGACACATATCATGAGGCACTCGATGGGAACGATTACAAGATCGGTTACAGGTAATCTAGATTCTGCGCAAGCGGTGACTAGACATAAGGATACTAAAATAGCGCAACAGTATTCGCAGTTGGATTACGAGCTACAAAAAAAAGCGTCTAATGATGTGGAAGATTACATGAGTTGCACAACTTTAGATGAAAAAGGGCAGAGTCCAGTTCCAAAACTCAGGTTACTTTAGTTGTGCAGAGTTGTGCAGTTAGAATTTTTGCCTTTAATATCAACAAGTTAAGTGTTAATGGCGGTGCCATCTGGACTCGAACCAGAGACCTACTGATTAGAAGTCAGTTGCGCTATCCAACTGCGCTATGGCACCGTAAAAACAAATGCTTGAGAGTATTTCTAGCTTTGGATTTGATCACGTGAATTTATTCTGAAATTGGAGCGTTGTCAAGTTATCAAGTAATTAATATCATTGGTTAATTATAATCGTAATACTAGGGATTTAGGTGGGGTATGAAGTATTTTTTATTGCTGAGTTTGCTGGGATTTAATCTTTTTGCAAACGAAAAATATGATCAATTCATTATTGATTACCCATCTGCTCAGTATGAGCTAAGTGCTGATGAAAAAAATAGCCCAGAGTTTTTGTGTGACTTAAAACTAATATATGTCCCGACTAGATATTTGGAAGAGGGTTTTAGATCTATCAATGGAATTGTGTTTAAAAATATGCCGGATAATGCCGTTGCATATTATAATCGACTGAATAAAAAAATATATTTTGCTTTTGATATGCAAGACCCGATTACCAAAAAACTAAAAAGGGTTCAGGATATGACTCTTGATAATTTAGCCACTGTCTTCCACGAAGTATGGCATGCATACTTTTATAATGTGGCAAAAACGGGAAGAAATACGCTGTATAAAAATTGGTTAAAGGGAGCTAATTCGATTTATCCCGATCATGGACTTAAGTTTCATGATGAAGCCTATGCCCATTTTGTGGAAAAGGTTTTACAGTTGTATGTTTTAATTCACAGGACCTTTGAAAATAAAACTCCTGAAATCCGTGAACGCCTGAGACAGTCAGCACCTCTATTGAGAATGTATGAGGGCTCGTTTAGCGAAAACATTTTTGGTTACTATGTGAATATTTTAAGGCAGACAATTTATACGGATGTCAATTTGCCTGAATCTGATAGAACGAATATTTTACAAAATCTCTTTGATAATGTCTTAAAGACAGGATATCTAGAAGCCTATGCGGAAAACCGGTTTTTAAATAAAGGACACCATGATTAAGGCCAGAGTTTATCGATCATCCCAGCGGGAATTTGAATGTAAAGTAATTGATACTGGTGAGATGGTATTGGCTACGGCAATGGGAAAATTACTCAAGGGAAAGGATCATCAAATTGTGGTGGGTGATTTTGTGACACTGGAAGAAACCAACGAAGAATCGAAATATACCATCACTGAGATTGATAAACGCTATGGAGAAGTTTTTCGGGTGATTGTTAGAGAAGCTTCTAAAAAAGTTACTGCCAGCAATATCGATCTTTTAATCATAACGACTTCCGTTTCCGAACCAGTTTATAAGAGAGGAATAATTGACCGGTTTCTGGTTAGGGCCTTTCAATGGAATATAAAACCTCTTATTGTGTTTAATAAAATGGATGAATATGATCCGCAAACTTTCGATATAAAATTTGAGCAGGATCGCTTGAACATTCTCGGAATTAAATCCTATGAAATGTCGGCCATCGATGACTCTTATGAAAAAAAATATTTAGGTCTTGGAAAGCAGGAACTGGTCAGTGAACTTGAGGGAAAGACGGCACTTTTTCTTGGGCAATCAGGAGTTGGTAAGAGCCAGATCATAACTAGTTTGAGTAATAAAAAATTCGAACTTAAAACCGGTGGGGTTGGAAGATGGGGTAAAGGTACACATACTACCAGCTGGTCTGAAATCATTGATCTAGAAAAATTTCTCGTAGTGGATTCGCCAGGTGTGCGCTCACTTTCGCTGGAAGATTTGCCCTGTGAGGACTTCATCAGTTATTTTCCTGATCTGGTGGATATGTCAGTACAATGTAAGTTTCAAAATTGTTCTCATATGGAAAATGCTAAAGGTTGTGCATTCAGGGAAAATCTTGACCCTGATAAATATAGTGATGCTCTGGCCTTATCAAGACTTGATTCTTTTATCAGAATTTATGATGAGTTATCTCAAACGCCTGAGTGGGCCAATCGAATTACCGGAAAGAGAAATTAAAAAACACGTATCATCCGACTGAAGCAGTCAACTAAAGATAATATTTCTCATTTATTAACAATCTTTCTTTTTTAGACGATAAGGCACCATGGCCTTCAAGCCAAGGAGAAATACATGCCTAAGAAAGTTCTTGATTTTGTTCAAAAGAGGAAAGAGTCCGTGGAAAAAAAGAGACGAAGTTTTGAAAGAATCATGTTTCAAAATCTAATGGGCGTATACACAGCTTTGGACCAAGATGGGCTTATTTATCCTATAGGACTTGTTGATATATCCAAGGATGGCTGCTTGTTTGAAGTGGCCGCTGACCAAAGTAAGGAAAAAAAACTGGCAAAAGGTACAGAGTTTACACTGCGACTTTATTTTACCAATAAGTCTTATATCCCTGCTATTGTTAAGATCAGATATTGCCAAGAGTATATTGCAGAAGATGGTCAATTATATTTACGTTATGGTGCAGAGTTTGATAAATCCACATCTTCCTATCTCGCGCTAGGGTCTTTTATAGAATTCCTTTATAATTTCGCCGAAAATTCTGTTATTGATCATGGAGATGTCAAAGCATTCTTCTTATGATAGATTTTCAAAATGCAGTTTGGTTATATTTTTTTGATAATTATTCTTTGTCTTTTTTTTAATTCTTGCACCCTTGGTTCCAAGGGTACTGACGATCTGAAAAAAAACTTAGATCAGTATTATCAAAGTTCAGGAGTGGTTCATTATTTTTTATCAGAACTACCAGACTGGGCCAATTATTCGGAAACTGGGAATTGTTTAAGGAGTATCAGAGTAAAGTACGTCCATATGAAGAACATGATGGAAAGTTTTAATTTAAATTATCATCAACTTATTCATTTCCAATATCAGTTTAATAAAGATTATCAAATGCTCAGCCAATTCTATGAGAATAAAAATTTATTTCTAAAAAACGAAGAAAGTCTTTTTTATGATGTACTGGATAAGATTAAATCAGGCATCTACGCTTTTTTGAAACCTAAATTTGAAAGAGTTAATTTGATTTGGATAGACCCGCTAATAAGTAGTGCTGATTTTGACCAGCAATTGGTAAAAGTTTTTGCCAGACCTGAGATGCTACTTGGACATCCGGTGGTAATCAGTATGTGTAAAGATTATCATACCATTTCAGAAGTTTTGAAAAAAACCAAACTTGATAAATATGATGTTCGAATCATACCAGCTGAAATGTTTAGTATTTTTTTGGAAGATGGGAGTCGAGATTTTTCGTTTTCAGTTAATTTAAATGGAATGTTTACTACTGAGCAAAAACTATATTTATACACCCCCAAGAAAGTTGCTCCCAAAGAAATTATTGGCAATTTTAAATTAGAACAATTATAGGAGATGAAAGATGGCTAAAAATGATTATAAGGAAGAATTAGATCACGTCAGTGCTGTATTTAACACCAGTTTAGGTGAGTTTGAAACTGAACTTTATGTAAAGGAATGTCCAGAAACTGTTTGGAATTTTATTAATTTGGCAGAAGGCAGACAAGAAACCAAAAAACAAGGACCATTTTATGATTCACTTATTTTTCATAGGGTCATTGAAAATTTTATGATTCAAGGTGGATGCCCACTTGGTCGAGGAAATGGTGGTCCTGGTTATCAATTCAAAGATGAGTTTCACCCCAAGTTAAAACATAGTTGCGAAGGAATTTTATCCATGGCAAACGCAGGTCCGGGTACTAATGGATCTCAATTTTTTATAACCTTGGCTCCCACTCCACATCTGGATAATCACCATAGCGTTTTTGGAAAAGTCATAAGAGGTATGGAGGTAGTCAGATCAATTGGTAAAACCGAAACTGATCATCAGGATAAACCGATACAAGCCGTGGTGATTAATAAAGTAACTATAAAAAGAGCGTAAAAAAAGGGCCATATATTGGCCCTTTTTTATTTTAAAGCTAATTATTAAATACTACTCAGATTTTGTTTCGCCTTCAACTGGAGCAGCGGTAGCAGCAGCAGCGCCTTCTTCACCTTCAACAGCAACTGGTTGAGCAACTTTTTCAGCTTTTGGTGGGGTACATGTACAGATCACTTTATCCATATCATCTTCATGGAATTCAACACCTGCTATTTGTGGAATATCTCTTACGTGTTTACCTGCACTAAGGACGAGGTCACTTACGTCAATGGTTACAAATTCCGGGATATTCATTGGAAGTGCGATGACTTCAATTTTATCCATTTGGTGAACCAAAATTCCACCTTCTTTTTCACCAATGGGGTGACCAACAAAATGAATTGGCACAGATACCTTGGTTTTTTCATTCATTTTAATTCTATGAAAAGCAACGTGAATTGGCCTTCTGGTTACTGGGTGTCTTTGAACAGTATCTATGTTTACAAGGTATTGAGTACCATCAAATTGAATTTGAAAAATTTTATGTCCAGTCTTTAAACCTTTAGCAAGAAGTGATTCTTTGATTGCAATTGGAATAGATTCTTCTTTTTCTCCAAACAATACACAAGGAATAATTCCCTTTTCTCGAAGTTTGATAGCGTTAATATCTGACGGCTTTCTTTCCGCCTCTAAAATGTCGTGCTTCATGGCCTATCCTTTTTTTTAAACGTTTTGCTGGCCATAATAGCTAAAGAGATGGTTTTACGCAAATACTTTATGACTGAAATATAAGACGCAGTGAGTCTGCCAAATAACCTACACTAATGGGGTTAAAGAAAGTTGTAAGATAGGTAAGTCATTAAGTTAAAGTAAGCACCACTTACATCCCTGGTATTTTCTTGTTTTATGGTAAAAGGTTTATGGAAGTGACCCATAAATCCCATACCTAGGTCAGGGTTTAGTTTTAAATCAATCCCTGTCCCTACATGAATTCCAGCAGTAGCTTTTGAGTCAGTTACTACACCATCATCATGCATTGCTTTGGGATAGTAAAAGCCAAGTCCTCCGAGTGTAAAAAGATTAAGTGAATCTTTTTCGTAAAATTTATATTTAATACCAATATTAAAGGAAGGGAGTTTTAGCCATTCGTTGTCTCTTTCGTGTTCTGAATAATGAAAATTTGCTGTAAAATCAAATTGACTGGAAGCAATATAGGTATAAAAAACCTCATAACCCATGGCGTTATCACCAGTCTTATAAAAGTCACCCATAAGGTGGGTTTGTCCAAGTGCTGTAGAAATCCAGTGTCTATTTTTAAAACTGCCATAATTATCACTACTGGGCAGATCACTTTCTACGGTACTGGCGGTTTCTCTTGAGGTAAGAGATCGGATGGAAGGCTTGGAAAATGAATTGGAAGTAACAAAAATTAAAAAAAAGAGGAGAAAAATCATTTTTCTCATAGAATATTACCTCACTCGTAATGCAGTAATTACTAATATTATAAGTGAGCTTTGATTTTATCACCAGAGATATCTTTAGAAGCTTATTAGCCAAGAATAGTTGATGCTTGGCTATGTAATAGTTGTTCAATTGACAAATGTTGTTGACCAAAAGTAGCTACTTTGATTAATTCATTTCTTTTACAGAATTAAGATGTGAAAAAGAAAAAGAACCATAGAAATTTAAAAAGGAGATAAGCATGAAAAGCTTTTTGTTATTGTCCATGATTTTTTGTTTTGCTACTAATCTTTGGGCAAACACCCAAGAAATAGCGGTGAATTTATATGCTCAAAGAGCTGACGATGTTGAAAATGCCCTTCGAGCTGCCCAGATCTACTCAGACTTGGCGAAAGTTGCTCCAGATTTAATGACGAGAGCGGACCTCCTTTATAGGGAGAGTGAAGCAAGATATTATTACGGCACAAATCTTAAAGGTTATTGGCCAATAGAAATTTCTGATGTGACTGAAGTGCCAGATGAATATAAAAAAGAAAGAATGGACATTCATAAGCAAGCCTACGAAATTTTAGTGCCGGTTATGAATGAATTAAAAGCCATGCCTCAATCGGCTGAGCGTGATGATTTACTAGCAAAGGTTATTTTCTTTTATGGGGCAAACCTTGGGAAGTGGGGAGAAAATAATGGCCCGGTGGCTTCTCTTGGACAGTGGGGAACTTTAAAAGGCGCCATGGAAGAAATTAAGGATTTAAATAAAGTTGAAATTGAAGCGTATGGATCATATAGAATTATCGGTCGGGGATTTTACAAACTTGCTTCACTTCCTGGTTTTGGATATAAAAAAGCAGTTACTTATTTAAAAAGGGCCTATGAAGGTTCACTAAATGAGGAAAAAACAACTTCAATTCATGGATTGAATGTTTTGTTTTATGCCGAAGCGCTGGTTAAGGTGGATGAGACGGCTTTGGCAAAAGCAATTCTAGAGAATTTTCTGAGTGTTAATGCAGAAACACTTCATCCTGATAGAATTCCTGAAACTAAAGGCGAACAGGAATTTGCTAAGAAATTATTAGAGACTCTTTAATTAAAAATTTCAAGGCAGGGACTTTAAGTTCCCTGCTTTGGTTCATGGTGGGTTTATGAAGGTATTCCGATGGTTGGTTACAACTGCTTTTGCATGTACGTCTTTTTATTTGCAGGCAGGAGATTTGAAAGCGCCGGTTGATTTTCCCAGTGCCAAGACACTTCCAAAAGGAGTGCGAAATCTAAGATTCAAAGAGGCTTGGGTTCAAGGTACGCAGATGTATGATAATAGTGGATCGAAAGTTTCTCTTGGAAATAAAATTGATTCCGCTATTACCGTAGAAAAAATTATTGATGGGGAAAGCGATCCCGACAAACAGGCTGTGTTGGCAGGATATCTTCACGGTAGTGGTTATGAAGATAGTGACGAACTTGGCCAGGTTTCCGGCGAAGTGAATGTGGCAGCTAATGTTTATGCTCCAATTGTGGCCTACGGTTTTACCAATAAATTAACGGTTGCCGTGGCCGTACCTATCATTCAGTCAAAAACCAGTGTAGATACAGGATATAGTTCTAATCAAGCGATTTATACACTTAAACAAAAACTAGAAAGTCAGGGCAATCTTCAAGATAGCGAAGAACTCGTAAGGAATATTAATAGGCCAGTTGATAAAAAGCTGGAAGATTATGGTTATCAACCCATGGAGGATGAATCCAAAACTGAAATGGGTGATATCAAATTGGTTTCTAAGTATAAATTACAAGAACAATATTTTTATACCTTGTCACTGCTTGGGGAAATTACCCTTCCAACGGGAAAAGAAGTTTCGATTGATAAGGCATTTGGTGTTCCTAGTGGAGATGGTCAGACTGACGTTGGGTTGGGGCTTGCTTTTGATTATGATTTAACTGATAAACTAAATTTTTCTGAAAGTGTTGGATTCATTGTTCAATTACCAGATAAAACCGACAAACGTATTCCTCGACGTGCAGACACTTCACTTACTCCTGATAAGGAAGAGAATATTAATCGCAATCTCGGCGATATTCTCTATGCCAATCTAGCTTCTTCATATAATTTATTTTATGGTTTTTATGCGAGAGGTGGGTATTCATTTCAGTATAAGGGAAGAGATAGTTTTGCTGGAAATAGGTATCAAGACTATCGATATAATTGGATGGAAGTAAACACCGAACAAAATATGCATTCCCTTATCGGAGGGCTAAGCTTTTCTTCAGTACAGCTTTATCAACAAAAAAGGGCCATCATCCCCCTAGAAGCCAATCTAACGTATTCAGCAGTTTTAACTGGTAAAAATGTGGTGAGTGATGCGCTAATTGCTTTTGAAGCAGTATTATATTTTTAAGGATTTATATGAAAAACGTTATGATGCTCATAATTCTGTTTACCATGTCGAGCTTAGTTTCTTGTAGCAATAAACTTAAATCGGCGAATGCTTATAAGAACCCTATAATTGATCAAGATGACAACCAAGCTCTATTAGCGCTCATGCAAACTAGAGGTAAATATAGTGAGAAAACTTCTTCGGTAGTCATTTTTCACTGGCCTTCAATTATTGATTGGGAGACCGATTATTTTAATACTTCTATGGATCTTCAAACTCAAATGTCTAGACAAGTTGAAGGGGTGACCTATTATAGTGAAAGACATGATGACACTGATAAAGAAATCTATGAAATCGGGAAACAATTAGGGCCATGGGAAAGAAATAATTGTGATGATTATCTCGAGATTGATGAAGATGGCATTCCTCAAATATGCGTTGAGATGTGGGATATAGTGGCAGCTTTAAATGATAGACAAACAAAATTAACAGCAATCAAATCGGAGCAAATAAATACTATTCGAAGGTTGCTTGATAAGGATTTTGAAAACCCGATTAATTGGAAGATTATGCCAGACGATGGAGATGATTCATCTATTGAATTTGGCGACGATTGGCGAATTATCAAGAAATTAGAAATCAAAAAATTTGGACCTCATAAGGTAAATTATACTCTGGCGAATGACGGAATTAGAAACCTTGAAGTCGCAGATAATTACCGGGTTACTTTTTATCTCTACGAAAAAGATGGCAACGATGGGATATATACTGGCAACATATATAAATATGTTCTCGATCAGGATGTGCGTTTTATCGAAAAGCACCGCCTCAAGGGAAAGATTCATAAGGTTGATGCTAATTTAAATATTATTAAGGAAGATATTGGTATTTGTAAGATTGAGTTTAATAACGAAAATAAATAAATATAATTTCTAGCTGCTTAGAGTGTAAACAATTACTTAATGGTAAATAAATCAATGTTCAGACAAGCCAGCTCCTCAGCGGGTGAATTAGATACTGTTTCGCTAGCTTTTTCAATAAATTCTAAAATGTCGTTTTTTATTTTTCTAAAGTCTTTTTTAGAAATAGTAATAGGGACGGTAAAGGCCAGTTCAGCCGAAGTCATCTTATTGTAATTCTCAATGGCCTTTAGTCTCCAGTTAACATGGTGTTTGTTTACCAAAGGAGAATTGGATTCCAAATGAGTTTTAGAAATACCCATATGAATGTCGCCATTTTCATCAGCTGCACACAGACCGACTTTAATGAGAAATTCCATGATTCGGGTAATTCTTTTCGCAGGTAATTCCAGTTGAGCGGCAATTTTATTAATGTTATTAAATTCTGGAATGGAAGTTAACAGCCATACGGCCATGTAAGTCCAGTCGGAGTAATAAACTGCCTTATCTTCATTATCTAATTCGGTTTTGGTAACCACTCTGCTAGATACATTTTGAAAATCATCACGAATTTTTCTCAGTTGTTTTTCAAAGTAGGTTTTAAGGTGAACAGTTCCGGCTTTTTCATATTGTACAAGTGTAATAAAATAATCTGTTTCAATTTCATTAAAACCAAAATATTCAGAAAGTTTATAAGCTTGCTCGAGAGTGAAATCTTTATGTCCTCTAAGCACCTGGCTTATTAAGGTGGAATGTACTGCTAAATAGCTAGATATTTTTAGTAGCTGACCTCTACCACCTTTTGGACAATCTTTAATAAAGTTATTGATAAAATCTTTGTAGTTGAGATAGTGATATATTTTTATACTGCTCATAAATTTCCGATCGGTTACAAATACAACTTTACTAAAAAGTCATGAATCAAAATGATTATTTACTAAAAAAACGTTTATTAATCAATATTTACTTGCAATGATTTTACAAACACAAGGAAGTTCCTCTGAAAACCTTCAGGGATAGTTAGGATTATGATGCATATATTAAATAAAGAGTATTCAATTATGCCAAGCATCCCACCAAGGATGGTAATGAATAACAGCAACTTAAGAGATAAATCATCTCTTGGTTTCTATAAAATCCCGTTTGCTAAATCAAATCTGGGTAAATGTGTGTGCCGATCTGGGCCTTTTGAACTAGGAAAAACAACAAAAGGCTCAGGTCACTTTATTTCCCAATTAATTTCATCTTATAAAATTAAAATGATAAATAGAAAAGCTAATTTTATATTAAATATGTGTAATTTTAGCTTCTTTGATAGTGCAGCCAGTCGTTTTGTTATTCCAGTTGAAATAAATTTTTCATCGCAAAATACAAAATGACTGGCTATTTAATGTAGAACTAAGAATTCTAATCAAATCTTACATTCTACAGACAAGTTGATAAAATTTGTATTTAATCCAATCCGTCAGGAGAAAAGCTATGAAGATTAAAAATAATATTGTTTTTTTTAGTTTAATGATTGTGATTTCTATTACGAATGCTCATGCTATTTTTGAAGGTGGTTGGGGAAGCGGCGGCGGCAAGGCTGTAGTCTGTTTTGATTCACCGAAAATTGCTGAAATTGTACAGAAAACAGAAGGCGTTATTTCTTCCCAGTATCTGTCTAACATTACTTACATGGAAACTTTGGATTTATTTCACGCTCGAAACGTAGTGGGCGAGACCCAAATACATCGAGTTGCTGCTAATGAATCTTATGTGGAATTTTTAGACAGAATGATTCAAAAAATTCAAGTGATAGATCCTTTCTTTGCTAGAGAAATTATCAAAAGTAAAAACGAATTTAATAAAAGAATTATTGGTTTTAAACATGGGCCAGTTGATCCCACTCATGATGAAAATTATGCAGAATTTCAATTTGTTGATCAATGTGTTTTGACCAACGTTGCAGTTCAAAAATGGGATGAGGGAATGAACGGTTACCGACTCCATATTGATACCAGACTTTTTAACCACATTCGCTTTTCGGAAGAAAGCAAGGCTACCTTGATGCTCCATGAGTATTTATATCAAGTAGCGAGAGAAAAAGGTGAACGGGACTCAAAAAGTACAAGAGACCTGATCAGCGCGGTTTTAACTGATAGTCCAGATATCAATTTGAAAGAATATATTACTGAATTTGGTTTTTAAATAAACGCCAAAGCCGACAACCATTTTAGTAATGGTTGTCGGCTTTTTTAGTTTAAGGAGAAAACATGTTTATTTTAAAAGTTTTGTTCTTTTATTTAGCACTAACTTCATTAGTTTTTTCGCAAACGGGTAACAAGAGACAATTGCAAGGGCCCTCCACTGGGCTAGATGATCAAAGTCAGAGTAAAGCATTGGGTGATGATTTTTTTTCTGACGATGATTTTTTTAAAACCAGCGGACATATGTTTAAAGAAATGCAAAAAATTCGTCAACGGTTTCACGATATGATGGCGGATGATCCATTCTTAGAGCAATTTGACGATTTTAACAAAATTTCAGGCAATAATGTAGGAAAAGATCAAGAAATTGTGACTAAGCATTATGAAGATGACAAATATTATTACTTTGAAATTAGAAAAGATAACTCTACCGAGAGTAATTTTCAAGTTAAGGTTGCGAATCACCAATTAATAATTACCAGCAATCAAGAAATTGAAAAAGAGAATAAAGACGCTAAAGGTAATAAAAGCTACTTAAAAACTAAATCCAGTGTAACGAGAAGTTTTCCCCTGGAAGATTATGTCGACCCTATTGGTTATGACATTTCAGAGCATAAAGATAAACTTGTAATAAAATTTAAAAAAAATGCACAAACCCAAAAGAAAAAAGCAGTGGATGCCAATAAGGAAGACTACATTTAGGAAAAGGTTGATTCATGGTGAAATTACTTTTCATGTTCTTGTTTGTTTTAGTGACCGGTTGGTCGCATGGCGCGGACATTGTTTTAATTTCGGATATTGATGACACCTTAAAGCGAACTCATGTTCTTGGTAATTTCAGTGGTGGGCTATCTTTTGATAACGATTTTACCGGACTAAACACTCTTTATAAAACTTTAATTTATCGAAAGAACATAAGTGTTGTTGGGTTGACATCAAGAGATGAAGGAGAACAAAAACGTACTGGAGCTTACTATGTTACGGGAGCACCTTCTTTTCTTAACTACTGGGGAAGAAAATTTTTAAAGAAAAACAAATTTCCGGAAGGTGGCTTTTACCATAAACCAGATTGGGGGGATTCCACTTACTCGTTTAAGGTGGAGACTATTGAAAAAATATTAAAAGATTGTGATGAGGAAGAAGTGGAAGTGGTTTTAATCGGGGATAATGGGGAGAAAGATCCTGCAGCCTTTGAAACGATATCACAACAATTTCAAAATTCTAAACTGAAGATTACAACGTACATTCATCTGGTTTATGCTTATTCTGGATTATACAAAGAAACCGGAGTGAAACCTAAAGCTGGACAAAAAATGTATCTCACCGCTGTGGACCTGGCTTTGGATTTTTATTTAAAAGAATGGATTTATGCCAATGATTTGATGATGGTTTATTATGACGTTATGGATAAATTAAATTCTTCAGACAGTGATGAGGTTAAAAAAGTTATTCCGAGTTGGATGAAATGCCATGAATTTTTTGATGATTTTAAAATGCCACGAACACTAAACCACACTATGAAAATACAAATGGATATTTATTACCATAAACTTAGGGATATCTGCCATAAGCGGTCGTTGGAGCTTGATTAAATATCGTTAAAAATTTTTTGGCCATCTTGAGTATTAATGAATGATATTTGTTTAAAAATATTTTTAAACAAATCAGTGTCGAAGGTTTTGACTAGGGTTTTGCCTTTTTTGTTATGAATATAATATCCATGCCCATGGATGATAGATTGGAGTTGTTCCATGCCAATTTGCACCCGATTATCGAAAGTGGTTATAAGTAGTAGCTCCGAAAGATTGGCTTGAGTATCTTTTAAAAGTCCTGATTTTAAAAAATTAATAATTCGAGTTGTAATAAATAGCGTAAAAACATCGCTTTGATTAAAGGGATAATTTTTTTGGTAGATTGAAGTTAGTCGTCCTAATTTGATTTCTTGAGCGGAAGTTATGGGGTAGCGTTTTTCAATACCAGTGTCTTTGATGAGATAGAAAATGCTGGCCCCAATTAAAACCGGTAGCGAAGCCAAGTAGCCCAGGGTTTCGATCATGGAAGCCAGGCTATCTTCAGGATGTCCAATGATCTGGTAAGCGGTTATGTTAAAACCCAACTGCTTGGCATATATGACCATTGCTTGAAATTTTTCCAGATCAAAAGGTCTGGAGTTTGATTTATTAAGTTCTCCATTGTTAGAAACTAAGGATAAATTTAAATCGCTAAATCCAGCTTTCTTCATTGCGGAAAGTATTTCCTGGTCAAGATGCAAATAAGAAATTCCATTCATCGCAACCAGTTTAATATCACCGCTAGGAAAATTATCGGTAATTTTTTGAAATAGTTCGAAGGCCCTTGTTTTATTGTAAGTTAAATTATCATCTTCAAAATCAAATACTCGGTAACCTTGGGCATACCTAGTGGTCATTTCAGCTATTATGTTATCAGGACTTCGAGGAAAAAATTTATTGTTGTATATTGAGTTTATGGAACAAAAATCACATTTGTAAGGGCAACCCCGCGAGGAAAGAATGAAGGTCAATGGTTTCTGGTTGAATTCATAATGGGATTTGTCCAGGTCTTCCAAATTGGGAAGGGGGATTTCATCAATTGGGAAATTTTCTTTAATAGGGTTATGAATAATTTGGTGGTTCTTTTTGAAGCTTAAGTTTTGCACTTTCTCCCATTTTTTTTCGTTAATAAATTCGAAAATAAATTGGGTAAATGCTTTTTCCCCCTCACCCCTTATGACAAAATCAATAGAATCATTTTTTAACATAAACTCAGGTAAAACTGTGGCATGGGGGCCACCGATTATGATGGGGATGTTTTGATAGTTTTTTATTAACGAAGAGATGGTCAAGACTTCTTCGTAGTAAGGCGAAAAGAGGGATGATATACCAATTAAATTAGGAGAAATATTTTTCAGGTCGGACATTATATAATCAAAATCTGCTCCAAAATGATAATACTGGTCAAAACTAGAAAATGGTCCCTTGTCTCTCCCTACATAGAAATTTTTCAAATAATGCATTTCACGAGGATAGGGAATAGTTTTCTTGGAAAATCCACTGTGATAATCTCTGATTATCACTTCAATGTTGGGAAAATGTAATTTGATCGTAGCTTTAAGGTAAGCAAGTCCCATCGGTTGTAAACGAATATCGGTATCATAAAAATCTTGAATAGGTGGTTGTAAGAGAAGTATTTTCATAAAAAAACCCGAAGTGACTATACTTCGGGTTTAACATTTAAATGTTATTTTGGATAATAAGTTTTTAAAACTAAAGATTATTATTAGCAAAGTCCCAATTTACTAAGTTCCAAAAAGCTTCAATATATTTAGGTCGTGCGTTTCGGTAATCAACGTAATAAGCATGCTCCCATACATCACAAGTTAAAATGGGTTTCAAGTTATCAGTTAAGGGACAGCCGGCATTGCTGGTAGATAGTATTTGTAATTTTCCGCTTTTGGATTTAACCAACCAGGTCCAGCCAGACCCAAAAGTGCTAATAGCAGTTTTGGTAAATTCATCTTTAAATTTTTCAAAGGAGCCAAAATCTTTTTCAATATCTTTTAAAATCTGTCCCTTGGCGTTACCGCCTCCCTTGGGAGTTAGGCTATTCCAATAAAAGGTATGATTATAAACTTGAGCGGCGTTGTTAAAAATAGTACCGTTTGATTTCATAATGATTTGCTCTAATGTCAACTTTTCAAATTCCGAGTTTTTTACTAGGTTATTTAAATTGTTCACATAGGTTTGGTGATGTTTGCCATAATGGTATTCAATGGTTTCCGGTGAAATATGTGGGGACAGAGCATCATTTGAGTATGGTAATTGGGGTAATTTATGTTCCATTTTATTCTCCTTGATAAAAAAGTTTAAATTCGATTTAATTTGTAAATAGGTGTAGAATTCTATCTAATTATTACGACTTTTTCATCAATAACTTTAATGTTTAGGAAGTTATTAACACTATTAGAATTTTGGGGAGTAATCCGATGAAAAGCATTTTTATTTTAATACTTGTCTCGGTATCCTTGCACGTTCAGGCGGAAAAAAAGAAACCAGCTTGGATTAGTGATCTTTCGACTTATTGTAAATCGTCTGAGCTATGCACAGTAGGTGAAGCTGTGGGAATGATGCAGGCAGAGTCTTCGGCCAGAAAAGAAATGTCAAAGATATTTATGACTCAAATCAAATCGAAAAACACCCTTACTTCTTCAGGAAAACAAGTAAGTGTGGGCGATCAACCTATATCAGGTAGCTTTGAAGAAGATATGTACGGTGAAATAGAAGAAAAGACGGAAGGTGCCTTAAGAGGAGTTATCATTAAAGATACCTACGAAACCTCTGACAGCTTTTATGCTTTGGCGATTTTAAAAAAGTCCGAAGGAGCGCAATTTTTAAAATCTGAAATGGAAGAATTGGATAAAAATATTGTTGAGTTTTACAAGGATGGTAGAAGAAACTCACTGAATAAAGCTTTAAAAATAATGCAGGTAAGAGATGGGCTTAATATTAATTATGAGTTTCTACAAGGTAACAAGTACCCATCAAAAGTGACTTACCAACAGGTTATGGAAAAAAAGAATAAAAAAAGAAGTCAGAATGTTGTGGTGTTTTTAAAAGTGAGTGAGCCCAGTGAAAAAGGTGAGATCAGAGATATTATCATCGCTAAACTTTTAGAAGATGATTTTAAAGTAGTTACCGAAAATAAAAATCATAAATATAAGATAGAAGTGGAGGTTAAGAAGAATAAGGAATATTTAAAAGTTGAAGGATTTGAAAAATACAAATTTATGTTGCGAATAAATTCTTTTAACCAATCTGAAGAAAAACTGGGCAGCCTGGAGTTTGATAAAGCCTCTGTGGGGAGGGATTACTCTCACGCTTACAGCAACGTATTACCTGATATAATGGATTTTATCATTGATAAAATTGGAGAACTTAATATTGATTAGAGAAAGGAGATTCTATGAAAACAACGTTATTGGTTTTATTGTTACTATCGGTGTTGGTATCTTGTAGTTCTACAAAAAAGGAAACTTTAACCGAAGAGAAAGAACACGAAGATATTCAAAAGGAATACACGGTAATAGATTCAAGCTCGGATAAAAGACCGGGTTGGATTGAAAATGCTAGCTTGTGGGCCAAAATGCATGGAAAGGATTTAGTAGTTAACAGCTATTTTTCTTATGAAACAGATCCCTTCCAAAAAAAATCCATGGCCTGTTCAAAAGCTAAAGCTTCTGCTTATTCCGACATTGCCAGACAAATTGCAACCTTTATTAGCAAGACTATGGCATCCTCGGAAGAAGGTACCGCAGCGATTGATGAAAGCAATCCAAAAACTGAAAGTATAAGAAGTTTTATGGAAGATACATTGGCTGAGAAAATCCAAGCACTCATTCATGGAGCCAAAGTGGAAGTTACCTATTGGGAAAAACGAAAGTATGAAAAAGCTTTAGGTGCCAAAAAAGATTATAACGCTTATACTTGCGCCGCCTTTGTTTCTATGGAAAATGCCAGACTAAAAGAAGCCATTGATAAAGCCGCAAATTTTACGGCAGCTTCTACGGATGATCCTGAAACCAAAGCTAATGTTAAGAAAGCTTTGGAAGAAGTTTCAAATGATTTCATAAAGGCCAAGAAAGGTGAAATTTAATTTTTTATAAAATAAGGGAGATCAAATGAAAAAGATATTAACGATTCTAGTTTCCGTTTTAGCGCTAAGTATGCTTGCCTCTTGCGGAAGCTTCAAAGCTAAAAGAGTTGATTCCTCCGAAGGGGATGAGAAGGCTTTGGAGATTACGGATAAGTGGGTGTTTGGTGATACGGAAAGGGTTATCAAAGATTTGCTGGTGCAAATGGAAAATCACAAGCAATTTAAAAATTGGGTAAAAAAACATGGCAAAAACCCCACAGTTTTTGTTGGCGAGGTTCAAAATGATACAGCTGAAGCCTATTTCCCCATTGATGATTTGAATGATGAGTTTTTAAATGAATTATCAGCTTCTGGTAATTTTGTTCTAGTAGACGCAGCTTCCAGAGCATCTATTTTAAAGGAAATGACCTATCAAAATGACGGAATGGTGAGCCCTGATACGGCTAAGACAGTTGGAAAACAAGTTGGAGCTGATCTGATGATTTTTGGTGCAGTTAGAATGAATCCTAAAACACTGGAAGGGAAAACAATTAAGCAATATTCTGTTAATTTAAGAATGACCGAAGTGGAGAAAGGAATAGAAGTTTTACGTGTTAGAACTAAAATTCAAAAATTTTCTTCACAAAGCGGATCAGGCTGGTAGTTAATGAGGTTATTGGTTTCTAATTTTCTTTTAATTTTATTCTTTGTATCTTGTGGTGCTGGTGGGTTTAAGGAGCGACAGCTCCTTACCCAGTACTTCCAAAAAAAAGATTATAAGGAAGCTCATAAGATTTTAAACGAGTCATCTACTTACAAAGAAGAAAAAAATAGACTACTTTTTTTAATGGAAAAGGGCATGATCTTTCATGCGCAGGAACAATACCTTGAATCCATTGATACGTTTTTACAAGCCAGTGATCTGGCCGGCCAACTTTATACCGTGAGAATTTCTAAAAAAGTAGCGGCACTCTTGGCCAATGACACTTACGATGTTTATTATGGTGAAGCCTATGAGCGGTCTTTAATACATATGTATCAAACGCTTAACTATTACCTGCTGGCTAAAAAGGGAGAAGTCCTAGAGAGAATTAGAGCTGATCAAAAAGTTGAGCCGGCAAGAAAACTAGATAATCGAGAAATTGCCCAGTTTATGTCCAGATCAAGATCAGAAGTTCTGGCGTGGAATGCGTTGATTGAAACTTTTCAAAATGAAAGAATGGGAAAGTCTGTTTTTAAAAATGATTTAATGGCCAAACTTTTGGGTGGTTTCATCCATGAAAACACCAACACCATTAATGATTTGCAAACAGCTTACCTTCTTTACAGGGATGCCCGGGATATTTTACTTAAGAATTATGGAGGCTATCAAAGTTTTAATAGAAATTTTAAAAAGTTTAAAGAGGACTTTGAAAAGTTTCCTACTTTGGGAATGGACAAAGTTCGCAAAGATTATATCTCCCCAACACCTTATTTTAATGAACTAAATGAGTATTTAGAGTATAAAATTTTATCGCTTAGTAAAAAAATAAGACCCGGTGATTATTCTCAACTAGTTCAGATTTATGCTACCAAACAAACTGTGTTAGACCGTATAGAGCAGGAACGGCATAAGCCTAATGTAACAATTTTATTTCATCATTCAATTATTCCACCCAAAGTTCCGGATAAATATTATTTTGGTTTAAATCCTGATAATTTTCAAGGAGGCAGCCAAAAAGTATTAGCTGCAGTTGGGCAAGTGGCAATGACTCATTTTATGATTAATGTTTTAAAACTTAATCGCAACAATTCCCGTTCAGTAGGGTCGGCTTATGCTACGGCCCAAATGGCTACTGTCACTAGTCAGTATGCTTCTTTTGATTTTGAATTACCCAAAATTCAAAATCGACCACTTACAGATAATTTGTGTTTGGTGGTAAAAGATGAACACGATATCGAAGTATTGAAAAGAAAATTGGTTGTGGTTAATCCTATCGGAGATATTGCTGAGGAAGCCGTCGCTGAAAAATCAGCTTGGCGTTATACCCGCACTGGATCCCGTTTGGCGCTAAAATATGCAGCGGTAATTGCCTCTGCCTATGGTGCCTATCAGGCTGCTGGTGGCGAAAAAGGTACATTTTCCGGGATTGCCGCTATGGCCAGTTTTTTAGCAGGTTCTCGCATGATCAAGTCATCGGAAGTAGCAGATACCCGATATTGGAGTTTGTTGCCAGAGGATTTGCGGATGGAAGACGTCTATTTGCCAGTTGGGAATTTTGAAGTATTTATTATAGGTGACCAAACTAAGTACTCGCTGGGGAAAATAACGATCAGCGATCCTCATTCAAAGCATTTACTTAGCTATAGAAACTAATTTCATACCTTTAATATCAAGTATTGCCCATTTTTTCCGCAAAACATAATATTTCACATATTTTTTAGCTAAAAGGATATTTTTTCCGATCAGTTCCTATGTTGATTGGAAAAATTTCCATTATTTTTATTATGTTATTTATTTATCAAGGCATACCTAGCTCAGGTCACGCCAGAGTTTTATTTGTTGATGAAAATGCCGATTTTAACTCGCAGTGGTTGGATTCTCAACTTGGGCCAGAGGAGAGTTTAAAGAAAATATTAAGAATTATCAATCGCTCTCAAGTTGGGAAAGAACTTTTGCAACTTGCTAATAAAAAAGCCTATCAACAAGGAGAAACACTTTTTGATATTATTAAAGTGGGTGAAATTTCAGTTTCAGATACGACCTTGCTTCGCAAGTTTTATCCGCAAAATCCAGAACAAATAATTTATGAAACGAAATCAAAAATATTTTTAAATAAAGAACTCAATTTAATGGATGGGGTATTAGATTTGGCCCATGAACTAACTCATTTTACTCATAGATCTTCATTTAATCCATACTTGAACAACTTTAATCTCATTGATTTTATCAAATCCACCATAGAGGGTACCGGCGGAGAAGTGGATGCTTTCTTGATGGAGTGTCGAATTTTGAAAGAATTATTTGGCTCAACCAATAAATATAATGGAAATTGTAAAAAGCTACTTGATCCCATGAAGGGCGATTTTTCGAGAGAAAAAGGTATCGAATTATTTTATCAAGTAGGTGAGTATTATAAGACTACCGTAAAGACTATCAGCATGTATGGAGAAAATGTAAGTTTGCTGGGTAGTTTAAATTCTCAAGATGCTATTTATATTTCCTCAGCTTACGGATTGCCTTACCCATTGGCGGCTGTAAAAGAGTTTATGTCTATTATGGACAGGGTGTGTCTGAATGATCAAAAAAGACTATCACTGCTGAAAGAAAAATCAGCTAGAATGCCTGCATCGGTGGATAGAGAATACAGTATTCAAAAAATTGATCAAGAATATTTAAGCTTTAAACAACGTTGTCAAAAACATATTTAGTGATCAGCTTTGTTTAATTGGAATACTAACGCGAAAGCAAGTATTAGCTGAAGTATCATCTAAGATGATTGTGCCACCGTGCTCCTCTACAAATGTTTTAGAAATATAAAGTCCCAACCCTTGGCCACGGTAGTCTTCTTTTGTAGTAAAAAAAGGCTCGAAGATATATTTGGCAATATCTGGTTTAATGTTACTACCTGAATCAGTAATAGAGATATTTATGACCTGATCAGTTGATGTAATTTCTAGGGATATCCATCTTGAGGGGAGTCGATAGATGGCGTCTATGGAGTTATAAATGAGGTTTAAAATAACCTCGGCTATTTGGGAGGGGTGACAATCGATAATTTGATCAGGATGCAAATTGTTCTTTACAATTAATTCAATATCCACATTTATCAGCTTGGTTTTAACAAAGTTAAGCGTATTTTCCACGAGTTCGTTTATTTTAATATTTCTGACAAAACCCATGGTGCTATCTTGAATAAAGGTTCTCATGCCTTTGATGACAGTAGAAATTCGCTCGACCATCTTGTCGATTTGTTCGGTAGCTTGGTAAATGTTTTGTGGATTGATTTCCTTATGACTAATAAGGGAGTCTTTTAAGTCATCACTGTGCCCTTGTATCATTGACAGCGGGTTATTGATTTCATGGGCAATACATCTGCAAAGCACGTTCATGGATGCGAGTCTAGAAGATACGGAGAGATTTTTTTCTATTTTTTGTATTTGTTCATGATGTTTTTTATGTTCAATAATTCGCCACAATCCTTGCATAAGCAAAGTGAGCTGTCTGGCATCAGATGAATTATAATCTTCTAATTTATTATTAACGATACTGATAATAACCACTTCGTGATGATCTTTGATCGGTGAACAGATCATTTTACGAGCATTAATGGTATTTGCTTCTTGTGCATTTTTTTCTATTTGGTTAAGGATAAAAACATCATGAGCAGTAAAAATACTATCATGATATTTAGGGGGAAGGGTGGTATCTAAGATGTCTTTCAAACTGCGGTTTTGCAGTTCCCTGGTGTTGGTAAAAATTTTATCATGGCCATTTTTTTCTTTGATAATGATGAGGCCGGTTTGACTTTCGGTAAGATCAACCATTTCGTTTACCGCAAACTCAATAATTTCATTAATAGGTGCATCAATCATTTGATTGAGTTTAACTAAACTTTCTAGTCTTGATTCGTTGAGGGCCAATGCCATTTGTGCACTTTTCTTTTCATCAATGTCAAACGATGTCCCGATAATGATCTGAGGACGGTCATTGTCACACCATTTTAAAATTTTACAGCGTGCTAGATTCCAGCGATATTGGTCTGAGGATCTTTTGCTTCGATATTCGAATTCAAAATAAGGTTCATCATGTTTAGGTATGGATTCAAGTAAGACCAAGATTTTTTGATAATCATGGGGGTGAATTTCATTTCGGGTGACTTCGCTAAAAGGGAATATTTCTTCTTTCGGGAAGTAACCAATATGCTCATTACTTTTTGAAAGTATATGGATAACGTTGTTTTTCAAATCAATATGCCAAACTATTTGTTTTGTAGCGCTGAGCGCCATCCCTAAATAACTTTGGCTTTTTAAAAGTTCGTCTTGAGTTTTTTTGTATTCTGTCGCATCAATTAATACCAACAGAGCAGTCTTGGCTTCCTGACTGTGTGGAATAACCGCCATATTAAAGTGGATATTGTCGGCATTTTTGCTTTTGCAGATAATATCACTATAGGTATAGGTGTTTTTGGAAAAAAGTCCCTGGAGAGTGTTTTTGATTTTTAAAATGGAACCTGGGTCTGATATTTCCTCAATGTTCAAATTTAATAATTCACTTTTTTCATAGCCCAGCAGGTCGCAGATATTTTGGTTGGCATAGCTTATTTTTAATTTTTCATTAATAACAATAATATTGAGGGTGTTGCCAATGATGTCAATCAAGTGAGAATAGATAGGTTGAGTTTTAAATTCTTCATTTTTATGACCATTGCTTAGTTCTTCATTTATGTCCTTATTCTTTTCTTGTTCGACCAATTCCATGAAATTACTGGGTAGAATTTCAAGAACTTCGCAAATCTTGTTAATGGTTTTTAAGCTTGGAGATCTTAGCTCTCGTTCTAGAAGACTTATGTAAGTCCTGGCCAGATTGGCTTCGAGCGATAAATTTTCCTGGGAAATGCCTTTATCAGTTCGTAGTCGCCTTAATACCCGCGCAAACTCTCTGTTCTTTTTCATGTATTCCACCTGATTTGTCCTTCTTTCGGGATAACCTAACAAATAACAGTCTTATTGTTAAGAAAAGTAATGTAACAATTATAAAAATTTAATTTCTTAACTTTCCTGTTTATATATCGTTTTTTCAACCTACAATAGTAAGCGAAATAAGTGCTTTTAAAAGAGGTGTTTGATCGTTAAAATACTGAACAGATCGGTTAATACATCGCAAAAGTTAAGTATTGTTCATTAAAGGGGTACTATGTCTGGTAAATTTTATCCACTCGAAATTGAAAAAATCTTCAAGATGATATTTTTTGAATTGAATAAAAGAGAAAGTATTTTTGGCATTGATAAAAGTCTTTTTTTTTACCCGACCAAAAATAGCAAAAAGCTATGTATGGATAGATATGGTGATACCATGGAGACTCCTTTGGGGGTAGCTGCTGGTCCACAAACCCAGATGGCGCAAAACATTATCACCGCGTGGCTCACGGGAAGCCGTTATATGGAGCTTAAAACCGTACAAACATTGGATGAACTAGAAATTTCCAAACCTTGTATAGATGCGGAGGATGAAGGATTTAATTGTGAGTGGTCGCAAGAGTTAAACTTGGAGCAATCGTACCATGAATATTTAAAAGCATTTATTTTAATTCATATCCTACAGGATTATTTACAGCACCCTATAAGCAAGAGCTTGGGAACTATTTTTAATATGAGTGTTGGATATGACTTTCAAGGTATACAAAAAGCCAATGTGCAAAAATTCTTCAGTAAAATGAAGAATGCAAAAAAAGAAAAAGATGTTTATTTAAAACGACTACTTCCATTTTATCCTAGGTTAAAAGATATCCATATACCCGATTTGGTATCAAATAATATAACCCTTTCAACTATGCATGGTTGTCCCAGCGATGAAATTGAAAAAATCGGTAAGTATTTGATAGAAGGGCTAGGGCTACATACTACGATTAAATTAAATCCCACTTTGAATGGAAAAGAAGAAGTTCGCCAAATATTAAACCGTGATTTGGGGTATCACAATATTGTAGTCCCGGATCTGGCTTTTGAGCATGATCTAAAGTTTCATGAAGCAAAGACGATTATCAAAAATTTAAAGCAAGCAGCTATGAATAAAGGGGTGGGTTTTTCTATCAAGCTTACCAATACACTTGAGTGTGAAAATAATAAAGAATATTTTGATCCACAGAACTCTAAGCATATGTATATGTCAGGCAGGGCCTTGCATGTGTTGGCGATCAATTTGGCATGCAAATTACAAGATGAATTTAAGGGGGCCTTGGATTTATCCTTTTGTGCAGGGGTTGATGCATTAAATGTTTCAGATGTGTTAAGTCTTAACATAAAGCCAGTAACCGTATGCACGGATCTTTTGAAGCCCGGTGGATATGGAAAAACTTATCAATATATTGAGAATATTAATCAAAAGATGAAAGATTTATGTGCTTCTAATCTAGAAGAATTGGTTTTAAAAACCGCCTGTGAAAATGATTTAAAAAAAGCCGCACTAATTAATTTATTTAAATATAGGGATCAGTTAAGAAATAACAAAAGATACATCAAATCTAGTTTTCCCTATAAAAATATTAAAGGAAGTAGACCACTTACGATGGTTGATTGTATCGAGGCTCCTTGCTCTGAAACATGTAAGGCCAATCAAAATGTGCCAGAGTATATGAGAAAAACCGTGAGCGGAGAATTTGATAAGGGGTTACAGGAAATTATGAAAACTAACCCCTTACCCAATATTACAGGGTTAGCATGTGATCATAAATGTGAAGATCGATGTACGCGTATTAATTACGATAATCCTCTTCATATAAGAGAGATTAAAAGATTTCTAGCAAGTAATGCAATAATAACCAAGGTGCCCAATGAACAGAAGAAGCTAAAAAAAGTTGCCATCATAGGAGGCGGGCCTTGCGGGTTATCTGCTGCACACTATCTTAGGAAGGTTGGATTTAGGGTGGAGATTTTTGAGTCCAGGGAAATAGTGGGAGGAATGGTAACGAATATACTTCCCAACTTTCGAACCATAAAAGACCAAGTCAATTTTGATATAGACAAAATCAAAGAGCTTGGGGTTATTGTTCATACTGGAACTTCCATTGATAGTGATAGTGCGCTGAATGAAATCATTGCAGATTTTAATTACGTCATTCTTTCTATAGGATCTCCCGAGGCTAAAAGTCTGGGGGTGGATAATGAGGAGATGGGGGGAGTTATCAACTTCCTGGATTTCTTAGAAAAAGTTAAAAAAGGAAAAATAAATCAGCTGCCTAAAAAAGTTGCGGTCATTGGCGGAGGGAATTCTGCCATTGATGCTGCGAGAACCGCTAAGAGACTCATGAACAAGGACGATACTTTGTTTTTGATCTATAGAAGAACTTGGCAAGATATGCCCGCTGATCGAGAAGAAATCCAGGAACTTTTGGATGAAAAAATTACCGTATTGGAATTAACTAGTCCGAAAAAAATTATCATCAACAATGATACAAAAAATATTGCAGGACTAACTTGTATTAAAACAGAAATTGCCGGTGTGGATAGTCAGGGTCGAAATAAAATTAAAGAAATACCAGGGAGTGAGTTTACTTTGGAGATGGATTTGATTATTTCAGCAATAGGCCAGGAAAAATTAAATGGGAAAAATTTCAAATCCTTGGAAAAAGAGGCAGATGGCACACTTAAATATTTTAAAGAAAACTTAGAAACCTCCATTAAAAACGTGTTTATTGGGGGAGATAGTGCGCGTGGTCCTCAATCTATCATTCAGGCTATCGCTGACGGTAGAAAAATAGTTGAACAAATTTGCTATAGAGAAAATTGTGAATTTTTGGAAAATCGAATTTTATCTTCAGTTGACTTAAGAGAAATCAGAAAAAAACGGGTTCAAAAAAATTATGGAAAAGGACCTCGGAAATTGGATCCGCTGGATCGAGATAACTTTGAGACTGTTGTGGAAACCTTATCTCAAAAAGAGGCGACAATTGAGGCTAAACGCTGTTTGAATTGTGATCTGCTGTGTGAGGTATGTGTGACCGTTTGTCCTAACCGCGCTAACGTAAGCTACCAGCTTTTGAAAAAAGATTACCATTTAAAAGATATTATTATAGATCAAATGAAACATTCGTTGGGAGTGGATTATATTTTCTCAATTACCCAAGAAAATCAGGTGTTCAATATTGGTGATTTTTGCAACGAATGTGGTAATTGCAATACTTTCTGTCCAGCTAGTGGGAGACCATACCAGGACAAACCCAAAATTTATTTAAGTAGAAAATCGTTTAAAGAAACCGGGGCAAATGCCTTTTATTTTGAAGAAGAAAAAAGTGCTCGCACCTTATTTGTTAAGACCTCCTGTGAAAATTATAAGATCGTTTACCCCTATCAGGGAGATCTTTTTTTTGTAGAAAACAATACGATTAAGATGCAGTTGCTCAAGGATAATTTAAAAGTGAAGACCGTGGATTTGATCAAACGAAATGGTCACGTTAATATGCTTGAAGTGGCCATTATGAAAGAATTAATTGTTAATCTTAAAATGGATTAAGTGGGACGTTTATTTAGGGGGCTAATTAGGGTGAACTCAAATCAACATATTCTATCAGCTACGAATGTTCATGAAATTAATAAAGTGACATGGGTCGGAGTCATTATTAATGTGGTTCTTTCGGCCATTAAGTTTGTGGTCGGATATATTGGAGGAAGCCATGCCGTTATTGCTGATGCGGTACATAGTCTTTCAGATTTAGCGACCGATTTTGCTGTTATAGTGGGGGTGCGGTTTTGGAGTGCTCCCCCTGATCAAGATCATCATTATGGTCATTACCGCATAGAAGCCTTGATTACTGCATCAATTGGAATTATATTAGGATTTGTAGCGATAGGAATTGGTTACAGTTCAGTCGTAACTATTAAAGAATTTCATTTTGGTCAAACAGCTTGGATCGCGGTAATTGGGCCTCTTGCTTCAATTTTTATCAAAGAGGTGCTTTATCATTGGACCGTAGCAGTTGGAAAAAAAGTTCGCTCAAAATCCTTGATTGCCAATGCCTGGCATCACCGTTCAGATGCTCTAAGTTCGATACCGGCTTTAATTGCAGTCGTAGTATCTACTATAAATCCATCATGGGTCTTGGTCGATCATATTGGTGCCTTAGTGGTCTCGGTGTTTATTTTAAAGGTTTCGTGGGATATTACCGTGCCTGCACTACTAGAGCTGACCGATCAAGGAGCTTCCGAGAATGTTCACATGATCATAAAACAAATTGCCTTAGCGGTTGCAGGGGTAAGGGAAGTTCATAAGATCAGAACTAGAAAAATTGGTCATAATATATTTGTCGATCTACATGTTTTGGTTAGACCCGAAATTACCGTTCGAGATGGCCATGCGATATCTGAAAATGTAAAAAGTGAATTGCTAAAGAAAGGGCCGGATATTCTGGATGCGGTCATCCACCTGGAACCTTCAGAATAAAAGGATATTTTAACTGGCTATTAAACTACAAAAAAGTATTGAGGGTGACTGTTGACATTGCTGTATGACAGTCGTACTTTTAAATAGATTAAAATTTTTAAATAGGTGAGGAAAAATACATGAATTTGAAATTGTTAGGTGTCGTATATTTTTTGGTAAGTGGTTCAGCTTTTGCGGAAGAAGTAGTGGTGCCTAAAGGTCGAGGGATAGATGACTTTATAGCTTACTTTATTGCCATGGGAATGGTTGCTGCTGTTGCTACACTTGCTCAATCTAAAGTTATAAGTACTACACTTGAAGGAATCGCCAGAAACCCCAGTACTAGTGATAAACTTTTTACTCCCATGATTTTAGGTCTTGCGCTTATTGAGTCTCTGGTTATATTTACTTTTGTTTCTGTATTCATGGTGAAATAAAACAGTCTATTTTTTTAAACGAATAAAAAAATCTCCCAATTTTCTAGTTTTATTCCTAGAGCTACTTTCAGCGGTGGTGCGGTTAGGGATATAGATTTTTCCGATGGCTTGATTTTTATCTGTTATAATATTTAAATGAACCTCAATATTTTTGCTATGATTTTTTAAAACATAAAAATCATTCATTGGGCTTTGGGTGACTTGATATACTTTAAAATTTTCTTCAAGATACAAAAGGTGATTGGCAGAAGGAGCTGATTCAATGCCTTCCATATGAATAACCACTTGGGTTTCTGGATCTTGGCGACTTTTTTGGGGGAAGTTTAGTTGGAAGAAAAAAGCGCTTTCCTTACTGAAGGCGTCTTTAAAAGTCCCGACAAAATCACCTTTGAGTAAAAGCAGTTTGTGGTGATTAACTACCGTTGAATTACTGCTATTAATTCTAAAATGCTTGTTCCAAAAGGAGCTAAGGGGTTTAGAAAGTGGGGAGTTGGGCGCCTGATTGGTGATTTTGCTTGCGCTAGCATTGCTAGATGGAAGGATTGTTTCTACTGATGGGGAATTTAAAGCCGCTACCGTTATGGGGACTGAGCCTGGAGCATCTTTTGAGACTTCTTGATTTTCCCACTCCTTGCTTAATTCTTCAGTTCTTTGTTGATCATTTTTATAGGCCCATTCTTGCTGTGAATTAGAAAGTCTGATCCCTTGAATAATTAAAAAAGTTTGAAAAGCCTTGGCCATAAGTTCATCAGCTTTAAGGTATTTTTCTTTTAAGGTTTTCAAATTGAGATATTCATTCAAATCATCATTGATCAACTCTTGGGCCGGCTCGATGATACTTTCTTTTTCGGTGAGACAGCTCATATGAGCTTCTTTGCAATGATGGATGATTTCGTAAAGATTGGCATGACTATTTTTTTGATACCAAAAGATACCGATCGATAGGGCCGGAATTATAAGCAGTATGATAAGCGCGACTTTTTTCATATTTTTTTATGATCTTTTAATAATTTCATTAAATTCTAAAATCATTTCATCAATTTTATCAACTTTGTTAAATACGCTACCCCAGTAATTATCATGATCAAACCATTGATCATTGAGTTCACTTAACTGTCGCTGTTGTTGTTCGATCCAGGTAAAGTATTTTAAATTATGAACCCTCTTTTTATCATAATGGCTAAGCTCAAGCATGTTATCAATGCCTTGCTGGCGGATCATCTCTACATCCATGTGAGCATTTTTCTCCTGGTAGGCACCTCTTTCATCAGTCAACTCTTTTAATCTTGATCCATATAAATCAAGCGAGTCGGTAAACACTGTTACCAGATAATCGTTTTCATTCATTTCGTAATATTTTGCCATTTTGATAGTAGCTAACAAGTTTCCAATAGAGGATATGCCCAGTGAATTCAAGGTCTCAACCAGCTTTTTAGAAACGCCATTTTCAATTAATTGTTTGCGACCTTTTTCTTCATTGAATAGTCGAAGTGCTCTGACGGTAGCCTCATCGTCAACTGCTATAACCATGTCGGTGTTTTTCATATCATGAATCCAAGGAATATGTTTATCTCCAATTCCTTCGATACGGTGTCCGCCAAAACCGTTGTTCAAAAGGGTGGGGCATTGTAAGGCTTCAGCAGCCGCCAACTTCATTTGCGGATATTTAGTCTTTAAATAATAGCCGTAGGCCATAGTTCCTGCGGAGCCAGAACTTGAGACTGCTCCTCTTAAAGTATTCCCTGGTTTCATTTCTGCTTTGAGAGCATCTTCCATGGCTGATCCAGTGACGTGATAGTGCCAAAGCGGGTTACCAAATTCTTCAAACTGATTAAAAATTTGAATATTTTTTCTGGTTTTTTTAAGCTCCCAGCATTTATCAAAGATTTCTTTTACATTACTTTCGCAGCCAGGAGTCGCGATAACTTCTCCGGCAATTTTGGATAGCCACTCAAATCTTTCCTTGCTCATTTCTTGGGGTAAGATGGCAATAGACTGGCAACCAAGTAAGGCGGATACATAGGCTCCTCCTCTGCAATAATTACCCGTGGAAGGCCACACTGCTTTTTCGTTTTCTGGATCAAATTGACCAGTGACGAGCCTTGGGGCCAAACAGCCATAAGTGGCCCCAACTTTATGTGCTCCGGTAGGGAACCATCTGCCCACCAATGCTATGATGTTTGCTTTAACACCAGTTAATTCTGGAGGAAGAACTAGATAATTAGTCTTGCCATATCCGCCGCCTTTTTCTTTTTGTTCATTTTTCCAAGTGATGCGGTATAAATTTTTCGGGTGAATATCCCAAAGACCGATATTTTTTAATTCGGCTTGAATTTTTTTGTCGATAGTTTCGGGGTTTTTCATTTCTTTAAAAGTGGGAAGGGTTACTCCCAAAGATTTTAATCGTTTGGCATTTTGGTCACGTTTTAATTTGTTAAGTGTTAGATCAATCATTTTAACTCCGCTATATTTTTTATTAATTTTTGAGGTTTGGTAATTTTCTTGGTGGCTGAAAGAGTATCTTTTAGTCCGTTGCCTGTGGCAAGAAGAACGATGGTTTCATTTTTTTTAAAAGAGTCCTTAACTTTGAGTAACCCGGCTAAGCTAGCCGCTCCTGCTGGTTCAATGAAGAGTCCGGTTTTTTCGGATAATATTTTTTGGGCATTTAGAATTTCATCATCAGTGACGATAATTGTTTTACCGTTATATTTTTTTAGATATTTATAGGCAAGGAAACCATTTCTTGGCGCATCTACTGAGATGGAATCAGCGATGGTGGTTGAATTTTGGTAATCAAAAATACCGTTATTTAATAATGCCCGATGAATGGCACAGCTAAATTGGGCTTGAACTGCATAGATTGTGGGGATCTTATTGATAAGTCCGAGACTCAGTAGATCAGCAAATCCCTTATAGACTCCGGCCAAGATTACACCATCACCCGTTGGCACAAAAACATGATCAGGCTCTTGGCCTAGATCACGCACAAGTTCTAGTGAAACAGTTTTTTTACCTTCGATAGTCATCGGATTATAAGCAGTGTTCCGGTTCATTCCACCAAATATCTTGCTGTATTCCATAGAGAGGTCGTAAGCTAAATCGTAATTGCCATCGGCCATGATTACATTTGCCCCATATTGAAGTGATTGTACAAGTTTTCCTTCAGGAACATTCTTGGGTAAAAAAATGGTAATCTTCTGGTTAGCGTAAGCACCAATGCCTGCCATCGATGAACCTGCATTTCCGGTAGAGGCCAGTACGATCTCATTAATACTGTTGCACTTAGCGAAAGCACTTACCAGATAAGAAGCGCGATCTTTAAAAGATCCGGTAGGATTGTTGCTGTCATTTTTTATAAAAAGATTAGTTAAGCTTAAGTCATTTATTAGCCGCTCTGGTCTTATGAGCGGTGTGTTACTGACTGGAAGAGTGGGAAAATATTGTTTTTCTAGAGGTAAAAAAGAAAATATATCATCAAGAGAACTTCGGTGGTTAGAATTGATAACTTCCAAAACACCCAGTAGGGGAGAATTTTTCTTGGTTTTAGGTCCACAACTATCACAAAGCATGACGTTGGGTTTAATATCAAAGGTCTTATTGCAATCTGTGCAACGATAATGAAACATGAGTTTCTCACAAATAAAATTAGATATAGACAAAACTCTATCAAGGAGTCTTTGGTTAAGCAATATGTAATTGGGATGAGTCTTTCATTGCGAAGTGGTAGCAGATGTGGGAAAATTTTTTTCTTAAGATTTGCTAATTATCTACTGGAAAAAAGAGGAGCTTTAAATGAGTAATTTAAACAGTTTGATCGACGGACTCAAAAATTTAAAAAATGAATTATATGAAAAGGATTTTTTACTAACTTGGGAAAAATCTTTAGATGATTTAAAAATAGTTTTAGGTGTTGCTGAAACCTTAAAATGTTTAAGAGATAATAATATTTCAACCAGAATTTTTGAGTCAGGTATTGGCGTTAGTCAATTTAGAGATAATTCAACCCGCACGCGTTTTTCTTTTTCTAAGGCTTGTGATTTGCTTGGACTATATGTCCAAGATCTAGATGAAGGTAAATCGCAGGTAGCTCACGGTGAAACCGTTAGAGAAACTTCTAATATGATTTCATTTTTAGCAGAAGTGATTGGTATCCGAGATGATATGTATATTGGGGCCGGAAATACTTACATGAGAGAGGTTGCCAAGAGTTTGCATGAAGGGCACCAAGAAGGGGTTTTACCAGAGAGAACAACCGTCGTAAATTTGCAGTGTGATATCGATCATCCAACTCAATCTATGAGTGATCTTTTACATCTGAAAAATTATTTTGGTAGTTTGGAAAACTTAAAAGGAAAAAAAATTGCCATGACTTGGGCCTATTCTCCAAGCTACGGAAAACCACTATCAGTTCCTCAGGGCATTATTGGACTCATGACTAGATTTGGCATGGATGTAACACTCGCACATCCTAAAGAATATAAACTTTTACCTGAATGTATGGAGGTTGCGAAAAAAAATGCTGGATTAAGTGGTGGAAAATTTACCTATACTGAGTCTATGGAAGATGCCTTTAAGAACGCTGACATTGTTTATCCAAAAAGCTGGGCATCCTTTGAAGTGATGGAGAAAAGAACTGACCTGCTTAAGAAAAATGATAATGAGGGTTTAAAGAAATTGGAAAAAGAGTGTTTGGCCCAAAATGCCACTTATAAAAACTGGGAATGTGATGAAGCGAAGATGAAACTTTCTAAAAATGGTAAAGCTCTCTACATGCACTGTCTCCCCGCAGATATTACCGACGTATCTTGCAAAGCTGGTGAAGTCAGTAAATCTGTTTTTGAAAAATACCGAGTGGAGACCTATAAAGAAGCTGGATTTAAACCCTATATTATTGCAGCGATGATTTTAACTTCCAGAATCAAAGACCCGGTTAAAGTTTTGACCATGTTAAAAGAGCGCAACATAAAAAGAATTTTAGGATAAGGTGATTTATGATTGATTATAAAAAAGTAATGGAACTTTCAAAAAAATATGAACCAGATATGGTCAAATTTCTTCGCGATATGATTAGAATTCCCTCTGAAAGTGCTAAGGAGAGGGAAGTCATTCAGCGAATAAAAAAAGAAATGGAAAAAGTGGGTTTCGATGAAATCCGAATCGATCCCATGGGAAATATCTTAGGACGAGTTGGTAAAGGAAAAAAAATCATTGCTATGGACGCCCATATTGATACAGTTGGAGTGGGTGATAAAAACTCCTGGCAATGGGACCCTTACGAAGGAAAATTAGAAAATGGTATTATCTATGGGCGAGGGGCCAGCGATCAAGAAGCTGGGATGGCTTCAATGGTATATGGCGCTAAAATAATTAAAGAATTAAAACTGGAGGATGATTACACCTTATGGATTACGGGAACGGTTCAAGAAGAAGATTGTGACGGACTTTGCTGGCAGTATATTTTAAAGGAAAAAATCATTGATAAACCTGAAGTGGTCGTGATCACTGAACCCACCAATCTTAATATTTATAGGGGACATCGAGGCAGAATGGAAATTGGCGTTACCACTAACGGAGTTTCTTGTCATGGTTCCGCTCCTGAACGCGGCAAAAATGCAGTTTATATGATGGCCAAGGTTGTGAATGAAATTGAGAAGTTGAATGAGCGCATCAAGCATGATGAGTTTTTGGGTAAAGGATCAGTTACGGTAAGTTATATTGAATGTAACACTCCATCGCTTTGTGCAGTACCTGATCGGGCTTATATTCATTTGGATAGAAGACTTACCCAAGGTGAAACCAGAGAGAGTGCAGTCGCAGAAGTAAAAGATGCAATTCAAAGAGCTCAGATAGAGGCAAGTGTTGAAGTTTTAAAATACAGTACGCCAAGTTATACTGGTTTGGTGTATGAAATTGATAAATATTATCCTACTTGGGTGTTACCTGAAAATCATGTGGTTTGCAAAGCTGCAGTAAAAAATTATAAGGACGTGCTTGGGATTACCCCCAAAGTTGATAAATGGACTTTTTCAACCAACGGCGTAGCCACTATGGGTACCATGGGTGTTCCAACAATAGGTTTTGGCCCAGCTCATGAGATTCATGCTCATGCCATATCCGATCAGGTTCCGGTTGAACACTTAGTAAAAGCATGTGCTTGGTATGCAACCTTCCCCAGTGTGTATGTTAATATGTAATAATTTGGAGTGGGCATGGATTTTATTTTAAATGGTGCAAAGAAAATCTATAAGGATAATCCAGAAATAAATTTGCTTGAATATCTTCGCAATATTGAGGGAATAAAGTCCCACAAAAATGGATGTTCAGGACAAGGAGTATGTGGGGCATGTAGCGTTCATGTTAATGGAAAAGTGGTTTTAAGTTGTAAAACCAAAATGAAATCCTTGGCGGGTAAAGTAGTGGTAACGTTGGAAGGGTTAAGTGAGGAAATAAGAGAAGTCTTCGTCAAAGCGTTTGTTGAAAAAGGTGGAGTCCAATGTGGTTTTTGTACGCCTGGTATAGTTATGAGTGCCAGCCAACTGCTTATGGAAAATTTAAATCCTACAGTTGATGATATTAAAAAGGCCATACATAAAAATATTTGCCGCTGCACTGGATATAAAAAAATTATTGAATCTATTCAATATGCCGCTCAAATTATTAGAGATAAAGAAAATACAGACGTATGCGATTCCAACGGCAAGGTGGGGCAACGAGTACCCAAATATGATTCCTCTCGCGTCGTACTTGGGCAAAGAGACTTTGTTTGTGATATGGATAGGGTGGGAATGCATTTTGGTGTGCTTAAATTTTCAGACTATCCACGTGCCAAGATTTTACATATTGATATTAGCGAAGCCTTGAATGTTAAAGGTGTAAAAGCAATTTATACAGCAAAGGATATTCAAGGAGAGCGGTTTACGGGTTTAATTCGCAAAGATTGGCCGGTTATGATTATGGAGGGTGAGGAAACCAGATATATCGGAGATGTCCTTGCGAGTGTCGTTGCGATCAATGAAAAGACTGCTAGAAAAGCGGTCCAGAAAATAAAAGTTGATTATGAGGTTAAAGTTCCTTTGACCACCGTTGATGCAGCTTTAAAAAAAAATGCCTATAAAATTCATCCTCAAGGTAATATTTTATCAAAAACCAAATTAGTAATTGGGGATGCTCAAAATGCCTATAATAATTCCAAATATAAGGCCCATGGAACATTTTATACTCAGCGAATTGAGCATGCTTTTTTAGAAACAGAATGTTGTTTGGCTATACCAAATCTCGAAACTTCCAGTTTGACAGTATATTCTCAAGGTCAGGGCGCTTACGAGGATAGGATAGGAATTGCGAAGATACTTGGTATTAATGAAAATTTGGTGCAAGTTATCCAAGTGCAAAATGGTGGAGGGTTTGGGGGAAAGGAAGATTTGTCAGTGCAAGGGCATGCGGCATTATGTGCTTATCTTTCTAAAGTTCCAGTTAAAGTTGAGTTAACCCGTGACGAATCTATGCAGATGCATCCTAAGCGTCATCCTATGAGGCTCAAGTATTGGCTTTCCGCGAATGAGAACGGGCAGTTCACATCTTTGATGGCCAAAATTGATGGTGATACGGGAGCCTATGCATCGGTTGGTATGAAAGTGTTGGAAAGAGCAGCTGGCCACAGTGCGGGAGCCTATATTGTTCCCAATGTTTATGTGATAGCCAGAAGCATCTACACTAATAATGTTCCTTGTGGGGCCATGAGAGGATTCGGAGTTAATCAAGCAGCGTTTGCAGTAGAAGGACTTATTGATGATATTTGTGTACAAGGCGGATTTGATCGTTGGCAAATCAGATATGATAATGCAATTAGAGAGGGAGAAAGTCTGGTCACTGGACAATTGATGAGAGAAGGTGATGGGGTTGGGTTACGACAAACCTTGCTAGCAGTTAAAGACGTTTTTTGTAAAGCCAAGTATGCAGGTATAGCTTGTGGAATTAAAAATACGGGAATTGGAAATGGGATGCCAGATTCTACCCAATGTAAAATTGTTATTAAGCAGAAGGATTGGTTTCAAATCTATCATGGTTGGTCGGAAATGGGACAAGGAGTGCATACCATGGCCGTGCAAACTATTTGTCAAGAACTGGGGATTGATCCCAAATGGGTAGAAGTGATCGTTGATACTAAAAGTGAAACTGTATGTGGTATGACTACTTCTTCTAGAGGAACTTCGTTGGTGGGTTTAGCTATTATAGATGCTTGTAAAAAAATTAAAGTTGATTTAGAAAGATCAGATTTGGAGCATGTGATTGGTAATGAGTACTTGGGACAGTGGATTTGTGATTGGACTAGTGAAATAGGAAAAGAAAAAGTTGGTGTCGGGCATCTTACTCACTATTCATATGGCTATGCTACTCAAGTGGTAATTCTTGATGATACGGGTAAAATAAATAAAATCTATGCGGCTCATGATGCTGGAAAAATCATGAATCCAACCTTGTTTGAAGGTCAAATAGAGGGTGCTTTGCATATGGGGCTCGGGTATGCACTTAGTGAAAATTTTGCGATGAAAGACGGGTATCCGGTGCATACTAATTTAGGAAAGCTGGGAATATTACGGGCCAAGGAAATGCCAGAAGTGGAAGTGATCGGAGTTGAGGCTCCAGATCGACATGGTCCTTACGGGGCCAAGGGTGTCGGTGAAATCGGGTTAGTCCCCACTGCCGCCGCGGTAGCGAATGCACTTTATACTTACGATAAAAAAAGAAGGTATTCACTTCCAATAGGGATAAATAAATGAGTTTACTTCTAATTAAAAATGCCACGATTGTTACACTTGGTAAAAATAATAAGGTTTTATCTAATCATGATCTTTTGATTGAAAATGATTTAATTAAAGATATTTATCCAAACGGTAGTAAGCAGGATTTATTTTCGGCTAAAATTATTGATGCTGAAAATAAAATAGTGATGCCTGGATTTATTAATGTACATACTCATTTTTATAGCTCATTTGCCAGAGGCTTATCTAAGGTGAATCCTTCCAAGGACTTCAATGAAATATTAAAGAATTTGTGGTGGAAGCTAGACAAGGCACTAACGTTGGAAGATACCAGACTTAGTGCCATGACGGCCATTATTGACGGTATAAAAAAAGGTACCACCACAGTCATTGATCATCATGCTTCGGCAATGAATTTGACGGGATCTTTAGAGGAGATAAAAAAGACCTGTACAGAACTTGGGGTAAGAGCGTCTTTATGTTACGAAATTTCCGATCGTGATGGAGAACAGATTGCTAAACTTGGACTTGAGGAAAACAAGAGGTTTTTTGAATCGCTTGATCCAAAGGACCAGATGATTAAAGGTTTAATTGGTTTGCACGCTTCATTTACCCTAAGTGATAAAACGTTAGAGCAAGCTGGGAAACTATCTCGTGCTTTGGGGATTGGTTGCCATATTCATACGGCAGAAGCTAAAAGTGATCAAGCACATGCTCAAAATAATTACCACATGAGCGTAGTGGAGCGACTTGAACAATTTAATATACTAGGAAGTAAGACTATCTGTGCACATTGCACTCATATCAGTGATAGAGAAATTGAAATATTAAAGGATACAGACACCGCGGTGGCGATTAATCATCAGTCCAATATGAATAATGCTGTGGGTGTTAGTAATATTAAAAAAATGCTGGACCATAATATTTTAGTAGGTCTTGGTACTGATGCCATGACGGTTAATATGCTAGAGGAACTTAGGGCTTCCGTTTGGATACAAAGATTATGGAATGACAACCCTGCTGCCGGTTTTATGGAATGCACCAAAGCCCTGGTTTATAATAATGCCCAAATTGCCAATCGTTATTTTGAAAATATCGGTGAAATTAAAAAGGGTTGTCAGGCAGATGTAATAATTTTAGATTATAGTTCTCCCACGCATTTTAATAAGGATAGTTTTTTAGGACATCTGGTATTTGGTTTATGTAATGCGCTGGTTGAAACTACGATTGTTGCAGGCAAAATCTTGATGGAAAATAGAAAGGTTCTTATAGCTGATGAAAAAGCTATTTTTCATCATGCTCAAATTGTTTCTAAAAAATTATGGGATAGGTTTTGAGGTATGTCCCTATGAAATTATCAGTTGCTACAAATTTTGATCCACTGTTGATTGATGGGATTAAGAATTATCCTGTTGCCAATATCTATGGCAAATTACCAATAGATTTTTTTGGTGGCGGTAGATCTACTTATATGCTTGGACAAGTTTCCAAGCGTAAATTGGTGGAACATGTAGCTTATGCCAAAAAAAATAACATTGGATTCAATTATCTTCTCAATGCCTCTTGCCTATCCAATATGGAAACAACACGCAAGGGACAAAAGGAACTACGAAAAATATTGGATTGGCTTTGTGATATTGGCGTAGCTTCGGTAACGATAAGCAATCCATTATTGCTTAGGATTATAAAACAAAATTATCCGATGTTAAAAGTCAGAGTATCAGTTTTTGCGGGTGTTGATCACTTGCAAAAAGCAAAATTTTGGGAAGAGATTGGTGCCGATACTATTTGTTTGGATTCATTATCTGTTAATCGTGATTTGGATGCTTTGAAAAGTTTATCTAAATCTATACATTGCAATTTGGAATTGCTAGCTAACGGCAATTGCATGGCATCTTGCTCAATGGCCCCAACACATATGAACATGCTTTCCCATAGTTCTCAGAAAAATGATTTAAACCAACGATTTGTAGTTGATCACTGTGTCCTGGAGTGTGCCAAGAGGAAGTTACAAAATCCGGTTAATCTATTACGCTCAGATTGGATCAGACCGGAGGATATTCATCTTTATGAAGATTTGGGGTATCACAATTTTAAATTAGTGGAAAGAAATCTGCCGACTTCCATAATGATCAAGAGGGTCAAGGCATATAGCGAAAGAAAATATCAAGGAAATCTTATTGATTTAGTTCAACCTTACGGGCACCAAGCTAGTAAAGATGACCCTCAGTACAATGCCCATTCTAGTTTTCTTCCACTTAGATATTTTCTAAGACCTTTTAAAATTAATCTGAACCGTTTATTAAATATAAAAAAACTAACTGAAAAGCGGGGAATGCTCTGTCAAATTAAAGAAGATAAACCACCCATTTATATTGATAATCAAGGACTGGACGGTTTTTTAGAAAATGTATGGCGAAGGAAATGCCGTTACAATGACTGCGAACAATGTGGATATTGCGAAAGTGTGACGCAAAAGGTAGTGTCTATTAAACCAGAGTTTCAAAACGATTGTTTGAAATTACATCAACAAATTGATAAAGATTTAGAACAAGGCTCACTTTGGTTATGATCAATAATTCTAACGTGGTTTAAAAATCAAATGAGGAGGTTCTTATGTATGGTAATAAAAATACTCTTTTGGCGCTTGAAACCAAACTTCCCAAATATCATTACTCAAATGAGGAAGTAATAGAGCAAGTCAAAAAATGGTTGTGCACCCAAGACGAGGCTTTTATAAACAAAGCCGTAAGAATATTTAAAGGATCAGGCATTACCAAAAGGCACAGTATAGCTCCTATTGAAGTGCTTTTTTCCAAGAGGACCTTAAAAGAAAGTAATGAACTTTATATGCAAGAAGCAATCAGGCTTGGGGAAGTGGCCTTGATGGGAGCACTTGAAAAAGCTTGCTTGCAACCTAAAGATATTGACATTATTATTACAACTTCATGTACTGGATTTATGATCCCATCTTTTGATGCTTACGTTGTTAATAAGCTTGATATGAAATCCGATATAAAAAGAATTCCGATTACAGAGATAGGTTGCGCCGCCGGTGTCTCCGCTTGGATACTTGCTCATGATTTTATTAAAGCTTATCCAGAAAGTAAGGTGGCGATCATTTCGCTGGAATTCCCGAGCAATACTATCCAGGTAGATAATTATTCATGGGATAATATTGTTTCGACGGCCATATTTGCCGACGGGGTTTCTTGTTCCATTTGGGGAAACAGTGATAAACCTGGACTTAAAGTAGTAGATACTCAAATGTACCATGTTAAAAATACGACGGGTGTTATTGGATATGATTTGCATGATGGCGGGTTTGTTATGAGGCTCCAAAAGGAAATAACCAACGTCATCGCCGAAAATTTTAAAGAAATAATCATTCCTTTTTTAAAGAAAAACCATCTTCAGATCACTGATATTGACAAATATTTAGTTCATCCTGGCGGAATCAAGATTATTGAGATGATTGAACTGCTGATGAGGGAAATTAAGAAGGATGTCAGTGAGTCCCGGGAAATAATGCAAAAGTACGGAAATTTATCAAGTGCTACGATAGGGTTTATATTGGAAAACTATTTGCAAACCAAAACCAGCATAAATGATAATGTTTTAGCCCTAGGCTTTGGCCCTGGGTTTATGGCACATTCAATCTTGTTAAAGGAATTTAGATGAACATTGCAGATGCAAATAAAAAAAAGCTTATAAAAAAAACCGGTCTAGATAAATATTATAAAGCTTCCAGTTGGGCCGGTTACAATAAGCAAATGTTTGATAAATTAGCACCTAAATATGATGCAGGAAATGTTTTACATAGCTTTGGTACCAAGTGGATGTACGATAGGAAGGCCATGGAAAAAATTCCTTTTCCCCCACAAGCAACTATTCTTGATCTTTGCACAGGAAGTGGAGATATTGCCATTTACCTGGCAGAAAAATATCCTGATAGCAAAGTGGTGGCATTAGATGTATCGAAAGAAATGATTAAACTTGCCAGGAAAAAAGCAACGCATTTAAATAATATCGAATTCGTCGAGGGAGATGCCCTAGCTTTACCATTTAAAAACGAGACATTTGATGTAGTGATTATTAGTTATGGTTTAAGAAATTTAACTAATATCGAAGAAGGAATAAAAGAGATGGTCAGGGTCACTAAAAGAAATGGATTTGTCAGTAGCATTGATCAGGGGAAACCACAGAATTTATTTTTTAAGTTTATCTATAAAGTGTATTTTTATAATATTGCCCCAGTTATCGGGAAAATTATTTTTCATATGGGAGAGTATAACACTTTCCGATATCTTCCTGAGTCTAATAAATATTTTCCTCATCCGAAGGATTTAGTGTTACTATTTAGTAAAAATGAATTGAAGAATGTTCAAAATTTTGACTATTTTGTTGGCGCGATTGCCCAACAAGTAGGTCAGAAGATCTAGGAGGGGAATTGTGAAAAAGTTACTAACATTTTTTTTCACCTTAAGCATGTTGACTACCATAGTATATGGACGAGAGATAACCAAAAGCTACAAATATGGAAGTTATGAGGACGCTAAAAAATCAAATGAGTTCATTAAATTTGATATGGATAGTACCAAGCTGGGGATTATCACTACTACATTTAGTGGCTTTGTAAAAGACTTTACCATTTCTGCAAACAAAGAAAGAAGTGTTTTAAAGGACCTCAAAGTGGTATTTGAAGTCAAAAAAATGGACACTGATATTGATGCTCGTAATGAAAAAATGTGGAACTTATGTTTGGATCATAAGAATTTTTCAAATATAATTGTATCTTTTAAAAGTGAAATACAAAGAGAGAATAGTGAGTTTATGGCAATTCCGGCGACGATTAATATTAGAGGGACGGAGAAAGATTTTTTAGTGAACATTAAGACTCATAAGGAAAATAATAAGGTAATTCTTCAAGGTAATGCTTTGGTGAAATTATCCGAGTTAAACATTCCTGATCCTTCCATATTTGTAGCCAGTGTAAGTGATTTAGTTAAAATAAGTTTTTATTTTTCTGAGTAAAATTTTGTGAAATTTTGGCTTTTTTCCTTAATTGCAGCAACCATCTTGATGTTGAGTGCTTATTACTGCAATGATTTAGTACAAAAAAATAGTGAATATTTATTTCAAACCAGTCTTGATGCATCGGAATATCTCAAATTTAAAAAATTATTTTCGGATGAACAACAAGTTGTCGTTACAATTCCTGGAAAAGTAATGACGGAAACAGTGTATTTGAATATTTTACAAAAGATAGATTATGTAAAGTTAAAGTGGAAAGCTTTTGGAATAGAGGTGGTTGATTTCTTTAAAATATATAAATCAGGAATAAAAAGTGATAGTTTTGTTGAAATCAAAACTTTTGCAAGTACTCATCCTGATTTGTTGTTTGATTTTCTAAAAAAAGATCGGATCTCATTTTTAGTTTTAATAAACAAGGAATTTTCTCCTGAAAACATGGAAATGTTGATAAACGATTTAAAGTCTATAGATTCCCAAGTTTCTTTAGCTGGGCTTCCAATTACTAATCAGCTCTTAAACCAATATTCACAAGAAATTAAAACTAGAATTTTTCCCATCATGTTATTTCTGGCTTTTGTTATAACATTAATTATTACTCGCTCATTTTTAGCAACCTGCCTTAATTTGTATCCATCAGTAATGACAATGTTTTTAGCACTTTCTTTAATTAAGTTCTGTTTTAAGAGCATGAATATGATCACGGTTATTGCGCCGCTATTGATTTTCACTTTGTCGTTATCGATTTCTTTTCACCTCTTTTACTCAATAAAAATTTATGAAAATTTCAAAAGCCTTTTCAAATATAAGTTAAAACCCATATTTTTAATGGTTACCACCACTTCTGTTGGGTTTGGTTCGCTTTATGTAAGTGAAATTGAATCTATTCGTCAGTTTGCCTTACTAACAGCGGTTTTAATTTTTTTGTCAGCTTGTTTTATACTGGGTTGGTATAAAATTATGTTTGATTTGGTAAAACACGTAAGTACAAAGACTTGGACAATCAATCTAATTAATAGTGAATTTTTATCCAAACCTTCCAAGTTAATTGGATATGGCTCGATGGTATTGCTTGTGATGGGTGGTTTGTTCGCGGCAAAAGACATAAAACTATTAACCGAAGCCACCAAATATTTACCTGAAACAAGTTTTGAGCGAAAAAGCATAGATTATATCACTAGGTATGTATGGGGTAATCCTAATTATGAAGTTTTGATTCGCAAATCGCAAGATAGTGAATTTGAATTTGAATTTGAAGATTATAAAATTTTAAACCAATTAGAAATGGATATTCAAAATAATTTCAAGGAAGCTAAACTACTTTCCGTAAATCAATTGGTGTCTGAGTTAAATTACATTTATACGGGAAATAAACATATCCCTTTGATCCCTGTAGCTTATTTTACCATGCTTGGACAATTGCCTGAATCACAAAAGCTTCGACATATGAGAGATGGGTATTATCGTATAACTATCTTTGGTCCACATATTGGTCACGAAGAATTTAATCACCATAACCTTTTTTTTGCTAGATTAAGCAAGCGCTATCCTAGTTATCAAATCACACTGAATGGTTTGCAATATAGTATGTTAAAATCACAAGAATATTTAATTAATACATTAATTAAAAGCTTTATGGTTAGTTTTGTAATTATTGTGGCGCTGTTTACTATAATTTATAGGCAGATAAAAAGAATTATTCCTTTCGTGGTAGTTAATCTAATACCCATGATATCTTCATTGATTTTTATTAAGCTTATGAATTATTCACTTAACATCGCAACCGTAATGACATTTTCTATATCTTTGGGTTTGATTGTGGATAGCACGATTCATGTGATTTATGACAAAATGAAAAACATATCAAAAAAAGAGCATGTCCAAGCCACCCTTAATCCTATTATCGTAGGACAGCTGATACTTATTTTGTCATTCAGTGTTTTTGCAATGAATAGCTTTCTTCCTATAAGAGAAACGGGAGGAATTATTGCCTTTACCCTACTAGTAGCTTTAATCTTCGATATCTACCATTTACCCCTAATGTTAGGCACCAACAGGAGTAGCTAACGATATTCTGATTGTTTGATAATTATAAAAAACGGCGAACTTTCTTTCTATATTCCGTCCAATCTGTGCCAAATCTATCTTGTAAAAAATGTTCTTCTCTTTTAATAATTTTAATATGTAAATAAGTGGATATTATTAAACAGCTAAGTACCAGTATGTTTTGGGAATAAATTATTGATCCCAGCGAGGTGATAAACATAGATAAGTAAATCGGATTACGGCTGAAGCGATATAAACCGTTTTTTTGTAGCATGGTTTTTTCGGTGGGTAGACCAATTTTAAGAGATATTGGATTTAAATTATATAGTGCTAATTGCTTTGGCCCCCATTTGAGGCTACCTATTGTTAACTGCTAAACGATACTCCACTGGACTCTTCATGCCAAGAGCTGAGTGAGGAGCTTCGT
>MEPW01000014.1:1025-11614 GCA_001769975.1 Bdellovibrionales bacterium RIFOXYA1_FULL_36_14 | reverse complement strand
TCCGCACCCACTACCGCATGTGATCCTTCGGCAGAAGCATCTAACACTTTACCGACATCATGTAACAATCCCGCTCTTCTGGCCTGTTTGACGTTAAGGCCAAGCTCAGAAGCCATGGCACCACAAATAAAGGATGTTTCCAGTGCGTGTTGATACTGGTTTTGAGTATAAGAAGTTCTAAAATTTAAAGCACCTATGAGTTTTAATACTTCGGGATGAATACCATGAATACCTACTTCCATTTGGGCTTTTTCACCAAGTTCTCTAAGCTCTTTATCCATTTCCGACTTGGCTTTTTCATGAAGTTCTTCAATTTTAGCAGGGTGAATTCTACCGTCAGCAATTAACTTTTTAATAGTCTTAATGGCGATTTCTTTTCTAACTACGTTAAAAGAAGAAACCACTACTATTTCCGGAGTATCATCAATAATCAAGTCCACTCCGCAAATCTGTTCAAATGCCCTGATATTTCTTCCCTCTCTTCCGATTAATCTACCTTTTACATCATCTGATGGAAGATCCACAGATCCAATGGTTTTTTCAGCTACATATTCCCCAGCATATCTTTCAATGGCAGTACTGATAATTTTTTTTGATTTTTTCTCAGCTTGATCGTTGGCTTCTTCTTCCAAGCGCTTCAATTCTTTAGCAAATCCAACCTTAGCTTCCTCTACCATATTTTTCATCAACTCATTCTTGGCATCCTCTTTACTCATCCCACTTACTTGGCTGAGTTTTTCAGATATCTCGATTTGTTTTCTTTTATACTTATGAATCTCTTCATCAATCAGATCCTTTCTTTTTTCAATGTCAGCATCCTTGGTCTTAATTTTTTCCAATTCTTTTTCTTGCAGTTCAATTTTAGCATCCAAGGTTGCCTCTTTTTTAGCCAGAACCTTTTCTTGATTGGAAATTTCCTGCTTCATGTTTTTAATTTCCAATTCAGCCTGCTGTTTTTCCTCTCTGATTATATCTTTGGCTTCTTTCCTAGCATTATATTTAATGTCGCTGGCATCATTTTTCGCCTTAGTTATAATCTCGTCCGCTTTTCCCTCTCTTTGTTTTAAATCTTTTAAAACAAAAATATGTCTAACCAGCACACCAATCCCGATTCCCAATAATATGCAAATTACTCCTACCAGAATAGCTAATGTATTCATCACATCTCCTTTCGATTTTTAATTAGTAAAGTGAAACAAAAAACAAACAACGTATAGAGTTCGAATTATATTGAAAAGCTATCAATGACTTTCTTTGCATCATTCACTTCTTGGTGCAACTTAATTATGTTTTCCCGGTACTCTCGTTCAATTAATAGTTTCTCTTGTGCCATCTTAAGCGCCAATAGGAGGGCAGCCTCGCCGATGCTTAAATGTTTTGCATTTTTCCTGATCTCCGTCACTTCATTTTGAACATAACCAACAACTTCGGTCGGAGATATTAAACTATTAGCTGTATCGGATCGAAAGTTAACCTTGTAACCCAATATCTCAAATTCTAATGCCTCATTATTTGCTTTTATCATTTCAACTCTAAGACTATTAAAATTGTGTTTATAAGTCAACAATGCCGCAGTAAGCCTAGATGCCTAAAAGAGCTTTTAAATACTCATCAACATTAAATATATCAAGATCATCAACGGTTTCACCAACCCCAATATAGACAATAGGGATTTTTAATTTTTTGGTAATCGAAACTGCTGATCCAGCTTTTGACGACCCATCGCATTTAGTGAAAATAAGGCCAGAGATATTGAGAATTTTATGAAATTCCTCCGCTTGCTTGATGGCATTTTGTCCAGTAATTGCGTCCAAAACCAGCAACGTTTGTTGGGGAGCATTTTGGTCAAGCTTACTTAAAACACGCTTATTTTTAGCAAGCTCATCCATAAGATTACCCTTGGTATGCAACCTTCCGGCTGTATCTAAAATACAGTAATCTGCTTTGGTTTTTAAAGCTTGATCTAGGGCCTCATAGGCAACACCACTGGGATTTGTGCCTTCTTTCGCTCTAATCATTTTGGCACCCGCTTTATCGCACCATATTTGTAGCTGATCAACTGCGGCAGCCCTAAAGGTGTCGCAAGCCCCCACAACAACATTTGCGCCCTGTCTGGTCAATCTCGTAGCAAGCTTACCTATGGTGGTAGTTTTTCCAGCACCATTTACTCCTACCACCATTATGGTTTTGGTTTTTTTATCTAAAGCGTTGGGATTAAAGACATACAAAGAATTATCTACCAAATCTTGAATCGGCTGCATTTGTTCATACATAAATGTATAAAGAAAATTTTTAAATTCTTCTGCTGAATACTTTTTTTGAGTAGCAACTTTTTTTAATCTCTCTAAAAGATCATGAACCAAATCCGTGCCAATGTCTGCCCCATATAACAACTCTTCCAACTCAGACAACACCAGTTGATCTAAACTCCTTCCTAGAATTATACTACCGAGTTTATCCCAAACTTCGCTCCTGGATCTTTCCAGCCCCTTAGTTAGTCTATCTTTGAAAGTAATCTCCGTCCGGATAGACACCTTTATTTGACCACTGGGCTTACTTTTTAAATTGATAAGGAGCTTTCTAATACCTATTACTTGTACGATCAGCACGAACGACATAATGGTCAAAAAACCAATCGCCAAAAAATCACAAGGTACAATTATACCTCCCAAAGTCATATAAACGTTCATCATAGAAACCCCGTTAGATCACAAAACTTGCCTTTAGGAGGACTATATAATAGATATAATCCATGTTAAAAGCTGAAACTTCTCAATCAACATATCATAAACTTAATAACCTATTTTTGCTCCTCAAGGCCATAAGATTTTTTTTTAATAATAATAATTTTCTTGAAGTTATGACTCCTCCGGCGGTCATCAATCCTGGTATGGAACCTCATATTCACCCGTTTAAATTAAAAAGTGTCTTACAACAATTAGACACCGAACTATATCTACATACCTCCCCTGAATTTCATATGAAGGAATTACTTTCACATGGTTTCAAAGACATTTTTACCTTGAGCTATTGCTTTAGAGATGAGCCCGCTACACCCATTCATAGAAATCAATTTATTATGTTGGAATGGTATAGAAAAAATGCCCATTATACCCAGATTATGGATGATTGCGAAAATCTGATAAAATTTTGTATGGATTATTTAGAATCTAAATCCATATCGACCAATCAAGTTCTTAAAAAAAGTGACTTTCAACGCATGACTATTCAAGAAATTTTCTTGGAATATTTAAATTGGGATATTTTAGATTTTTTAAATAAAACTGACTTATACCATAAAATAAAAAAAGATCATCCTGAAATTCCACTGCCAACCATCTCAACCTTAAGTTGGGATGATTGTTTTTTTCTTGTTTTTTTAAATAAGATCGAACCTCAATTAGAAAAATATCCCTACTTGCTTCTTTATGAATATCCTCACCATTTGTGCGCACTATCTACATTAAAGGAATCTGACCCCAGAGTTTGCGAGCGGTTTGAAATCTATGTAAACGGGGTAGAAATTTGTAATTGTTTTAATGAGCTCACCAATCTTGAAGTTCAAAAAAAACGATTTATAATGCAGCAAAAAGAAAAACAAGAACTTTATCATTACACTTTGCCTGAACCAAGTGTTTTATATGAGTCTCTTAAAAGAGGTCTCCCTAAATCCGCAGGAATTGCATTAGGCATTGAAAGACTATTAAAAGTATTAACTAGGGAGTCTAACCCTTTTTGGAATTAATTTTGATCTAGATGATTATAAAGCTTATTTAATTTAATAATTATCTCAGATTTAATAAATTGTTCTCCAGCTAAAGAAGCCCATCTATAATGTTTGGAAGGGGATCTTTGCTTTCGGATATTATTGTCCCACACTCCTTTGTAACTCATCGCCAAGTCGGAAGAAAAAACCGCATACCACTTATAAACGTCATCTTTATTCCTTTGGTATAGAGTATCGATCATTTGAAGAGTTTTTTCACAAACAATTCTTTTCAAGGCATATACATTCATTTGATCCATTTTATTTTGACTGATTTTAATCCCAATAAACTTTTTATAAAATGAAACCGTAAATTCTTTGGCACTTTCGGAAGCTCGCTTGCTGGAAGAATATTCCAAACTCTCATAAATTTTGTCATAGATCAGCGCTCTAAACACACCTTCCCTATTCGCGCCTTGATTAAGGATGTTTATCCATTGTTGATATTCACTCTCCGATGGCTCACTGGTGCGAATTTCTTTAAATAATTCATATAAAAAATTATCGTTTAATTTTTTGTTTTCATTTTCAGAAATTTGAGTTTTTGGTAAATCATGAATGTTGGCAAAATTAAGACTTTTAGGATCTTCTAATAACTTCGGTAAATCAGGCATCTCCACCATTTCTTTTGGATCTAGGCCCAAAATACTTTGGGTAAGTGACTCTCCCAAAACACTTGTTGCCATTTTACGAATTATATTTTGATAATCCGGCAAAGCATAGGCCGTATTTATAAACATTGACAAAATAAGTAGGCAAAAAAATATCTTCAAAAGGATCCTCCATCTACTTTATCACTTCAAAATATAACCATAATCATAATCTAACTTATTGATAATAGCTATTACCATTATAAAGCAGTTGATTTGATTAATCGGGTATCTAAAAAATCAAAGTATAATACTAATATTTGGGGTCTGTTTTCCGATATATACAATAGAGGACTATTAAGAGGGGACTTGGGATTATGAAAACACTTTTAGAAAAAATAATCATTATCATTGCGATATTATGTTACACAGCTTGTTTGCCTGATAGTTCGACCAAATGGGAAAAAAATAATTCGAAAGCCGCAGCCGGTTCCAGCGGTTCCGGATCTGGTATTGAGCCCACACCTCCCCCTCCAGTTGACGAAAACGGTGCACCGGTTGGGATTAGTTCGCTTGATTACGCGCAAGATATAATCCTCATAAAACTAAATCTAACTGAATCCGCTACCGCTTCAGGTTCTAGTAATTCATCCAGTACATTCGCCGATCTTTTTCAAGCAGACGGGTCTTTCAATCCTGGTTCAATTGATGGTATCGCTTTAAATAGAAACATCCCCAAAAATGCAAATGCCATCACGACAACCTTATTTAATGGTGAAGGTATATACGTAACTTCTGCTAAAGATAAAAATGGAAATTTTGCCAGGGGGATCGTGACTGGTATCAATTCAACAGCTCAATATGTTTATTTGAAAGTGCTCAAAGGAGCATTCAATAGCAATGATTCCATAGACATTAACTATAACTACTATTTTGAAAAAGTTAAAATTACCGAAGTTATTCATATTTTTACTAAAGGTACAACTATAATGCCGATGAACCCCACTTTAAGCCCACTGGGTTTTACCGGGTTAAGCTTCACAGTAAGTCCTAAATTACCAACGGGATTAACCCTAAATTATTCAACAGGTATTATATCTGGGACACCTACCAACGTTTCTAAAGGTCAATATACTCTTGCTGTACGCGAATCAAATGGAAGTTCCATTACAAAGATATTGAAAATTTCTGTAACCACTGAACCCAAAGGTATCGGAATCGCCAATAATGTTTTGTTAGTGGTGGGTTCTACCGAGTCATTTGATGTCGGATCCTATATATCTGCCTCTATAAACCTACCTACTACAGCTACCGGAGAAGCTCCTCGATCTCATACTTATTATCCATGGGGCATAGTTAAAGAAATTATTTCAAGTACCAAAATATTAGTACAAATGAAAAATGGTAAATTTCTTAAAAATGATCTCTTGGATAACGCTAGAAAATATGAGAACACGGAAACTCGGCTCAATTATGATCCACTACCTGTATCTGCAGTGCTTACTCTCAATATCCCTGTAGTAGCATATAGGAACCTTTTCCATTATGACATTGAAGCAGCCAGTACTCCTAAAACAATCTATGCACGCAATTGGCTTGGTGCCATTGGATCTCCGGCTGTCTTTACTAAAGATGTTGAGGGAATGGGAATCGTAATTTATTATCATAGTAATCCTCCAGCGGGAAGTTCCAATAAAATGTATGTGCTAACCACATATGGCAACTTCGCTAAAGGATTACCAATTTATGATAGCTGGGATGCTACTTCAGCCAGCACTGCTCTTGGCACTATTAGCTTTGTTAAATCAGATACTGTTACCCTGGGACTTAAAGCAGGATACTGCCGTCACGGTGGTGGAACCTATACCACCAGAACTAGTTGCATTGCTAACTCAGTTAATACCACTTGCAGCCTGGGTTTCACTGACTCTAAAACCTGCCGGGCCAAAGGCGGAATTTGGACTCCTGACTATTATGCCTGGATAGGCATTGAAAACTTTAGTGCGGGAATGGATGTTTCCAATAATCCCTCCGGACCTGTCGCTAACTGTGACTTGATTAATTCATGTAAGGGTACGGGATTTGTTTCTTACAAAAATACCTCGGCAAGAGAATTGGATGTGCGAGTAAGTAACGATGCCTTTGGATCTGATTACTCTGGCACCGGAGAAAGCATAGATAATCTCAATGTCTATAATTCCACCACTGGGCCTGCCCCAGGTGCAAAAGGGCTAGTTGGAATGGTTATGACTGCTAATCATTTTGACTTATATACAGACGAGTATTTTTCAACTTCGGTTAAATTATTTGAAGGGGAAAATGTAACTTTCTCAATCACCCCAGATTTGCCTAAGGGCTTAGAGTTAAATGGTGAAACTGGAGTAATCTCTGGTATACCAACCATCAATGCAACACGAAATACCTACACCCTCATAGCTCATAGTGGGAATAGCGATACAGTAGAAAGTTTAACTTTCAGTATGACTGTCCATGGCCACATGACTATTTCCGCTCCTAAAATAGACGGCTATTACCCCAGAAGTTATATCATGCACCGACTCGGAAGAGGCAACCACCATCAGGAATGTCGACTTACCGATGACCAAATAAAATTTGGGCGTTCCCCCGAAGATCCAGAAATTACCACCACCCGACGAATTGCCTGTTTTTTGGAAGTGCAGGAAGAGGAACTTTTTGTAAACGGAATGGTACTTAGCGCTTATATGAGTCCGGGAAATTGTGAAAACTTACATTATATACCCTATTCATTCTATGAATGGAAATACATCAGATCTTATCCAGGTACTACACAGCAAATACTACCAGGAGGAGGAGTTGTAAAACAGCACACTTTTATTCGTCTTACAAATGGTTGTATGACCGTAGGTAACCAAACTACCGGTTTGCAGCGCCCGGATGGAACTTTTATTGCCGCTATAGCTGGCGGAAGCCTAGCGGTCTATACTAATACATCTACAGGTCGTTGGATACCATCTTCCGAGGCTGACATAAAAGGTGAAGGAGACTATAGTCCAGCCGGCCCTAATTGCGACGATGGCTCGTATAATGTAGAAGATCATACTTACGCAGAAACCACTGATGCCAATGATAACGTTATTTGTAATCTGACGGTTACCTCAGCTAATAACGACGTGGGCGGTAATCGAGCAAGTTGTATCACTGGGCCATTACGAAAAACAGAACCCATTGAAACAGACGTCTTATACGGGGGTATTATTATAAAAGTGGATAATCAAGATCAGGCGTTTACTAAAGAATGGAAATATGGTGATTTAGTACACGAGACAACCCTGGGTGAAGACCCTTCCAATATAAAAACCAACAAAATGTACGTAAATTATGTTGCCAAGAACAGTTGTGCTAATGGCCTTGCTAACTATGAAAATCCTAATCAATTTCAATACTATTTTGACGGTTGGATGAAATACGCTTACGACTATAACCCTGCCGATTATACAACCATGATAGATCCCTTTAAAGGTAGTCAGCCATTCTATCAGTTTACATGTGCCAATGCTGCCATGGATCCCAAAGCAGAAATTTATCTCATGATTAGAGAATGGGACAGGGCCTTTGCTCCAATTACCAATATAACTGACATCAGCAATACTCTCTATAATCAAGAAATTGATCAACTCTTCCCAGGAGCATCCTTACCCATTCCTGCGCTTGATTCGAATAATTTTAATCACTATGATCATTTACTTTTGAGTCACCAGATTGATCCAGTCGATTATCAGCGATATGACGACTTTTACACTTGGGACTCCTACCCTGAAATGGAATGGACGAAGCCGGGGGCAAGTAATGTTAATGAATATAACTCTTGTTTCCAGGATTTTTCAATATCCACTAAAGAAGTTTTTAGTGCCCTACCGCCAACAACAGCAAGTGAATATTTTGCATTTCCAGAAAGTGGCAACTAAATCACTGAACCAATTAGATCATATTCAATAACATCGGAGATTTTAACATCCACAAAGACTCCGATATTTATTTTTTTACCATTTAAATCATTAATAATAACTTTACCGTCAATATCAGGAGCTTGACCTTCATGTCTACCAACCACCAGTAAATCCGTTTCACTGTGAACTCCCTCAATCACCACCTTTATGGTTTTGCCAATGTAATGAAGGTTTAACTCTTTGGTAATTTTTTTTTGAACCTCATAAACTTTTTTTAATCTTTTTTGAATAACCGATTCAGTTATTTTATCACTTAAATTAAACGAAACCGTACCTTCCTCATCTGAATATGGGAAAACACCCAGATGATGAAACTTGGCCTTTTTTATTCCTTCAAGTAGAATTTTAAAATCTTCTGGTGTCTCTCCTGGAAATCCCACAATAATTGAAGTTCTAAGCGTTATATCCGAAATCAGGGTTTTTATTTTATCAATTTTTTTAAGGATCATATCCCCGGTAATATTTCGATTCATTTTTTTTAAAACATTATTGGAAAAATGTTGCACAGGTATATCCAGATATTTACAAATTTTAGAGGAATTTTTTAGCTTATGAATTAAATCATCATTTAATTCATCCGGGTAAAAATACATCATACGAATCCAATTAATTTGCTCGATTTTCTCCAGTCTATTTAGTAAATGGAGAAGGTCATTTTTTTCATCCAAATCACTTCCATAAACTGATAAATCCTGGGCCACTAAAATAACTTCCTTAACATTTTGGTCAGCTAACCGTTTAGCTTCATTAACCACCTGAGAGACTTTTCTAGATTTGTATTTACCTCTTAGTTTTGGAATAATACAAAAGGTGCAATGTCGATCACAACCTTCCCCCACCTTCAACCATGCCATATGTGAAGGTGTGGTTAATAGTCTCAAAGTTTTTTCTGAGTACTCAAATGTCGGATCATTATTAACATGAAACTTACTTTCTTGTTGCAGGAAATCACCCAACGACTCTTGCCCACTGGTTCCTAAAAAAAGATCTACTTCCGGCAACTCAATCGCCAATTCCTTTATATAACGTTGCGGTAGACAACCAGTTACTACTAGTTTTTTACAATTTCCAATACCTGGTTTTTTGTAATCAATCATTTCCAAAATAGCATCTATAGATTCTTGTTTAGCATCATTGATAAAGCTGCAAGTGTTGATCACTATAACATCAGCCAAAGCTGGAGAATTAATAATTTCATATTTACGTTCGGTCAAAACACCAAGCATAATTTCTGAGTCAACCAGATTTTTAGGACATCCCAATGATATAAAATAGACCTTCATACCCATTCTTACTCCTAAAAATCCAATTTATTGTTTATTAATTTTGGTATTGGGTGGGGGGGTAAATATAAAGTGATCTTTAGTAAATTGCAGATTGGGTTTTATTTCCAATAAATTAAATACCACCTCGCTGCCATCCGCTTTAATAATTTTTACAGACTTAATATTTTCAAAACTTAAAAAATTACTGTTCTTGAATGTCAAAATGGCCTTACTAAGACCAAGTTGCTTTGCCAATTTTTTATTAAATGTTAAATGTTCAGCTCCCGCCTGTTTTTGAACCACATACATCTGGTTTGAACTCAAACCATTTTGCAAAAGATCAAAAAATTCAGAGAGCGAAAATTTGTCCTTCATTGGATTGATAATCAAATCACCTGGTTCACCCTTCAAAAAAGGAGCAGTATAAAACCATGTGTTGCTTTGGTTTGATACAAAAATAATTTTGCTATTTTCCGGTTTTTCCTGTTCATAACGAAATTTGCCAGGATACATATAGTCCATCGTACCATAAGTTTTTTTCTCTTTTCCAGAAAGAGCACTCAGGGTCACTTGCTCAACTTTAGATGAAAAAGTTCGTGGAACAAATGAATACTTTTTTTCCAAAGCAGTTGCCCACAATTTTAAATTGAAAGAAAGTAAGATAATGAATAATCCATACTTGATCAAATTAACACTCCCCCAACTATTGAAGTTGCACCGAAACTGCCTTGGATATTCCTGGTTCTTCCATGGTAATTCCGTAAAGAGTATCGTTCATTTCCATTGTTTTTTTGTTATGTGTAATGAGAATAAACTGGGATTCGTTACTCATTTCCCGTAATAACTCATTAAATCGTCCAACGTTTGCATCATCCAAAGGTGCATCTACTTCATCCAGCAAACAAAAAGGAGACGGCTTCACTAGAAAAATTGAAAAAATCAAACTTACTGCAGTAAGCGCTTTTTCACCACCACTCAT
>MEPW01000014.1:0-949 GCA_001769975.1 Bdellovibrionales bacterium RIFOXYA1_FULL_36_14 | reverse complement strand
TTTCCAAATCATCCAAAGATTGCTTCAATTCAACTTCTTGTTCCTTTAAAAATGCACAACGCAGTTTTTGTTTTCTGTAATCTTCAATGGCTTGCCAATTAATGTCCCCCAGTTGATTAAATTCACTTTTCGACTTTTTCAACAACGCATCTGCGCGGTCCAATTCCCTGGTGGAAATGATATTTAGATCGTAATGAATTTTCTCGACCTCTCTAACCCCATTTTCAGTTTCTACCATATACATACTAGATAAATCAGCTAGCCCAAAATATTCATCCGTAGAGTATTCCAGATATTTTCCGACTACATTTCTTAAATCAACTTGATATTTTTCAAAAACATTTCTGGTGATTTGTTCTTCTTCTCCAACAAATCTCTCCAGCTTTACTTCTAATTCAACAAACTTTTTCTCCGCCAGATTAATTTCTCTTCCAATCTGCCGCACTTCGTTTTCACGATCTTGCATACCTTTAAGCAGTTTTACAAGGTCTTCCCGGTATGCAGACATTTCTTCGTCTCGTTTTTTCAATTCTTCCGATTTATTTTTGTTATCAATACTACTATGTTCAAAATCTTCTGAGAGTTTTAAAATTTCATCGCTTAAGGAAGCAATAAGAACTGTGTTATTGGAAAATTTATACTCACTTTTTTCGATCTGTTTTTCAAAATCAGAGACTCTGGATATAGCAGTTTGTAGTCGGGCTTCAAGCGAGTTTATCTCCACCTGTCTCTTTACCAATTCATCCTTACTCTCACGATAACTAAGCGAAACATTGACCAGTCCCTCTTTTGCTGAAGATAACAATTCTTCGTTAGTCAGTATCTCTTCCTTTTTATTACTCAACTTATTGGATAATGTTTCTTCCAATTCAATTAGTTCAAAGCGCTGCTTTGAAATTTCATTTTTACGATTATTTAAAATTTGCAATCTAGCTGAACCCATTTCAAA
>MEPW01000013.1:50093-55584 GCA_001769975.1 Bdellovibrionales bacterium RIFOXYA1_FULL_36_14 | reverse complement strand
ACGTTAACGGCATCAGTAACTGATACCAATGGTAATCCAGTTAATAATGAAACCGTTACTTTAAATATCCCAGCAAATGGGGGATCGGTTCCTGGAACTGTTAATACCAATGCTTCAGGACTTGCCGTATTTACGCTAACTAGTTCAACCATAGCTGGAACTTACAACTATACAGCAACTGCAAATGCTATCACCTCTTCTTCAAAACAAGTTATCTTTACTGCTGGTGCCGCAGCTAATGTGGATGTGTATGTAACAGGAGCAAGTTCAATAGCAGCTAACGGTTCAAGTACCACAACTCTTACTGCATCAGTAACTGATACTAACGGCAACCCAGTAAATAATGAAACCGTTACTTTGAATATCCCAGCAAATGGTGGATCTGTACCGGGTACAGTAAATACTAATGCTTCAGGTTTGGCAGTATTTACACTGACTAGCTCGACCGTAGCAGGAACTTACAACTATACAGTTACCGCAAATGTAATTACATCTTCAGCAAAACAAGTGATTTTTACTGCTGGTGTAGCTGCTAACGTAGATTTATATGTAACTGGTGCTGGCTCCATTGCATCTGATGGAGTAAGCACTACCACGTTAACTGCATCAGTAACTGATACTAACGGTAACCCAGTTAATAATGAAACAGTTACGTTAAATATTCCAGCCAATGGCGGATCAGTGCCTGGAACAGTAAACACCAATGCAAGTGGCTTGGCTGTCTTTACATTGACTAGTTCAACTGTCGCAGGAACTTATAATTACACCGCAACCGCTAATGCAATTACTTCAAGTTCAAAATCTGTTACTTTTATAGCAGGAGCTGCAGCTAATATTGATATTTATGTTACTGGAGTATCATCCATTGTTGCTAATGGAATATCCACTACAACCCTTACGGCATCCGTCACTGATTCTGGTGGTAACCCAGTAAATAATGAAACCGTTACTTTAAATATCCCAGTAAATGGCGGATCAGTACCTGGTACAGTGAACACTAATGCGTCTGGTTTAGCAGTGTTTACTTTGACTAGCTCGACTGTAGCTGGAACGTATAACTATACTGCAACCGCAAATAGTATTACCTCATCTTCAAAACAAGTAATCTTTACCGCTGGCGTTGCAGCTAATGTGGATGTATATGTAACGGGAGCGAGTTCAATCGTTGCTAATGGATCATCAACTACAACACTTACTGCATCGGTAACTGACACCAATGGTAACCCAGTGAATAATGAAACAGTTACTTTAAATATTCCGGCAAATGGTGGATCAGTACCTGGTACAGTAAATACTAATGCTTCAGGACTCGCAGTCTTTACATTGACCAGCTCAACTGTTGCTGGCACTTATAACTATACCGCAACAGCAAACGCAATTACTTCAAGTTCAAAACAAGTAATCTTCACTGCTGGTGCCGCTGCAAATGTGGATGTATATGTAACGGGAGCTAGCTCAATTGTTGCTAACGGAACGTCCACTACAACTCTAACTGCCTCAGTCACAGATACTAACGGTAACCCAGTTAATAATGAAACAGTTACGTTAAATATTCCAGCCAATGGCGGATCAGTGCCTGGAACAGTAAACACCAATGCAAGTGGCTTGGCTGTCTTTACATTGACTAGTTCAACTGTCGCAGGAACTTATAATTACACCGCCACAGCTAATGCGATTACATCATCTTCAAAACAAATAATCTTCACATCTGGTGCAGCTGCTAACGTGGACGTGTATGTCACCGGTGCAGGTTCAATTGTTGCTAATGGTTCATCAACTACAACCCTTACAGCATCTGTTACAGATACTAACGGCAACCCAGTTAATAACGAAACTGTTACTTTAAATATCCCAGCCAACGGTGGGTCAGTACCTGGTACAGTAAATACTAATGCATCTGGTTTGGCAGTATTTACGCTGACTAGCTCGACTGTCGCTGGAACTTATAATTACACAGCCACTGCAAATGCTATTACATCATCTTCAAAACAAGTAATCTTCACCGCTGGTGCAGCAGTTAACGTGGATGTGTATGTCTCTGGAGCAAGTTCAATAGTTGCAGACGGTGTAACAACTACAACTCTTACTGCTTCGGTAACTGATACTAATGGTAACCCAGTTAACAATGAGACGGTTACTTTAAATATCCCAGCAAATGGTGGTTCAGTACCTGGAACAGTAAACACCAATGCAAGTGGCTTGGCTGTCTTTACATTGACTAGTTCAACTGTCGCAGGAACTTATAATTACACCGCCACAGCTAATGCGATTACATCATCTTCAAAACAAATAATCTTCACATCTGGTGCAGCTGCTAACGTGGACGTGTATGTCACCGGTGCAGGTTCAATTGTTGCTAATGGTTCATCAACTACAACCCTTACAGCATCTGTTACAGATACTAACGGCAACCCAGTTAATAACGAAACTGTTACTTTAAATATCCCAGCCAACGGTGGGTCAGTACCTGGTACAGTAAATACTAATGCATCTGGTTTGGCAGTATTTACGCTGACTAGCTCGACTGTCGCTGGAACTTATAATTACACAGCCACTGCAAATGCTATTACATCATCTTCAAAACAAGTAATCTTCACCGCTGGTGCAGCAGTTAACGTGGATGTGTATGTCTCTGGAGCAAGTTCAATAGTTGCAGACGGTGTAACAACTACAACTCTTACTGCTTCGGTAACTGATACTAATGGTAACCCAGTTAACAATGAGACGGTTACTTTAAATATCCCAGCAAATGGTGGTTCAGTACCTGGCACAGTAAACACAAATGCAAGTGGCTTAGCAGTCTTTACGTTGACCAGCTCTACTGTTGCCGGAACTTATAATTATACCGCCACTGCAAATGCGATTACATCTTCATCTAAACAAGTAACTTTTGTAGCGGGTGCTGTGGCCTACGTAGATTTATATTTAACTGGATCAAGTTCGATTGTAGCCGATGGGTCAAGTACTACAACCTTTACTGCATCGGTAACAGATACTAATGGTAACCCGATAAATAATGAAGCAGTCGTTTTAAATATTCAATTAAACGGAGGATCGGTTCCTGGATCAGTTAACACTAATGCTTCAGGTCTTGCTTCATTTACTTTAACTAGTTCAACTTTTGCGGGTTCTTATAATTATACAGCAACTGCAGATGTTATAACTTCAGGTGTACGATCAGTTACCTTCGTAGCAGATGTAGCAGCCAATGTGGATGTGTACATAACGGGTGCAAGTTCAATCGTTGCTAATGGATCATCAACTACAACCCTAACTGCATCAGTAACTGATACCAATGGTAACCCAGTTAATAATGAAACAGTAACTTTAAATATCCCAGCAAATGGTGGGTCAGTACCTGGAACCGTTAATACCAATGCTTCAGGACTTGCAGTGTTTACTTTAACTAGCTCAACTATTGCTGGAACTTATAACTATACCGCCACAGCCAACGCAATTACTTCAAGTTCAAAACAAGTAATCTTTACCGCTGGTACCGCTGCAAATGTGGATGTCTATGTAACGGGAGCTAGCTCAATTGTTGCTAACGGATCATCAACTACAACCCTAACTGCATCAGTAACTGATACTAATGGTAACCCAGTCAATAATGAAACGGTTACGTTAAATATCCCGGCAAATGGTGGATCAGTGCCTGGAACAGTAAACACAAATGCAAGCGGCTTAGCTGTCTTTACATTGACTAGCTCGACCGTTGCGGGAACTTATAACTATACAGCCACAGCCAATGCTATTACATCTTCCTCAAAACAAGTAATCTTTACCGCTGGTGCCGCTGCTAATGTAGATGTATATGTCACCGGCGTAAGTTCAATAGTGGCCAATGGTTCATCAACTACAACCCTAACTGCATCAGTAACTGATACTAATGGTAACCCAGTCAATAATGAGACCGTTACTTTAAATATTCCAGCAAATGGTGGATCAGTACCTGGAACTGTTAATACCAATGCTTCAGGCCTTGCAGTGTTTACTTTGACTAGCTCGACTGTCGCTGGAACTTATAATTACACAGCCACTGCAAATAGTATTACTTCATCCTCAAAACAAGTCATCTTTACCGCTGGTGCTGCAGCTAATGTTGATATTTATATTACTGGATCATCATCAATTGTTGCTAACGGATCATCAACTACAACCCTAACTGCATCAGTAACTGATACCAATGGTAACCCAGTCAATAATGAGACCGTTACATTAAATATTCCAGCAAATGGTGGATCAGTACCTGGCACAGTAAACACCAATGCATCTGGTTTGGCAGTGTTCACATTGACTAGCTCAACTGTCGCTGGAACTTATAATTACACAGCCACCGCAAATGCTATAACTTCTACTCAAAAATCAATAATCTTTGAACCTTATTATGTATGGGGTGTAGATACTAGTGATTCTGCAAAATCAATATTTGTTGTGGGTAATAACGCATTTTTAGCAGACAGTATGAGTGGTATGATCACTTTTGACATAGCAACTCCACCAAGCATTAATATTTTGGGAAGCTATAATACACCGTGGTCTGCAAATGATGTGGCAGTTTACGGAAATTATGCCTACATAACTGATGAAGACAATGGGCTTGTCGTGGTTGATATCACAGTTCCTGCAACTCCAGCGTATGCAGGAACATATAATTCACCTGGCATTGCTTTGGGGGTTACGGTATCTGGTAATTATGCGTTTGTGGCAGATCATGCCTCTGGATTGCTGGTTGTGGATGTTAGTGATCCAAGTGATCCAAGTCTGGTGGGTCAATATAATACTTCAGGTAACGCATACGGAATTAAAATTTTAGGTCAATACGCTTATGTTGCTGATGAAATTGTTGGTGGTTTACAAATTATTGACATTTCAAACCCAACAAGTCCAAGCTTCACCAGTAGTGTAAGTACTGTGTGTGCATATGATGTTTCCATAAAAGGAAATTATGCATATATCGCCGATTACGGAGGTGGCCTTAAAATTATAGATATCAGCGACCCTCGAAATCCAAGTCAAGTTGGAAGCTATTCTACTGGCGATGGAGTCAGTGAAGTTAGTATATCGGGTAATTATGCATATCTAGCTGATGGCAGTAATGGTCTTACCATTATTGATATCAGTAATCCGGTGTTACCAACTTGGGCAGCTAGTTTTAATACGGTTGGAAATGCAAAGGGTGTAACAATTTCTGGGAATTATGCTTTCGTGGCAGATGATACAAATGGGGTTGTGGTCGTAGATATTTCTAATCCTCTTGATCCTAAACAGGATAGTGGAAGCATACCTACTTGGAATAATCTGGCCACCAATATTTCGCTCGAAATATCTAACGGTTCATCTTCTTCTATCGTTGCCGATGGAGCAAGTAAAACAACTTTAAACGCTTATGTTTTGGATATTAGTGGTAAACCTGTTCAAAATGAAAGTGTAGTTTTAAACATTCCTGCTAATGGAGGCACAACACCATTAGCAATTTTTACTGATAAGG
>MEPW01000013.1:0-50069 GCA_001769975.1 Bdellovibrionales bacterium RIFOXYA1_FULL_36_14 | reverse complement strand
AGCAGGCGCTGCTGCCAATGTGGATGTCTATGTAACGGGAGCTAGCTCAATTGTTGCTAACGGTTCAAGTACTACAACCCTTACTGCATCAGTAACTGATACTAATGGTAACCCAGTCAATAATGAAACGGTTACGTTAAATATTCCAGCGAATGGTGGATCAGTGCCTGGCACAGTAAATACCAATGCTTCAGGACTCGCGGTTTTCACGCTGACTAGCTCAACCGTTTCTGGAACTTATAATTATACCGCTACTGCAAATAGTATTACTTCATCTTCAAAACAAGTGGTCTTTACCGCTGGTGCCGCTGCAAATGTGGATGTGTATGTAACTGGAGTCAGTTCAATTGTTGCTAATGGATCATCAACTACAACGCTTACTGCTTCGGTAACTGATACCAATGGTAACCCAGTTAATAATGAAACCGTTACTTTAAATATTCCTGCAAATGGTGGATCAGTACCAGGAACAGTTAATACCAATGCTTCTGGCTTAGCTGTATTTACTTTAACTAGCTCGACAATAGCAGGAACTTATAACTATACAGCCACTGCTAATGCTATAACATCATCTTCAAAACAAGTTATTTTTACCGCGGGTGCCGCAGCTAATGTGGATGTGTATGTAACGGGAGCAAGTTCAATAGCTGCTAACGGTTCAAGCACCACAACTCTTACTGCTTCAGTAACCGATACTAATGGTAATCCAATTAATAATGAAACGGTTACTTTAAATATTCCTGCCAACGGCGGTTCAGTACCTGGCACAGTAAACACAAATGCATCTGGTTTGGCAGTGTTTACGCTGACGAGTTCGACAGTTGCTGGAACTTATAACTATACTGCTACAGCCAATGCTATTACCTCATCTTCAAAACAAGTAATCTTTACTGCCGGCGTAGCAGCTAATGTTGATTTATATGTAACTGGCGCTAGTACTATTGCATCTGATGGAGCAAGCACCACCACTTTAACAGCATCAGTGACAGACACTAATGGTAATCCAATTAATAATGAGACAGTCACACTTAATATTCCAGCAAATGGTGGATCAGTACCTGGCACCGTAAACACCAATGCTTCAGGTCTAGCAGTCTTTACATTGACTAGCTCTACAGTCGCTGGAACATATAACTATACTGCTACCGCTAACAGTATTACCTCATCATCTAAACAAGTGATTTTTTCAGCAACGGGTGATGCACCTGAGGTTGTGTCAATTCTCCCGAGTGCTGGATATAACACACGCACAGATGCCGATAGTGTCGAATATACAGTTATTTTTAGTGAAGGAGTTATAGGTGTTAGTGTATCAGATTTTAGTTTATATGTAACAGGTACGGCATCGGGCACAATTGGAAATGTAACCAGTGTATCAACCTCGTCATACACTGTTGCTATCAACTCTATCGTTGGAGAAGGGCAATTACGACTGGATTTAAATGACAGTGATTCAAGTATAGAAAATAGTTTAAATGTAACCTTGTTGGATAAAACAGTTGAGGGTGCATACTATGAAATTACTGATCGCTTTGGATTTGGTGGTGCCCATAATGATATTAAAATTGTTGAGAATTATGCTTACGTGGCACAAACGCAAGGGCTATATATTTATGATATTTCTAACGTAGTTAATCCAACCCTAGTAGGAAGCTATAAAACAGGGGGAAATGCTTCGGGTGTAGCAGTGTCTGGAAATTATGCCTATGTGGCAGATTATGAGAACGGTTTGGTCGTAATAGATATAAGTAATCCGGCTAGCCCAAGTCTTACTGGAAGTTATAATACTGCAGGAACTGCTTACGGCGTTGCTGTATCTGGAAATTATGCTTATGTTGCTGATTACGGTAACGGTTTAGTAGTAGTTGATATAAGTAATCCAACAACCCCTGCTTTCTTTGGAAGTTATGATACTGTCGGAAATGCTTGCGGAGTAACAGTGTTAGGAAGTTATGCTTACGTGGGAGATGGTTTGAATGGTTTGGTAGTGGTGGATATAAGTAATCCGGCCAGTCCAAGTCTTACCGGAAGTTATAACACTGTCGGAGCTGCTTACGGCGTAACAGTGTTAGGAAGTTATGCTTATGTAGCTGATTCTAGCAATGGTTTGGTAGTGGTGGATATAAGTAATCCGGCTAACCCAAGTCTTACCGGAAGTTATGATACTGTCGGAATTACTTACGGAGTAACAGTGTTAGGAAGTTATGCTTACGTGGCGGATGGTTTGAATGGTTTGGTAGTGGTGAATATAAGTAACCCGGCAAGTCCAACTCTTGCAGGAAGTTATAATACTGCCGGAGATGCTAGCGGAATAACAGTGTTAGGAAGTTATGCTTATGTAGCTGATGATAGCAATGGTTTGTTAGTGGTGGATATAAGTAATCCGGCTAGCCCAAGTCTTATCGGAAGTTATAGTACGGCAGGAAACGCTTACGGATTAACAGTGTCAGAAAATTATGCCTACGTGGCAGATTATAAGAATGGTTTGGTAGTAATAGATATAAGTAATTTGACTAACCTAAGCCTTGTCGGAAGATATGATACTGTCGGAGATGCTTACGGAGTAACAGTGTTAGGAAGTTATGCTTATGTAGCTGATTATAACAATGGTTTGGTAGTGGTGGATGTAAGCAATCCGGCTAGCCCAAGCCTTGTCGGAAGTTATAATACGGTAGGCTCCGCTCAAGAAGTAGCTCTGGTTAGAAATTATGCTTACGTAGCGGATGGGGCTAATGGTTTGGTAGTGGTGGATGTAAGTAATCCGGCAAGTCCAAGTCTTACCGGAAGTTATAATACTGCCGGAGTTGCTTATGGAATAACAGTATCGGGAAATTATGCTTACGTGGCAGATAGTAGCAATGGTTTGGTAATAATAGATATCAGTAATCCGACAAGTCCAAGTCTTGCTGGAAGTTATAATACTGTTGGACTTGCTAGCAAAGTAGTTGTGTCCGGCGATTACGCCTACGTGGCAGATCAAAGTAGCGGTTTAATAGTAATTAATATAAGTGAACCTACCAATCCGAGTTTAACCGGAAGTTATAATACGGTAGGCGCCGCTCTGGCAGTAACTGTAATTGGAAGTTATGCTTACGTAGCTGATTCTAGCAATGGTTTGGTAGTGGTGGATATAAGTAATCCAGCTAGTCCAAGTTTTGTTAAAAGTTATGATACTGTCGGATCTGCTCGCGGAGTAACAGTGTTTGGAAATTATGCTTACGTGGCAGATACTTCAAACGGTCTTGAAATCATCAACGTCGCCAGATCACTCGATCCAACTCTGGTGTCAATCGTGAGAGATGCTAGTCTTAACTATCAAACCGACGATGAAACCGTAAGCTTTACTATAACTTTTAATGAAGCCGTCACTATCCCTTCAACTTTAGATTTTACATTAGTAGCCACTGGAACAGTCACGGGAACGATTTCTTCGGTTACTCAAGTGGATGAGCGAACCTTTACAGTAACCGTTACTGATATTACTGGTACCGGACAGCTCACGCTTGATTTAAATGATAGCAATGGAAGTATCGCGGATGTTAATGGCAATACTTTAATTTCAACCACCGCTTCGGGAGATGAGCGTTTTGAAATCACCGATCGTTTTGGAATTGGTGGATTACAAAATGAAGTTCTAAAGATTGGTGATTATGCCTATGTGGCCCAGACGCAAGGACTTTATATTTATGATGTTTCTTCTAATGCCACTCCAGTGTTGGTGGGAAGTTATAAAACCAAATCAATGGCCCACGGTGTGGATGTCGTCGGCAATTATGCTTATGTCGCAGATTATGCCAGTGGCTTAATCATTCTTGATATTACTGATCCGGCCCAGCCGATTTTTAAAGGTCAATACAATACTTCTGGGCTTGCCTACGGTGTAGATGTGGTTGGCAATTACGCCTACGTAGCAGACTATTCTAACGGCTTAGTTGTACTGGATATAAGTAACCCTGCAAACATTATTTACAAAGATGGCTATAATACGGTTGGACTTGCTTATAAGGTAACAGTATCTGGAAACTATGCTTACGTTGCTGATGCTACGAACGGAATGGTAGTCATAAACATTAGTGATCCTGCCAATATTACTTTGGCCGGAAGTTATGATACTGCCGGAGAGGCCAGACAGGTTTCGGTTACCGCGACTTATGCCTTTGTAGCAGATAGTACGAATGGTTTGGTTGTTTTGAATATATCCAATCCAACCAGTCCAAGTTTATTTGGAGGTTATGATACGACCGGAACAGCTAGTTTTGTTTCACTATCTGGAAACTATGCATATGTCGCTGATTATTATGATGGTCTGCAAGTTATTAACATTACCAACCCAGCCGCTCCAACTCTCACTGGTACTTTGAATACCGATGGGTACGCTAGAGGGGTGCATGTGGTGGGAAGCTACGCTTATGTAGCCGATAGCGATAACGGATTATTGGTAGTTGATATTTCTACCCCTGCCGCTCCAAGCTTGCAAGGAACTTACTATACTATGGGTTCATCCAGAACACCTTTTATCTCTGGCAACTATGCTTATATCGCCGACGAAAACAATGGACTCATGATTGTAGATATTAGCGATCCTGAGCATCCGGTTCACGTGGGAAGATACGATCCCGGTCAATTAATATATGATGTTTATGTTTCTGGAAATTATGCTTATCTGGCAGCGTACACTAGTGGATTAGTCATTGTCGATGTTAGTGATCCGGCCAATCCAAGCTACGCAGGAACTTATAATACGGTTGGTAGCGCATATGGAGTGTATGTATCTGGTAACTATGCTTATGTCGGAGATGGGACTAACGGATTAGTAGTTGTCGATGTAAGTAATCCGGCCAGCCCAACTCTGAAAGGTAGCTACAATACCGCAGGTACTGCTTATCATATTGATGTAGTAGGTAATTATGCTTACGTCGCAGATTATGCCAACGGTTTGGTAGTAGTTGATATCAGTAATCCAGCTACTCCAACACTGACAAGCAGCTACAATACCGCTGGACAGGCGCGAGGAATAAAAATTTCGGGAAATTATGCTTACGTGGCAGACGATGCCAGTGGTTTAGTTATTATTAATGTTTCAAATCCAGCGAGCCCGAGTTATGTTACAACCTACAATACTCCTGATCAGGCATTTGGAGTAGATGTCGTCGAAGACTATGCCTTCGTTGCAGATGATTCAACTGGTTTGATGATATTTAATATTAGCGATCCAGCGAATCCAACTTTGGTGACTACATACACTGACTTATGGATGGCCTTTAGAGTGAAAGTAGTAGGTGAGTATGCCTACGTAGCATCTTTCTACAACGGTCTTGAAATTATCAATCTTTCTAAAACTATTAACCCAACTCTGGTTTCAATCGTAAGAGATGCTAGTCTTAACTATCTAACTGACGATGAAACTGTAAGCTTTACAATAACTTTTAGCGAAGCAGTTACCATTCCATCTGTGCTGGATTTTACTTTAGTCACTATCGGTAACGTCACAGGCTCGATCTCTTCGGTTACTCAAGTTGATGAACGTACTTTTACGGTAACCGTTACTGATATTACTGGTACGGGACAGCTCACGCTTGATTTGAATGACAGCAATTCAAGCATTGTTGATAACCAAGGTAATGCACTGACTTCAACTACAGCTTCAGGAGATGAGCGTTTTGAAATTACCGATCGCTTTGGGTTTGGAGGTGTTCATAATGATGTAAAGGTAGTTGGTGATTACGCTTATGTGGCGCAAACCCAAGGATTATATATTTATGATATTTCTAACGTAGTTACTCCAACACTGGTGGGGAGATACAAAACGGTGGGAAACGCTTTGGGTGTAGCAGTGTCCGGAAATTATGCCTATGTGGCAGATTATGAGAACGGTTTGGTCGTAATAGATATAAGTAATCCAGCTAGCCCAAGTTTTACCGGAAGTTATAATACTACCGGACTTGCTTGCAATGTAGCTGTGTCCGGTGATTACGCCTACGTGGCAGATCAAGGCAGTGGTTTAATAGTTATTAACATAAGTGATCCTGCCAATTTGAGTTTAGCTGGAAGTTATAATACTGCTGGAACTGCTTACGGAGTAACAGTGTCAGGAAATTATGCTTACGTGGCAGATGGTATGAGTGGTTTGGTAGTGGTGGATATAAGTAATCCGGCCAGCCCAAGCCTTACCGGAAGTTATAATACTCTTGGAACTGCTCAAGGTGTAACAGTGTTAGGAAGTTATGCTTATGTGGCTGATTATACCAATGGTTTGGTAGTGGTGAATATAAGTAATCCGGCCAGCCCAAGTCTTACCGGAAGTTATAATACTGTTGGAACTGCTTACGGAGTAACAGTGTTAGGAAGTTATGCTTATGTGGCTGATTATACCAATGGTTTGGTAGTGGTGAATATAAGCAATCCGGCTAGCCCAAGTCTTGTCGGAACTTATAATACTGCCGGATCCGCTTACGGAGTAGCAGTGTCTGGAAATTATGCTTATGTAGCTGATTATAGCAATGGTTTGGTAGTGGTGGATATAAGTAATCCGGCCAGTCCAAGTTTTACTGGAAGTTATAGTACGGCGGGATACGCTTACGGATTAATATTGTCAGAAAATTATGCCTACGTGGCAGATAATGAGAACGGTTTGGTAGTAATGGATATAAGTAATCCGGCAAGTCCAAGTCTTACCGGAAGTTACAATACTGTAGGAAATGCTTACGGAGTAACAGTGTTAGGAAGTTATGCTTATGTGGCTGATAATACCAATGGTTTGGTAGTGGTGAATATAAGTAATCCGGTCAGCCCAAGTCTTACCGGAAGTTATGATACAGTAGGCACCGCTCAGGCAGTAGCAGTGAATGGAAATTATGCTTACGTGGCGGATGGGACTAATGGTTTGGTAGTGGTGGATATAAGTAATCCGGCAAGCCCAAGTCTTGCTGGAAGTTATAATACTGTTGGGACTGCCTATGGAGTAACAGTGTTTGGAAATTATGCTTACGTGGCGGATGGGACTAATGGTTTGGTAGTGGTGAATATAAGTAATTCGGCAAGCCCAAGTCTTGCTGGAAGTTATAATACTCTTGGAACTGCTTACGGAGTAACAGTGTCTGGAAATTATGCTTACGTAGCGGATGGATCTAATGGTTTGGTAGCGGTGAATATAAGTAATCCGGCAAGTCCAACTCTTGCAGGAAGTTATAATACTGCTGGAAGTGCTTACGGAGTAATAGTGTCTGGAAATTATGCATACGTAGCTGATTTTAGCAATGGTTTGGTAGTGGTGGATATAAGTAATCCGGCTGCCCCAAGTTTTGTTAACAGTTATGATACTGTTGGATCTGCTCGCGGAGTAACAGTGTTTGGAAATTATGCTTACGTGGCAGATATGTTAAATGGTCTTGAAATAATCAACGTCGCTAGAACCCTTGATCCTACTCTCCTGTCAATCGTAAGAGATGCAGATCTGCTTTATCAAACTGATTCTGAAACTGTAAGTTTCACTATTACCTTTAGTGAAGCGGTCACCACTCCTTCAGTGCTTGATTTTACGCTAGTGACGACGGGTGATGTGACGGGAACTATCTCTACGGTTACTCAAGTAGATGATCGAACTTTTACAGTAACGGTTACTGATATTACGGGTACGGGGCATCTCACCCTTGATTTGAATGATAGTGATTCAAGCATTGTTGATAACCAAGGAAATGCTTTAGTTTCAACTACCGCTTCTGGAGATGAGAGTTTTGAAATTACCGATCGCTTTGGGCTTGGTGGAACACTCAAAGATGTAAAAGTTGTTGGAAATTATGCTTATGTTGCGCAAACCCAAGGATTATATATTTATGATATTTCTAGCGTAGTTAATCCAATACTAGTAGGAAGCTATAAAACAGTGGGACTTGCTGAAGGTGTAGCTGTATCCGGAAATTATGCTTATGTGGCAGATTCTCTTAATGGTTTCTTGGTGGTTGATATAAGTAATCCAGCAAGCCCAAGTCTTACTGGAAGTTATAATACTGCAGGATCTGCTAAAGCAGTGGCCCTATCAGGAAATTATGCTTTTGTGGCGGATCAAACTACTGGGTTAGTAGCGATTAATATAAGTGATCCGGCTAGTCCAAGTCTGGCCGGGAGTTATAATACTGCGGGATATGCCTATGATGTAGTCGTATCTGGAAATTATGCTTATGTAGCAGATTATTCCAATGGATTAGTGGTGGTGGATATAAGTAATCCCGCCAGTCCAAGTCTTACCGGAAGTTATAATACTGCAGGAAATGCCTATGGTGTCGCCGTATCCGGAAGTTATGCGTATGTGGCAGATGACAGTAATGGTTTAGTAGTGGTTAATATAACTAACCCGGCAAGTCCTTCTTTGCAAGGAAGTTATAATACTGCAGGATATGCCGAAGCTGTCGTTGTATCTGGAAATTATGCTTATGTGGCAGATGGTACGAATGGTTTCGTAATTGTTAACGTAAGTAACCCATCCAGCCCAAGTCTTGCCGGAAGTCATAGTGCCACAGGAGTTACCTATGGAGTAGCAGTATCTGGAAATTATGCTTATGTGGCAAGTGGTGAAGGTAGCTTAGTGGTACTAAATATAAGTAATCCAGCAGCTCCGACTCTCACCGGAAGTTATCTTACAATGGGATATGCTAGAGGTATCGCTGTATCTGGAGATTATGCTTATTTGGCAGATGGCAGTAATGGTTTAATGGTTGCCAATATAAGTAATCCGGCCAGTCCAAGTTTGGCAGGAACTTATAATACTGCGGGATCTGCCAGAGGTGTCGCTGTATCTGGAAATTATGCTTATGTGGCAGATTATGCAAATGGTTTAGTGGTGGTTAATATAAGTAATCCAGCTGCCCCGGCGCTCGCTGGAAGTTATAATACTGCCGGAAATTCCGTTGGTGTCGCCGTATCCGGAAATTATGCTTATGTGACAGATGAAGCAAGTGGTTTAATAGTGTTTGATATAAGTTATCCAGCTAGTCCTAGTTTGGCCGGAAGTTATGATACTGCAGGTTTGGCTAATGGTGTTGCCATTTCCGGAAATTATGCTTACGTAGCAGATGGCAGTAATGGTTTAGTAGTTGTTGATATAAGTGATCCAACAACTCCGACATTCTTTGGAAGTTATGATACTGCAGGCACTGCTTATAGTGTCACCATATTCGGAAATTATGCTTATGTGGCAGATTATTCAAATGGTATAGTATTGGTAGATATAAATAATCCAGCGAATCCGATTTTATTGGCAAGTTATAAGTCTGTAGGCGGTTCTTACGGTGTTGTAATAATTGGAAATTATGCCTATGTGGCAGATGGCAGTAATGGTTTGGAAATCATCAACGTTGCAAGAACCCTTGATCCAATGCTAGTTTCAATCGTCAGAGATTCTTCACTTCTTTATCAAACTGATTCTGAAACAGTAAGTTTCACCATTACCTTTAGTGAAGCAGTTACTATCCCTTCAGTACTTGATTTTACGCTAGTGACGACGGGTGATGTGACGGGAACAATAGCCTCCGTTACGCAAGTGAATGATACAACGTTTACGGTAAACGTTAATAACATCACTGGTATTGGGCAACTCACGCTTGATTTAAATGATAGCAATTCTAGCATTGTTGATAATCAAGGAAATGCACTTATTTCTACCACTGCATCTGGTGAAAGCTTTGAAATCACCGATCACTTTGGGTTTGGTGGTGTGCATCGAAACGTCCAAGTGCTTGGTGATTATGCTTACGTAGCGCAGATGCAAGGACTCTATATTTATGATATTTCTTCAAATGCGACACCAGAATTGGTGGGAAGGTATAAAACTGCGGGAGCCGCATACGCAGTAGCTGTATCTGGAAATTATGCTTACGTGGTAGATGGCACTAATGGTTTAGTAGTTGTTGATATAAGTGTTCCAACAGCTCCGGCATTTTCTGGAAGATATGATACCGTCGGATCTGCTTACGGAGTAACAGTGTCGGGAAATTATGCCTATGTGGCAGATGGATCTATGGGGTTGGCAGTAATAGATATAAGTAATCCTGCAAGTCCAAGTCTTACTGGGAGTTATAATACTGCTGGAACTGTTTACGAAGTATCAGTGTTAGGAAGTTATGCTTATATGGCGGATGGTACCAATGGTTTAGTAGTGGTGAATATAAGTAATCCGGCAAGCCCAAGTCAGGTAGGAAGTTATAATACTCTCGGATCTGCTATGGCTATATTTGTATCTGGAAATTATGCTTACTTAGCTGATTCTGGCAACGGTTTGGTAGTGATGAATATAAGTAATCCGGCTAACCCAAGTCTTACCGGAAGTTATAATACTGCTGGAACTGCTTACGGAGTAAAAGTGTCTGGAAATTATGCTTATGTAGCTGATTATGACAATGGTTTGGTAGTGGTGAATATAAGTAATCCGGCAAGTCCAAGTCTGGTCATAAGTTATAATACTGCCGGAGCTGCTCGCGGAGTTGCGGTATCTGGAAGTTATGCCTACGTGGCAAATCAAGGCAGTGGTTTGGCGGTGATTGATATAAGTAATCCGGCCAGCCCAAGTCTTACCGGAAGTTATAATACTGTCGGAGCTGTTAACGGAGCGACAGTGTCTGAAAATTATGCCTACGTGGCAGATGGTAGTAATGGATTGGTGGTAATAGACATTACTAATCCGGAAACACCAAGTCCTGCCGGAAGTTATAATACTGTCGGAACTGCTAACGGAGTAACAGTGTCTGAAAATTATGCCTACGTGGCAGATGGTAGTAATGGATTGGTGGTAATAGATATTAGTGATCCGGAAACGCCAAGTCCTGCCGGAAGTTATGATACTACCGGAACTGCTAAAGTAGTAACAGTGTCTGGAAATTATGCTTACATTGCAGATGATACCAATGGATTGGTGGTAATTGATATAAGTAATCCGGCAAGTCCAAGTCTTACCGGAAGTTATAATACTGTCGGAACTGCTAACGGTGTAACAGTCTCTGGAAACTATGCTTACGTGGCAGATGGCACTAATGGTTTAGTGGTGATTGATATAAGTAATCCAGCAAGTCCAAGTCTTACCGGAAGTTATGATACTGTCGGAACTGCTAACGGAGTAACAGTCTCTGGAAACTATGCTTACGTGGCAGATGGCACTAATGCTTTAGTGGTGGTTGATATAAGTAATCCAGAGGCTCCTGCGCTAGCTGGAAGTTATAATACTGCAGGAACTGCTTATGGTGTCACAGTATATGGAAATTATGCTTACGTGGCAGATGGCACTAATGGTTTAGTGGTAGTGGATATAAGTGATCCAGAGGCTCCGGCTTTCTCTAGAAGTTATGATACTGCAGGTACTGCTTCTTGTGTCGTTATATCTGAAAATTATGTATATGTGGCAGATCTCAGTAATGGTTTGGAAATCATCAACGTAGAATAATTAAGTCAATTTTACTATTACATTCAGTGAAGAAGTAACACTTCCTTCAGTGCTTGATTTTACACTGGTAACGACAGGAACAGTTGATGATATAACGGGTACTGGATAACTTAAGATAATGCACTTATTTCAACCATTGCATCTGGCGAATTTTTTGAGTTAACCGCAATATTTGGATTAGATGGGTATGTCAAAAATATTAATATTTTTAGCCAATTCTTTATGCGGATTACAAATTATTAATCACAATCAGTAGATGCTTTTTGTATTCATGCTTCCACCAAAAATAGGCAAGATATCCCCTTAATAACACATGCTAAATATTATTTATTAATACCTTAACTGATTAAAATTAAAGGGCATTGCCATTTAAACCGACAAGAATAACAACGCGTGTTATAATTAACCATTGGAAATCATTAATATTTTGATGGTGCAGCGGCAGAACGTTGGTGAGTATTGGGAGGACCTTTTGTTTTCATTAATCAAAGTTATTTTGATTATTTTACTAACAATCTGTGCAAGCTCTTGCATGTTTAAAGCAGATCAGTTGAAAGTCAGCATAGCCAATAGAGATCAAAGTAGTAATGAAAACACTGACCGCTTGGTGATTTTGGATCCACTAAATGTTTCCACGACTTCAACCGCTACCATTACGATTCGCGCACTCAATTCAAATGGACAAATTTTAACCAGCTATCAAGACGATGTGGATTTAGTAAGTGATGGAAATTCTCTCATCAATGGATTATCTCAACAAGAGACAGTGAATATAATTAACGGAGTTGGGACGATAGCTCTAACTGATGCAGTAGCGGAAACGGTTAATCTTTCGCTGATAAATTCCAGGGGTCTAATTACTAATTTAACCAGTACTCAAAATATAATTTTTTCCAGTCTAGTGGCTACTAAATTTGTGATTTTGAATCCAGTTGATACGATAGTTGGCATTCCTACCCTGGTAACTGTTCAGGCCCAATCCGCTGGAAGCTTATTGGTTTCGAGTTATCAAGAGGATGTGGATTTAAACAGTGATGGCGGTTCGGTCATTGGAGGAATTGGTCAGACGTATACAATCAATATCGTTAATGGCCAGGGAACCGTATTGGTCAATGATCTGGTAGCGGAAACGGTTAATCTAACTTTATCAAATCCTCAAGGCACGATTGGTGATGCTAGTAGTATTCAGGACGTCATTTTTGATCCTGCTTCGGCGGCGAATGTGGCAGTCTACGTAACGGGATCTAGTTCAATCGTTGCCGATGGAATAACGACCACCACGTTAACTGCCTCGGTAACAGATGCTTATGGAAACCCTGTAGAAAATGAAACCGTGACTTTAAATATTCCCGCAAACGGTGGTTCAGTTGCGGGTACGGTTAATACTAATGCAAGTGGTTTAGCAGTCTTTACTTTAACTAGCTCGATCGTTGCTGGAACTTATAACTATACAGCTACGGCAAATAGTATTACCTCTGCACAGGTACAGGTGTCTTTTTATTCTCTTCCTCAAATTTTATCGGTAAATAGAAAACCAGGATTTGCAGCTCAAACCGATGCAAGCAGTGTGGAATACACCATTACTTTCAGTGAAGGAATTTCAGGTTTTGGACTTTCCGATTTAGATTTGATTACTACCGATACAGCAACCGGTATTTTACAAAGTGTCACAAGCGTTTCTACTTCGGTTTATACCGCAGTAGTGGATACCATTACCGGTACCGGCTATTTAAGATTAGATTTTAATGATGATAACGTTAGTATTGTCGATAGCGATACTTATAACCTGCTAACGACCACGGCATCTGGGCAAACTTATCAAATTACTGATCGCTTTGGGTTTGGTGGAGCTCACTATGATATTAAAGTGATTGGTGATTATGCTTATGTGGCCCAGTATCAGGGACTCTATATTTATAATATAACTAATCCTTCTACACCATCCTTGGTGGGAAAATTTAAAACCGTTGGACAGGCACTTGGCTTAGATATCGTTGGAAATTATGCCTACGTAGCGGATGGTGATCAGGGACTTGCTATAATTGATATCAGTGATCCAGCGGATCCTCTATGGGTAGGTGGTTACAATACCTCTGGAAATTCCTACTCGGTAAAAGTAGTAGGAAATTATGCTTATGTGGCAGATGGTACTTACGGTTTGATTATTATAAATGTGAACACTCCGACCAATCCAAGTCTGGCAGGAAGTTATAATACACTGGGAACCGCTTATGGGGTGATGATTGAGAGTAACTTTGCTTATGTATCAGACGGAAGCCAAGGATTGGTGGTTTTAAATGTTAGTAACCCTGCCAGTATTGTGCTTGCTGGAAGTTATGATACCAGCGGAAATTCTTACGACGTGACTGTAACGGGCAGTTACGCTTATGTTACCGATGGCGCTAGTGGTTTATTGGTATTGGATATTACTAATCATCTTAGTATTAGTTTGGCCGGAGAGTATAATACTAGTGGTGATGCTCATCGCTTGCAAATTTTAGGCAATGATCTCTATGTAGCTGACGGAGCTAGTGGGCTGGTTATTCTTGATATTACTGACCCTGTCAATCCTGGTTTGGTGGGGAGCTATGATACCGTAGGATATGCTAGACAAAGTTTTATTACTGGCAATTATGCATATGTGGCTTCGGGAGGTGGCGGATTGGTAATCCTTGATATTATCAATCCAGCAAGTCCCAGTTTGCTGGGGACATATACGATTGCTGGTTGGGGTGAGGAAGTGGCCGTGTCGGGAAATTATGCCTATGTGGCAGACTATTCCAATGGTCTGGGGGTGGTGGATATTAGTGATCTGTCCCGTCCAATGTTAGTTGGTATTTACGATACGACGAGTGCAGCTTATGGAGTTACGTTAGAGGGGAATTATGCTTATGTTGCGGATGGAGCTGCTGGATTGGTTATTCTTGATATCAGCAATCCGGCAAATCCCAGCTTCGTGGGCTCATATAATACAATTGGGTCAGCCCTACAAGTTAAAATATTGGGAAACTATGCTTACGTTGCTGATGCTGGAGGCGGATTGTCTATTATAGATATTAGAAACAAATCAAGTCCAACTCTGGCAGGTAGTTTTGCAACCACTGACTCCACTAGAGGGGTAGCCGTAGTTGGTAATTTTGCTTATTTAGCAGATCACTACAATGGATTGGTGGTGGTGGATGTCTCTAATGTTGCCAGTCCAAGTTTATTGGGAAGCTATAACACTGATATTCGTGCCTATGGTGTAGAAATTGATGGTGATTATGCATATATGGCGGATTACTCAGAGACTGGTGGATTAATTATTTTAAATATTACCAATCCTGCCAGTCCTAGCCTGGCGGGCGGTTATACGACTCCGGGGCATGGAAAAGGGGTAACTATCTCAGGCAATTATTTATATGTAGCAGATCACTATTCGGGTTTGAGTGTTTTAGATATCAGCGATCCGATAAATCCGATTTTAGTTCAGAGATATGAGACCGCCGGATCAGCGAGTAGAATGACAGTCTCTGGAAATTATGCTTACCTGGCTGATGATTATAATGGTGTTGAAATCATCAACGTCGCCAGATCGCTTGATCCCACTTTGGTATCGATCGAGAGACAAGCGGGATCAAGTTATCAAACTGATAGCGAATCGGTAAACTTTACTATTACTTTTAATGAACCTGTGACTGTGCCATCCGTGCTGGATTTTACGCTGGTAACGGTTTGGGGAGATGCCACTGGAACAATTTCCAGTGTGACTCAAATTGATGAGACAACTTTTACCGTAACCATTGACGATATAATTGGCACCGGAGGGTTCAGACTTGATTTTAATGATAGTAATTCAAGTATTGTTGATCATGATAATAATCCAATGATCTCCACTACCGGAAGCGGTGAATCTTATCGGATATCGGATCGTTTTGGTATAGGTGGATCACATAATTTTGTAAAAGTGATTGGAAATTTAGCCTACGTGGCACAATATCAGGGGCTATTTATCTATGACGTTTCACAAGCAGCATCTCCGACGTTTGTAGGTAGTTTTAAAACAGAAAGTAGTACTCGTGAATTAGACGTTGAGGGTAATTACGCTTATTTGGCTGATACCGGAAACGGTATAGTGATTGTTGATATTTCAAATCCTCAAGTACCAACATATGTCGGAAAATATAATACTTCTGGTTATAGTGTCGGAATAAAAGTTGTTAACAATTATGCTTACGTGGCTGACGGTTGGACGGGGCTTAGGATTGTTGACATCAGTGATAAGACTAATCCAAGTTTATTAGGCAGCTTCGATACCGCCGGTAACGCCAATAGTGTTGCGGTGGTTGGCAGTTATGCCTATGTTACAGATGATAGTAGCGGACTCCTCGTTATTGATGTGAGCAATCCAACCGTGCCAAGCTTTGTGGGAAATTATGATACGAATGGTAATGCGACTGGTATTAGTGTAACAGGAAGCTACGCCTATGTTGCAGACAGTGATAATGGACTTTTAATTCTTGATATCACTAATCCGGCCAGTCCCAGTCTGCAGGGAAGTTATATTACGGCAGATAGTGTATTGGGGATTCATATTCGTGGTAATTATGCTTATTTGGCAGATGATGATGAAGGTTTAACTATTGTCGATATAAGTGATCCGGCCAGTCCTAGTTTGCAGGGAAACTATAATTCAATTGGATATGGTGTTTCTGTAGATGTTGCTGGAAATTATGCATACTTGGCAGATTCGTCAAATGGTTTGGTGATAGTGGATATAACCAATCTTGCTTCTCCAACATATATTGGAGAGATCAGTACGGTGGGAAGTGCCCTGGATTTAAGTATCAGCGGTAGTTATGCCTATGTGGCAGATAAATATAATGGACTGAGAATTGTTGATATAAGTGACCATGAAAATTTAAGAATTGTAGGTGGGTACAACACCATCGGTTCTGCTAGCGATGTTGCCTTATCTGGTAATTACGCTTTCGTTGCTGACGACTGGGGTGACTTGTTAGTGTTTAATGTTAGTGATCCATCTACTCCTCATCTCGCTGCTAGTTTTAGTCATTCAAGCGAAGCGCGTGCAATAGATATTTCAGACCACTATGCTTATTTGGCCTGTAATATAGGTGGAATGGTGATTGTGGATATAAGTGATCCACTTAACCCAACCTTCAATGCTTCAGTGAGTATCATGGGTAATGCTACTGGCATAAAAGTGGTATCTAATCTTGCTTATGTTGCCGCGGCTACTGCAGGGCTAGTTATTTTAAATGTATCTAATCCGCAAAATCCATATGTTTTAGGAAGCTATGATACTGCTGGTAATGCTTTTGATATGGATATTTATGAAGGTTATGCGTTCGTGGCAGACGGTACAAACGGACTAGTTATTCTTGATATTAATAATTCTGCAAGTCCGAGTTTAGTTGCGACTTATCCCACAACTGCCAGCACCATTCGTGTAAAGATCTTGGGAAGTTATGCATATGTATCAGATGCGTGGGGCGGATTGAAGGTATTTGATATTAGTGATCCTGCAAACCCAGCAATTGTTAATACATATTTTACTCCAGGGAATGTTGATGCAATACAGATTTTGGATGGATATGTTTATGTTGCTGCTGGATCTGGGGGATTAGAAATAATCAACGTTGCCAGATCACTTGATCCATCCTTGGTTTCAATTGTCAGAGATACGCCACTCCTTTATCAAAATGATTCTGAAACAGTAAGTTTCACCATTACCTTTAGTGAAACAGTAACCAATCCATCCGTGCTTGATTTTACACTGGTAACTACGGGAGATGTGAATGGTACGATTGCTTCAGTTACTCAGGTTGATGATCGAACTTTTACAGTAACGGTTACCGATATTACCGGTACCGGAAATCTTACGCTTGATTTGAATGATAGTGATTCAAGCATAGAGGATGTGAGTGGCAATACTTTGATTTCTACTACTGCTACAGGGGAGAAATTCGAAATTACCGATCGCTTTGGTTTTGGTGGTTCATCACAAGATGTAAAAGTTTTAGGTGATTATGCATATGTCGCTCAAACCCAAGGCCTCTATATTTATAATATTTCCAGTAACGCAACTCCCACGTTAGTGGGAAAATATAAAACCTTAGGAAGTGCAAAGGGAGTTGATGTCGCAGGAAATTATGCTTACATAGCAGATGGGTATAATGGATTAGTGGTTGTGGATATAAGTGATCTTTCTAAACCGGTTAAAGCTAGTGGACTTGATACGACTGGAAATTCCAATAAAGTCTATGTTTCTGGAAATTATGTTTATGTAGCCGATGGTAACAGTGGGTTAATGGTGGTAGATATCAGTGATCCCACTAATCCAAGTTTGACAGGGAGTTATGATACCAACTTTTCTGCTTATGACGTAAGAGTGGTTGGAAACTATGCCTACATCGCAGATGCAGGTGGTGGATTAGTGATTGTTAATATAAGTAATCCAGCTTCACCGACTTTGACAGGAAGCTATAACACCATAGGAATGTCCTACGGAGTATGGATTTCAGGAAACTATGCTTTTGTTGCTGATGGTACAAATGGATTAGAAATTTTTGATATTAGTAATCCAGCCAGTCCAGGTCTGGTTGGAAGTTATAATACCACTGGTGATGCCAAGAGAGTAAGTGTGATTGGGAATTATGCTTACGTGGCAGATTATACTAAGGGTTTGGTAGTTGTAGATGTAACTAACCCGGCTAGTCCGACTTTGGCAGGAGGTTATTATGTAAGTGGGATAATAACCATGGGGGTTACTATTTCTGGCAGTCATGCATATGTAGCTGATAGTGACTTTGGATTAATGATACTTGATATCCTTGATCCTGCTAACCCAGCGCTAGTCGGAAATTATAGGAGTGTCGGTTCAATTCGGAATATAAATGTTTATGGGAATTATGCCTATATTAGCAAAGGTTCATATGGATTGCTCATTCTGGATGTTAGTGATCCCAGTAATACAACCATTGTAGGGAGACTTGATACAGATGGGTATGCGGTCGATGTTCACGTTTCTGGTAATTATGCATATGTAGCAGATGATGACAATGGGTTAGTTATCGTTGACGTAAGTATTCCATCCAACCCGGTCTTGGTAGGCAATTGTGACACGGCAGGATCTAATGCTTACGGAGTAACGACAGTTGGAAATTATGCTTACGTGGCTGACGGTATGAGTGGTTTGTCCATTATAAATATAAGTGATCCCTCATCCCCCAGTTTAGTAGGAAGTTATGATACATCAGGGGAATCCGATAATGTTAAGGTCGTAGGTAATTATGCTTATCTAGCAGATTATTGGGAAGGATTGGTAATTGTCGACATCAGTAATCCAGCCAGTCCAAGTTTTGTAGGACAATACGATACGAACGGCTTTTCCTACGATTTGGAAGTCTCTGGTAATTATGCCTATATGGCTGATGATGATAATGGTATGGTAATGGTCGATATAACTAATCCGGCCAGTCCAAGCTTAGCTTATATATATGATACCTTATCATACTCAGTTGATGGCTTAGGTTTAGTTGGTAATTATCTTTTTATTGCAGAAAATGGCTTAACCGTTTTAGATATATCAGATCCCTCCAGTCCTAGCTTTGTAACTAATTATACCACAGCGGGATCTCCTTATGATTTGATAGTGTCTGGGAATTATGTATTTGTAGCTGATGGTAATAACGGTCTCGAAATTATCAACATCGCTAGATCGCTTGCGCCAACTCTGGTCTCAATTGTTGGAGATACCAATCTTCTCTATCAAACTGATAGAGAGTCTATTGATTTTACCATTACTTTTAGTGAAGAAGTAACCCTTCCATCCGTGCTTGATTTTACCCTAGTAACTACGGGAACAGTGACCGGAACGGTTTCTCAAGTAACTCAAGTGGATGATCGAACTTTTACAGTAACGGTTACCGACATTACTGGTACTGGGCAACTCACGCTTGATTTAAATGATAGCGATTCTAGCATAGAGGATGTGAGTGGAAATACTTTGCTATCCACTACTGCTACAGGAGAGAAATTTGAAATTGCCGATCGCTTTGGTTTTGGTGGTGCACATAGAGATGTAAAAGTTGTAGGAGATTATGCTTATGTAGCTCAAACCCAAGGGTTATATATTTATGATATTTCTAATTTAGTTACCCCAACACTAGTGGGAAGATACAAAACTGTGGGAAACGCTACAAGTGTTGCGGTGGCTGTAAATTATGCTTATGTGGCGGATGGATTTAATGGTTTGGTAGTAATTGATATAAGTAATCCTGCTAATCCATGTCTTATGGGAAGTTATAATACCGTAGGATACGCTTACAGAGTAACAGTGTCAGGGAACTATGCTTACGTGGCTGATTATAACAATGGTTTGGTAGTAATTGATATAAGCGATCCTGCTAGTCCAAGTCTTGTCGGAAGTTATAACACTGTAGGATATGCTTACGGATTAACAGTGTCTGGAAACTATGCTTACGTGGCTGATTATGGCAATGGTTTGGTAGTAATTGATATAAGTAATTCTGCTAGTCCAAGTCTTGTCGGAAGTTACAATACGACTGGGAATTCTTATGGAGTAGCTGTTTCTGGAAATTATGCTTACGTGGCTGATGATACTAACGGTTTGGTAGTGGTGGATATAAGTAATCCGGCCAGTCCAAGTCTTACCGGAAGTTATAATACTGCCGGATCCGCTCGCGGAGTGATAGTGTCTGGAAATTATGCTTACGTGGCTGATTATGGCAATGGCTTGGTTGTGATTGATATAAGTAATCCGGCCAGTCCAAGTCTTACCGGAGGTTATAATTCTGCCGGAGCTGCTCGCGGAGTAACCGTGTTTGGAAATTATGCTTATGTGGCTGATTATGACAACGGTTTGGTAGTAATTGATATAAGTAATCCGGCCAGTCCAAGTCCTGTCGGAAGTTATAATACGGTTGGTTACGCTAACAGAGTAACAGTTTCAGGAAATTATGCCTACGTGTCTGATTCTGGCAACGGTTTAGTCGTAATCGATATAAGTGATCCTGCAGTTCCAAGTTTTTCCGGAAGTTATAATACTGCCGGTGGAACTGCTCGCGGATTAACAGTGTCTGGAGATTATGCTTACGTGGCAGATGATACTAACGGTTTGGTAGTGGTGGATATAAGTAATCCAGTAAGTCCAAGTCCTGTCGGAAGTTATAATACGGTTGGCAATTCTTATGATGTAGCTGTCTCTGGAGATTATGCTTACGTGGCTGATTATGGCAACGGTTTGGTAGTGGTGGATATAAGTAATCCAGTAAGTCCAAGTCATGTCGGAAGTTATAATACGGTTGGCAATTCTTATGATGTAGCTGTCTCTGGAGATTATGCTTACGTGGCTGATGATACTAACGGATTGGTGGTAGTCGATATTAGTAATCCTGCAAGCCCAAGTTTGGTCGGAAATTATAATACTGTCGGATCTGCTTACGGAGTAGCTGTCTCTGGAGATTATGCTTACGTGGCAGATGATACTAACGGATTGGTGGTAGTCGATATAAGTAATTCGGCTAGCCCAAGTCTGGTTGGAAATTATAATACAGCCGGATCTGCTTACGCAGTAGAGGTGTCTGGAAATTATGCTTACGTGGCTGATTCCTCCTATGGTTTGGTAGTGGTGGATATAAGTAATCCGGCCAGCCCAAGTCTGGTTGTAAGCTATGATACTATCGGAACCGCTTATGGGGTGGCTTTGTCCGGTGGATATGTGTTGTTAGCTGATGATGATAATGGTCTTGAAATCATTAATCTCAATCAATAAAATTAAGCTTGATCAATACCTCTATCTGCAATTTAATTTATTGATTTTTTGCTTTCTGTAAAGACATACTTCTAAATTTCACTCACCAATTTATCAATTTAAAATACGGAGTGATCATATGAAAACTTTGCTAATTATAGTTCTATTTATGCAGATTGAAATAACTTACGCTATAAATTTAGGTGACGATTTCAAGAGCGAGACACTTATTGGACACAAGGGCGAACTGATTGACCTTGCTCAATACAAAGATAAAACAATCGTCCTGGAGTGGTTTAATGAAGGCTGTCCGTTTGTTAGAAAACATTATGATTCGATGAATATGCAAACTATGCAAAAGAAATATGCCAATGAAGTGGTGTGGTTGACAGTTGTATCATCCAATAAAGGGGAGCAAGGATATTTAGAAGATAGTCGTGCGGCAATGGCCATGTATAAAAAAGAAAAAATGGAATCTAGGTATCTTTTGCTTGATCCCACTGGAAAATTTGGTCGTTACTACGGGGCCAAGACTACTCCACATATGTTTGTTTTTAATCAGGGCAAGTTAGTTTATATGGGAGCGATTGATAATTTTCCAACTACAAATATTGATGATATTCCCAAAGCAACTAATTATGTTGAAAAAATTATCGAGGCTATCAAGGATGGGAAGCCTCTACCTATTGGACAAGTAAAACCATATGGGTGCACCATCAAGTACTAACTAATTTATTAATATTTCAGAGATAAAATTTAAAGGACATCTAAAACTGAGCGTTTATCAAGGATAATTTTGAAAAAAGCTTACCTCCCCATTTTTACAGTTCAGTTAATGATTTTTCCTCTGGCCCAATTGCAAAAGGGGGGTAAAATAATAGTATGGAAGAAAAAGATCTTAAAACTCATTTTACACTACCAGAAAATCTGGCAGGTTATATGCTAGACGGTGTGGAAATTATTGAGATTGAAAAAAACACCCGGGAAATTTTTGAATCTCCTCAAATAATAGGAATAACTGAAACAACTAACGAAAAAGATTTGATCTTTTATGCTGCCAAAAATGAATTATGGCATATCGTAAGCAAAGCATCAGCATGTCTGTTAGATGAACTGCTTTTAAGTTTAACCATGCTAGATAGTAAACTGGATATCAAAGTTGATGGGTTAGTTGATAGTATGAAAAAAAGGCCCTTTAATCTTTATCAATTTGAAAACAGCATGGAGATTCCCTTTCATAAAAAAAGTGACTGGGATAAAATCATGAATGCTTATGAGATTTTTTCGGGAGCGCTCCCGAAAAATGAAATAGTCAGAAATGTCATTCCCTTCGTCATTGATGAATTTTTTACCAACGCAATTTTTAATTCACCGCTTGGTAAGATGAAAGGTTGGGAAGGTCATCGGTCTAATACCAAGGATGATGTCTTTAAATTTGTAAATAAAGGAATGATTAGAATTGCATATGGGGCAGAACATGTCTTTATTGAATGTATGGATCCCTTTGGGACATTCAATCCACTGTCCATGTTAAAATGTATCAAAACAACCTATGAAGTTGGTATTGCCGATGCGATCAGAAATGATGCGAACAAGGGCGCGGGAATAGGTTTGCGTTTGGTCTGGGATAGATCCATCAGCATGGGAGCATTAGTTTCAAAAGACAATTTTTGCACTTTCTTTAGCGTTATACCTTATCGAATTCCCACCAAAATGCTGGCCACGTATCCGAAGAATTTTCATATAGTTCTAAGGTAGTTCTTTTTTTTCAACGGCAGAATACATAACGACCTGGTTTCTACCACTGTGTTTAGCATGGTACAGAGCTTGATCAGCTTTATCTGTTAAACTTTCTATTACATCGGCATCTTCCGGGAAGGTGGCGATACCCAAACTCAAGGTAACCGAAATTTGAACGTTGGCGTTGGAATAAAATTTGGTTTCTTCAGTGGTTTTTCTGATTTTTTCGGCCACAATTAAAGCACCCTCGGTGGGGGTTTCTGGCAGTATAATGGAAAATTCTTCGCCACCACAGCGGGAGACAATATCAGTTTCTCTGGTGCAATCGAGAAAAATATCCGAAACTTTGCGAAGGACACTGTCTCCGGTGGGATGCCCATGGCTATCATTAATTTTTTTAAAAAAATCAATATCTATCATGATCAGCGAACAGCTATGCTCGTGTCTTCTCGTGCGTTTTAATTCCTTTAATAGGGAAGATTTAAAATACCGAACATTATATAAGTTGGTCAGTCCATCCCGGACAGATTTTTCGTATAATAAAAAGTTATCCAGCACCAACGAAATATGTTCTTGGATGGATTTAAGCATTTCACAAAGTTTTTCTTCATTGAAATTAGCAATTTTGGGTTTATAGAATATTAACATCCCCATGACATTTTTTTGGGATTTTAATGGAACATAATAGACCTGTGAAGCCAGATCGTTCCAGTTTAGCCATTTTTTAAGTCTAATTATTAACTGGTCGTTAAGCTTGTAATTATTGAAATCATAGGTTTCAAAAAAACTAAAATCATCTTGTTTGAAGACATTTTTTTCACCACTGGCCAGATGGACGGTGATATTTTTTTGATCAAAAATAATTGAAGCGGAATTCTCACAGAGGAACAAATCTTTGAAAATCGAAGTTAGGGAATTTATCACTTCATTGACATCAAAACATGAACTGGTAATTTCATTGATTTTATAGCGAAATTCTGTTTCCAGTAGAGAGTTTCTCAGCTTGTCGATCAGGGTTTCCTTTTCGGATAATTCTCTTTTGTATTTTCGCTGCAGTTGTTGCTCTAAAGTGACATCTCTGAAAAAAAAGAGCCAATGGTTTTCACTTTTAGCCTCTAACTTTTGTAAACTGTATTGAATAGTTCCAACTTGGCCTTGAGGGGAGGTGAAAGTGATTTCTTTATAGGGGGTGGAATCAAGAACCTTATGTAATTCATCGATGTTTTGTAAAAGTGAGTCATCGGTATTCATTATTTCGAAAAACTTTTTGTTTTTTAAAATTCGCCTCAGCGGTAAATTAATAAGCAGGGAAAAGGCTTCGTTAGCATAAACTACGTTAAAATTTTGATCGACGACGACGATGGATTCTAAAAGATTGTTGAAAATATTATAGTTCATAGTTTTTAACCAAAATATCCAAAGTAATAAGTAATATCATCGTCAAAATTATTAACGCCTTTATAATCATAAACTTCTTTGCGCACGGATTCAACGCAATCTTTTAAAGAGCCTTTATTCTTATTAAGTGAATCGAGAACTATTTGCATAAACTTCTTTTCACCAAGTTGTCGATTATTTTCGTTTTCAACTTCCACGATGCCATCAGTATATAATAAAACAACATCGTTTTTAGAAAGCGTCGTCGAAGCTTCTTTGAATTCGTGCTCCATAGATTCTCCCAGACGAGGGTCGCAAACTTCATCAAAGGGAGTAATCTGGGCAAGGGTAGTGTCCTCTTTTGAAAGAGGAATTTGGTAGGGAGAATTATGACTGGCATTACTGTAAGTGAAGTTGCGGGTCTCAAAATTATAACGACCAATAAAAAAAGTCATGTATATCTGCCCTTTGGAAGTGCTATAGACTGAATGATTCATACTTTTCATAATCGTAGCGGGAGAAAGAGGAATATTCATATTTGATAGGGTTGCCAGAGTCGCGCGCACTGAAGCTGTAAGCAGCGCTGCTGGTACCCCGTGCCCTGTAGCATCGCCGATAAAAAAATAGAGGTCTCGACCAATTTGTTCATAATACCACCAGTCTCCGTTACACTCACTGGCGGATTTGTAAAGCCCATGGATTTTGACAGTTTCAATAACCTGATTTGTAGGGGGAAAAAGTGTATCTTGAATAACTTTGGCATTTTCTACTTCTTTTTCCAGGCGGGCTTTTTCCACCATCTCTTTAATCAATTCCGTTATTCGCTCTGCCATATAGTTAAAGGCAGCTGCCAGTATTCTCGTCTCATCTAGTGAAAAGATCTTTACCCTGGTGGAGAAATCGCCTTTGGAAATACTCGTGATCCCTTGAACCAGTTTTTTCATGGGACTAGTTATAGTTTTTGATAAAACAATTACAAGTCCCATTGCAATACCTAAAATAAAAAGACCAAAAAGAATGCTTTTGTATTTTAATTCATCAACAATTTTAAAGGCCTTGGTGGAGTTGATTTCTGATAATAAAATCAAATCAAGGGATGGAATTTTACTAAAAGAGACCAGTTTTTCTTCATGGGCGTTAGTTGTAACTTTTCGGGAACCGTTTTTTACATCTGAGTTTATAATATCTCGAATATATTTTTCTTCGTGTAGGCGTTTATTATCTTCTAGATTGCTAAAAAGTGGCTGGCCTTCGATGTCAATGATGGTGTTGGTATAAAGGGCATCGGATTCCATGTCGGTGATAATGGGGGCGATGTTGGAAATATTTAGAAAATAGGATTGTTCATCTTTTTTGATACCGATGGCGACTGCCGGTATAAGGTGGTCTTTTAAAAGAGAGATGATATTGACTTTCTTATTATTATTTTTAACAGCTTCAAAGCTGCTGATGACTTTTTTGATAAAAAGATCGGCGTCAATTTCATATTGCTTGCTTAGTTTATCCATTTGTTTGTCATTGATTTTGATCTTGTCCAGTTTGAATTCGCCATCTTCGTTTTTAAGTAATATCAAAGCGAGCATGTCGTCTGATAATTCAATGTTGACGTTGGTAGTGCCAGTGGTGCTTAGAACATTTCCCAAAGTTATGGAGTTATCCACAATTCTTAAAATAATTTCATTTAAGCGACTGGCCAGGATTTGGCTTTTATTAAGGCCGGTTTCGTATATGTAAGCTGTCTTGTCAGAAATAAAAAAAGAGGTGGAGTAATGGATATTGGCGCCAATGGTGGATGCCAGCAGGATAACGAATAAAAAGAGCAGTTTGGTACGCAGAGATAGCCATACTCTCGTTTTAAATAATAGTTCCGAGCTTTCACCCATGGTGGTTGTTCCTCTTAAAAATGCCCAATGGTAAAAATTGCCAACCCAAAAATCAAACAGGACATTTTTATTTTAGGATATAATTATAATCATTATATAACAAATAAGAAAAATTGAAATAAGTTTTATGCGAGATGTTTTTTTATTCATATTTGCTCTAATGCTATCAGCTTACTGCGGATACGAATTATTTTATGCCAAAAAAAAATCAAGTAGAGAACATGATAGTGTGAAAGTTGCCACTATTTTGGAAATTAACAACGAAGTCAGACACAAAAATCATATGAATTTAAGCTGGGAGGATTCTTATAAAGGGGCTCCGCTGGCTACCAAGGATATGATATTTACCGGAGATAATTCCTCAACTATTGTCGTAACTAATGCTAATGTAAAAATTTTTGTTGCTCCTAATACATTACTTATCTTAAGCGAAAGTGCGGGGGTGATGGATCTTAATCTTCGTCAGGGTGTGGTAGACGTTATCATGCAAAAACAAGCAGGTGAAACTGGACTCAAGGCCGGAGGTGCTTTGATTAATAATATGGCAGACGATTCGGTGGTGCGGATGGAAAAGCTCGGCAAAGGAAATAGCGAATCACTAAAAGTTATGAAAGGTATGATCAAATTTGACGACACGAAAAGTGCTAAAGGGGCCATTGAACTGGATTCTAGAAAAACCGTCATTTTTGGTGACGTGAATTTAATTAAGGAAAAGGAAACCTTTATCACTCCGGTGTATCCGGTGGGCGGTGAAAAACTGTTGATTAATCGCGGAGAAAAAATCAAATTTAGTTGGACCAGTAAAAAACCTTTTTCTCGTTATGCAGTAGCGATTAGTAAAATGGGAGAAAAAACTTTGCAAAGATTTGATCAGATTTCCCAAACGGAATTTACAAAAAATTTAGTTTCCGGAGGTTATGTATGGCAAGTAATTGGAGTCGATGGTGATACCGAGATAACCTGTGAAAAACAGTATTTCTACGTGCAAGAAAATAAAATTTTATCCGAAATTATTCTGGCCGATTTTAAACCTTTTAGTGGAACCTATATTCAAATCCCTTTTAATGGATCCAAGGATGTGAAGTTTAGTTGGAAGAAAAAAAACGCTCAGGGTGAAGAAGTGGTGGATGATTCTATGTACACCTTTAAATTGTTTAAAAAAGATGGAAAAAAAGGAGTGTTAAAAGAAAAACTGGCAACCTCTGCACTAGAAGTCTCACTTAATTTGGCGCAAACTGGAACTTATGTTTGGACGGTTTATCCTGAAAAAAGTGATGAAACCAAAGAAAAACCAAAACTCAATTTTATAAAAATCGACAACGCTAGACCCCCAGCACCTCGTATTGAGAAAAATATTGAATTTGAAATTTTAGATAAAATTAGAAGATGAAAATATTTTTTTAATTTTTCTTTAAAAATTTAAAATACTTGGTTTCAATAATGTCAATTTCTGCATCTTTCTGGCAATTTTTACAAGATGATGTCTGGGTATAGGCGGGATTTTTGTCTGCTTCAGATTTTCGTTCACACAAAATATTACTTTGTTCATCACAATGCTCGCAGTAGTAGGGAATGAAAAAGCTTTTTACGAAAGAGTTGGGAGGGAAAAAACCTTCAATCATATTGGCCTGGTCGATCATGGCCCGATCACATTTTACAAAATAAACTTTGGAGTTAGCGGGAATGGCTTTCATGAGATTAATCCATTCTCTTATTCCACAGGAGTTGATACCCGTGACTCCTTCCAAATTAAAAATAATGATTTGTTGTTGTTTTAAGTTCAAAATGGAAAAATCCGAATCTTCATCAATTTTTCCGTTAAGGTAAAGTATGTGCTGGTTATCTTTTATTTTTTCTTGAATTTTAAATTTGCTCATTCAATGCTCCAATTACGAAATGTCCAATACATATTATATCCTAAGTATTGTAATAAAGAAGGCCTCATTTAAAAAGAGGCCTTCATTAAAAAAACAATTTTTTATCTAATTAATTATCTTAATTATTTAAAGCTTTAAATGCGTCAACCCAGCCCTTAGCTACGCTTGATTGCAAATCAGTACTAGAAACAGAATTGTTGATTAATCGTTCTTTTCCCTCAAGTATTGACAGGTATGAGTCATGGCTTTTTAAAAGTCCGAGAATCCCACTTACAAACGGACAGGCCATTGAAGTTCCTGATAATGATTTATAGGAATTGCTTTTAAAGGTCGAGTAGATGTTACTACCTGGAGCAAAAACGTGCACTGAGTTTGCACCATAGTTAGAAAAACTTGATCGTTTGCCTCTGCCATCCATGGAACCAACTGAGATAACGTTGTCAATTTTATAATTGGCCGGAAAAGATGCGGTAGTGTCATTGTTATTGGATTCGTTTCCTGCTGCTGCTACAAAGAAAATGCCGGCTTCATTAGCTGCGAGAATAGCATCTTTAAGGGCCAAAGATTCGTCTCCTCCTCCCCAAGAGTTACTCATGACATCAACTCCGGCTTTGATAGCGTAATCAATTGCTAAAATCGCATCTTCAGTAGTACCGCTTCCACTGCCAGTTAAGAATTTAAGCGCCACAATTTTTACATTGCTCATAACCCCGGCTACCCCGATACCATTATGAGACGCTCCAATTATACCAGCGCAATGGGTGCCATGTCCGTGATCATCAATGGGATTGCCATCTTTGTTAGCAAAATCGTATCCGTGAATATCATCCACATAACCGTTATTGTCATCATCTACGCCGGCTTTTCCATTTTGTTCTGCTTCATTTACCCATATATTATTTTTCAAATCTGGATGGGTGAAATCAACTCCAGTGTCGATAACCGCAATTTTTACTTCATCACTACCGGTGGTGATTTTCCAAGCGTTAACCGCATTGATATCTCGGCCTGCGATTCCAGCGCTAAAATAACCGCCAGAATTTGCGCCAGTGTTTAAAAGTCCCCATTGCTTGTCAAAGGATGGTTCGGTAGATTTTTGTGACACTTCAATTGGACTTATTTGGTAAGTATAGTTTGGTTCAATATATAAAACGGCTGGATCATTTTTTAAGTTTTTTAAATCAGATTTTTGATCGCCGGAGAGTTTATAGAAATCACCGAAACTGGTGTTAAGTCTTATTAAATTTGATTTAGTGTTTAGCTTGGCACCGGTTTTAACTTTAACTATGTAATCGGAGGCGAGCGAGTTAAAGCTGATTAGTAGGGTAATAAATAAAATAAATTTCATACAGTCATCCTTGATTATATTTCTTATGTTCATAGATCTAATGATAAAATATTTTGAATTTTATGCTTGGAAAAAATACTTTAAACTTCTTACAAGATGATGACTCTTTGAGCCTATTTGGAAAAATTATATCTTTTGTTGATTTTAATCAATTAAAACTAGTGAGTAGGCACGATTATAATACTCACTTAAATATTTCCAATCAAAATCTTCGGCAATACTTTCCACCCGATAACGTTGTCGAACTCTTTCCCCTCTGGACATTTTGGTGAATTCAAATAATTGATTGGCCAGCTCTTCAGCACTCTCGCTAAAACTTTGAGTTGATCGATTAATAACGTAGATGCCATGGTCATGGGAGTCTGGAACAGTTTTTAAAACGTAATCACCAAAACCACTCAAGTCACTGGTGACTGCTGGGATACCACGGGCCATGCATTCAAGCGGAGTATATCCCCAAGGTTCGTAGTAGCTTGGGAAAATTCCAAGATGACATCCTTTTACGAATTGTTCATATTCAAGTTTGTTAATAGGACTGATAGTAGAAATAAATTCTGGATGATAAATGACTTTAACTTTATCATGAGCATTGTTTACGAGGCGACTGGCATCCAGGAAATTTAAGATTTCATCTTTTTCCGGTTGGACTAAATCATGGGTGACAATTAGTGGTAGCTCTTGGGTTTGCCAGGATAAAATGGTTCTGCGAAATCTAAGCTTCCAATATTCAGGGATAAAGGCATTGAGGTCTGGTATTTTCGTATTTTTGTTACTGATACTTTCGAAGAATAGCCGATCACCCACTATCTCTTGAATCATCTCACAAGTTTTATCTAGTTTATCAAGCAGCATCTGGGATTTATAAACAGTGGGATTGATATTATGATATGGTCTGGGAGTTATGATAAACATCACTACGGTTTTATCAATGTTATCATATTGCATTTTGTAGTTAAGTCTTGCGAGGGCTTCAATGGTTAAATCAAAACCTTTGTTGGTATATTCATATCTTCCAGAGGTAAAAAAATAAAGCGTGTTATCCAAATCAAAAGAGTAGGAGGAAAAAAAGTGTCCCATCACAAATTGATGGATTTTCTTTTTATATTCATTATGCACCACTTGAAATTCATGAGGAGTACTAAATTTTTCTATATTGAGACCATTGGGCAAAATAATATCTGGCTCGCGGTCAAGCAATTTGGCACATTCTCGAGCGGTGACTTCAGATACTGTAGATAGCAGATGACAGCCGTGAGCAGCGGCTCGTTCAATGTGCACTTCGGTTTCAATATCATATTCCTTGGCTTCTTGTTCCCACCTAAAGTAGGGAAGCCTTTCATAAAAGGGATGCTTATTCATGGCCAGATATCGGCCAAGAATGGTGGCATGGGTGGTGAAGACAATCCTGGTTTTGAGATTATTTCTTCTCATACCGGGGATAGCCGTGCCGGCCATCCATTCATGAAAATGTGCGATAACATTTGCTTTAGGGGGTATTCTTTTATCCAAGTGATAAAAAAACACCCGCAGCAATTCGCCAAAACAAATCACTCGATTGATGAGATCGGTATCTCTAGTGGGAATTTGGTGATGATCCCACAGAAAGTATTTAATACTGCCAAGTTGATTCATGATGCTGTTTGGGTTAAATAGTATGGCATAGGGGCTACCGGCTACCAGCCATCTTCCAAAATGAACCTCAAAACCCGAATCCCTCATAATTTTTAAGACTTCACCCACAGGCCCCCGAGGCAGATCTAACAATTCAAATTCATTTAAAACTATGGGGGATAAATAAGGCCCGATTACGGTGTAGTTTTTATTCCATTTATCAACAATGGCCTGAGATTTGGATCTGATAACGGTGTAAATGCCACCTACCTGGTTGCAAACTTCCCAAGCACATTCAAATAAAAGAGTGTTTTTGGTGTCTAATTGATCTATAGGGGAAGGCTGATTCATTTACTGCTCCAAGATGGAAAATCTAATCATATTTTTCAAAATTTGATTCGTAAATAAAAATGATGTTCAATGTGTGCAATAACGTTTTTTTTGCTATGATTTATCCCCCAAGACTTTTTTTAAGGAAAAAGATTTATGAAAACGATCGTCATTATCCTAGCAATTTGGTTTTCTATAGGTGCCTGCACCATAAATTCGAAAGGAACGACGGAAAATGAAACAGCTGACCAAACTTTCTTGTTCCAAAATCCTTGTTGGGGTATCCAAAATTTGGAAAAATTATTCATCAAGTGGAACTGGGTAAAACTGGAAGGGAGCCAAAAATATATAAAAGGCCCACTTTTTTTGGATTTTAAAATAGTTCGCTATAACCAACATAATGAAGAACTTTTCAGTATCAACTTATTGCAAACTAGAAAAGTGTCTATACCTACGATCAAACAGTATAAGCTTTTTTCCGGTTACTATACCTATGAGCTTTATGTGAAAGACCTCAAAAAAATTCTGATTAATGATGCTGATTTTTTTAAGAATTTTGAATTTGATCAGTTTAATGCGCAGGAGTGGGAGGAAAAAGAGGAGCTTGAGAGCATGTCTGAGACAAATTCTTCTGGATATCGGGAAGCATTTTTAGTATCCAATCAAAAAAAGAGTTGTAGTTCTTCTTTTTTTGCGAAAACTCCCCACGTTCTACGGATAACTTTATTGGATCAAAATGAATTGGCAATCATAACCGCGCATATTGCTTTAAAACAACTAAAACGGGCACCTACTTATTTTAGCCCTTCTGAACTTACCCAATTGGGAGCAACTTATACGGGGGAACTTTATCCTGCCACTATGAATATCAGTCTGGTGCTTGAGCAGTTTTAAAACTCATTGAGTTTTTGTAAATACTTTTTGGAGATAGTTTCAAAAATCGAAATATCTTTGATGGTATTGATATCATCAGCACTAGCGTCTTTCATGTCCTCATAGGTCTCCATGAGAGATTTACGTGGGACTTTTTCATCATTAGTTGAAGGAAGAGGATTGTTAGTTTGGCTTTTTCTCACCATGGCGGCGGTTTCTAGGGGATCGGCATAATTGATATCAAAATGCACACTCTTGCCAAGCTTGGTCAGCACTTCCTGAGTGACTTTTTGCCATCGGCTTAAAACACTTTGGGTTTTTTTAGCGTGAGTGACATTTATGAAACCTTCTTTCTGGTAAAGATTATCAAGCCTTGCCACCAATTGGTTCTTGGTTTGCGTAACATTCGCGTTTTCCTTGATGAGTTCATCAATATATTGAAATCCCTTTTCATCTAGATAAGGTTTGGTTTGCATCAAATCACCTAAATGAATGGATGCTTGAATACTTTTATCCAAACGGTTTCCCAGTATTTTTTGTCCAGGACCGGGGTTTTCCCAGAGTGTTTGGAAAGAGGAACACTTGCCTTTTTGCGGACCTTGGAAGATACAACCGAGCGGTTTTTGGTTGGTGGTAAGTTGCATGGTTCTTTTTTCCTTGGCATAGGATACGGAGATGAGGGAATGCAATCCCATTTTCAATTTTTTGAACAAGAGGTTTATAAAACTGATTTTACCTTTAGTTTCATTTTGTAATTGCTCTATTTTAAGTAAGTCCTGATCAATTTTTTTTATGGTTCCTTGTGAGACATTAATACTTTGTTGTAAAAGTGCCATTTTTGCTGCAATTTGAGCGGCTCGCTCTTCAGGCATAGTTTGATTTTTATTATCTTCGCCATATTGGGCATTGGCGATAGCGGCGGATGTATGGGCGTGACTTTGGTTTATATCCTGGGTGACATCTTTACCCAGGAGTTTCAAATTTTCCACACTTTGGTCTGAAGGGGGACAGGCGGCAATGACTTCTTCTTCGTTTTTAATAAAGTCAGCACAAAATTTTGCAACATCTTTGGGGGCCCCTGTAAGGTTATGAGTGATCATTGTTTCACATCCTACCAAAAGAGAGTTCACCATTTGTGAATGTTTTTTATATCTAGTTAAAGCTTGGTCAATGGAGTTGGTGCCGCCTTCAGTAAAGGGGCGATCCAGTAGCCCCATACTTAGTCTGAGTCCGCTAGCGCAGGCCCATTTAACTTTTACAATTTGGGGGATTTCGTTAGTCGAATTCGTGTTGGTAATGGAAGTCTTTCCCAGTTTTTCTATCACCGGGCTTGCAGCCTTTACTACCTCATCTACACTTACCCAGGAAGTTTCTGGATTTTCGACAATTTCAAAAGCTTTATTAGTTTTTACATAACCATCTTCTTTTTTTATTTGCTCTTCAGCCAGATAGGCTCCCGCGGTGGAATACAATCGGATTTGATCGTTATAAAGACTGATCATTTCATTATATTCTTTGGTTATAGCTGCTCTGCAGGTTTGCATACTTTCCAGCTTTACCACGGCATCTGCTACATCTTTGGTTTCCGCTAGATTCAAAATGGCCATTGATCCTTCTTTTTCCTCGATCTCTTGCTGAAGCAGTGATTTCATTCTGAGGAGTAATTTTTTTTGCGTTTCAACTCCACCACTTTGTTTGTGGTTTAGGCTGTCATATTGTTTTTGCAGGGTGGCCATATCTTGCGCCGCTTGAGATCTAAAATTTACATCGCTGGAATTAGCTAAATGGGAGCCCACGGCTTGGGTTCCTAAATCGGGAGGTGTGGTTCCATCACCTCTAATGCAATTCATCCCTTGAACAGCACCATCGATATAAGAGCTTTGTGCAGCCTGGACTGTAGCAGAGGTTGAATCTGGAACACTATTGCCAAAGATCGCCGGCGAAATCACGAGAAAAAAAATAATATAAGCTTTCACAAACCTTTCCTTCTTTTTAAAATTATTTAAAAATTTTAACATGATTGTTGGTTTAAATCAGCAGGCATAATTATTGCTAACAATTGCATATGATTATTTACTTTAGTATTTTGGTTTGTTTTTATTTGTTTTTGTTCTTGATGCCAGATCATCTGTGGGAGTTCTGGTATGATCAATTGAGACAAAAATATACCCAGTTTTTAAAATATACCTGGCAGTTTAAACAATTATCCAGTGTTTACAAAGGTGAGCTGCTCCTTTTTAAGTTGACCATGCTTGCTTCGGAATTAAATGTAGGGAAGGTTGGTTCACCAATTGAACTGCATAGCTATAAATTTTATACCAGCCTTCTGGAAGCACTGCTTACTTATAAGAGACAATTTGGAATCTCCCTGACCAAGATTTTAGTTCCCATTCAAGGTGGTATAAAAAAAGATTTTCAATTTGAAAAAAAAATCCAGAATGAATTAATGGGTGGCATCGCTCAGTTTTTGTTTGTCTCAGTCATCACTTGGCTTTTTTCATTTATGGTTTATAAAATGGTTAACCTTGATTCTTCTTGGTTGACCAAAATAATCATTCTGGGACTCCAAATCCTAGGCATAGTCTTTTACTGCGTTATTTATCGCTTACACAAAATTAAACAATTTAAAATTTTTGAAATCTATTTTAAGGTTTTGTTTTTTATGATGTCACTTATCGAAGTGGGACTTCCTTCTAGCAAGGTTTTGCATCATTCCGGTTTTGAAGCGATTGATCAATTGACGGATAAAAATTTTGGGATTGTAAACAAAAAATTAAAAGGGCTAGTGGATGCATATAAAAATAATGGTCATCAGATAAAATCCGATTTAGCTGGTCTGATTGAAGAAATTTATTTCTTACAAGAGGAGCGCTTTGAGCAGTTTTTGAAATTTTTGGGTCTTTTAAAATTTGTGATATTATGTCTTTTCTTTTTGTCAGCCTATTTTATCTACCTTTTTACGCTTTTTAGTTTGTTTCTAATAGCGTAGTTGCCTAATTTATAATAACTTAGTACCCAGAATTCAATGGTCAAATTTAGGGAGTTTTTATGCAATATGATAAGCAAATTATTTATTCTATGAATCGAGTCGGAAAGGTTTATAGACAAAAACATGTGCTTAAGGATATTTCGCTGTCTTATTTTTACGGCGCCAAGATCGGAGTTTTGGGACTTAATGGTTCCGGAAAAAGTACCCTTTTAAAAATTATGGCCGGAATTGACCACGATCACCTTGGTGAAACTTCCATATCCAAAGGTTATACCGTCGGATATTTGGAACAAGAGCCCAAGTTGGATGGGGAAAAAACAGTTTTGGATATTGTCAAAGAAGGGGCATGCGAAATAGTTGGCCTCTTAAAAGAATTTGATGAAGTGAATGACAAATTTGCAGAACCCATGAGTGATGCTGAAATGGAAAAACTCATGAATCGTCAGGCCAAGCTTCAAGATGAACTCGATAGTAAAAATGCATGGGACTTGGAGAGTCGGCTGGCACTGGCGATGGATGCGCTTTGCTGTCCTCCTGGCAATCAATTGGTCAGCACCTTATCTGGAGGTGAAAAAAGAAGAGTCGCTTTATGCCGCTTGCTTTTGAAAGAGCCAGACATCCTTCTCTTAGATGAACCCACTAATCATTTGGATGCGGAAACTGTTTGGTGGTTGGAGCGTCACTTACAACAATACAAAGGGACTGTCATTGCCGTCACCCACGATCGATATTTTCTAGATAATGTAGCCGGATGGATTTTAGAGTTGGATAGGGGGCATGGGATACCATTTCAGGGTAATTATACCTCCTGGTTGGAACAAAAAACCAAGAGACTGTCACTCGAAGAAAAGCATGAATCCAATCGCCAAAAAGTTTTGAAAAAAGAATTGGAATGGATTCAAAGTTCTCCCAAGGCCAGACATGCTAAAGGCAAGGCCAGAATTAACAATTACGAACAAATGCTAAAAGAAAGTACGGAAAAAAGAAATGAAACTTCCGAAATATTTATTGCTCCTGGTCCGCGTCTTGGGAAGGTTGTTATTGAAGCCAAAAATGTTGCGAAGGCCTTTGGTGATAAATTACTTTATGAAAATTTGAATTTTATGCTTCCTCCTGGAGGAATTGTCGGAATCATTGGTGCCAACGGCACTGGTAAAACTACGCTTTTTAAAATGATTACCGGAGAGGAAAAAGCTGACAAGGGTGAATTTAAAATCGGAGAGACGGTAAAACTTTCTTACGTAGATCAAGGTAGGGATTTAACTAGCGGCAAGACGGTTTTGGAAGTGATCAGCGATGGACTCGAAATTATCAAGATTGGAAATAGGGAGATCAATGCCCGAGCTTATGTTGGAAAATTTAATTTATCAGGTGAGGATCATCTTAAAAAAGTGGAAGAATTATCAGGTGGAGAGCGCAACCGGGTTCACCTGGCTAAAATGTTAAAACAAGAAAGTAACGTATTATTATTGGATGAACCTACCAACGATTTAGATGTAAACACGCTGCGGGCCTTGGAAGATGCTCTTTTGGAGTTTCCCGGATGTGCTGTGGTTATTAGCCACGATAGATTTTTTCTAGATAGAATTGCCACCCATATTCTGGCGTTTGAAGGCAATTCAAGAGTGTGCTGGTTTGATGGCAATTTTACAGAATACGAAGAAGATAAAAAGAAAAGACTGGGAGATAAGGCTTTTGATAAAGAGCGTTTTTCCTATAAAAAACTTAAGAGGGACTAATGAGTGCGGGGTTAATTGTTTCCAAATTTGGCGGAAGCAGTGTTAAAGATGCGGCTTCCATGATGTATTGTGTAGACATTGTTAAAAAGCTGGCTCGTCCGACCATCGTGGTGATTAGTGCTACGTGGAATACTACCAATATGCTGGAAGATATTGCCCGTGCCTCCATCAAAGGGGATCATGATTACCTTAATTATCAGTTTAAGATTTTAACTAGTCGGCATGATACCATGGCCCGCGATTTGTTTATTTATGAGCAGGTTAAAGCAGATTTGACTAAGCTTTATAACGAAGCCCGCGGATACTCTTTGATTCTGCAAAATAAAAGTGAATGTTCCCCTTCGCTCATGGATGCACTCTATAGTATCGGGGAGAGGTTATCTTCAGTTTTATTTACCGCCAGTTTGAATTATAGTCTGGGCGAAAAAGTTAAAGCGGTCTGCTTTGATATAAGAGATGTGCTCATTACCGACTCTGCTTACCAGAGCGCTGATCCTGATTTTCAAAAGACTCATATGCTGGCGCAAGAGAAATTAAAACCACTTTTGGTCAAGGATAATATTATTGTGACCCAAGGGTTTATTGGTAAGGATAGCCTGGGTCATACGACGACACTTGGAAGAGAAGGATCTGACTATACTGGATCTATTTTAGCCTGCGTTTTAAGTGCCCACCAATATTTTATTTGGACCGATGTAAATGGAGTTAAAGTTTGTGATCCTAAATTGGTCGCTGATGCGCAAACGATTTCTGAGCTTAGTTACGAAGAGGCTGAAACCTTTGCTAAACTAGGGGCCAGAGTTTTGTTTGAGCGCACCATGGAACCTGTGAAAGCTAAAAAAATCCCAATCTTTGTAGGTTCTACCAAAGATCCAAACGGTGAGGGAACTTGGATTAGAAGTGTCTCCAGCTTAAACCGGCCGATTATAGGTTTTACCACTAACAAGGAACCAACCGGCATGATTCTCTCAGTGGTTGGGAAAAAGGCCAAGGATGTAGATTTATCCCAAGAATTTAGTGCCCTTAAAATGGTTAATCAATCTAATCAATTTGTGTCGTATCTTTTAAATGATGATATGGACTACAAAAAATTATACGAGAGACTTTTAAATATTGAGTAGAATTATCGGGTATTGATTTTTTAATCACTTATAATGTAGTGGTTATAGTAGTATTATATAAAAATATAAAAGGAGATTTATGGATAGATCTTTTTTGAATTTAGGTTTTTTAATGATCTTATGGTTATGTTATGCGTGCGGTTCTACTGACATAACCCGTGAAAGTGATTATCAGGAAACTACTCTTACCTTGCAAGATGAAATTCAAATGACTAAAAGTGTACTTCCAGAAATGAGTAAGGAGTATCCTCCCCATCCCGATCAAAAATTGCAGCGTTATGTGACTACTATTGGTGAAAAAATTGTCATGGCCAATAATCTGGACAACAACCCTTATGAATATTCGTTTACGGTGGTTAGCAGCGAGCAAATAAATGCTTTTGCTCTTCCCGCCGGAAATATTTTTATTACCAGTGGACTTATTAAAGTGGCTGAATCCGAAGCTGAGTTAGCAGGGGTTATAGGCCATGAGATTGCTCACGTCACCAATCGACATACCGCTAAAAGGATGTACGCTCAACAGAAAGGCCAAAATAAGGATATCATTTATGGAACCATTGGTGCGGTTGGAGGTGGGTTGGCCGGTATTGGGGTTGGTAAATTGATTTGTAAAAAAGGTGATAAAAAATGTGTCCAAAAAGCCAGTATCGGTGGACTCGTTGCCGGAGGTGCCGGAGGGCTTTTAGTGAGAAAATATACTTTTATGAAAAATTCCCAAAGGGATGAAATGCAAGCCGATCGAGAAGGTTTTAATTATGCGATTAATGCCCAGTATTCGAAGGAGCATGTTGGACTTTTTTATAAAAAACTTTTAGAGATGGAGGCTCAGTATAAAAAAGGGGATAAGCTAAGCAGCGCATTTGTAGATGCATTTAGCACTCATCCACCCAGTAGAGAACGGGTCACGCAAATAAATCGTTTGATAAGTTCCACGGAGCAAGCAAATAATTCTATTGTCAGCACTAATAATTGGGATGAAATCAAAAACCGAGTTTCAAGATAGTAAAAGGAGCTATAAATGTTAAATAATGAATTCATAAAAAAAATACCAAAGACCGATTTACATGTGCATCTGGATGGTTCTTTAAGGCTGCCCACCCTAATTGAGCTGGCCAAAAAAGAAAAAATTGAGATGCCCGCTTACACGGAGGAAGGGCTTAGAGAAAAAGTTTTTAAAAAGAAATATAACGACCTCGGCGAATATTTACATGGGTTTATGTACACCTGTGCGGTGCTTAGAAATCCTGAAAATCTTGAGAGGGTGGCTTATGAACTGGCAGTGGATAATCAGCAAGAAGGGGTTCGCTATATTGAAATAAGATTTGCTCCCCAACTGCATATGGATAATAAGACGATGACCATGGAGCTTATCCTTGAATCTATTAATAAAGGACTAAGCAGAGCAAAAAAAGAATTTAATGCCCAAAAATCCGTAGTGGAGGGGCTAGAGCCGGCATTCAGTTACGGGATAATTTGTTGTGCGATGAGAATGTTTGGTGCGAGCTTTTCTCCCTTCTATGCGAATTTTTATGATTTACATAAATTTTCTCACCCTATGGATATAATTAAGATGGGGGCACTAGAGCTTGCTAAAGGGATTATTCGCGTCCGGGATGATCGAGGTATCCCCATTGTCGCTTTTGATCTGGCGGGACAAGAGGCGGGATATCCGGCCGGAGATTTTATTGATGCTTACCGTTTTGTTCACAAAAATTTTATGCATAAAACTGTGCATGCCGGGGAAGCTTACGGTGCAGAAAGTATTTTTCAGGCCATAACAGAACTGTACGCAGACCGACTGGGGCATGCGTACTATTTATTTGATAAAGATAAAATCACTGATAAGGATATTGAAAACAAACAAAAATATGTGGACGATCTGGCTTCTTATATTGCTGAAAGAAGAATTACGATTGAAGTGTGTTTAACCAGTAATCTTCAAACTAATCCAAACCTTAAAAATATCAAGGAGCACTCTTTTAAAAAGATGCTGGAAAAAAATATTTCCACTAGTATTTGCACAGATAATCGATTGGTATCTAATACTACTGTATCTGGCGAATTGAAACTTGCTTTGGAAAATTTTACGATTACCCCGAGGATGTTAAAAGATCTGTTGCTTTATGGATTTAAGCGCAGTTTTTATCCTGGTTCCTATAGCGAAAAAAGAAAATATGTACGCTCGGTGATGAATTATATTGATCAGATTATGAAAGAATATAAAGTAGTATAAGACACACATACCTGAAAGGAATTGGAATATGATGCGTGAGAAAGCTTTCGCCCTTCTTAAGGACTATGTTAAAAATGAAAACATGTTAAAGCATTGCCTGGCGAGTGAAGCGGTAATGAAAAAACTGGCTCGGCATTTGGGCGAAGATGAACAGAAATGGGCGCTCGCCGGACTTTTGCATGACCTTGATGTGGAAATCACGAATGCGGATTTGAAAATCCATGGACTTGAAAGTGAGAAAATATTAAAAAATATGGGCGTGGATGATCAAATTATTGAGGCCATTGTACTTCACAACGAACACGCTCATACCAAAAAGCGAACTACCAAATTCCACCACGCTCTAGCAGCTGGTGAAACGATCACCGGATTGATCATGGCAACCACCTTGGTTTATCCAGATAAGAAACTTTTGAGCGTAAAAGTTAAATCAATTGTAAAGCGCATGAAGGAAAAAGCTTTTGCTGCTAGTATAGATCGGGACATCATAAGGGAATGTGAAATAATTGGTTTGCCGCTGGAAAATTTTGCGACTATTTGTCTATTGGCCATGCAAGAAATTAGTGATGAGCTGGGCCTATAAAAAAAAAGGCCAAGTCTAGTTTCTTGACTCAGCCTTTTTTTGTGTGTAGGAGAAAATTAATTAGAAACCGATATCCGGATGCTTTTTGTTAACCGGCATTTTGCTAGATGGTTTGCTACTGGCATAAAAATACGTTTTAATCTCGTCACCAACAAGCTCAGCACCTTGGGCGGTAGGAATCGAGTGTAATTGGGCCAAAGCTGATGCACTTTTCTTTAAGTGGGTGACATCAAATAGAGCACCGTCAGTGGTTCTTACTTTCTCCACCTGATTATTAAGTCCAAAGGCCACTGCTCTATCATATCCAACCAGTACCACTTCGCTTGAGTTAGCATCGTGAAATGTTATCAAACCAAGCAGCAAGATAAAAACTATACTTATAAAAATCCTCATAGGTAACCTCACTTTAGTAGTAACTTAACCAAGGCCCGAAGGTCTGGAAAAGTCTTGAAAATTCATTTTTCAAGTTCCCAATGCCACCAATAGATACAACTTCGATGCCAAAGGTAAGTGTGGATATCTTATCAAAATGATTAGAGATTTTATCTATGACACGAGGTATCTAATTGAACCAGTGCGAAGTGCCACTGGTAAATAAATATAATTTACACGATAGCTTATTGATTTTATATTATGATGCTAAAATTTTGATTTAAAGATCATTTATTTTATACTGAGATTAATGAAGTAACTAAGCAGTTTTTAAAGGATAAAAAATGATGAAAAAATTATTAACAATCATGGCAATTTGGTTCATGTCTTTTACGACTTGTTGGGCACTGGACATTCCTAAATCCACTGAGGAGGAAGGCATGAATAAACATGAAAGAATAAATAAAATTGAAAAGGATGTGGCCTCCTTGTATGAAGAGGTAAATAAAATGAAAAAACAAATGCAAGATATAAAAAAAGAGATCAAAGAAGAAATTAAAAGAGAATTGAAAAATGATTAATTTTTCACTCACCTCGCATATTAATTGCGGCTAGTTTGCGTAAAGTTTGGCCATGCAGTACTATCTTAGTATATGGCGCAACCGCAAAAGCAAAAAATTACTCGCAAAATTATCTTTATCGGCAAGGATCTGGTTTGTTATCAAAATATTAAAGAAAGATTTCAAGAAATGTATCCTTCTGAGTTACTGGTTTTTATGGAAATGTTTGAAAACGATAAAAACCAGCTTCTCGGATTAATTCCAAAAATTTTATCTGAATCACCGCATGTAGTATTTATTGATTATTCCATACATCGAAAGCAGCTTCTTGAGCTGGCCAGATTTTTAAGTAATGACCTTATCGGTAAAAAGATTTTGACGATTGGTCTCCTGGAAAATATTGATTCGAAGACTATGCTTTTAAAAAGTATCGGTATGGGATTATTTTTAAATTTTGTAAAGGGAAGTGAAACTATCAATATTGTCCACCATACCATGGCGATCGTTTCTCCAGAAGTGGCCCGCGATGTGGAATTTTCCTTGGCCAAAACTAGTGTGGAACTGATTTCTAAAACATTGTTTCGTTTGATATTCCTTACTTCTAAATATATTCACTTTGAAAGTAGCTTTGGTTTTATTAAAGGTACTACCATTAAAATTATATCTGATCTAAAATTAAATCCAGATCTATCGTTTAATTATATTGTGGCCGGAGAATATGATTTTGATTTGAAACACCATTATCCAAAGGCCTATGATTTTAAATATGATCATATGGATTCCACAGAAATTGATATAGTTGCGAAAAAAATTGATGAAATCGAAAGTAAACTAGCAAGTAGTCCCAAGGATGCTAAGTTGCAGTATGATTTAAATGAACGCAATAACGAATTAATGCATGCCTTGGATAAAGCTAATGAAGAAGCCTTAATTAGACCAGAAGCCTTGAATAAATGGCTGGAAGATTATCATGATAAGACTTTAGCCTGTAAAATTCAGGTTTTAATTATTGATAAAAAAATGAATTTTCTAATTAATCCCAGCGAAGATATTTTGGGTTTGCCCTTTCAGCTTAATATTCAATCTGACTTTGATGATAAAACCGATATCATCCATCGATTGCGTCCCTCGATAATTATTGTGGGAATGGAAGAGATAGATTCGGTAAAAGATAACCTGGAACCAAATGTTGGCGACCAGACCACTTCGCCAGCTCCTGATAGTCAACTTGCCCGATTGCATTTTATTATCACTCGCATAAAGCAAGAAAAATTTTATCATCCATTCTTTTTTGTTTTTAATTATTCGAACAACCTAGATGAGCTAAAGAAAAAATTAAATTATCCATCAGCGATCATTTCTAACAAGCCAATTGAACTTTTATATTTGAAAAAAAGCGTTTTGTTTTTTGAATCAAAACAAGGAGTGGCGGTTACCCATCGCGGTTCTGGAGATAGACCGGCGAGTGAACTAAGAGTTTATTTAGATGAATCTGACCCTCGTAGTATTCTTTATTATCAAGTTTGCATTCAAATAACCAAGCTCAGTGAAACGGATATTGTTTTTAATAGTGAGGTGGATATACCAATGTATACCTGTTTGTTTACCAATGACCCCGTGGAAATGGTCATTACCGTAGTACCTTTTAAAGCAAAATCAAAAAGAACTGAGGCGGATGGTAAGTACTATGGCCTGATTAATGGCCAAGGTGAAATAGAAACCAGTAACCTGCGAAAATTAGTAAATGATCTGATCTTTGAAGACGAAAAAAAATTATAATTTATTGATAACTCTATCTTTGCCGATAATAATTTTGTTCCCATCTGGAAGATTAATTCCATCTCGCAAATGATACAGAAAAAAACTAATTTGCTTATGCCAAGAAGGCCAATCATGTGGATAGGCTTCGCTCCAAACACTATACCAATGGGCTATTTGTTTGGTACCTAAAATCTGGGCTAGAGACCAGGCATCGTTATTATGAATTTCGTAGCTACCTCTACCGTGGCAAATAATCAGATAAGTTTTTTTAAGTTGGGAGAGTATTTTTTCGTCATGTAATCCTGGCAGGTAGGCGAGCATATCATTAAAATATACGTTTTGGTCATAGTAGTTTCCGCAAGCATCCTGTGCCCGGTATGCACCACTTAAAGAAATTGCGCTGTCAAAAATCTCGGGGAATTTCAAAGAAAAATTCAGGGCATGAAATCCCCCCCAGCTATTGCCAGTCGCCAGAAATTTTTCTGTAATGTTGAGTTCGTTTTTGGCAAAGGCCACGAGATCTTTGGTAATGCAATGTTCATATTTCAGATGATTGTCTCCCATGACCGAGCCTTTGGCCCCAAACCATGACAGATGATCTCGGCTGTCCACGCAGATAACGTGAATTTCACCATTTTCAATAAAGGAATGCATACGATCAATCATTCCATTGTTTTCGTAATCAAAAAAGCGGCCACACGAGGTAGGAAAGACCATGACAGGTTTTCCGGTGTTGCCAAAAACTTTGATTTCAAAATCATCGCCTAGATGTTTGGAATAGAACTTGTGGTATTCAACTTTCATATGGTTTCCAATCCGTCTTTTATGATATTTAAAATGGTGCCTTCAACTTCTGATTTAAAGATATATATATGCTTGCCCATAGTTTCCCAGTAAAGCGCTGGGGGGACAAAGTAGGTGATCATTTCTTTGGGATATTTCTTATATAAATCGTCGGGCGTTGATTTATAATTTTTATTTTGTCGCCCAAAGTAACCGCATAAGTATTTTCGGTTTTGAAAGGTTACTTTTTTGTCAGCGATCATATCGGCCCATGCTTTATAGAGATCTCCTTCCAAACCATAATTCATCATATCGATAATATGCCCACCTGGAGGTCTGGAATTAACTTCTACTGGCGTATAAACCCCATGGTGGTCAAAAAATTCTATATGAAAAAACTTTCTTTCGACTTTGAAGATCTTTACAAGTTTTTGTCCCATTTTAACGAGATTTGGGGGGAGATCTTTTCTTATGTAGCAAGCTGGATCATTTCCACTTAGGTAGTCAAGTACCCCGGTTTCATTGTAAACAAAGGAGCTGTCATAAATAATCTTTCCAGCTTTATCAGTTAGTCCGTCATAGGTAACCAGTGTTCCTTTAAGACATTCTTCCATTAAAAATGGTTTTTCCATTTTCTCGAAGTTTTGTTCCAGCTCAATTTGTGACTTGATTTTTTTAATACCACAGGCACCCACTCCAATATCTGGTTTTAAAATGACCGGATAGTGCAGTTCTTGGGCGAGCTTAATGGCATCTTGCAAATCACCGACTAGACGTCCTTTAGCATAGGCTAATCCATTGGCCTGGAACATCTCTTTCATGATTGATTTCTTTTTCCACATTCCCAAAGTGTTTGGTTTGATTCCGGGTATTTTAAAGTCTTCATTAATTTTGCTTTCGACGTAAAGCCAATGTTCATTGTGAGACTCAACATAATCGAATTTATCGATTTTACAGATGGTCATCATGTAGTGGATAGCATTTTTCAAGTCGTTATAATTTTCCAAATTGGTGTTAATGTAGTATTTAATGGAACTCCGGACTTTTTCGGACATGGAGTAAAAATCATTGGAGCCCACGGCGTAGACATCTACACCGGCTTCATGTAGTTTGATGACAAAATTTTGAAAATTTTCTGGAAATTCGGGGGATATATAGAGTAATTTCATTCATCAAGGGTAATTTAGAATATACTGTTTTTCAAGCAACTTTGAAGGAGATTAAATGAAAAGAAAATTGATTAGTAGATTTGTCAAATATGCCAAAATAAATACCAAATCACAACATGATGTGAACGAGTGTCCCAGTACCTCAGTCCAGTTTGATTTAGCCAACGAGGTAGCTAACGAATTGAAGGAGTTGGGAATAAATGATTTAGAAGTTGATAAAAATTGTTATTTAATTGGTAAGCTTCGAAGCAACATTCCATCAAGTCATAAAGCTTACGGAAAGACCCCGGTGATCGGGTTTTTGGCCCATTTGGATACAGCACCCGATTTGACCGGAGAAAATGTTAAACCCCAGATAATTGAAAATTATGATGGCGGTGATATAGTTATTGGTTTTGACGAAGCCAAAAAAGAAAAAATTCTTATCGGATTAAGTGAAAATCCAGAACTAGCCAAATGCCTAGGGCACACTATTATCACTACGGATGGCAATACCTTGCTGGGTGCTGATGATAAGGCCGGAATTGCGGCGATTGTCACTGCACTTGAGCAAATCACTAATGATAAAAATTTTCTCCACGGGGATATTTATTTTTGCTTTAATCCTGATGAGGAAGTTGGAAGGGGTACGGTTTGTTTTCCTAGAGAAAAATTCCCGGTTAATTTCGCCTATACAATTGATGGTGGAAGTGAGGGAGAGTTAAATAAGGAAACCTTTAACGCAGATAACGCAAAAGTTACAGTTTACGGAAAGGATATCCATCCCGGATCTGCGAAAGATATAATGGTAAATGCCGTTTTGGTGGCTTCATATATTCTTGATAAACTTCCCCGAGAAATGTCTCCGGATAAAACTTCTAACCATGAAGGCTTTCTTCATCCGACGGAAATAACGGGTAGTACAGGTCAGGCCACTATTAGAATGATATTAAGGGATTTTACCGAAGAAGGGCTGGCGGAAAAAAATAAAATTTTAGAAGAAATTATAGGTAGAGCAAAACAGACATTCCCAGGATGCAGTATTGATTTGGAAATAAATAAATCTTACCGTAATATGCTTAAGAAACTTGACGAAAATCCATATCCCCTAAAAAGATTAGAAGCCGCCGCATCCCAAGTAGGCGTATCCTACCGATGGCTCCCCATAAGGGGCGGGACGGATGGCGCTGAATTAACGAGGATGGGAATCCCCACTCCCAATATTTTCACCGGCGGAAAAAATTTTCATGGTAAAACGGAATGGCTTTCCATTGATGTCCTAATGAAGACGACGGAAATTATTAAAAATCTGGTGAGGGTGTAGAAGGGCAAATCGGGCATATTTTGCCTGAAAGACTTTAGCGCTGAATATTGTAAAATGATAATCGAGTGTATTAGGGGGGACTATGATTAAATTTAAATTTTTGTTTTTGTATTTGTGTATGCTTGGTGGTTTTTCCAATTTCGCTTGTGGTGAGAGTTCTTGTGAAACTTATTTGAAAGACGTTGCGGGAGATATCCCGCATTATGGCGATTTTTGGAGCATTAAGGGCGATGGTTCATTTAATTTGGATAAGACCGCAATGGCCGAGTATGGTAGGGCTAGCTATAAAAAAGATGATGAGAGCGGTGATATCCTTATTGGCGAAAATCCAATTATGAATTCTAAAAAATTTGTAAAAATTACTTTGGATGCAAACAAACGTGTATCGAAGATGGAGATCAGGTTGGGTTCGATTGGAGACTATGACTTAGAAAATGAACTGAAAGTTATTACCTTGGGATACAAGGGTGAAGAGTGTTACCCATTATCAAAGGAGAGGATGAGTAAGCAGAAACCGTTTACTGATTTTAACACCGATGCGTGTAGAGAGTTGATAAATTATTTAGAAAAGAATAAAGAGGCCATGGATTGTAAGTGTGGTACAGATCAGACAAATCAAGCTCTTCAGAAGATCTTAGATATTCATCATATTTTATCACCGCCTTGGTTTAAGATGCTTGATAAAAAACCGTTAAATGCAATGGAATCTAAGAATGGTTGGTTGATTAATAATCATGAACAACTATCTAAGCCATTGTGGCGTGCGCTTATGTTGCGAGAGGACTGTCTCAGGACTCCGGGTGTAAAAGCTGCTTTGGATAATAAAGATTTATGGAAAGTGAAAAGTGCAGATGTTGATAAAAAGCCAAGCAATGGTAATGATGTAAAAAAAGGTATCTAAGTCTTGTATCAGTTACCCTGCCCTTATTTATGAATTAAACATTGGGGGCAGGGTATCTAAAGCGTAAAGTAATCCATTGAGATGGAATAGATTTCTTCTTCAGGTGAAGGCCTTAAGATATCCTCAATATCCACTAATGATTTGAGCATGACTTCTTTTATTTTTTCAGCATCTTTTTTTGACAGTGCAACCACTGATGAATAGTGTAAATCAGAGTGATTATTTTTCTCAAGTGATTTTATGGCTTCAATTTTCCAATTAGTGTGGTGTTTACTAATGAGTGGTGATTTGCGATCTAAATGAATTCGTGATTGTCCCACCGAAAATTTACCTGAGTCCTCTATAATCAAACCTTTTTCTACTAAAAACTTTAAGACCAGGTTGGTAGTTTCAATGTTTAGATTAAGTCTTTTTGAGATGGATTCCTTAGTTTGAAAGGCATGAATGGAAACTAGTACGTGAATAGCTGCAAAGTACCATTGACTATAATAAGTGATAAAGTCCACCTCATTCAGATCATTGATAACTTTGATGCGATTTTTGATTTCTTTTCTTTCATTTAATATTTTATGAATTTGAGCCAGGTAATATTCCCTAAGTTCCACTGATCCGGCCTTATCAAGTTGACAAAGAAGCATAAAGAAATGTTTTTCTTCCTCATCATGGCCTATATATTTACTAATCCCCGCACAATGTTCGAGACTAAAATGGGTGTTGCCGTTTAAAACCTGAGAGATAAATCCGGTTTGACATCCAAGCACTTTGGCCAGTTTGGATCTCGATCCTCGAGCATCTCCTTTAGTGTCGAGTACTTTTTTCAGGTAGTTTTTATAATTTTTAAAGTCAAATACAATCAAAAATAATCCTTTAATATCATATAATTAAAGTAATAAAATTACTAAAATATAAGTTATTATATCATATTTTAATAATTTTTACCTATTTAATTTTTCTAATTGCGTTAAGGTGGCTTCACAAAAATAAAAACCAGTAAGGAGGTTTCGATGAAAAATTTACATAAAACAAGAAAAAATAATGCTGCGCGCAATTGTTTGGTGGTAGAGTCTTCTCCTATGAAAAAAAAGTTGAAAAAGATTATTGTCCTAGGATTTATTTGTTCGATAAGTTGCTCAGCAATAGCGGCAACTGATAATACCTTAAAAGTTTTAAAAAAATCTTTGGTACCTACCAGTATAGGCGTTAATACTGACAAAACAATCAATGGTGTTCCTGGGAAAAAGGTAGATTTTAAATCAATTTCTCAACTACTTATGATGAATCTTGGAACTGGAAGTAGTGGAGGCGGGGATGCGTTTGTTTGCATGGAGAAAATATTTTTTGGTCTTTTACCCAAAAAAAGAGTCGTCTATTTAGCAGACACTTTTAACACTTTATATGATCAATCGAGAAAATTTAAATATTATTATCTTGAACAGACTGTTGAAAAACATCTTGATGATATTATTTCAAGTAAACTTATTACTAGAGAAGACCTGGAGGACGCCTTATTTGCGAAAACAGAAATTGATTATAGGGATGTCTTTGATGGATTACCAGAATTGGATGACGACGGCATTTTGGATACAGATTTACCAGAAGGATGTGTAAAAAAACAAATAGCTATTCAATATTTTTTAAAAGATGGGAGATCCATTGTTCTAGTTGATGAGGATTTAGTTAGTGATATGAAATCCAATCTAGAAATTGCTCTACTTAGAATTCATGAAGCAAAGATTAATAAGTTCTATAGTGACAACAATGAAGTTTACAATACAACTCCTGTAAGAGAAAACGTTGCCAAAATAGCAGCTATTTATCCTTATGAAAAATTAGATGCTTCAAATAAAATACATATTTTAACTTTTGTTTTTTTAAAAGATTTCATGAATTCGGATGAGGCAAAAAAAATTAGATTTATTACAGCAGCTAATTATAAGATCCGTCATCTGGCCCTCAAGTGGGGGGATGGAATTCCAAGTAACGGAGAGGTTGCAGAATGGTTAGTTCAGAGCATGGATCAATTTTTTATTGCAAATGGAGCAGAACGTATAACGGATTATTATAAAGCAATTTCTGCTCTTAAGAAAATGATCCAAAATCCAGAGGCAACCTTTTTATCTTTGGCCAAAGTGGTTGATGATCAATACGAATTCTAACTGCCCCACTAGAGTGGATTCAATGTGTATTAATTAAAATATTTTTGATTGCTTTAAATTTTTGAACGATCCTAGCTTCTAGCCTTTTATTATTAATACATTAGCTGATCTGTTTTTATGTTTTCTATGCATTGTTGAATGCCATGAACCCCGGCTG
>MEPW01000012.1 GCA_001769975.1 Bdellovibrionales bacterium RIFOXYA1_FULL_36_14 | reverse complement strand
ATGGTAAAATTATTACTAATTACCACGTAGTTTCTAGATCCTTGGAGAAATATAATACATACCAGATTTATGTAGACGTCGAGGGGGAAATGTTTGAAGCAAAAATCTTGGAGATTGATATCATTCATGATTTGGCCCTTTTGAAAATAGATAAAATATTTGAAAATAGTTTGAAAATTCGTATGCAGAATATAAAAATTGGAGAACGTATTTTTTCGATGGGAATACCTAAAGATTTAGGCTTAAGTATTACCGAGGGAATCTATAATGGAATAAAGAAAAACGGACTTTATGAAAATATTCATATGTCTAATCCTTTGAACGCTGGTATGAGCGGTGGGCCTGTAATCGATTCGAAAGGTGAATTGGTAGGGGTTAATGTTTCTATCCTCTTAAAATCGCAAAATATATCTTTTGCGGTAACCAGTAAGTCGGTAAAAAGGATACTGGATAAATATAATAGTAGAGGAAAGGACGTTGTACAATACAGTAATAAGAACGATAAAGCCGTAGATTCAGAGATTGAAAAACAACTTCTAAATGCCCAAGAAAGTTTGACTACTGATTTTATGAACACAGCGAAAAAAAGCAAGAAGGAAGGTCTTTGGTCCTATACCAAACCTTCAAAAGAATTAACTTGTTGGCAAGTTGATAATTCTGATAAAGATAAAAATCTATACCATGAAAAAAAAGAAATATGTTATGTTCCAAGCTCTTCCCATGTTAAGCATGATTTGTATGGTGGTACCTATGAATTAAAATATTCCATAATGTCTACAGATAAACTGAGCCTTGTGAAATTTTATAACTATGTAAATAGTGTTTATAATGGAGAACAAATGATTGAGAGCTTGTACATTAATTTTTTTGCTAATGATAATTATACAAAATATGAATGTGATAAGGATATAGTATTTAATACAAAAGATATTCCATTTAAAATTAATTATTGCGTAAAAGCCTACGTGAATTATAAAGGGATTTATGATGTTGATTTTAAGGCAGTCACTTTGCTTAAAGACAAGAACGCTCTTTTCTTGCGTTTGACGTTACGTGGTTTTACATCAAACAATATTAATCAATTCATTCAAACATTATTGAATGACATAAGGTTTAGTAATAATGTTGATTATAAAAATATTTAAAGAAAAAACTTCTATTCCAGAAACCTTTCGGATTGAGAAGTTTCCGTGCCGGATAGGGCGTTCTAAAGAAAATGATATTGTTATTGAGTCTGATTGGGTTTCAGTGAATCATTGTGAAATTGTGAATGATGGAGAAAATTTTGAGTTACGTGATTTGAATAGTACTAATAAAATTGTACATAATAAAATAATTTTGGATAAGCATCAGATTAACGACGGTGATGAGGTGATCGTTGGTGATGTGAAACTCACTTTTTATTTTGACGAAGAAAAGTATGAAAAAACAAAAGTAAATGATTTGACAGTTCTTTCAAAATCTTCACTTATTCAAAAATACTTATCTGAACATCAAATTCAGACGTATTTTCTGTATGCTATTCCTCTTTTACTTTTGATTCTTTTTTACAAAATGATTTTTGTATATGATTTTACATATAAGACATATGCAAGAGCTTGTGTTTTTGTATTTTGGTTTTTCTTTTGTAGTTATCTCTTGATGGTTCTAATTTCTCGTCTGTCAAATGGCCATTGCTTTTGGCGTAAGCTCTATAGAGAAGTAATGATCACCTTAACTATTACTTTTGCAATAATATATTCAGTGGAAATACTGGAGGGGGTCATTATCAATTCTAATGTTTTAAACTTCCTTGGAATTAACCTTATTGGTTGGAATATAGTATATCGAATGGGTGTTGTTGTTTATTATCAATTTAAAAGGAAAAATACTGCTATTTTTTCAGCTATATTTGTAGTTTGTATTTCATTGTGCCATATTGGTTTATATTCGATATTAAGAGAGGATCAACATCATGACTTACGCGGGACAATTTTTTATCCAGTTATTAATTATTCGATAAATAATAATAAATTTGAAAAATTATGGCCTAAAATACAAGCAAGTATTGATGAAGTAGATAAAAAACGTCATGAATTGATTAAAGAAAAAAAAGAATATTTTGGACGTTGAGATGGTTATCGATTAGATTAATTTTCAATGAACTTTTTCCATTGTTTATCATTAAAAAATAAATCGACTAAAACTGCTTTATTACGATTATTAACTCGAAATTTAATTGCTCCTTCTTTACGATTTATAAGATTTTGTAACATTTGTGCATGACTTTCAGGCACATAATATTTTTCAATTCCAGTTAAAAATCGAAAATCTTCTGGTAAGAACGTGGGGGGCACAGATTTCGGTGATTGATTTTCTGAATTTCTAAAATTTTTTAATTTATCCAATGAAACTATGGAAAAAGATCCTTTAAGTTTTGACATACAACTACTGACTGAGTCATCACAATCGATTGGAAAAGCTTTTGGATTATTATTTGATTCTACTAAACATAGACACACATCTGTTGAATTAAACTTGTCGTTTTTACTGTTTAAATATGCCAGTGTTTTATCAATATCAAGATTCCAATTGAATTGGTAAGTAATATAATGACCTTTTAAAATATCCCTTGGATCAAATCCACTCACGGGAATGGTATAGGAATTATCATTACGAATCGCGCGCTCTGATTGATATATCATGAGGGCAATTCCAATAAGTGGGATCAATAATGCAATAATAAGTAATTTATTTAATTTCATTGCTCAACTCCAGCAAGCTTCCATATCAAGTTTCTTTTTTTGTGCCATATGTAAGCAAGAGCTAAAATGAAGGTTCCACTTACAATTAAGCCTATTCCCGTTTTTAAAAGGGTACTAAAAACCTCGATATAAATGATAATTATTCGAATTGATATAACTAAGCAAGCGGCATCAAATATTTTTTTATATTTTAATTTAATTCCAATGAGTGCAACAAAGGCTGACAATGTGATAAATAAAACTCCTCCCCAAATCTTTAAATCGTTATGAACGATAATATGAGGTAATTCAGTAAACAAAACTCCAAATGAAACTAGTAAACCAATCAAGGGTTGTTTTCGTTTAAAATATAAAACGACAATCGGAATTGACAACGCAAAAATGAATATTGGAGTTACTTGCCAAGCTAGGTTTTTCGTAACCCAGTTGTATGAACCCAAAATTGCGACAGTAACGCCAAAAGATAACCATGCAAAATTTGTAACAGAGATTTTGAAATTCTGGTTATAACTATAAAAATTAAAGACTTCCGAAAGATAAAACAGTAACAACGGTAAAGAACCAATAAAAAGATAGGAATCTTTAAAATATTTTTCATCATGAAGAAATAGAAGGAACAGCAAAAAAAGAATAATCAAGGCTATTCCCCATATATGCGGAATTATATGTTCTTTAGAAAATAACACGAGGGGAGTTGTTAGGGCCATCCAAAGAAAAATAGCATTAAATAAATGACTGTGTAAGTGATAGACCTGTCCGATTAGGGCAATTGATCCAAGAACAGAGCCCCAAAGAATCAGGATTAGCACTTCCTTGATTAAATTAAATTTTTTATGATTCGCATACACAATACCAAAGGCAAGTGCTAGGAGCCAAAAATAGTTACAGGTTAGTTTGATGTGCCCTGAAATTAAATACCAGTTAGCAGCAATCAAAGAAATGATACCCATAACGATTGAAAAACCTCCCAGCCCGATAATAGAATGTAAAACATAAGGACTCTTGGTTTCATTTTCAAATCTAAGGATTTTATTTTTTGTAGTAACGTCTATTATACCTAACTCAATCCATTTTTTCAGTTTTCGATTTAAGTACGTGTTCATGACAATATCCTTATTCAACGTTATGAAATTTTCAGCAACTGATTCTTTCTAATTATAGTATAGTTAAATACTTATAAAAAAGCGAAAACTTGCAGTTTTTAAAAACGGGGTTAGATTTTCTAATATAAAAAACAAAATACTCAAATACAGGTTAAGAAGTTTAAGCAGGATCTATTGACGGTTTTAATACTATTGGCAATGGAAAGCTAATTTGATTACCAAAGTTTTATGGTGGCCCAATTTTCACCAGCACATAAGTAAAAGTTCTGGCTGCCCGTAGATTGCTTTTGGGGGTTAGGGGCGTGGCATTTGGGGTGGATTCATACAATTCAATGGAGAATCTTGCATATCGACCTTCTGTCGCTCCATTTTCAACACTAGGGGCATACAGCTTAATAGTTTCACTGGCACTTTCTCCGCTTAACACTTTTAAAACTTTTCGCAGATCTAAAGTAGGGAAAGATCCGCCAGAATTTTCCTGATCCCATGAGGGAAAGGTGGCAATTAACGTCGTTTGGTAGGGGAATTTTTCGGTAGTATGGCCTGCGCTAATATTTATAGATACCGCCGAACCTGGAACAATTTGGGTAGGGATTTCCCAGGACCCGAAAGTGTGCGTTTGATATTTGACTTGTACATCGCGGCCATTTTGACGTTCAATATATGTACGATCGACAGTCGTTGCCACGGATAAATCACTGGCCGCTGGGATCAGATTTTCACCTAGTGATTCCGGTAAACGCTCGGCATACATACCTTTTCTTGAAATCTCTTTTAATCTCCAACTAAATTTAGGTCGATCTGTTTCCAAAACTGCAATTTCAACACCTTTGCTAACAGCATTGACACCTTCGCCGGCCTTCAAAAAGAAATCAATTCTAGATGATCCACTGGTTTGAGGAATTATCTTTAAACTTGCATTAGGCCATAAGTTTGTTTGTTCAAGTTTTATAATGCTTGGATGCAAAACGGTGGTAAAAAGTTCCGGTAATCCATTTATCTCTGGAGGAATTATCTTGTTTTTTACCTGTTGTGCAATAACTGGTATAAGATTGATTAATGAAGTGACACTTCCGTTTTTCAGTTCAATTCTATCTACATTGTTGGCATCAGTGGTGTTCACTTGAATGTCAACGATAGCATTAAAAACTAAGTTATTGATCAGAAGCGGCTCAGTTTCAGATCCATCGCTTAGCTTGATTTGAATAATTTGTTGTCCTCTAGTGGCCGTCAATTGATAGGTTGGATAATTATGAGTAGACGATAATTTAAAGTCTTTCAAAATCAAATCACCGCGACTTAGAGAGGAATTGGCCAGGGAGGTTAATTTAATGGGGATATATGCAACATCATCTTCATCAGTCGTGTTGCTACCTGTATCGACAGCTGCTCCCATTTTTATCGCAAGATTAAAAAAAGTTTCATTATCTTTTTTCTTGATTGGGAATTCCGAGGCGATATCAAAATAAACAGAAGGATCTGTTCTTAAAAAAAGATCACTTAAGAAAACCAGTTTTTGTAACGCCAGCGATTTGTTGTGCCATGTAGAATACTTTTCGCCATCTAAATGTTTAGGATCTCTTGTCACAATATTTTTTAAAGTGAAACGCAAAACCAAATATTTTTTCAGCTCACTAAAATCCATGTTTTTGATGGCAATTTGAATCTGAAGATAATTAAAACGTTGAATTGCATTGTAACGATAAGTTTCAATACTGCCTTCAGCAAAGTCCGCCAACACATCTAATGTGGGAATAAATTCTGTCACAATCTGAACCGGTCCCCAGGCAATAAGACCAATATCTAAACAGGTAGCCTCCAAATTTCCCGCATGGAAGTCGTCAGGTAGTTCTATGAAAATCGTTTTGAGTCTTTCATAAATAGTGTAACCATTCGATACCGCATCTCCCATAATGGGAACCTTGCCAAATGTCGAAAAAACCAGATCTTTAGATACTTTCGCTTCATCAATTTGCCACTCATTGATGGTACTATTGATTTTATCATTTAAGATTTTTAAGTCGATCAGTTCCTTGGTGGATGCAAACGTTTTCGTAGCGTGAAGCTTGATTGACGGTGAAACTTTCTTGTCCGCAAGATTGGTTTTTTGAAAATTCTCCATGGTAAGAAGCTCATCTGGCACAATCGTGTGAACTTTCCAGATGCCGTTTATCCGTCTCATGATTGCAATATTTCCTGTAGTCTGGTGAATTCCAGACAGCTCGTCTTTTATGGTTATAGTTAGGGAGGTCAAAAAACGAATGATGGCCAGGTTTCCTTGTTGAGATATACCAAGTGCAACAGGTTGCAACTCTAAATTTGCAAACTTCATGAAAGACGCAAATTTCGTGGTCATCTTTTTTAAATTTTCAATTTCTTGAGAGTTGAGCGATTCTAGACCAAGCTCTTGCATCATTACGGGCGCGTCTCCTTTTGCCTGGGCCTCAATAAAAGACTGTAAAACGCTGAGTGGATCATTGTTAACGCTGGCAAAAGATCTTGGCGTAAGGAAAAAAGCACTGAAGAAAAAAGTTAATATCAACCCAAACTGGGAGAGTGACATTTTTGATTGGTGATTCATTCCCATCATAGCGATTCCTGGCAGAAGTATCAAAGTTCAATATTTAAAGTGCTTATACATGAATACTGGTTATTTATCGATCGAAAATTCCAATAGCGATAAAGAATACAATGTTGAAAATTAAATAGTTAGGCAACTTCATTTTTTGTTCCTAAAAAATAGCAAGTTTCAAATTATTTTTAATAGGCTTTAACATAGGAGGCTGCACCATTGGATTTAAATTTAAAAAAGCGGGTAGGTAATTGAAAGGATAAAGGATTGCTTACTAATTATATTAAATTAACATGATTTAACTATACGTTGGGTCTTTATTCATATGGCCTATGCTAAGTTCCACCGATGTTTGCCTAAGGGATAAACATGTCAACATTTCTAACCAACTTCATATAATTGAAACCAAAGGAGAATCTATGAAAACATTTAAAAGTCTATGTTCTGTTAGTTTAGTCGCAGCTGCTTTTGTCACCATTACTTCATTACCACAGGCAAACGCGGGTCCAAGTGGTGACATGACCTACGAATCCTTTTTAGATAGCTGTAAAAATCCAGCTGCTTATGGAGCTCAACGTCCACCAGAAAATATTCGTGTATCATGTAAAAATGTACATTCAACTTGGGTACCTATTGAAGCGGGAGGAACGGCACTAAGTGAAACTAGAAATCTTTCTACCGAACTTTTTTCTGACAAGTATCACGTTGTTTTACAAAGTTTTGAGGTTGAAACCCCAGAATTCAATATTGCATGTCCACGCTATCGTGAAGTTATAGAAACTTCACAAATTGATAAATCTTTAACGTGCGAACAAGTTTTGGCCGAAACAAGAGGTTTAAAAGAAATTTGTCTTGACGCTATTGATGAAGCCATTTTAGCAAATAAAGATTTAGTGGAAGTAGTGGCAACAGGTAAAACATTCAGTGGATGTTCTGGTGTTGTTCAAAAACCATAATTATTCTTTAATTTTTCATGTATTTATTAAAGAAGTAGTGGGCAATATTCCCACTACTTTTTTTTGAATAAAATTTAACCAGAGGCCATAATGAAAAATATCATGACAATTGTGATTTTATTTACTGCGTTTGCTTGTAATTCTAAAAACAATCAAACAGTTGTTGATAAAATCATTTACAGAGATATTAATAAAATTAACGAAAAATACCAGCAAGTAACAAAAGAATTTGGGCCCTTATTTGTTCAAGAGGGGGAATTTAAGGGAAAATCTAAAATTATTCCTTGGTCTTCATGGTGGTATCCAGCTAAAGATAAATATTTGTTTGAAAACATTGATCCTAAAAAATTAGCACCTTTACAAAAATATGATTTATATATCCAAAGAACTTACGGAGAAGATCCAGGTGCTGCATTTTTCGAAGAGACAGAAATTTATGATCCCAGCGAAGTCAATTGGGCCGGTTTATGTCATGCCTGGGCAGTGGCTTCGGTACTTCATCCAGAACCAAGAAATAAAATTATTCACCAAAAAGTAACATTTAGTGTAGCGGATCAAAAAGCCTTACTTCTTAAAAGTTATGAGGATGTTAGTGACTTGAAATACTTTGGCGACAGATATGATGGTGGATTTGACGATGAATTTGATGATATTTACCCAGAACAATTTCATCGTTTTGCACAAGTTTTTTTATTCGAGAAAAAACTTCCATTTATTATGGATTACGATCCAAGCTATCCCGTTTGGACAGTACCTGTTTTTGAGATAAAATTTAAAATCGATAAAATAGATCAAAACACTGCTCATGTACAAGCGTGGGTTACCACAGCAAGCTCCTTTGTTGAAGATCCAAACTTTCTCGGTACTAAAAAGTCTGTGAAGTATTATGAATATGAATTATTTGGTAGTTGGCTAGGCCCAAACTTTTTAGTAACTGATTCTCAGTGGGTAAAAGATGCAATTTACGATCATCCTGATTTTTTGATCGCTTATCCAGATCATGTTAAACGAGCTTCACGAAATAAGAAATTGGAAATAACAAAGATCGACGAGTTAATCCAATAATAATATAGATACAAAATATTTAAGGCAGCCACATGAATATACTTAAACTACCATTGGTTTTAATTTTAGTTTTGATTTTTTCGTCAGGTGTAGTAGCAAAGGATCGAAATGGTGATTCTTTCAGGATTGCCCATGAATCCACTTTTCCCCAAGGAGAGTCTCACAAAAAATTGAATGGCCTTCAAGTAATGTCGAGACCTCTCCCAGGGGAGCCATATTTTCCCTCTGATATCTACATTAAAAAAGCAGTTTTTGAAATTAATGATGATTATGAAATATTGTTAAATGTTTTTCCTAAATATCAAGCTTCCTCCAACAATATTCATGAAATCGATTCTTTAATCTCACATAGCGGAAAATCAAATAAAGAGTCTTGGTCACATCACGCACTGCCTACCCAATATGGAGGACTTGCATACAGGTATCTGGATGAGTTTTTTCAAAATAATTTAGAATGGGAAGATCTTTTTCATGAATACGAAAAGTATCCACCTGAACTACTTATTGATACGGGGAATATAGATATCTTATCTCCCATTGAAAAATATGAATATTTGATAGGCAACACTAATTTCAGTATGACTAAAAATGAGTGGCAAAAGGGCCAAGACTATATTAATCAATTTAGCTTTGTCCCACACTGGATTGGACTGTGTCATGGTACGGCACCCGCAACGTTAAATAGTCCACGGCCCACCAACGCGATAAAAGTGAAATCGTATAATGGAAAACACGACATTATCTTTTACCCTTCTGACCTCAAGGAATTGCTCTCTTATGCCTGGGCGATGAATAGTGAATCAAGTGTAATGCTTGGAAGCAGATGTGGTAGTGTGGTTTATCAAGGAGTTCGTCCGGAATCCAGTTGTCTTGACCCCAACCCCAGCGCTTTCCATTTAGCTACTCTAAATCTGCTGGGTCAAAACAACCAATCATTTATTATTGATTCATTTGCTGGTAATGAAATTTGGAATAGATCAATTATATCTTACCGATACAAATACTTTAAACCCGGTACACATAATTTTACCGATAATCTTCAATATGCATTAACTTTGCGAAGCGATTATCCAGATGATCCCTTTGCCATTTATCGCTCTTTAAAAACTGTTTCCCTAGTTGGGGTTTGGATGGAACTTACTTATATAGTAGGTACTCAACCAAGCGATAAAATAATCAATACATTTCTTGACGACGTTCATGAAACGCTATCCTTTTGGTACGATTTAGAAATAGATCAAGGCGGAAATATTATCGGCGGCGAATGGCAAGATTTAAATTATCCAGATTTTTTATGGGTCGTAGGTGATGATATATTACCTAAATCTTTTTACGACTTTGTTATAGAGGGCGCCCTGATTTCCTATGACGGTACCAAGTCATTACCAATAAAAATTTCTAATTATGCAAAATTAGCTGCTAAGCAGAATCAACTGCTTTTTAGCATTATCGAAAGTATGCTCAGGTTGTCGCAAAACAATGACTAGATGTCGCAATTATCATCTATCGTCAGATTAGGATAGAGGTCTGAATTTAAAATGGAGAATACGCCCGCAGTTCCCCATTCATGAACTGAAACATTGGTGGTGGTCTCAATAATATTTCTGATTAGGTACATCAAAACACCTGCATTCATTTCGGCCCTGGTAGCTGTTTCTGGTGCAGCTGCATTATGTATCGCTACCACTTGGTGATTTTCGTTGGAAAAAACAGGACTGCCGGAAGATCCACCTAAGGTATCTGCATCATAGTAAATCCTACTTGACTGTAAATCGAGAATATGGCCAAGGGACATATATTTGTCTACTAAACAGTGCGGATCATTCTCATAATCACAATTTTCCTGTACCAAATATATTGGCGAATTTTTTTCAGGTTTCATTTTACTAAGTCCTACCCAACCAAATTTTTTACCAGGGGCATCTTTGCATTTAATGAGTGTGAAATCGTATTGAACACTTGTCGTGATAAATTGATTGCAAACAAATGTTGTTTCACTTTCGTCAACGTTTCGAAATGTCGCAGTCACATTGGTTGCCCAAGAAGCAGAGCTAATGCAGTGATTATTAGTCATGAGTGTATCTTCATTAATTAAAAATCCAGTACACGCAGTTAATGCAGTGGGGATTTTGATTTGCGCGACCGTTTGTTCGTTGGCATTTTGTGGATTATTACCAGTATGATTAAATTGAACCCAATCATTACTTCCAACAATTACTGCTACGGAGTTTGTAGATGAACGAACGCATTTGGGTTTAACTAATGTGAGTCCGCCTTCCTTTTGGCAAGAGAGTAATAAAAGCATCAAGAACGGAAATCTAAGATAAAGCATAAGTCCCATAACACACCCTTGGTTGGAGCAAAATTGTGAATGGCCTTCGTTGGAAATAATTTACCTTATGATAGTTTATGAAC
>MEPW01000011.1:53681-70889 GCA_001769975.1 Bdellovibrionales bacterium RIFOXYA1_FULL_36_14 | reverse complement strand
TAAATCATTTCCTTCCCTGGTTCTTTCTCCAACACCTGCAAAAACTGAATACCCTCCATGATGAGTAGCTATGTTGTTGATCAGTTCCATTATTAAAACTGTTTTACCAACACCAGCACCACCGAACAATCCAATTTTACCACCTTTTAAATAAGGCGCCATAAGATCAATAACTTTAATACCTGTAAAAAAGGGTTCTAATCTAGTAGATTGTTGATCAAAGGTTGGGGGATCTCTATGAATGGAATAACTTTTATTTGAATCAATTTTACCCATTTCATCAACGGGTTGGCCAATTACATTAATTATCCTTCCAAGTAATCCTTTCCCGACTGGAACTTGAATTTGCATCCCTGTATCTCTTACTCTAATTCCACGAGCCAAACCTTCGGTAGAATCCATGGCAATACATCGAACTATATCATCCCCCATATGTTGAGCTACTTCTAAAACCAGGTTTTCTTCCAAATCCGATATTTGTTTATTAGTTGTTCGAATATCGTTTAAAATTGCTGGCAAATGTCCTCCAGAAAACTGAACATCAACAACTGGCCCCAAAACCTGTTTTATTTCACCATAATTATTTTCATTCATATCAGCCCCACTACAATGTTTCAGCACCAGATACAATTTCAATTAATTCTTTTGTGATCGATGCTTGTCTTCTTTTATTTATTTTTAAATTTAGATCTCTAATTGCTTCTTTACAATTTTTAGCAGCATTATCCATTGCCACCATTCTAGCTGCATGTTCTGTCGCTTCAGAATTTAAAAAACAGCTGTATAAAATACTTTTAAAGGCTTCCGGTAAAACATAATCCAGGATTTCTTTATGAGTCGGTTCATATTTGTAATCACATGTTTCGAATTTTTCATCCTCATTTATTTCAAATGGTAATACTTTTTTAATAACTGGTTTATAAGAACCACTACCCTTATAAGCATTATAAGCTACGTAAACTTCCCCCACCTCATTACTTAAAAATTCATTTAAAAAATCTGTAGAAACCGCATTTAAAAACTGGTCAAAAATGTCATCAATTTTATGATGATATTGGGTTCTTACATTATGATATTTTAAAATGTCTTTTGCTTTTGATCCCCAATAAGAAATTCGTACAATATCTTCTTGCCCATTAATAAAATTTTTAACAAATTTTGCAATATGATAATTACAACTTCCACACAAACCTCTATCGGTACTTAATACCAACATGTGTTTAAAAACATTGTTAGTCTTTCGAAGTATTGGATGAGATAGGAATTCATTGGCCGTAGTACACTTATAGACTAGTTCTTCTATTTCTTGTCGATAAGATTCAGCCTTGTGAAGCTTATCTTGAAACTTATTCATTTTGGAAGCTGAAACAAGCTTCATCGCACTTGTTATTTTCAAAGTGCTTCTAGTGGTTTTTAATTTCTTTTTTAAAACTTTAATATTTGCCATCTATTTTAAAAACCTTCATCTTTTAAATATTGTTTTAAAATATTTAAAAGATTTTCTTTTTCTCTGTCAAATTCATCGGGGGAGTCGGTAATCCTATTTCTTAATTCACCCTGGGTGCTCTTAAAAAAAGCTATCATTCTGTCTTCCATTTCCTGGATTTTTTCAACAGGTACGGTATCAAAAAGACCATTGGTTGCAGCCAAAATACCAATTACTTGATCAATAACTTCAATTTGCACATATTGTTTTTGTTTTAGCAATTCCACCAATCGCTTACCACGGGCCAATTGTTTTTTGGTTGCCTCATCTAAATCTGATCCAAAAGCGGCAAAAGCTGCTAACTCACGGTACTGAGCTAAATCAAGACGAAGAGATCCACAAACTTTTTTCATGATTTTTTTCTGAGCAGCACTACCAACCCGCGAAACTGATAGTCCAACATTTACTGCTGGTCGAATCCCTGAGTTAAACAAATCAGATTCTAAATAAATTTGTCCATCAGTTATAGAAATAACATTAGTTGGTATATATGCTGAGACATCGCCTTCCTGTGTTTCAATAATAGGGAGTGCCGTTAGAGATCCGCCGCCCATTTTATCTGAATACTTGCATGCCCGTTCTAGTAATCTAGAATGCAAGTAAAAAATATCTCCTGGGTAAGCTTCACGACCCGGTGGTCTTCTAAGAAGTAAACACATTTGCCTATAGGCTTGAGCCTGTTTTGTTAAATCGTCATATATTACTAAAGCGTGTTTCCCTTTATCCCGGTAATATTCGCCAATTGCGCAACCAGAATAGGGAGCTAAAAATTGTAAAGGTGCCATATTAGAGGCTGTAGCTGACACGATGATGGTATACTTTAAGGCATCGTGTTCTAACAACTTCTGATAAATTTGACGAACTGTTGATTGCTTTTGACCAATGGCTACATAAACACAAATAACATTATCGTTTTTTTGATTAATAATAGTATCAATTGCTATAGCTGTTTTTCCGGTTTTTCTATCACCAATAATCAGTTCTCTTTGGCCTTTGCCAATTGGAATCATAGAATCAATTGCTTTTATTCCTGTCTGGATTGGTTCACAAACAGGCTGCCTGGCAATAATCCCTGGCGCTTTTAATTCAACAGGTCTGGTTTGTATAACCTCTATTGGGCCCAAGCCATCTATAGGATTACCGATCGGATCGATTACTCTACCTAACAAATTATCACCTACAGGTATTTCAACAATTTTTCCTGTGCGTTTTACGATACTACCTTCTTTAATAGAAGGATCGTGTTCAAATAAGGCTATACCAACGTTGTACTCTTCCAAATTTAAAACCATGCCACGGCTTCCACTTTCAAATTCAACATATTCTCCTGACATTACGTTTTTTAGCCCATAGGCTTTAACAATGCCATCCCCCGCTTTTACTACAATACCAGTTTCAACTGTTTCAATCTTATTGCTATAGTCGGAAATATTTTTTCTAATTATAGAGGTAATTTCTTCTGGTTTGAGTCTCACGTGAGCTTTCTCCTTTTTAACAATTTGTTAAGCTGGGTATCTAAAGTTAAATCAAGCAAAAAATCCTCCACTCGCGCTCGATAACCAGCAGTGATTTCTTCTCTTTTGGTATATTCTATTTCCAGTTTCTCCGGATAGTATTTTTTAATTTTACTTTTAAATATTTCCAAGGCTCTTTCTTCCAAATAATCGTTTGTTCCTTCGACATAAACTTTACGAAAGCCTTTATTTAAGTAAATCATTTTTTCAATTTCTTCAAATATTTGGAAGATGAAATTTAATCTTTTATTTTCGTTTAAATATAAAATAAAACCAATTACAATTTGTTCATTTAAAAGTTTCAATAAAATTTCAGTTAAAACATTTTTTCTTTCTGTTTTTGAAACAGTATTATAAAGTAAAATCTTTTGCAAAATCTCATTTTCTTTTAAAGTTTCAATAAACAGATTTAACTCTTCAAGAAATTTGGGGTTTTCTAGCCAAAATAGAAAAAAAACCTTTGCGTATATATTTGTAATCTTTTTTTTCATAGTTGATTATCAATTAGTTTATTTTCTATTTTGCTTTTTAATTCATTATTAAATTTTATGTCTTTTTTCGTGTTATCGATTATATTATTCATTATTCCTAAATATAATTTTTGAACAAGGCTTATTTCTAGATTGTCTTTTCTTTGACTGATCTCAGTTTTTAACTGTCGCTCTCGTTCCGTAAGTTGTTCTTTTTTTAATTGCAAATAATTTTCAATGGATTCTTTTGTTTTAGATTCTAACTCCGCAATTATATTATTCATATTAGACAGAGTTGCCTCTGCTTTTTTTAGTCTTATCTTTATTTCTTGCAAATGATCTTCGTTTTCTTTAACTTCCTTGATAAATTGATTATGTTCTTTAGAAAACATGATATTTAATTTATCTTTAAGTAAATAATAACAAATCATGACTACAATTACGAAATTCAGAAAATGATACTTCAAAGACCAAAGTCCTTCTTGTAGTGATTCAGAACCTAAACAATAAGAAATCCTATGGAAGAATATAAGTATGAAAAAAAATATTTTATTCATTAATTACTTTATCCATTAGTATTTGCTGATAATCAGGGATTTTTTGTTTTTCAAAAGCTGCGATTTTTTCAAAACTTTCAATAATTACTTTTTTTTCTTCACTAAATTTAACAAGATAGTGGTCTTCAATTTCCTTAAGCTCTTCTCTGTGTAATTGATCATGTTTTTTTATATAATCATTATAAAATTGATGCATTTGATCCTTAGCTTTTTTTACTTCGAGATCAATATTATTTTCAGCAGTAATCGCATCTGATTCATTTTTTTCAATTTGTTTTTTTTTGTATTCGGTTAATTCCAATCTGGATATATAAATTTGAAGAACTTTTTGAAAAAGAATTTTATCGAGAATAAAAAACGATAATAAAAAAATTCCTAGCTGATAAAAAAATGTATAATCAACACCAAGTTGTTGTAAAAAATTTATATAAACCTCTGACTTTTTTTAACTATACTATACCTATCCATGTATGATTTTCAAGCGTTAGATCAGCTAAGGAAATTTTTGATTAAATTGATCAACTATTTTCGGTCATGCATTTTAGTTGTACCATGAAAAATAACACCCTCATCCACAATCAAGCTCGGGGTAGTAATTGTACCTTCAAAACGAGCTGGTCTAAGAATTTCAACTCGCGCACTCGCATGAATATTACCTTTAACATTTCCTGAAATAAGAATTATATTTGCATTAATATCCGCATTAACATTAGCACCTTCTGAAATTATCACAGTATCCGTCGAAAAAATCCGCCCAGTGACTATCCCAGCAATACGTGCAACTCCATTAAAGGAAAGATTTCCCTCGAATTTACAACCTTCTTCTATAATTGCCGAGATTTCATTTTTTCTTTCTGCCATATACCAATCACAATATTATTTTTTTCTCAATAAATAATCAAAAATATCGTTAAATCCTGCTTCGTTGTTATATTTTATAACAATTTCCCCGGTACCGTTGGGTTTATTTTTTATTTGGAAATGAAATCCCGTATTTTGCTCTAAAATTTGTTTAAGTTGATCAATTTTTTCATCAAAATAGGGGTTTTGTTTAGCACTTTTACTTACTTTTGAACCCTTTTTAATTAATTCTTCTAATTCTCGAACTGACATTTCATTAGTAGCAGCTAGATTAGCATAACGCGAAACAGATTCTTGATCCTTCAAGGCTGCCAGCACTTTAGCATGACCAAAGCTTAAAAAATCTTTTTGAATAAGATCTATAACATTTCTTGGAAGTTTTAATATCCTTAAAAAATTCGCAACCGTTGATCTTTCTTTGCCAATTTGTTTAGCAAGTTCTTCCTGAGTAAGATTAAAATCATCCATCAACTGATAATAAGCAAGGGCTTCTTCAATACAATTTAAATCAGCCCTTTGCACATTTTCAATTATAGAAAGAATTAATTTTTCTCTATCGGTAACTCGTTTAACAATTACCGGTACAAATTCTAATTTAGCCTTAATGGCTGCTCGTAAACGACGTTCACCTGCAATTAATTCAAACCCTTGATCAGCTTTTCTTACTATTAAGGGTTGAATTATTCCGTTTTCTCTTATGGAATTTGAAAGTTCTTCTAATTCTTTTTCTTTAAAAATTTTTCTTGGTTGATTTGGATTGGTTTTAATTTCATTAACATTAAGAATGGTAGGGTTGTTAACAACTTCGATTTCATTTTCTTCCCCAAATTGTTGCTCGAGAGTATTTGAAATAATTTCATGATTAGTATCTTGAATTAAAGAAGCAATACCCTTACCTAATACGATTTTTTTGGCCATAAATTCTCTCTTTTTTAAACAAATGCAGGTGCTTGTTGTTTGTTAATAACTTCATTTTTTCTATCCTTGAGAATTATTTCCTTGGCCAAATCCAAATAGGCCTCACTTCCTTTAGATTCTATGTCATACAAAATTATTGGTTTACCGTGGCTGGGACATTCCGACAGCTTTACATTTCTAGGAATAATTGTTTTAAAAACTTTTTCAACAAAATATTCTCTAATTTCATCAACCACTTGTTTGTGCAAAGAATTTCTTTTATCGAACATTGTTAATAAAATACCCTCAATGGTAAGTCCGGGGTTTAAAGTTTTTTTAATTAATTGAACAGTATTTAGCAATTGTGTAAGACCTTCCATTGCAAAGTACTCAGTTTGCAGCGGTACCACAATATTGTGCGTAGCGTTAAGGGCGTTGAGTGTTAATAGTCCCAGAGATGGGGGACAATCAATAATAATAAAATCGTATTGATTTTCAATTTCTGCCAAAGCTAATTTAAGTTTATGCTCTCTGGCCATTACACTAACTAACTCCATTTCCGCTCCAACTAAATTATTATCAGCTGGACATATCTGCAAAAATGGAATTTTTGTTTTATAAATTGCTTGCGTAATTGAAGTGTTTCCAATTAATGCATGGTAGATATTTTTTAAAGCAAATGTTTCCTTTTTTAAACCTAAACCAACAGATGCATTTCCCTGTGGATCAAGATCTACAAGAAGGGTTTTCTTTTCATAAACGGCTAAACAAGCTGCTAAATTTATTGCAGTAGTTGTCTTTCCAACACCACCTTTTTGATTAGCAATTGAAATTATTTTTGCCATGCAAATCTCCATTTATTATTTAATATATTTTTAGTTTAAAGCGGTATGTTTGACAAGAAACTTTTTTATAAATGTTCCATATGGAACATTTATTTTAATATTTTTGATAAAAGAACTTTATCCTTTTTTGAAAAAGTTCCACATGGAACATTTTTATTAGAAAATCCTATAATTGTTCTTTGATAATTTTGAAGCGAATATTTTTTATTTTCAATTACATTCCAAAATAGTAGTTGATTTTGATAATTTTCCTTTTCTTCTACATTAGGCCCTTTATAAAAAAAAATTTTAATTTTTTTTGTTGTTACAATTTTACTTAATAAATCATTTATATCTGAGACTGCCTTAATTACGACAACTACTTCTCTATCTATAACAATATTTTCTAAACGTTGATGAATCAACTGAACATTGCATAAATTAAGCTTATTTTTAATAACATCAACTGCTTGAACTTTTTTTCGTTTAGCTTCAATGCCTAAAAATTGAATATTATTGAGTAAATTTGCCAAAGGTAGCAAAGGGAAGCCACCGCCAAAGCCAATATCTATTACGATTCCAACATTCTCGATTGCTTCTTTAAAAATGCAGCTTATTTCAAGTGGTTTTATAGAATCAACAATTTGTAATAATTGAAAATCATCATAATTAGAATGATTCGTAAGGTTTAAACCTTTAAAATCTTCAAATATTAATTTATGTAATTGCTTGCTAAATTCCATTAACTACAAATCGTAGCAACATACGCGAGAGTTGCTGGTCTAATTCCATTAATTCTTCTTAATTGAGAAAAATTTTCTGGTTTAATTTTAATTATTCTTTGCCTACATTCATTAGAAATACGTTCATTTTTTCCTAAAATTTCCCAATTGATCTTTATTGCGTCTAGTTTGCTCAAATTTTCAAACTCATTATTGGCCTTATCTATATAACCCTTATATTTTTGAGAAATTGCTACAGCTTTTAAAATTTTATATTCAATTTTAACCTTTTTTTCATTTAATTCATTCAATAATGTTTTAACAGGATCTAAATGAGCTCGTTTTAACAATTCTGACAAAGAAATTCTTGCATCAAAAATTCCATAATTATTATTTTTAAATTTATTATTAATTGAATCATTTGTCTTATAAAAATATTTTTCAGCGAATTCATCTAGCAAATTATAGCAATTCATGTACGATTCTTGATATTGATCGATAGGTTGATTTATTTTTAATTTTTTTCGATATTGGTACATTCGATTAATTGTATTGTCTTCACGGATAAACAGACGATTTTCTGCTCTTGCTGTAAATAATCTATAGGGTTCATCTCTTTCATTCGTAATAATATCTTCTATTAAGACGCCAATATAACAATTATTTCGCGAAAAAATCATTGGGTCTCTATCTAGAATTTTTAAAGAGGCATTGATACCAGCCGTGACGCCTTGCGCCGAAGCTTCCTCATATCCCGATGTCCCGTTTATTTGACCAGCAAAATATAATCCTTGAATATTTTTATGTTCAAGACACTGATTTAATTTCGTTGGGTCAATTACATCATATTCTACAGCGTATCCATATTTTAGAATTTGACTATCTTCTAATCCAACAATTGAGCGTATAAATTCATTCTGCACTTCTTTTGGCAAACTGGTAGATATCCCATTTGGATACACACTTTCTGTATCATTTCCTTCCATTTCTAAAAAAACATGATGTTCATTTCGATCAGGATATCTAAAGGCTTTGTCTTCAATGCTTGGACAATATCGCGGACCAACACCTTGTATTTGTCCATTATAAAGAGGTGCTAAGTGTTTATTTTTACGTATTATTTCCATTGTTTTTTGATTTGTTCTAGTTAAATAACACGTTATTTGTTGATTGAATCTTTCAAAATCTTTATGTAAATAATGAAAATTTTGTGCATTAGGCTCAGATATTTGTTTTTGTAATTTTTGCCAATTTATACTACTTTTTTTGATTCTAGCAGGTGTTCCTGTTTTAAAACGTTTACTGTTTTCAACAACAGGACAAATATTAATTAAGGAATCTGAATTATCACATCCAAAAACTCCGCCTTCAATTTGTTCAGCACCAATGTGCAATTTTCCATTGAGGAAAGTTCCAGTACACATAATAGTTGCTTTTGAATAGATAGGATTTTCGTTTTTCAATTGTATTTCAAAACTATTTTGAGCAAGAAAATTAATTTTCAAAACTTTTCCATTTATAATACTAATATTTTTATTTTCTCTTAAATATTTTTCCGCAAATTTAGAGTATAACTCCTTATCCACTTGAACTCTCGTAGATTGAACAGCATATCCTTTACTTTCATTTAAAACTTTAAAATGTATTGCTGATAAATCAGTAATTTTACCAATCAATCCACCCATAGCATCAATCTCTTTAACTAATTGGCCTTTACCAACTCCTCCTATGGCTGGATTACACGGGGTTTCGGCAATCAGCACATTGGGCAAAGTAATAAGAGCAACTTTGAGTTCCATATTTCCTATCATCCATGCAGCTTCAATTCCCGCATGGCCTGCACCAATAACAACAATATCGAATTCTGTTTTCTTCACTTATTTACCAATACAAAAATTATTAAAAATATCGCTCAACAACTCTTCGGTTGGAATAACCCCAATTAATTGACTAATTTCGTTTTCTAATACAGCTAGCTCGCTTAAGGAAATAGCAAGATCATTGTTTTTTTTCAATAATTCTTTAAATTTCATATATTTATTATATGTTTTAGAAATACAAATGCGCTGTCTTTCTATAAAAAGAGTTTCATTTTCTGATAATTTTAAATATTTACCGTGGATTTTACTAAAAAGTACATCTTTTAAATATTTACTATTTTTTATGTCTGGTCCTATAGGACCACTAACTTTATCCGGTCCTATAGGACCACTAACTTTATCCGGTCCTATAGGACCACTAACTTTATCCGGTCCTATAGGACCACTTTCATTAAGGTTAGTGAAATAAACTTTCATTTTTAAGATGTTTTCGAATTTTCGAAATTTTTCGTAACAATCTTTATAATCACCATGACTTACAATAAGCATATCTATTTTATCTATCTTTAATTTTTTTAATTCATGATAATCTGTTTCATATGGATTTAAGATCATTATGTTAAAAAAAGCATTTTCCATAAGGTGTTGGGTTCTTTTAATCCCTTCTTTTTCTATTTCGTCATTTGAGTTTCTTATCCCAGCAGTATCAATAAATTGAAAAACATTCCCTTCAATGCTTATATGATCACTGACATAGTCACGTGTAGTTCCTTTCGTACTTGATACAATTGAACGATTTATTCCAATTATATTATTAAAAAAAGTACTTTTTCCCGCATTAGTTTGGCCAATTACAACTACTGTAGGAGCTAATAAATAAGACTTGTTGAACAGGGTTTTTTCATATAAGTCTTTAATTTTGTATTCAAAATCATTTAGTGCGGAATTTAATTGAAAATTAGCAGATTCTTCTCCAACATCTTCCAAAAAATCAATTTGTAATTCAAAAGCCGACTTTAATGCTTTAAAACTGTTATATAAGGATACATATTTTTGATGTAAATTTCCTTGTAATATATCGAGACCCTGTTTTAAGGCAATTCCATTATTAGCGTTTAAAAAAAGATCTAATCCTTCAACCTGAGTAAGACTTAATTTTTTATTTTTTATTGCTCTGTATGTAAATTCCCCGGGTTTAGCAAAACGAATTTTATCAGATTTACAAAAAAGTTCTATAATTCTTCTTACATTTAAAACATTACCATGCACATATAGTTCTAGAATTTCTTCTCCTGTATAACTTTTTGGACTTTCAAAAAAACAAAACATTATGTCGTCAATACATTGTTCATCCAAAATAATTTTTGTTCTATACATTTTTTTAGGTTTTATAAAAATTAATTTTTTAGAAAACCATTTTTGACATTCATTTAAAACATTTGTTCCGCTAATTCTTATTATTGTAATTGCGGAATTTGACTGACTGCCACTACTACAAGCTATTATGATCTTATTATCAAATAAAACATTCACGGCTCATTTCTTGGACATATTAATTACATATTGTTGAATTATTCCAACCAATGTTGAAATAAAAATATATAGAGTTAATCCTGCCGGTAAATCTTTCATAATTACTCCAAATACCAGAGGCATGAAAAGCATAATTTTCTTTTGGGTTGGATCAGTAGTTGGTGATGGCATAAATTTTTGCTGCACAAACATTGTAAGTGTCATCAAAACTGGAAGAACATAATATGGATCCTTGGCTGACAGGTCTACAATCCACCCGAAGAAAGGTGCACCGACCAGCTCAACAGCTGAAAATAATACTTGGTAGAAAGCAAAAAATATTGGTAATTGTAATAATAGTGGTAGACATCCGCCTAAAGGATTAGCCCCTGCTCTTTTAAAAAGTTCCATGGTTTCTTTTTGCATTCTTTGCGGATCATCTTTAAATTTTTCCTTTAATTTATTCATTTCTGGCTGAATTTCTTGCATTTTTTTCATGCTTTTAAATGATTTATAATTCAAAGGAAGTAAAATTATTCGTACCACGAGCGTTAATAAAATAATCGCAATTCCGTAATTTGGTAGGTATTTATAAAAAAATTGTAAACCTCTAAGAATAGGTACCGCAACTACAGCAAACATTCCGAAATCAACGGCTGCTTGTAAATTGTCACCCGCTTTGACTAAATTATCATAATTTTTTTGTTGATAAATAAAATATCCTTCAAATTTGTTATTAGGATTTGTAAAACTGACTACCAATTCACCGTTAGTATTTACAGACTGTTTCGATGGAATTTTTTCATTGAAAACAATTGCTAACAAATGATAATTAAAATCTATGCCAACCCATCTTATAGAGCTATCCAGTTTTTCATCGTCACCAACTTCAACTCTTTTTACATCCTGACTAAAGATCAAAAATTGTCTGATTTTTTGATCTTCTTTATGCTGTTTAGCTCTCAATTTTATTTCATAAATTGGATTATTGTTTGATTGTAAAGAAAAAAACAATTTTCCGTTTTCTTCCAATTTTAGAGTAAGCTTAACGCCATTTTTAATATCATCTCCATGATAAATTTTATTAGTTTCATCGTATTTAATCTCAAAGTTAAGTTTGACTGATTTATTATCGCTAACAGTATAAATTTCAATTGGATTTTGAATACCTGTTGTACTTGAAAGGGTATTTTTAGAGTAAGACCCTTTCGTATCAACTAATATTAATTCGTTGTTAATAGTAAATGTTGCATTTTCTCCAACTATATTAATATTTGAAACGGCTATATTGTTTTCTTGTTTGTTAACATCTTTCTCAAGTTTTACTACAACTTTATCACTTCCCATTGATGGCTGTTCTTCTTGTGCAATTTCGGTTTGATTAGTGATTATATTGCGATTTTCTTTAGGGGCAAAAAACATTTGCCAAGTAAATAATACTAACGCTGATAACGAAACCGCTATGATTAAACGTATCTGTTCTGCATTCATGATTTTTTCTCCGAGGCGGGAACTGGGTCATAACCTCCGTTATTAAAGGGATGACATTTTATTATTCTTAGAAAAAGCAACCATACAGCTTTATGAAATAAATGTCTTTGAAATACTTCCAAACCGTAGCTTGAACACGTTGGATAAAAACGACAACGATTACCCATTATTGGTGACAAAAAAAGCTTATATAGTTTGATAAAAATAATGATAATTTTATTTATGATCATTTTTACTTATATCCAATAGAATATCTAAAACCATTTTTTTGAAAAGCATTATATCATCTATTTTACATCTAGTTGACACTACAAACGATATATCTTTCCCAAGGTTCTTAAAAACTGACGTTCTAAAATTTTCTCGAATTAATCTTTTTAAAAGATTTCTGAAATTAGATTTACCAACTTTTCTTGAAACACTAATCCCTATTCTTGTTTGCTCACTATCAATTTTTGATTTTTTATAATAAGCACTTAAAAATTTTCTTCTTATAACCAAGCGTTCATTTTTTAGATTTTCATAATCTCTTGGTTTTAGCAGGCGAAAGTCTTTTGAAAAAGAATTACACGTCACCTAGCTTATTTCTCACCGATGGTTACCGTAAGATTCTTGCGTCCTTTTGCTCGTCGACGACTGATAACACTTCGGCCATTATTGGTTGACATTCTTTTTAGAAAGCCATGTACTTTCAATCTTTTTTTCTTTTTTGGTTGCCACGTACGCTTCGACATAAATTCCTCACCATAAACAATATTTATTAATTGTGTCCAGATAGTTCATATACCTTTACCTATCATTTATAAAAAGGTCAATGGTATAAAATAAATAACGTGCTAAAAAAATAAAAATCTACGACGGAACTAAAGACGTAATTTAGTAATTAGGCCACTATTGTATCCAAGAGATTGCTTATAAAAATAATTAAAACTCTTGCCTTGCAATTAGAGAAATCTGTTGTTAAAAGAAACCACCAAAAAACAAACATAAGGACACCGAGCATGGATCAAGGTTTTCCATTTCATCACTTCCTTAAAAACAAAACCAATATTACTTCTACTAAATTTACACCCAACAAAGTATTCGAAAAACCCTCCACTAATTCGGATTCTTTTTCCACTGATGAATATGAACTTATTCAAAAAGAAATTTTAGATAGTCTCAAATCTATAATATCTCCAGAAAAATTTAATGCTTTTTTCGAAAATAATTTTTATTTAGATTCGGTACTGTTAGATAAAATTTCCTTTCGCGTTTCAACACCTTTTATTAAGTCAACTATCGAGAATAATTACCTTTCGTCCATTGATACAGCCGTTGAAAGTATTTTGGGAAAAAAGTACGATATTAATATTAATGTAGGCGCCACAACATCTGGCAACTCAATCAAGCCCTTTCAACCAGAGAGGGTTATAGTCTCAAGTGATTCCTCTCGTTTATCTCCAATAAAATCTGCCAAAACTGCTAAATTTACCCTTACTCAAAATAAAGAAGACTTGAGATTAAACGCCGAGTCGGCATATATTAAATATATGAACCGGCCTGAGGTTCATGTTAATCACATTGATATCACTAAAAATTTTGATAATTTTATTATCGGACCTTCAAATAATATGGCTTTCGCGACGGCTAAGGCGGTATCTGAAAATCCGGGTGAAACAGGAAAATACCCTACGCTTTATTTTTATAGCGATTCTGGACTTGGCAAAACCCATCTACTCCACGCAATTGCCAATGAGATAAACCTTCGTTACCCAAATCTTGCCTTATGTTTAACAACAGGGAGAGATTTTTTAAAAGACATGATTTATTATATCCAAAAGAAAGAAATACATGAATTTCAAAAAAAATATACTGAAAAAACTGATGTATTAATTATTGATGATATTCATGAATTAAGCGGTAAAGAAGGCACGCAAAATGAATTTTTTCATATTTTTAATGAGCTTCATATTAAACGCAAACAACTCATTTTTACGTCGGATAAATCGCCTAAACAAATTGACGGCCTGGAAGATCGAATTAAAACAAGACTGCAATGGGGTTTGGTCATAGATATTCAGAGACCGGACCTAGAAACCAGAATAGCAATTTTAAAAAAGAAGGCAAATGAACTAGATCTTTATTTAAAAGAAGACATTATTAATCTTATTGCAAGTTCAATAAAATCAAGCATTCGAGAATTAGAAGGGTCTCTTGTAAGACTTAAGGCCTTTTCTGATTACATGAAAATTGAAATTGATGTAGAAATTGTAAAAGAAATTTTAAAATTACACAAAAATACTGATCAAGAAAAAGCAAGCCTTGACTCAATTGCCAAAGCTACTTCAAAACAAACAAAAATACCTTTAGCTGATTTAAAATCTAAAGCCAGAAATAAAGAAATTACCAGGGCAAGGCATGTGGCAATGTACTTATCTCAGAAGGTATTAGGATCAACTCTTAAAGAAATCGGTAAATATTACGGCAATAGAGATCATACAACCGTAATGCATGCTGTTGAAAAAGTTAAGCAAGATTTAAAAACCGACAACTCTCTTTCAACTGACGTTGTAGCCATAGAAAGCCAAATTTAACTTATTTTTCCCCAAAATAAATTTTGAAGTGTTAATAATTTAAAACAATATGTATTTGATTTTACTAAATTTTATTATACTTTTCCACATTAGTTGATAACTTCACCTTAGAATAAGTTTGAATTCACCAGTTTTTCCACTCACATATTTGTATAACTAAGGGGATAAAAACCCAATTTTCTAATTACGGTATTGATTAAATACTGTAATAAAAGCATTGGGGAAAACGGGTATAAAAATATAGTATAAAACTTAAATTCAACGATTTTTAACAGGAATCTCCGAAGAACTTGCCTTTCCAAAAAATAATTATTAATATAAACATCTTTTATGTATTAAAAAAATGTTTGAAATTATTATGTTTTTTAGTTATTAACTTATGCACAAGAATAATAATAATATTATTTATATATATAGATATTTATTTTAGTATGATATTTCTTAGGTTTTTAAAAACCACCTAATTTAAGGGGAGTTGATGCAATTAAATGTTCACGCACATGAGTTAAAGTCAGTTATTTCCAGAATTAGCGCAATTGTTGATAAAAGAAATACAAGACCGATTTTAAGTTGCATTCTTTTAGTCGCTAAGAATAATTATTTACAATTATCGTGTACTGACCAAGAAGTGGCGGCACAAATTTTTATTCCAGCCGAAATTTTTGAAGAAGGTTCCTTTTGTGTTAACGCCAAAAATTTTTCAGATGTCCTTCGAGATTTTCCTGATTCAATTGTTTCCATATCTTTTAATGATCAAGAAAATATTTTAAAAATACAAAATGAAAATATTAATTTTTCTCTAGTTGGATTTAATGATACTCAATTTCCTCTTTTGTTTTTTGGGGATAAACAACCTTCTTTTGAGATTCCTTCATATGAATTGCTTAGAATAATCAATAAAACATCCTATGCTATATCTGTAGATGAAACAAGACCTTATTTAAATGGAATCTATCTACAACAAATTGATTCCAAACTTAGATCTGTAGCAACGGATGGTTATCGATTATCACTACTTGATATAGAAGATTTTAATTCTAATGTTGTAGAATATATGTCAAATGGAATTATTATTCCTAAAAAAGCAGTTTTAGAGTTAAAGAAAATGGCAGAAAACTATTTAGATAAAGTTTTTAAAATGTCAGTAGATGAGTCTTTTATTTACGCCAGTGTTGATGATTTAGACTTTTTATCTAGTCGATTAATTTCTAGAGAATATGTAAAATACCAAGCTGTTATACCATCAAAAGTATCCTACGTTATCACTGCAGACAAAAATCTTCTTTTAAATGCAGTGAAACGAATTAGGATAATGTCTGATGAAAAAACTAACGGAATTCGTTTATCTTTTTTAAAAAATGAAATGCATGTAACTGCTAAAAACCCATCTTTGGGCCATGGTGTTGAAAAAATACCAGTGGAATATGATGATAAAGAAATAGAACTTGGATTAAATGCTCGCTATATGATTGACTTGTTGTCAGCTTTTGAATCGAACGAAGTCCAGCTTGAGCTAAAAAATGAGTTTGGCCCTATTCTTGTAAAGTCGCTTGATGAGCAAAATTTCCTGGGCGTTATAATGCCATTTAAACTTTAAATATGTCTCATCCCTGGCTTGAAAAAATTAAAGTAGTTAATTTTAGAAATCTTAGTTCTGACATTATTACTTTTGGTAATGGTATTAATTGTATTTTTGGAAATAACGGGAATGGTAAAACCAATATACTAGAAGCCATAAATCTTTTAGTTCATAAAAAATCTTTTCGTAAAAACACCGCTTTTCCACAAATTTTAAGTATTGATTGTGAAGAAAATGAAATTATATTCTCATCGGTTTTGGTGGTTGAAGGGGAACGTAAAACGCTCTCCGCTAAAATATCCTCTGATAGTTCAAGTTGGTTTTATAATCAAGAACCGCTTAAGAGTAAAAATCCCTTTAGTAGTATTTTTATCAATCCCTTTGATTCACATCATTTTTTTGATAGTTCTTCGTTTAGGAGAAAGTGGTTTGATGAACATATTTCTCTATGGGACATCGATTATAAAAAAAAGTTAAGGGATTATCACCAATCCTTAAAATTTCGAAATACTTTATTAGCAAAAAAACCATCCTATTTTTTAGATCAAATTTTTGCTATTGATGAAAATTTGGCAAATTTATCGAAATTAATAATTGAAAAACGATGTATTTTTTTAAATGAAATTTCTGATTTTTATAAAAAAACATTCAAGGCGATTTTTTCAGAAGAAAGTGATTTAGAGATAAATTATCAATCAAAAATGACAGGTTTTTCTGAACTTGAGATAAAAAATGTACTAAAAAGAAATTTAGAAAAGGATAAAATATTGGGGTACACTTCTTATGGAATCCATAAGGACGATTATACTCCTTATTTTAATGGGTTAAGGTCTTTTGATTTTTGCTCTTTAGGCCAACAAAAAATGAGTTATCTTAGCCTCATATTTGCCTATATAGAG
>MEPW01000011.1:0-53652 GCA_001769975.1 Bdellovibrionales bacterium RIFOXYA1_FULL_36_14 | reverse complement strand
TTGGGGTAACCTTATTAATTATTTAAAAATATGCAAATACCAAGTTTTAATTACAACTGCAAACGAGAGCTTTCAAAAAGAATTAGAGAAGATTGATGGTGCTACAAAAATCTTGGTTGCAAATGGAAGGATTCTAAAAAACTAAATGGATTAAGTTTTTCATTAAAGGAGTATTTTTTTGGAAAATTCACATGAGTCGATTTCTAAGGTGGGTAACGGTGGTTACACTGCAGATAAAATAAAAGTACTTGAAGGCCTGGATGCTGTTAGAAAAAGACCGGGTATGTATATTGGTGATACCGGAGTTAGGGGCCTTCACCATTGCGTCTATGAAATTGTAGATAATGCAGTAGACGAAGCTTTAGCGGGTTATTGTAAGGAAATTAAGGTTGCAGTACATGTTGATAATTCAATCAGTGTAATTGATGATGGTCGTGGAATTCCTACAGGGATACATCCAACTGAAGGTGTATCCGCTGCTGAAATAGCATATTGTAAACTTCACGCAGGTGGAAAATTTAATGAGGATGGAGGGGCTTATAAAGTTTCCGGAGGTCTTCATGGAGTTGGTGCCTCTGTTGTAAATGCACTATCTAAGTGGGTTCGACTTGTTATTAAACAAAATGGAAAACTTCATAAACTTAGTTTTGCTTACGGTAAACCAGAAGAACCATTACAGATTATTGGTGACTTGGATAACCCTAACGAAACTGGTACCTCGGTTACTTTTAAACCAGATGATGAAATCTTTGAAACAACAGAGTTCAATTTTGAAACCTTGGCTAAAAGGTTCCGTCAGATGGCTTTTTTAAATAGAGGTTTAAAAATAATTTTAAAAGATGAGAGGGTTGATAAAAAAGAAATATTCCACTATGAGGGGGGAATCCAGGAATTTGTAGCTTATTTAAATAGAGGAAAAAATCCAGTTCATAAAAAGATAATATATTTTTCACACACTAAAGATGACTATGAGGTTGAAATAGCGCTGCAGTGGACGGATTCATATAACGAGTCCATTTCAAGCTTTGCCAATAATATTGCAACTCCCGAGGGAGGAACACACGTTTCTGGTTTTAAAACAGCTCTAACACGAGTAATGAATGCATATGCAAAAGATAACCAGTTGTTGAAAAATATTAACATAAGTTTAACTGGCGAAGATATGCGAGAAGGGCTTACTTCCATCGTATCTGTTAAATTAAAAGAACCTCAATTTGAAGGACAGACTAAATCTAAACTGGGAAATTCTGAAATAGAGGGCGCTATTAATTCTATGGTAGGTGAACGATTAAAAATATACTTAGAAGAAAATCCAGATACTGCTAAAACTATAATTCGAAAATCTGTAGATGCTGCAGCTGCCAGAGAAGCGGCTCGTAAAGCTAGAGAATTAACCAGACGAAAAACCGTGTTGGAATTTAGTGGTCTTCCGGGAAAAATGGCAGACTGTCAGATTAAAGATCCAGCTCTTTGTGAACTGTATATAGTTGAGGGAGATTCTGCGGGTGGTTCAGCGAAACAAGGAAGAGATCGAAAAAACCAAGCAGTATTACCTTTAAAGGGAAAAATTTTAAACGTAGAAAAAGCTAGATATGACAAAATGCTTGAAAGTGCCGAAATAAAAACACTTGTCCAAGCAATGGGCACAGGTATTGGTAAACAATCATTTGATATAAAAAAACTTCGGTATCATAAAATTGTCATCATGACCGATGCTGACGTGGACGGCGCACACATTAGGACATTGTTGCTAACATTGTTTTATAGGCAGTTTCCGGAATTAATAGAAAAAGGTTATATTTATATTGCTCAGCCACCTTTGTATAAATATAAAAAAGGTAAAAATGAGAGATATCTTAAGGATGAAAAAAGTCTTGAAGCTTATCTTGTAGAAAGTGCGCTAGATGGAGCAAAGGTAACCATAGATGGTAATGTAATTGAAAACGAGAAAGCGATTTCGATAATTAATAAACAACAGCTTTTTAAAAAGACATTAGCTTCTTATGATAACCATTTCGATTCTGTGCTACTTGAAAAAATTGTTACAGATGGAATAATTAATAGCGAGACCCTTAAAGATAAGGCTAAGCTTCAAATAGAAGTTGATAAATTAACCAAGTATTTTAAAGAAATGGAGCATTTATTTTTTAAAAATTATTCTTTTGAAATTATTGATGATCCAGAACAACAAGTTTTTATGGTTAAGGCAGAAGTAAAATCTTCTTCTCGTACCAAAAGATTTAAATTTAATTCATACTTTTTAGATTCACCTGAATTTGCGAATTTGGTTAATAATTTTGATGGAATAAAAAGATACGTGAATTCTAAATATGTAATGGAAAGCGATAAAAAAGAAACCAAGGAGTTTGAGACCTTGGGTGCTTTTTCACAAAGTATAATTTTAAATGGCAAACTAGGTGCATACATCCAGCGCTATAAGGGCTTAGGAGAGATGAACCCTGAGCAACTTTGGGAAACCACTATGAATCCTGAGGCTCGAACGCTTTTACAAATCCAAATAGAGGATACCATTGAAGCTGATGAAGTTTTTTCTGTTTTAATGGGTGATCAAGTTGAACCAAGAAGAGAATTTGTTGAGCAAAATGCCCTGAATGTCAGAAATCTGGATATATAATTTAGAAGGTACCTATGACTGATGATAATAAAACCGACGATAGTGAAATTAAAATTGCAAAGGAAAAAATTGATGGTGTTCAACCGTTAATAATTCAAGATGAAATGCGAAGTTGTTATTTAGATTATGCGATGAGTGTAATTGTTGGAAGAGCCTTGCCGGACGTTCGCGATGGATTAAAGCCAGTACACCGCAGAGTATTGTTTGCAATGCGGACTCTTAATAATTATCATAATAAACCTTTTTTAAAGTCAGCAAGAGTTGTAGGCGATGTTATTGGTAAATACCATCCTCATGGTGATACAGCGGTTTACCATACGATTGTAAGAATGGCTCAAGATTTTTCCATGAGATATCCACTTGTAGATGGACAAGGAAACTTTGGATCTATTGATGGTGATGAAGCAGCGGCTATGAGGTATACCGAGATTCGAATGAAAAAACTCTCGGAAGAGATGCTTAAAGATTTAGATAAAGATACCGTTGATTGGCAACCCAATTATGATGAGTCTTTACAGGAACCTAAAGTACTACCAGCGAAACTTCCTAATTTATTAGTAAATGGTTCAGCCGGTATTGCTGTTGGTATGGCGACGAACATACCTCCTCATAATTTGACAGAAATTATGAAGGCACTTTTAGCTTTAGTAGATAATCGAAATACCAGTATTGAAGAATTGCTTATGTTGATTCCTGGTCCAGATTTTCCAACAGGTGGTGAAATACATGGATTAGAAGGAATTAGATCTGCTTATACCACAGGAAAAGGTATTATCCAGATTAGATCAAAAGTGGAAGTAGAAGCTTATGGCAAAGGAGATGAAAGAGAAAGAATTGTTATATCAGAAATTCCTTATCAAGTTAATAAATCCAAATTAATCGAAAAAATTGCAGAGTTAGTTAATAAAAAAGTCGTCGAAGGTGTTTCCGACATACGAGATGAATCAAACCGATTGGGAATTAGAATTTGTATAGATTTAAAAAAAGGTGAAATCCCATCTGTTATCCTAAACCGGCTTTATAAACACACTGAACTCCAAAAATCTTTTGGTATTATTTTCTTATCTATAGTTAATGGAACACCGAAAGTTTTAAATATTAAAGATCAACTTTTGTATTTTATTGATCATAGAAAAGAAATAATTATTAGAAGAACTATTTTTGATCTCAATAAAGCTAAAGAAAAAGCTCATGTACTTGAAGGGTTAAAAATTGCCGTAGAGAATATTGATCCAATTATTATCTTAATTAAAACTGCTGAAGGTCCTAGTCAGGCAAAACAGAAATTGCAAGAAAAATATCAATTGTCTGAAATTCAAGCGCAGGCTATTTTAGATATGCGATTACAAAGACTCACAGGCCTTGAGCGAGACAAAATAATTCAAGATTATAACCTGACTATGCAAGAGATTGAAAAACTGGAAGGCATTCTTAAAGATGAAACTAAGATAAGAGCAATCATTAAAGAAGAGTTCCAAGAAATGTTGGAAAATTATGGTGATAAAAGAAAAACTGTTATCGTAGCCAGAGGAAAGGAAATTGAAGTAAAAGACCTTATAAAAAATGAACAAGTTATCGTAACCATTACCCATAAAGGCTATATTAAAAGAATGGCTAATGATACCTATCGTGCTCAAAAACGAGGTGGGTCCGGTGTTAAGGGAGCCGCCAGTACAGATGATGATTTTTTTACAAATATTTTTACTGCAAATACCCACGCTACGATTTTATTCTTCACCTCTAAAGGTCAGGTTTTTTCAAAGAAAGTTTATGATATTCCCGAGGGTGTAAGAACGGCTAAAGGTCGAAATTTGGCTAATTTATTGCCGATATCTTCCACGGAGAAAATAAAAGAAATCATTGCAATTGATGATGAAAATAAAATGGACGGGATGTTTTTAGTTTTTGCTACTGAAAGAGGTTTAATTAAAAGATCCAGTTATGATGAATATGTCAGAATTCAACAAAATGGCTTGCGGGCAATTAAAATTCAAGATAGCGACTCATTACTGGGTGTTAGAGTAACAGATGGTAAAAAAGACGTATTACTCTGTTCAAGTTCGGGAAAAATTATTCGTTTTGCTGAAGATGACTGTCGAGTTTTAGGAAGGGTTTCTCAGGGAATGAAAGGAATTAATCTGTCCGAAAGTGAAAAAGTAATTGGTATGGAAACCATAGATGATTCTGTAGAAATTTTTTCTATAACCGATAATGGATATGGAAAGCGAACTGGTGTTTCACAATATCGTAAACAAAGTAGGGGCGGTAAAGGTATTCTTGCGATGAAACTAACCGAAAAAACCGGTGAGATAATATCAATAAAACCAGTTACCGATAGTGATGATTTGATGATTATTACCGATAAAGGACAAGTTATTCGCATTAAAATTTCTGGAATATCTCTAATCGGTAGAACGACACAAGGAGTTCGACTTATCAGACTTAAGGAAGGGGAAAAAGTGGTTGCAGTTGAAAATTTTTGTGATCCTGAATCTGAAACAGAAAATAATTCCAAAATTAATGAGCCGATAGAAAGTTTAGAAATTGTCGAATCTGAAGATATCAAGTCCATAGAAGAAACACCAGAAGAAGAAGAAGAAAAATAGGGGGGGTGGGCGTTATTTTAAATATAATCACCCAAATTATTATTTTGTGTTTTTTAATATCTTGTGATTTTTCTCCCAGGTTGCAAAAAGAAATTTTAATTGCCCAAGACTATCTTGCCCGCCAAGAGGTACAAAAGGCTATCGGGAAATATGAAGAGATTTTAAAGGTTGATTGTCCTGACGATATAAAGACAAAAATATATTTTCAACTCGGAGAACTTTACTCAACTCATTTATTTAATAACCTTAAGGCAATACAATATTTTAGGCAGGTCATAGAAGTTACAAGCGATCCGAAGTGGCTTTATATGAGCGAGGAAAAAATTGCTGAAATTAAGTTTTCTTTTTTAGGAAAATATAAAGAAGCTAAAGCAGGTTATCAGAAACTTATCAAGTTTCAACCAAGGCTTAAAAAACATGATTTTTATGAATATAGATTAGGTCTTTGTGATACTTATTTAATGAATCACGATATTGCCAAACAAAGGTTTGAAATCATCTCAAATAGTGTTTCTCACGAGTATAAAGTTCAGGCTTTTTATGAATTAGGTCATATATATTTCAAAGAAAAACAATGGCAAAAAGCCTTGGATTATTGGTCTCAATATATTTCACAAGAAACACGAAAAGATAACATTGTACATACTAAATATTTAATGGCCAATTGTCATGAAACCATGGAGCAGCTAGAAGAAGCATATAATTTGTATTATTCTATTTTTGGAGACTATCCAAATACTAAAGTATTACAAAACCGACTTAACTCAATTTACGAGAGAAGGGTTGCTCGAAAAAGGTAGTTGAAATGAATTTTTTAATTTATTTTTTAGTGAGCATATTGGTTTATTTGGGGCTTTTGGCTTTTATCGGTGTAAATGAAGTTTTATATGTATATTTGATAACCTATACTGTAATTATTTTGTCATTTATTTTGCTTTTTTATTTTGGAAAAATTCTTTTCAAATCTATGGGCAGTGATAAGAAAACTTCCAAAAAAGAACTTACAATAGCCGTATTTACAATTATAATAAAAAATGCACTTTTATTAATAACACTGTATTGGGGATATAAAATCATAGGAAAAAAAATTATCTTTACAGCGGGACTTTATTTTATACAAGTAATAATATTATATTTTTCTATTAGGAAAATAAAAACAAATGAATAAATTATTAATATATTTTTTTTCTATTTGTTATTCTTGGGAAGCTTTTTCCAGCGAAGGATTTACCTGGCTTTCCACGATTAAAAACAATACGGGTGTACCGGAACATGTTTTGTCTTTTATTTTTATAGTTATATTTATTTTGGTAATAGGATTTTGGTACAGAATAAGTATAATAAATTCCCCTAATCCGATAAACCCAGATAATAAAATATCGATAAGAAGCCTCATAGATATGTATGGCAAATTTATTTTTTCTCAAGCATTACTAGTCATGGGGGAAGAAAAAGCGAAGCAATGCTTTTCCTTTGTATCAATTGTTTTTCTAATTATTTTCTTTTCTAATTTGGTTGGACTCATTCCGGGAATTATGCCTCCAACGGAGCACATGAGCACGACTTTAGCTTTAGGTGTATTTTCATTTGTTTTTTATAATCTTAAAGGTGTTCGGGCCCATGGCATTTTAAATTATTTAAAACATTTTGCCGGGCCACTTTGGTATATGAGTTTTCTTATATTTCCAATAGAATTGATTTCACATTTATTCAGACCCATTACCCTTTCTTTGCGACTTAGGGGTAATATTATGGGGGATCATTTGGTGCTAACTACTTTTTATGATCTTGTGCCAGTGGGTGTACCAATTATTTTTTTATTTTTTGGTCTTATGGTGAGTTTTATTCAAGCTTATGTTTTTACTGCACTATCTATGGTGTATATCAGTTTAGCAACAAAGCATGATCACTGAAAATGAAATATCTTTGGATAAGTTTGTTTTATTACAAACAGGAGAAATCGCTATTGATAATGGCGCATTTATAATTAATTCAGGGCCACTGGGGTCTTGCATAGCGGTAGTTATTGTTGATCCATGCAATGTAATTGGTGGAATTGCACATGTGATGTTACCAGGTACTAATAAACATACGTTGTCAGAAAGTGACTGTCGATATGCAGAAGGTGCTATTCCTACTCTCGTCGATAGGCTTATTAATAGTGGATCAGTAAAAAAAAATATGAAAGCGTTTGCCATCGGTGCGGGAAATGTACTAAAAAGCCCAAATGATATTATTTGTACACCTATCATCAATTCAGTAAGTACCTGCCTTAAAAATTTTGGCATACCTATAGAAAAAACAGCCCTAGGGGGACATGATCGAAAGTCAGCCATTTTGGACATACAACATAGACAAATTCGCTATACAGTGGGTGATAGTTCAGAAAGCGTTTTTTACGAATTTTAGGATTATTTATGAAAATTAGAACCAGATTAATGCTTTGTTTTGGAATGATTTTAGTAATTTTTATTTTTTGGGGACTTTCGTCATTTGATATGTTTCGCTTAATAATTTCTAACATAACCAACATAGATAATCATTCTTTGCAAGTTACTAACAAAGTTCGGGAATTTCGCGAAGGTGTTCATGTTATTCATAAAACTATGAAAGATATTGTTTTGTTAAGAAAAAATAACACGGAGGTGCAACAACTTATTAATAAAGTGGAATCAGAAAAAAAGTCTCAATTAAATAATATTGCAACTATCTATGAGTTGTGCCAGGGCAATAAACAAGATGTCCTTAAACTTAAAAATACATTTCTTGCCTGGGATTTTATCCGGGCAAAAGTAATAGCAGAATTTAAAAAAGAAAATTATATCAAGGCAGGTGAAATCACCAAGACAGAAGGAAAAGAGCAAGTAGAAAAATTATTAATGCAGTCCCAATTAATTGGAGATAGTGCCCAAAAACGAGTAAAAGAACTTTTTTCTGAAGTAGTAAATTTAGCAAAACGCGCTGAATTTATTATTATACTTGTTTTTATAATATCGTTATTGCTTGTTTTATTTCTTAACTGGTGGATTATTAAAGCGATAGTTTATCCGTTGAAATGTTTAGAACAATTTGCGGAAAAAATTCAAAAAGGGGAATACAAGGAAAGAATTCAGATAAAGCAAAAAGATGAAATCGGAAATCTCTCTTTGGTTTTAAATTTTGCAGCTGAAAGTATTGAGAAAAACACAAAACATCTTGACCAATTGGTGAATAAAAAAACAGTTGAACTACAAGCGGCTAATCAACAACTTCAGGCAACAGAACAGCAATTACGAGCCTCTAATCAACAGCTTCAAGCCACAGAGCTTGAACTTAGAAAAAGCTTAAGTCGAATTAATGGGGTAGTTGAAACAGTTCCTGATATTATTGCGGAAGTAGATGAAAATAAAAAATACAATTGGATTAACCAAGCAGGACTGAATTTTTTTGGATCAGATGTTATAGGTAAAGAAGCATCCAGTTATTTTATAGGAGAGCAAAAAACATACGAAATAATGGGCCCTCTGTTTAAAGGTTCTGAAAATATGTTTTATGTGGAAAGTTGGCAAAAACGTTTCGATGGGGAAAAAAGACTCTTGGCTTGGTGGTCACGGGTTTTGAAAAATAAAGATGGAAAAGTTATTGGTGCGATCTCAACTGCCCGCGATATTACCGAAAAGAAAAAAGCAGACGAAATTTTAAAAGAGAGCGAAAGAAAATTTCGTACTTTGGTCACAGAAATGCAATTAGGGTTAGCAGTTCATGAAATAATTCTTGATGATAAGCAAAATCCAATTAATTTCCGTTTTTTGGATATCAATCCAAGTTTTGAAAATTTAATTAATTTAAAACGTGAAAATATTATTGGTAAAACGATACTCGAGGTAATGCCGGAAACAGAAAAAAGTCTAATAGAGCGTTATGGAGAAGTTGCCCTAACAGGTGAATCAATTAAATTTGAATACTATTCTAAAGAATTTGATAAATATTTGGCAGTAACGGCGTACCGCCCATGTCAAAACCAATTTGCCACTATATTGGAGGATGTTACTAGTCGCAAAAAGTTAGAAGAACATGCATTTAAGGTGCAAAAATTGGAATCGATTGGTATTTTAGCAGGGGGAATTGCCCACGATTTTAATAATTTGTTGGGTGGAATTTTTGGTTTTATTGATTTGGCAAACAGTGAAGCACGAGATGGAAAATTTAGTAATATCTCTGCTTATTTATCAAAATCTTTGACTATGTTTAGTCGGGCTAAAGATCTTTCTATGCAACTACTTACATTTTCTAAGGGCGGACATCCTGTTTCCAAGCAGCAGTCAGTGATTCCAATTCTAATTCACTCGTTAGAATTTGCCCTGAGTGGTTCAAATATTAAACTTAAAAAGTCTATACCGGAGAGTGTTTGGGATGTTTGTATTGATGAAAATCAAATAGGACAAATTATTGACAATATTGTTATAAATGCAAAACAAGCTATGCCACTAGCTGGTGAGCTTTTTGTATCAGTACGAAATATTGTCAAAGGGGAAAATCTTCCAGTGGGATTAAAAGAAAATACGTATATCTGTATTTCTATTAAAGACCAAGGGATTGGTATTTCACCCGAGCATTTAACAAAAATTTTTGATCCGTTTTTTTCAACTAAACAGCAAGGTAGTGGTTTGGGCCTTGCGACTGCTTATTCTATCATAAAAAAACATGAAGGTGAGATTGAAGTGAAATCACAGCTAGGGGCGGGGACTACGTTCATAATTTATCTTCCAGCTTGTTTAGAGAAAAAAGTGATTCAGCAAAAAGAAGTTTTGAATAAACAGAAATTTCAAGGCAATGCTTTAATAATGGATGATGAAGAGTATTTGCTTCAAATATTTGCTTATTATTTAAAGGAAATTGGGTATACGGTTACTTGTGCTAAAAATGGCGAAGAAACAATTAAATTTTTTACAGAAGCCTTTAAATCCGCAAATCCCTTTTCTTTGGTTATGCTTGATTTGACGATTCCGGGGGAAGCGGGCGGAAGGGAAGTAATAGGGGAATTAAGAAAAATATTTAGTAATTTTCTTGGTATTGCATGCAGTGGATATTCAGATGATCCAGTTTTGGCAAAACCCTTGGAGCATGGGTTTAATGCCTCATTGGCAAAGCCATATACGATGGAGAATTTGATCGAGGTAATACGTAAAAATATTAAAACATAAAAAAATTAAAAATTATTTTTTAAATATTGGCCGGTATAAGATTCATTTATTTTAGATAATTCTTCAGGTGTTCCGCAGGCAACTATTTTTCCACCATTAATTCCCCCGCCCGGACCTAAGTCTATAACGTAGTCAGCACATTTTATAATGTCGATATTATGCTCTATAATAAAAACAGAATTATTTTGTTCGATAAGTTCATTTAATATTTTAAGTAGTAAGGAGATATCATTTACATGCAGCCCGGTGGTAGGTTCGTCTAAAACGTATAAAACATGACCATTTTTTTTCTTGGATAATTCTTTGGCAATTTTTAAGCGCTGAGCTTCACCACCTGATAAAGTTGTGGCAGATTGGCCTAGTTTGATATAACCCAAGCCAACCTTCTCTAGGGTCTCTAAGTTTCGATGAATCTTTGGATGATTTTTGAAAAAAATAAGAGCTTCGGAAATAGACATATTTAACACTTCAGAAATGTTTTTTGTTTTATAAAGCACTGATAAAGTTTCTTGGTTATATCTGGTACCTTCACATTCTTCACAGGTTAAATAAACGTCAGCCATATAGTGCATTTCAACTTTGATGAAACCATGTCCTTCACATTCCTCGCAACGTCCTCCGATATTATTGAAACTAAAACGAGTGGCATCATATCCCCTTGTTTTTGCCTCAAGAGTATTAGAAAATATATTTCTAATTTCATCAAAAAATCCACAAAAAGTTGCAGGGTTAGAATGGGGAGATCGACCAATAGGACCTTGATCCATTTTTATAATTTGCTGAATATTTGATAATCCCTTTATTGAATGAAAGTTGCTGTTAATAAATATTCTTTTTTTGGAAAGATAGTTTTCTATGGCGGGAACAAGAATTTTATTTAAAAGAGTAGTTTTGCCAGATCCACTCACTCCAGTTATGCATACCAAGGAATTTAAAGGAAAAAGTACATCTAAATTGTTTATATTATATAAATTGGCACCTTTTAAAAAAATAGAATTTTCACATTTTCTACGCTTACTGGGGGTGGAAATATTTTTGGATTTTAAGAGATAAGCTCCAGTTAAAGAATTAAGATTATTTTTAATTTCGTTTAAGTTACCAGTTGCAACTATTTCGCCACCGTTAATTCCGGCCCCGGGCCCTAGGTCGATAATATAATCAGCATTTCGAATGGTTTCCAAATCATGTTCAATGACAATTACTGTGTTATCGTTATTTTTGAGTTTTTGGAAAGTTTTAAGCAAGCCATCATTGTCTTTTGGATGTAATCCGATACTTGGTTCATCTAAGATGTAAAGCACTCCAGATAAGGAGGAACCAAGTTGGTTAGCCATTCTAATCCGTTGTAGTTCACCACCAGACATGGTGGTTGCTTTACGATTTAAATTCAAATAATCAAGTCCAACATCCATTAAAAATGAGCATCTTTTAGTAATGTTTTGAATAATTGGTTGAACGATAGGAAGCAAGTGAGGATTAACAACAATCTTGGACATGAATTCGTTAAGTTCTATGATGGATAAATTGCAAAGTTCAGTAATATTTTTTTCATTAATTTTAATTGATAAGGCAAATTTATTTAATTTATGTCCATGACAATCATGACAAGTTTTTTCAATTAAATATTCGTTAAAATTATTTTTAGTTTTTTTTAATAAGCTTTCGCTTCTTTTTTTTCTAAGCCATGTAATTAAGCCTGGGTATTTTAAATTATTAAAACTTGATTGCTTAGGAAGATTTAAATCACCCGCATTTCCATGAAAGAAAGTGTAAAGTTGTTGTTGAGAGTAATCTTTTAGTGGGGTAGTGGTTTTTAAATTGTTATCGTTTAGAAAATCAATAAGCAAGGTATAAAAAATTGATTTTTTATTTCCAATGGCTTTAATGGCCCCATCTTCGATAGAAAAAGAGGGATCGATAATTAGAAGATTTTCATCAAAATCTTCTAATGAGCCAAGTCCTTTGCAGGTTAAACATGCGCCGTGAGGAGAATTAAAAGAAAATGTGCGGGTATCGACTTTGGGAAATACTTTTAAGGTTGCTGGTGAAATGTTTTGCGTGCTAAAAAAGAGACATTCATTGTTAATTAAGATGTTAATAATGCCATTTCCTATACGAAGAGCTAGTTCTACTGAATCGCTTAAACGTTGGTGAATATCGCTTTTTATAATTACTCGATCAATAACTACTCCAAAAGTATTGAGGTTATGATTAGTAAAATTATCTTTATCGTTGAAATCAAAAACCTTATTTTCAATCACACCTCTTAATAAACCCATGCTTTGAAATTTACTGATAATTTGTTCCCACTGTGTTTTGTTTTTTATAGGAACGGGAGCCACGATTATTATTTTTTGATCCAGTCCAAGCTTTTCAATTTCTTTGATGATTTGGGAAAAAGTATAAGAAATAATTTTTTCACCAGAGTCGGGACAATATACCGTACCTGTTTTAGCAAATAGTATTTTTAAATAATCGTATATATCCGTTAAAGTACCTACTGTAGAACGAGGATTTTTAAGAGAAGATTTTTGTTCTATGGCAATGGAAGGAGATAATCCTTCGATTAAATCAACATCAGGAGCTTGAAATTGACCTAGAAAATATCTGGAATAAGAAGAGAGGGAATCAATAAATCGTCGCTGGCTTTCCTTATAGATAGTGTCAAAAACCAGGGAAGATTTACCAGACCCGGATGGTCCAGTAACAACGGTAAAAGAACTTTTGGGAATTTCGCAAGATACATTCTTTAAATTATGAACACGAGAATTTACAACAACTATTTTATTTGGTGTCATTATTTATAAGAAGTATTTTATATAATGCTTGTTTTGAACCCGTTTAAACCACAAACTTATCATATTGTCAGAATGAGTCTGAAAAAGTTTGGCCCGAATTAAATCTTTTGATTTAAGGAATTCTTCAGACTCCACTAGATTTTTGTTTTTAACATAAAAGACGTGATAGTGGTGATCCATTAATATCGGAGATGAAAAACTTCCTTCGTCGGTGTTTTTGAGTAGTTTCTTTAAATTTGCCTCAAGTCCTTCATCGGTAATATCTTCGATAGCCTTGGAATCAATGTTTTTAAAATTATGAGGTAATATTCCGTCTTTATTAAATTTGGTCATAACATTTGAAAAAGAAGTTAACATTTCTTTGTTAACAGATTTTGCGGGAAGAAAAAAATCCACCAACGTATATCGAAAAGTTAAAGATTTACTGGAAGCATTTTCTCGATAAAAATAATTTTTAATTTCCTGTTCGGTTATAGAAATTAAAGGATGAATAACTTTGATATGAAAAATATTAAATTCCAAAGTTTCTCTAATGATTTCAAAATATTCATCGAATGTTAAATTATTTGAGCTTAAAAATTTTAAAAGATGTTCACGATTAACCCCCAAATTTTTTTCGGTATCTTTTATTTTTAATTCCACTTCATCATCTGAAACCACGTATCCTGACTCTGTTAAATTGGCCCTTATCATAAATTTTTGGACGTGGAGTTCGGTTAACTCTTGTTGGGTATATTGGTTTTTTGAGTAAAGAATTGGGGAAATTGTTTTTCGTGCATTTAGGTTATCTTGCACTCTTTGAATTTCAGATAAAGTAATCATGTTGTCATCAACGATGGCTAAAATTTTATCTAAAGTTTTAGCGTTGAGACTAAAAGATAAGACTAACAAGAAAGCAAAAAATTTCATAAAAAATCCAATGAAAAAGTTACTTCCTGGAAATATAGCACATCAATTAAATGAGGGCTATTTTAGTGAGTTGTCCAAGATTACAATTGTTGCCGATTTGCGCGCAGAGCTAAAGTATTGTTCCAGTAGCTTATTGCGTTTAATTTTATAAACGATATCCTGGTATATCTGCTTATCAATTTCATTAAACTCTTTTTTAGCAATTAGTTTTACGATATGGTAACCAAATTGAGTTCTAATTGGACTTGATATGAACCCGGCTTTTTTTCCGTGAATTTCTTTAAAGTATTCAGGAGCGTATCTGTCAGCGAGCTGAAAGCCAACATCTCCTCCATTTTTAGCCGTATCGGTTTGAGAATATTCGTTTGCCAGGGCAGAAAATAAAGTGGAGTCTTTTTGAAGTTGGCTATAAACTTTTATGGCTTGGGTTAGTGCTGAATTTCTGTCTGTTTCGGAAGATTCTGCAGGAATTCTAAAAAGAATTTGGGCCGTACGATATTCAGGAAAATTAGTGTAATATTCCTTTACATCAGCGTCAGTAACCTTAATTGTTTTAAATTTATCTTCCAGATCTTTCGATACTTGGGCATGAAAAAGAACGTCTTGCATTTTTCTTTGCACCACTTCGTTTTTATCAAGCTGGCCTTTAAGTGCTTTTTGTATTCCAATCTGTCGATCAATTAGAGTATATAAAACTTTTTTCTGGCTAAGTTTTTCGTTTCCCACAAACAGTGATTGTTGTTTCCATTCTTGTTCAAAAACATCCCTGTAGATAGGGTCGCCATTTATTTCAGCTACAACCGGTCGCTTGGATTCAGCCAAAAGTGAGGTTGACAAAAAAGATATAAAACAAAAAAATAAAAAGTTTTTTTTCATTAATAACATCCTGATATTAATAGTTATATACATGTCTTGATTTTATCCTACCTATAAAAATTATTAAACAAAAATAACTACCCATTATCTATTTTAATGTTTTCTAATAACTGACTCACAAACTCAAGCATAACTTCTGGTGTAACTTGAGACTTGTGCACATAAAATACTTGATAAGCAGGAGTTAATTGGAATTGTTTTTTATGTGAAAGAAAATAGTCAACTATTTTATCACGTAATATGTTGTTTAATGCCAAAAGATTAGAATCAAAATTTAAAGAAATTTGATTGCCGGCAACCTGTATACTTTTTATTGCCAAATTTTGAAGCAATATTCGGGTTTTTATAATTATTATTAAATTGTTAAGTTCATGAGGAATAAGCCCAAATATATCTTCAATCTCTTCAGCCAAGTTAGTTAATTTTTCTAAGTCATAACAATTGGATAGTTTCTTATAATACTTTAATCGGGAGGATGGATCAGAAATGTAATTGTTAGGTATATAGGCGTTATAAGGTATTGCAATTTCAATGTCCTTTTTAATAGTTTTTTGTTTTCCTTTAAGTTCATTTATAGCTTCTTGTAATAGTTCCATGTAAAGCTCTAGTCCGATAGATTCAATATGTCCGGACTGTTCGGCACCCAATATATCTCCAGCTCCGCGAAATTCTAAATCACACGAAGCTAAAGAGAAACCCGATCCCATGTCAGCATATGTTTGTAGGGCCCGTAAACGGTTTTCAGCATCGACATTTAAGTTTTTATCGTTAGGTATTACAAAATATGCATAAGCTTTTTTATCAGATCTCCCAATGCGCCCTCTTAACTGGTGTAATTGGGCAAGTCCAAATCGATCGGCTCGGTTAATAATCATAGTATTGGCGTTTGGTATATCCAGCCCGGATTCAATTATAGTTGTACAAAGAAGAATTTGATATTTCCCCATGTAAAAATCTGTAATTCGCTTTTCAAGCTGGCTTTCAGGAAGTTGACCATGGCCTATAACAACAGAAGCTTCGGGTACTAATTCTTTTAAGTAATGATGAATTTTTTCAATATCCATTACGCGATTATGGACAAAGAAAACTTGTCCACCTCTACTGATTTCTTTTTTGATAGCACTTTGAATAGTCAAATCATCTTGTTTAATGATGTATGTTTTAATAGATTGGCGCTTAGGAGGAGGTGTTTGAATAAGGGATAGATCTCGCAATCCCAAAAAAGCTAATTGTAAAGTGCGAGGAATCGGAGTGGCTGTAAGCGTCATGAAGTCAGTGGTTGATTTATATAGTTTTAGTTTTTCTTTGTGTTTGACTCCAAATTTATGTTCTTCATCAATGATCACTAAACCAAGAGACTTAAATTCTATTGCATCATTTAATAACTTGTGAGTTCCGATAATAATGTCGATTTGACCCATTTTCAACTTATTAATAATTTCCACAACCTCAGAATTGTTTTTAAAACGTGATATATAATCGATGTTGACCGGGAATTTTTTAAATCTCGCGATAAAAGATTGATAGTGTTGTAAAGCTAAAATAGTGGTAGGTACTAGAACTGCGACTTGTTTATTATCTGAGATTGCTTTAAAGGCAGCACGCATAGCAATTTCTGTTTTTCCAAAACCAACATCTCCACAAATCAAATGATCCATTGGAACAGGTCTTTGCATGGACTCTAAAACTGAGTCAATGGCTTTGCGCTGGTCATGGGTTTCTATAAAAGGAAATTCAAGCTCAAATTCCTTATATACATGATCAGGGGGACTAAATGAAAAAGCTGGATTGGTTTGTCTTTTTGCTTGAAGTTCTAATAAATCAAAAGCGAGTTTGGAAGCAGATTCTTTAGCTTTCTTTTTAGCTTGGGTAAATTTATTCGTGCGAAGGTTGGCGGGGTTGAGTGCAGCTGTCGAGTCAGCGTGCTTTTGAATAAGATTTATTTTATATATAGGAACATATATTTTGTCTTTTTCTGCGTATTCAATGATTAGGTAATCTGTCTTATTATCGTTGATGGTGATTGATTCAAGTCCTAGATATTTGCCAAGTCCATGACTGCTATGGATTACAAAGTCGCCTGGTTTTATTGATGAAAGTCTTTCGGCAAAAAGGTCAATAACATTATGATAATTTTTATGAGTTTTATTTTGTTTTCGAGTGAATAAATCCCCCTCGGCAACGGTTAAAAATTTTTCGGTGGAATAGTAATAGCCACTTTGCAGGTTAGATTGTTTAAATGTGATTCTTGAATAAATGCTCTCGGGAAATTCATATAGGTCCAAAAAGTAAGTTATTTCTTTTTTGGTAGATTCGTTAGAATAAGAAAAAACAATGTTTCCATTGCTTTGAAATTCTGATTTTAAAAAAGAAAAAAATTCTTTGATGTAGGCGGTTTTGTGAAGATTTCTGTTAATGTTTCGGGCAATCCATGTTTCTGCAATTTCAAGAGGAATATCAAGCATTGTTCCAAGATTTTTATCTAAATCAATATTTATGTTGATGGTATTAGTAGTTATTTTTTTAAAATCAAAAAGCTCGTTAATCTGATAAATATTTTCCGGACCCCCTAGGAGCAGATCGCTTTCCTTGTTGTTCTTGTGTTTTTCGTATTCTTGAACATACTGTTCAATGAGTTCGGTATAGTTGGTGGTTATTTTATCATTATCTAAAAAAATGAACGCTGTTTTTGCGGGATCGAAATAATTTTTTATTGAGACTGATTCTGGAAAAAACAGGGGTAAATAGCATGGAAATTCATTAAATAAAATATTATCTGAGAGATTGCTGATAATAGTCTTTCTTTTTTCAAATTTTTCCTTGAACTGGGGGCCGGGAATGGGAACCTTTGACCTGAAGTTTTCAACATAAGGTTTAGAAGTAATAATGGCAGGAGAAGGACCAATATTAATGCTCAAAATATCGCTGTTTTTGTTAGTTTTATTTGTTTCTTTATCAATTAAAAAAATATTTTCCACCATGTCGTCAAAGTAAGTTAAACGATAGGGTTGACCAGATATTGGAAAAATATCAAAAATTTCTCCCTTTGAGGTAAAGGTTCCAGGCTCTTCGACGGTAGCGGAAGAAAAATAGCCAAGAGAAACTAAAAGAGCAGAAAGATTTCCGGGGGAAATAATATCTTCTTTGTTTAACTGATGATTATTTTCAATAAAAAATTTTTTACAAGGAATTTTTAAGGCAAAAGATTCAATTGTACAAACCAAGATGGTGGGGATATCTGTGGTGGCCAGAATGTGGAGTGCTGAAAATCGATGGAGCAAACTGGCGTATGAGGGGAGAATGTTTCCATAGGGAGACACTTCGAGTCCAGGAAAATACAATGTTTGGTAATGTGGATGTTGATGTTTACATAATTCGAAAATTGATTCAGCCGTTTCATTATCGTGGCATACCAAAACAACGTGATGATACGGGTTGTTTATGGGTGGGACAAAATAATTTAAAAAAAGATGACACCAATGTTCTGAAGTGACGCCCGCAACATGTAAATCTGCCTCCTCATGGGAAAACCAATTTTTGACTTTGGTCATATGATTGTCGAAAAAGCTCATTTTTTAGCCTAGAAAAGTGTTCATGGTGAATAATATATTTTTTAAAAACAGTAAACAACCATAAATCAATACAAATATTTCCTTTCTTATGTTTAATCAGGTAAAATTTATGCAAAAAAGAACGGTGGATTATTTAATGATACCAATTTTCAATATGCTTGCGCTGCTTATTTGTTATTTATTATTGATAACCTCAATTTCCTGGCTTTTTTTGGGCAAGTCACGGAAGGCAAAGAGAGTTAAGGTTTTTGAATCAGGAAATCATGTTTTCGGAGATGCTGTTCATCGTTTTTATTTTAAAAACATGGACCAGGTAGTTTTTGTTGTAATTATATTTTGTACAAATTTGTCAGTTTTGCCTTGGGTAATTTCCTATAATAAAAATCTAAATGGACTGAGTCTGTTAATGATTGGAGGTGCGGCTTTTATTGGAGTCTTGCTTGGTTTTTTTCTCTTAACTCTCAAGCCAAAAAGGAAGCAATAGAAGAATGAAAATAGATGCTTATTTCCTATTAATTGAAATGTTTTATACAGTTATGATATTGGGAGGTATGTTATATATTCTAAACTATTTTGAAATAGTTTCTAATGTTATGACAGGGAAAATTCAAGGCAGAAAAATTTCCTTCCGGATGGTAAACGAATACTTATTTTCACGCACGGTGCTCTTGTTAGCACAAAAACGGACTTATCACTATAAAGAGCATGAGTCACTGGTTTGGTTGGGATGTCGTGTTTTGTTTATTTTGTCCTTGTCTATTGTAATTGTTTTGCCACTAACTCCTTCATTTTTGGGATCGCAAGAGTATTTTAATTTTTATCAAAATCATGAATATGGTCTTTTGTGGGTATTTTTCTATTTGATAGGATTTCCTTTATTAATAATTTTCATGGATTTGACCAGTCAAGATAAACATGTTTTTTTTGACGGGGTTAACATGTTATCTAAGTTGTTTCTTCAGATGCTTCCGCTGTTTCTTGTGTTGGTTTCTTTGATAATAAATACGCAAAGTGCAAGTATCGAGCAGATTGTTAATGGACAACAGGCATTTATAGAGATTAAGGCCGGGAGTTGGGGAATAGTGCGACAACCCTTAGCTGCGATCGTGTTTTTTTTATATGCACTTTTTTTTATTGAAGTATTCTCATTTAATACCTCAATTGATTTTATGATTAAAACTCAAAAAAATTGTTTAACGGGAATTGATAAGTTTTTTTATGATTCTTCGCTCAAGAGTTATGCAATTGCATGGATTTTATTGATCATCCTTTTTTATATGGGAGGGGTGCCCTCGTTCCCCTGGTTAGATCAATTAAGATCAGTAAATATTTTATTATATAAGGTTTTATTATTAATTTCGCTGTGGTTTAAATTTGGTTTTATACTATCTATTATTTATTTTTTAAAATGGTTTTTTTATTCGTTCAAGAACAGGTATTTTTGGGAAAAGAGCTGGTATTTTATATTGCCTATGGCTACTGTGGATTTAGTGACCACTCTTGTAATAGTATACAACAGGTATTAAAGCATGTTTATTATTAATTTTTTGTTACTTATATTGGCATCTTATTTATTTATTTTTAATAAATCTATACTGTATAATTTTTCCGGTTTTTTCTTATATGTTTTGCTGGTAGCCATAAATTGGATGAATATGGGTTACCAGATTATTTCAATTATTTTGCTTATTTCGTCGATTATTTGGATTATCATTCTTCTTATGCTTTATTTTTCAACTTATAAAAAAATATTACAAAACAAGCAGGCAATTGTTAATCAGCACCGAAGTTTATTCCCCCTTTGGTTAGCCCCTCTGTTTTTATCAGTCTTGGTGTTTTTTATTCTAGCGAGAAATACTTCGGGTAAGATGGGCGATGAGTTGTTATCATTTGATTACCAAGCATTTGTTAGCCTAGATCAAAGATATGTTACTTTTTTTGTTTTGTTTTTTTTGTTTATAACGGGAATATCAATTGTTATTGGACTGATAAATAGTCATGTAAAAGGAAAACAAGATGAATGACGTTTTATTTAATATCGTTGTAATCGGCGTACTTTTTTTAGTAGGTTGGATTGCCATCTTTTCAAGCAGAGAAAAAATAAAATTAATCCAGGGAATTATTCTTCTATTTTTATCAGTAATTTCTTATTTACTTATGATAGGTTTACAAAAATCAAATAATGAAATGGTGTATATTGGTTATCTTGCGCTAGTATTAATAAATATTTTTGTTATGATTTTGGTTAAACTTATTCAGGATTGTTTTAACCAAGAACAAGCAAAGGAAAACGATTGATGTTTAGTTTTTTGGTACCAGTTGCAACCCTTCTTCCACTTCTTTATTATATTGGTGAATTACCAATTTTTAAAGATATTAAAAACGAACATAAATCTATAGCCATTTTGATATTGGTTCTTGCAAGTTTGTCAATTTGGATTGCTTTAGCGATATCTTCTTTGAATTATAACCCTATATTACTAACTGGTTTTTTTAAAGTAGAAATTGGTTATTTCAAATTACCTGTTTTTTTTAAAATAGATCGGGTTGTATTATTTTTTATTTTTGCCAACATAAGTGTTTTTTTACATCCGTTAGTGGTCAATCTTTTTTATAGAAGTGATGTTTCATTTAAATGGTTCCCGGTTGGTTTATCCGCCATCACTTTAGTAATTTTAGCGGGTAATGTGCTAGTTTTGTTTTTTTCAATGACAACTTTGTCTTTGTGCTTTTTAATTGATGATATTTTGAAATCAGAGAGGATATTACAAAACAAAGGTGCATGGATTTTTATTTTTCAACGTGTTTTAGATATAGTGGCTTTTATATTACTGGTTTTGATGTTATTTAAAATAAGCCGAGAGAGTATAAATCTAAGTCAATTCACTTTCATGTCTTATGAAAAATTTTTAGGGAGTACCTCGGGTTTTTGGATAGTAATAATTTTATTATTAAAAGTCGTAACTCAGATATTGGATGTTTTGATATTTTCTACATTTAAATCCGCCGAGAGACTTTTTACCGAAATGAGTGCAGGACTTTTAATGTTGATCTATATTATTGCTCGTTTTGTATTTGTAATAGATCAGGCCCCAGATTTAAAAACTATTATAATCTTGGGGATATTTCCTTTTTTAATCTACATTGGTTGGATATTGATACAAGAAAAGAATTTTAATAAAATTCTGGGCGCTGCCATGATTGGATTTTTTTTAAACGTAATTGTTGCCATGATCGTTCAATCGGCGGGGATGTCTTTGTATTTAACACTAGCATCAATTGTGATGATTGCAGGGTTGTATGTGCATATAAAATATATTGAAATGCAATTCAGTAAAGAAAACATCGATAATGTAAGCATGGTTCAAATAGGCCCATGGCACCGTACTTATTTGATTATATCGTTTTTGGTAATGTTTATACCACCCGGATGCGGAATAATTGGTGCTATTACAAATATTATGTGGAATCAGATGCATTCGAATGAAATGATTTTTATCGGATTTTTTTATACACTTAGCACACAGTCTATCCTGGTATGGTTTTTAGCCCGGATGTTTTTTGGACAATTGACCACCCAAAAGAATAAAAATATTCCGAAAGAAAAATTTTTATATAAGATTACGTTAGTAGTTTTTGCACTTCTAATAGGTATGGTTATTCTATTAAATGTACCTTTTGATATATGGTTTATTAGAAAACATATATTTTTAATATGGTATGATAAGTTTTATTTGAGAAACCTTGCTATTCCGCCAATAAATTTATGGTTTATGATTTTGTGGAGCTTGTTCTTTGTGTTACTCTCAATGAGTGCATATATTGTGTATTATGCCAAGAAAGAAGATTTTAATTTTGATAGGCGGTTGGCGCAAAAAATTAAACCATTAAAAGAACTATTTAAAAACATTATTAACTTATTTTTTAAAAAAGTTAGTTATGCAATCGCTGCATTAATAAAAGTTTTTTTTGTTGTAGTGACCACTATGAAAAAGCAAAACTATGGTATTGTTGCAATTATATGTAGAGAGGTAGATAAAAAACTGGGTCTAATTACAGTATTTGAATTACGTACACCGGGAAAGCAGCTTGGGGTTTATTTGTGGATGCTTTTGTTGATACTATTGGCAGTTTTTTTTAAGTGGTGAATTAAAATATGGTGATTTTGTATTTTACTATTTTAATAATTTACTCAAGTCTTTCCTTGTTTTATTATGAACAAAGAAAGCTGATCAACTCGCTGGGCACATTTCTTTTATGTATAGTTTCGTCTGTCTTGGTGTCAAATTTAATTACAGGATTAAATTTGGTCTGGTGGAATGTAAATATTTTTGCTCCAGATAATTCCTTGTCGGAGATGGGAAAGTTTTCCTTGCTAGCTATTTCTTTATTTTTTTTATTTCTGAATGCAAACGAAAAAAGGCAAGATCAAATGCAAGCTTACCCAACTTCATTGATGGGAAATTTTATATTATTATTTACTTGCGGTGCAGTTTTGTTTGATAGCCTCTTGTCGTTTTATTTTTTTTATGAATTAGTCTGGTTGTTATTGATGTATTTGCTTGGACTGCTCTTTTATCAGGAGAAAAGTAGTTTTTATAGAATTTTTATAAACATTATGTTTGGCTCTACTTTGGTTAATATTTTCTGTATTCTATCTCTATCAAGCTTGATGACTACCAAGCTATCCTTTTTTAATTTAAATGCACAAACTTTGATGGAATTGAGTAATATAAAATCTACGGAATTAAATACCGATTTTTTGTTTTATATTTTAATAGGTATTTTAATTTTAAAAACTATATTTCCAGTATTTTATACAGCTCAATTGGAATCTAATCAAAAAAAACTGCAGTCATATATTTTTAATATCCAAGTTGCGGTAAATACTGTGTTAGCGGTTTATGTTTTAACTGTTTTTTTTAAAGATCGTTTGAAAATAATATTTTCAAATTTGGCCTGGGGTCATGTTGCCTTACCATTAACACTAATTTTTCTGGGTAGTTTTTATATAATCAGACTAAAAACAAATGATAATTTTTTTAAAAGTATTCTGTTTGGTTATAATATAATATTTATTTCCAGCATTATGCTTATTGCACCAATTAGTAGCAAAATGGTATGTTTGTTTACAAGTCATTTTTTGATTCTTTTTGGAGTAACAAATGTTATTAATGAAATTTTGAAAGATCGATTTGGCAGTCAAACTCTTTGGATGCCCCTCAGTTTGAAAAAAAACATGCCAAAATTTTTCTTTTTACTTATGACTTGGATGGTGGTTGTGTGTGGATTTCCCTGGTCGAGCGGGAATTTAGTTAAGATGTTTTACTTAAGTAAACTTGCCAATCAACCTTTATTCGCTATTTATTTATGGAGCATTTTTGTTTTTATGCTTTTATTATTATTTATACCATTTATTTTGAATGTTAAAAAAATTGGAAAAAATAAGGAAGAAATAGAAACAGTTCCTGATGTAAATATTTTTGAATTCAGTATGTTATTCCTGCTTATTAGCGCGGAGCTTTTGCTTGGTCTTGGGGGACAGTACTTTTAGAATTAATTATGATATTTTATAATATAACCACTATTTATGCTCTTGTTGTATTTTTATTAATACTCTCGGTTCTATTTGCATTTATTGGCCGTCGTGGAATTGCTTTGTCATATATATTTAATATAATTATTATTTTTACGATTGCGAGCTATTCCTTTTTATTAGAAGAAGTGGCTATTTCCGATTTGGTATTTTTAGACAAATTTAAGCTGCAGTACATATTTGTTTTTTCTGTAATTTGCTTTTGCATGCTTATTGTTAACGGCTACGAGACACTTAATAATATTGGCAACACCTTAATTAATACGATTACATTAATTGTATCTATTTCAATTCTTGGTGCTACAGATTTAATAACATTTTTTCTATCACTTCTCGTTCCTATATTGCTTTCGTCGGTCTTGGTTGCAGTCAATAGTGATTCCAAGAAAATTGCATTAGTGGCAACTTATATTAATATGATCATGATCGGGATGTTTTTGTTTGCTATTGGTCTTTATTATGCGGAAACTGGATCAATATTGATAGATGGGAAGTTTGCACATATTTCTGATGTAGGCTTGCTTGCGATTGTATTGTTTTTTACGACTACAGCTTTTTTTACAGGAACTTTTCCAGCATATACGGTTATTTTCAAAATAACCAATAGTGAATATAATAAGAATTATGCCTCAGATGTCTTATTTATTTGGAGTCTCATTGGTTATGCAGTTCTCCATAATCTATTTAAAATATTTAATATTTTTTTACAACCAGATGATAGGATTTTTGTTGTATTTAATATTTTTCTTGCAATTGTAATATTAGTACCAAGTTTAATCTCTATTTACAAAAAAGAAATTAAAGAAGTTATCGCGTGTATTTTTATGTCTCACGCCGGATATGCCATGTTGACTGTGAATCTTTTTTTTGATCAAAAAACTAGTGGATTGTTGTTAGAGTATTTCATTTATCACGGAATTATTTTTGCATCTCTTTTAATAATTTTAAACAGCATAAAGCATAATAATAAAAATATCATTTACGGCAGAGAGGTATATGGATTTATTTACAATCAAAAATTTCTTGGTACGATAGTTTTTGTAATGCTTCTTTCCCTGATGGGCGCCCCTTTTTCAGCAGGAGCATATAGTAAATTTTCTCTTTTTTTAGAATTAGCTAAGCATAAACATTTTTTTCTTATGGGTGTATCCTTACTATCAATGATTCTTGGAGCAACTAGTTTGTTTAAAACTTTTTTTCCTTTTTTTCTGAAAAATAGTCGTTTATCTCAATATAGTGTTGATCTGCCCAAACGTTATTTGCTTATTTTGGGCGTTTTTTGTTTTTTTATACTAGCCAGGGGAGTAATTCCGAAAGGTGTTGACTTGATCTTAAAATGAAAAAAGAATATAAAATTAAATTTGATAATGGCCATGTTATTGGTCCTTTAACTAAAAAACAAATTGGAGTTTTATACATATACGGCCATATTTGTGGGAATGAACACTATCATAAAATAGGTGTGGGTGAATGGGGCAGCATAACATCTTACCCGGAATTGTTAGTCTTAATTGAAGAAATAATCGATGGTAAAATTACAGAAGAAAGTTTAATTACTAATAGGGAAAAGGAGATTTTAAAAAAGATAATGGATGATGTGACTCAGGTTTTGGAAAAACCTCTCCCGGAAATCGATAAAACAAAAAAACTTTTTCAAGAGTTTAAATTTAAAAAAGATGAAGAAAGCGAATCTACGAGGATAAAGCCGGTGAGTGTACACCAAGCTTCTCTAGATAAAACCGTTTTGCGTAGAGATATTAATCCTAAAGTAACAATTTCAGATGAAACAAAAGTAGCTCAACTTCAAGTTCCTTTTGCTGATGAAATAAGTCCCTTGGACCCAGAGGGACAAATAAAAGAGCAAGAGGAACTTCCTTTAAAAGACCAAGCAAATGTTTATGATAAAACTGAAGTGGTGAATATAAAAAGTATTCTACCATCCTTGAAAAATGAATTAAAAGAAGCTGAAAATGAGTTTGAAAAAAAGATTTTACTTCTTGAAGAAAATAATGAAGAAGAGACGCCTGTACGAGAACTGACTAAAATTCAAACGATAATTAAAATAATCCCAAAAGGGAAAAAAACAAAATGGATAACTGCTTTGGCTTTTATAGTAGTTTTTTATGTATTACTTTTTCCAGAAGAAAATGCTGGGGGAGATATTAAATTAATTTATCCAGTCATCAGTTTTCCGGTTGTAAATACTTACTTAGATAAACCCAAAGCGGTTGAAGCATATGAACTTGGGAAAAAAGAATATGCTAAAAATACCTACGTAAGTAAAATTAAAGCTGCTAAATATTTTGAAACATCCCTCAAGCACATGTTCCGAGATCGAAAAACAATTACTTTAAAAAATAATAATAGCAAAGATTTTAATGAAAATGATTCTCAAACTGAAAATATTGAGAAAAAACAAGAGAAGCCAAACGTAATTGTAAAAGAAGTTTTATCGCCAGCTATTTATTGGTTAACCGTCATTTATTCAGAAATTTTAAATAATTCAAAAAATAAAAGTGAAGATAGTAATATTATTTTCCGATTACTTCAAATTGCTAATACGAAGACTATCACTGAAGAAAATGCAGCTTTAGCTGCGGGTATTTTTTATACTAAAATAGGCAAATACAAAACCGCAGCATATATCATTGAAAGATATGTTTTAATGGCAACTGCCGGAGAAAAAAAGAAACAATTGTCTAATAAACTTCTAGCTTATCGGCTACATATTTTAACGAAAGCCGGAATGCTTGGAGTTGATCCGGTAACTGAGCGAAATGATGCCGAAGAAACCTTTCAATATCTTTTCAGGCAATCTAGCGGTCCGCTTGAAATGTACATTTTTTGTGCAGAATATTTAGAATTCAATCAAAAATTTGAAGAGGCCAAAAAAATATTATTAAAAGCCAGCCAGTTTTATAAAAATTCAGTATGGCTTATTTTAAAATACACAGAATATGCCTTAAGGGATAAAGATATTAAACAAATTAAACACAACCTCGAGACTCTTGAATCATTAAAATTAGAAAATTGTCCGGAATATTATGCGAAGTACCTTGAGTACAAGGGTATTGCTACAATTTCGACAAAACAGTTTGATTTAGCTGCGAAGTATTTTAATAAATCTTTAAAAATTCAAGAAAGCGATGAATTAAGGTCAAAACTAGCGGAACTTGAACTGAAGGGTAGTGAGTTTGAAAAGTTTTTAATACTTGAAAGCAAAATCAAAGATTTGATGATAAGTTCTCAAAAGATGGCAAGTAATAATCAATGGGAAAATGCCTTTAAATATGCAATAGAAGCAGCGGACGCAAGTCCTGCTTATATACCTTCCCATATCTGGCTTGCTAAAATTCAACTTAAAAAAGGTTATTTTACACATGCTATCGAAATTTTAGAAAAACTTTCCAAAATTTATCCAACTAACACTAATGTTAACATTAGTTTAGTATCAGCCTATGTTGATGCAAATCTTATAGATAAAGCGTTACAAAAATTATCCATTTTATCTAAAGAATCAAAAGTGTCAAATGATCCAGCATTTTATTCCTTACTTGGAAAGGCATATGTAAAACACGGTAAAATCTCAATTGGAATCAGATACATTAAGAAAGGATTAAATATTCATAACCTTAATGATGATGATTATTATTTCTTGGCAAAATTATTCTTACAATTTGGACAAGTGAGTGAAAGTAAAAAAAGAATTAGTACCGCCTTATCACTACAACCAGATAACTTGGAATATATATGTTTTTATTCAGAACTGCTATATGAGTCAGATGGAGCAGATGTGGCAATTGGCTTTTTAAGAAATGAAATTCGAAACCGAGGAGAAGATGTAAAACTATTAAGTCAAATTGCAATTTTTTATTATAAAAGTGGTCAAAATAAATTGTTTGAAAAAACCAAAACTAAAATTACTTCTTTGGGAATTAGTGAAGATCCCTCATTGTATAAATTTTTATTAAAAACTGCTGAGTTGGATGGTAATTTAAAAGGCGTTGTAGAGTATGCCAAGAAAATATCGATACTTGAACCTGGAGATATTGATAATAAGATCAATCTTGCAAGTACTTTTTTAGAGCTAAAAAGATATCCAGAAGGACATGTAGTTATTGATGACGTTCTAGAAAGAATGCCAACTTATAAGATGGCTAATTACTATAAAGCGAAATTACTTTTTAACCAAGGTGACTATCAGGCTGCCCTAACCTATGGTGCTAGTGAATCACTATATTTTCCCAATAGTGAATTCGGGTTTTTAATTCAGGGTATGGCTACACAAGAATTAGCCAATCAGGAAAATGATTTAAATATCAAGGCTAAAATGCTTAACGATAGTACTAAGTTTTTTGAAAGTGCTATTTCTAGGAATAGGGATTCGTTTGATGCTCTAAAGAGTCTGGGGCAACTAAAGTATCGACAAGGGCAATATGACATTGCTAGAGAGTATTATTTACGAGTTTGGAATATTGATAAAGCCGATCCAGAGGCAAATAAACAACTAGGATATATATATAAGCAAATAGGCCAGGGTGATTTGGCGGTTGAATATTTTCAAAATTATTTGGATTTGAGTAAAGATGCGCCAGATCGGGCAACCATCGAAGAAGAATTAAATGTATTAAGATAATATTGGAGTAAGTATGCATGATTTAAAGACGATAGTGGAAGATGTTGTAAATTTTAAAGCAAGACTAAGTACAAAATTTGTCGATACGAAAATTATCGATGATATTGTTAAGTTAAACGAAGATAGAAAAAGTTTAATTCAATTAGTTGAAAATAGTAGAGCTTCGGTTAAAAAACTTTCTAACGAAATAGGCCCCTTGAAAAAAGCCGGTAAAGATGCCAACGATCTAATGAATCAAGTGGCAGAATTAAAAAAACAAATCGAAGAAAAGACATTAGAGCTTGAGCAAGTGGAAAAAAAACAAACGGATCTGTTGGCGATTATCCCTAATCTCCCTTTTAAAGACGTCCCCATTGGTAAGGACGAGTCTTGTAATAAAAATATTAAGCAGTGGGGAAATAAAAGAAACTTCAGTTTTACTCCTAAAGATCACGTAGATTTGGGAGAGGCGCTTTGCATGCTTGATTTCAAAACCGGTGCGAAGGTTACGGGATCTCGTTTTGTTTTTTATCGAGGGGCCTTAGCCAGACTTGAAAGATCGCTTATAAGTTTTATGCTTGATCAACATACCCAAAATGGTTACGAGGAAATTATACCTCCTTTTATCGTTAATGCTGAGACTATGTATGGCACCGGACAATTGCCTAAATTTGAAGAAGATCTTTTTAAACTAAAAAATACAGATTGGTATTTGATTCCAACTGCCGAGGTTCCACTTACTAATATAAAAAGAGATGAGTTATTTCCTAAAAGTGAACTTCCTTTAAAGTTTTGTGGCTATAGTCCATGCTTTAGAAGTGAGGCGGGATCTTATGGTAAAGATACTAGAGGGCTTATTCGTCTTCATCAGTTTAACAAGGTGGAGTTAGTCAACATTGTAGCTAAAGAAGATTCCGAAAAGGCATTGGAAGACATGATAAACCGGGCCAGTAGTATTTTAGAAGCATTGAATTTACCTTATCAGGCCATGTTGCTTTGCTCTGGAGATATGGGGTTTGGAGCAACTAAAACGATTGATTTAGAAGTCTGGCTTCCAGGTCAAGGTAAGTTTAGAGAAATTTCCTCAATTTCAAATTGCTGGGATTTTCAAGGAAGAAGAGCGAAAATTCGATATAGGGATATTGATGGTAAGCCGCAATTTGCGCATACTCTTAATGGATCTGGATTGGCTGTTGGTAGAACTTTGGTTGCAATTCTCGAAAACTACCAAAACGAAGATGGTACTATTACGGTACCAGACGTTTTAATCCCATACATGGGTGGAATTAAAATAATTAGTAAAGGCTAATTCTTATTGTCAACCAGCCTACAAACTAATATATTATTTTTTGGTAATTATTTCGGAGGATTGGCTGAGTGGTCGATAGCGGCGGTTTTGAAAACCGTTGATCCGTAAGGGTCCGCAGGTTCGAATCCTGTGTCCTCCGCCATGTTTATCTATACCTTGTTGAGGAGACGTGCCCGAGTGGTCGAAGGGAGCGCCTTGCTAAGGCGTGGAGCGGGCAACTGCTCCGTGAGTTCGAATCTCACCGTCTCCGCCATTTTTGAACTTTTTTTATGATATAGATACCGGATTTTGTTAGGTTTTTGGCACAAAAATTTTATTTTTTATCTAAAAAATGTTCGAAAGTTCACTAAAAACCTTTTACTTTTAATTTAAATTTAGTTAGGAACTGGTGTGGAAAATAATCTATTTTACATAATTAATCATATTGAAAATCAAATTGATCAGTTGGACTGTCATCGGTTAACAGTGGGTGAATCCCTGAAACCCATATCCAGAAAGAGTTCTAGAGTTTCTCATAAGCTAAATTTATCTCCTTATCGTCACAAGTTCTTGATTAGTTAATGTGTCATTTGCAATTTTTTATAAAGCTTCCCACTTCTTCAATTGAAGCCGTTGTAAATTCCTACATTTTTAAAACCAAAGACCTATTGGCAAGAATAGAGAAGTTTTAGTCGATAGTTTTTGAAACTCCTAAATCCATATGCACATCTTTGAATCAACTTTGCCTTTCGGTTATATCCTTCGGTTCTTCCGTTCGTTAGTTTTGTAGAAAAATAATTTAAAATCTCATCATGCCAGCTTCGAAAAGTATTACGATAAGATAGTATTTGTTTATTCTTTGTTTTTGCCATTTCATCAGTAAGTCTTATAAAAACTTTCCGTGCTTTGTTATATCCCTTGATTCGGTAAAACCTATAAATCCTCTGCTGATACCAATAAAGTTCTTTAAGTTCAGGTGATAACTCCAAAAACGTATCAATGGCATTCCTTTGATGGCAATAAAGAGTCTTTCGATAGCGTAAAAGAAGGCGGTTGATGGGGTTTCGCCTCTTGATGTCTATTTTATTATCTTCAATGACTTTTCTGCGTAGCTCGTGAATAAGTGGATGCATTAGTTTCGTCACATGGAATCTATCAGCAATGATTCTTGCTTGAGGGAAATATTCTTGAGCAAACGTCCTGAAGGTTGGAGATAAGTCCACAATGACGTTCTTAACATTTTCTTTTCCTTCAATCTTTTGAATGGAAGAATCAAGCAGATCACCATGGGATTTCCCTAGTACAACGTCTTTCATTCGTTTGTTATTATAATCAATAAAAACGGTTACAAAATCTACACGCTTAGTTTTATCGTTTCGAAGAAAAGAATGTTCATCGATCCCTATTGTCTTAGGCCAAGAACTTTTGCATCTTCTAAGCTCACGCTCAATTTGCTGGTAATAAGCCTTATAAACTAACCAGGCAGAACAGTCTCCATGCTTTTGAACCTCTTTTAAATTCATAAATTTTGAAGCACACCACATGAGATGTCGCCTGAATCGTTCAGAGGTTCTAAATCGTTTATAAATACCACCCACGGGTTCTCTGAAGATAGACTTGCAGTTTTTACAACAGAATCTTCGTTTTCTGATTTTAAGGATGATAATTTTGCTTCTGATGGGGGCATCTTTTATAGTTACATTGACATGATCATAAATGGTAGAACATTTAGTTGCACATTTAGGACAGACTTCAAAATCAGAAACTTTTTCGCAATAAATATAGCGAAAGTTTTTCACTCGTTCTTGTTTGACGAAGCGCAGATCGGGAAGAAGCAATTGTTGTGTTACAATTTTTTCAGACATAGAGACCACCTCTTGGTTAAAAAGTTTATGTGGTAATAAAATTTTAACTCATGAGATCTCTATGTCTCTTTCTTGACTAAATTAGGTGTGATTCACTGCCATCCACTGTTAACCGAGAAGAGCGATTATTGATGCATCTCCGGGGACAACTTGTCCTGTCGTTAAATCAATGGAAGGGATGAATTATTGTTTGCTTGTAACAGAACCAACACCATTTGGTTTACACGATTTAAAACTTGCTGCTTCGTTGGCAGAAAAATTAAAGCTTTCGACTGGAATCTTAATTAACAAGTCGTATGGTGAAGATGAAATCATAGAAAGCTTTGCCATAAAGTCTTCTATTCCAATAATAGGGAAAATTCCTTTCAATAGAAAATATGCGGAAAGTTATTCCAAAGGAGAAGTTCTTATAGAAAAACATGTGGAGTTAAAAGAAATATTTAAAAATATTTATCAATCAATAAACCGGAATGGTTGTATTCCAAAAATTATTTCTGAATCTGAATCTAGTAATTTCACTACACATGATTTTCCTATTAAATCTACCGTAGAACGATCCCTTCCCTTTAAAGAGTTAGTAGTTATTAGCGGGAAGGGGGGTACGGGAAAAACTACAATAACTTCGTCATTGAGTGAATTAATTAAAAATATAGTTATCGCAGATAATGATGTTGATGCTTCAAATTTGCATCTTCTTTGCCATCCCCAAGTTATTGAATCAGGTGATTTTGTAGGCGGTGAAAAATATTTTATTGATGAAACTAAATGTATTGGTTGCGGTGCTTGCAAAAACCTGTGCCAGTTTAATGCAATAAGGATAAATAAAACCTTTACGGAATTAAAATTTACAATTGATGAAATGTCTTGCGAAGGTTGTGGTTTTTGTTTTAACGTTTGTAACTCCAATGCTATTTGTAAGCGTGATTCAATTTTAGGAAAATGGTATATATCTAAAGCAGAGCAAGGATATTTCAGTCATGCCAAACTTGGAATCGGAGAAGAAAACTCAGGGAAATTAGTAAGTCTTGTTAGAGATAATGCCAGAAAATTGGCAGAAAAAAGTGATTCAGAATATGTGTTAAGTGATGGCCCTCCAGGTACCGGTTGTCCCGTTATTTCATCTATTACTGGTGTTGACCTTGCCTTGATAGTAACAGAGCCAACTATCTCTGGTGTCCACGATATGAAAAGAGCTCTTGATCTTACTAAACATTTTGGAGTAAGAACGCTCATCGTGGTTAATAAATTTGATTTAAATAAAGACGTAACCAATCAGATCTTAAGTATTGCAGAAAAATGCAATACTAAAGTTATTGGAAAAATACCTTGTGATAAAAGTGTCAATGATTCTCTCATGGAGGGTAAAAGCATTGTTGCTCGCGGTGAAGGGGTTGCTTATAAAGCAATTCTTGAATTTTGGGAAAAGTTACAGATGGAATTAAAATGAGTTTTAATAAAAAATACCTCAAAGAATTGAATAAAATTAAAAAAAGTATTTTTAACATAAAATATTTTAGCGAGGAGGGAATAATATGCTTATTGCTATAACTTCTACAGGTAAAGAAATTAATTCACAAATGGATGCTCGCTTCGGAAGGGCAAAATTTATTATAATTTATGATTCTGATAATCTTTCATTTACAGCACATGACAATAACTTAAATTTAAATGCAAACCAAGGAGCTGGAATACAAACTGCTCAAAATATAATTGAACTAGGCGCTACTGTTTTAATTACAGGAAATTGTGGGCCTAAAGCATTTAGGGTGTTAGAGGTTGGAGGAATAAAAATATTTACAGCACCAAATTTAAAAATTAATGATGCTATAAAAATGTATCAAGAGAACAAATTAACTGAATTAACTAATTCCAATGTTGAAGGCCATTGGTAAAAATGAATGAAGGAGATTATTATGCGTATTGCAGTACCAGTTGCCAACAAAGAACTTTGTAACCATTTTGGACATTGTGAAGTGTTTTCATTTTTTGATGTAGATGAAAAAAGTAAGAAAATCATTACTAGAAATGATATAACACCTCCGCCACACGAACCGGGTATTTTACCCAAATGGATTGGTGGGCAGGGAGCTAATCTTGTTTTGGCTGGAGGCATGGGTCAAAGAGCACAAGAGTTATTTAAAGAAAATGGTGTTAAAGTTGTTGTGGGTGTTTCTGAAAGTAATCCAGAAAAAGCGGTTTTAGATTTTTTAAATAATAAACTTACAACTGGGGCTAATGTTTGTGATCATTGAAAAAAAATAAGACTTTTTTAATGTAATCTGTTTTTGATGAAAATTTGTTGTAAGTTAAAAAAAACAATTAAATAATAAGCAAAAATGAACATTATTTAATCCTCCTTTTGGTCTTTATTAATAATTGATATGTTAGCCTTCGTCCAACTGATTAACTGAATATCCAGGAAGGTGATTATTTTATTTTTATTCAGATAATCGAGTAATAATTTTCTTGTTTTCAATACTAAGTATTTTAAAGTTAGGATAATAAAATTTGTCGACCAAGGATAGATTCATATTAATGTCAAAAAAGAAAGATTAATTAGCGTATTAAAAATATACAAAGGAGCAAACGATGAAGAAGAAATTTCAGTTATTAGCTTTGATTCTGGTCGTGATGGTGACCTCATTTGGTGTCAGTGCAAGTTCATTGATTCAGTTAGAAAAAAAATCACAAGATGCAAGTAACGTACTTGAAGAGGTTATGAATATTGCGGAAAAGACGATCCCAGATGATCTTTTGCAAAGAGCTGTTTGTGTGGCAACTGTTCCTGACATTATAAGAGTTGGTTTCGTTTTGGGTGCTCGCTATGGAACTGGATTAGTATCATGTCGTGTTCCTGGAGCAGGTTGGAGTCAACCATCCTTTGTATCTATAAAAGGAGGCAGTTGGGGAGCTCAAATTGGAGTTGCATCAGTAGACTTGGTTCTCGTTTTTATTCGAGAAAATGCTATTGAAAAGTTTAGTAAGAATAATTTCACAATTGGAGTTGATGCAGCGGTAGCCGTCGGTCCTGTTGGAAGAGATGCGCAAGCCGGAACAGATTATCAACTTAACAGCGAAATTTATAGCTACTCTCGTGCGAGGGGAATTTTTGCTGGATTAGCAATTCAAGGAACTTTGTTAAGTGTTAAAAATAAAGATAATGCAAAAATCTACGGACCATCAGTATCAACGCAGGATATTTTAAACATCAGTGGTGTTAAAAGTCCTGTAATCGTAATGCCGTATGTGCATGCGCTTACAACATATGCTCCATAGATTAATTTGTCTTATTTTTATTACGTTATGCCCACAAATATTAAATTTGTGGGCATAACTTTTTTGGCTTAATTTATTTGGTAATTGGTTTACATATAATTGGATGATTCATCTACCCAGTATCCTGGGCGTTTATAATGACGATGTAATCCGTCTTCGAAGTCACGAGTGACTAGATACATTTTGGTATATTCTGGGCATTCTTTAATCATGTTTCTTGAAAGATCAATATAGACTTTTGCCTCCAGCCAGCTAATATTTTCAATCCACTTGGGCGAAACCAAAACTTTTTTTCCTGGCCACCAATTCATTGTGTCAACTATAATATAGCGTATAGCCCACGTTTTAGAATCGATAACAAAATCATCAATGTGACCAATTTCACCATCAATTGCTTGAATAGTATGATCGCTAACATCTTGAGTACTACGCAAATGAAGATCAACAGGATTTACCCCAAAATTGCTAGGGTTCCACTTTTCACCGTCGTCAATTAAGTTGGGAGAAACACCCCACATATTGGGTCCATCCCAGTATCCGGGCCATTCGAAGTAACCATGATAAAGCTCTTCAAATTGTCTTGAGACAGGTTTGTCAGTGTCGAGTGCAGGGCTGTCTTCAATTTGCTTTTTTGTTAAATTGACCTCGATAAATTTATTATCCCTATCAATTGCTCTTAGGGCATGTGGCGAAATTAAAACCTTCCTCTCGGTGAGCCAATCTCCTGTGTCAACGACCAAGTACCTTATGGTCCAATAATGATCATCAAAATAAAATTCCTTAACGGTACCAATTTCACCATCTAGACTTGAGAGCTTGAAACCTTGTAGCGCTTTTGCCTCGTTTAACATATTCTTTTCCTTTGGTTTAAAGCTTTAGCCATTAAACCTGTTGTGTATCGTTGGGAGAAACTTCATTTTTTGACGAAACTTTTTTTTTGGGTTTAGTTGCTGCGTGGATGCTAGCTTTGAGTTTCTCCAGTTCTTTGTCCGCGCGGTCTTTGGTATAACCGTAGATACTTTGGAGATGATCGGTCAGCAATTCCAGATTTTCCTCCATTGATTCAATGTTATCATCAGTAATTTTTTTAAAACGTGCCTTAATAATGCGTGTGATCTTGACCCAATCATCTTTAATCGATTTATTATTATTTTGCATGAGTACCTCCTAAAGAAAACAGTATTTAATCGCTTTAAATTTTTGTAGTATAATGCTACGGTTCGGCTGTCAGACTCATTAATCCATGATTACTTTCGGGTGTATCACTGACCTTGTTGTATAAATTTATATTTTGATCTTTGAATTTTTTTCCGTCGGGGTTAGATGAATTTATTTCACTATTTGGTTCTCTCATATTTGAAGACATCAGCAGTAATTTATCAAAAAAATTCTTTTTATCCGTCTCTTTAGTCAAATCAGCCTCCACTTTTAAGGCGGATATTTCTTGTGAAAGTTTTTTTATTTCATTTTTTACCTGTCTAATAGATTCCTCATTTTTATAATAATCATTGCTACGCAGTTTGGTTTTTGGATTTAAAATATTATTTTTTTCGGAAGTCAACATTCTATTACTTGAATTCTCCCAATACATGTCACTTGCTTTAATGCTCCGGTAATTAATATTGTTGTCACCGATGGAGAAAAAAACAATTAACAAAAAGGTCACAAGGAATATTTCATTTTTCATAAAGGTTCCCATGGTTAAATCTTTTCGTTTCTGTCCCAGTAGTCTGCTAATGGATGGGAAATTAACATAACGATTATGAATAAATATCAAACCCAGAATTAAATAATGTTCATAAATTCTCTTTTGCTTGAACTGGCTATCAGGTCGAGTTTTAGCCGTAAATTAAATTTACGATAGAAGTTTAGGTGCTTGTCAATCTGAGGAGCGACAACGGTTGAAGACCATAAGGTCCTAAGAGAAAAAAGAGCCTAAAAAAGAATTAATGGCGTAGTTTAGTATTAACATAATTTAATTTTATGTTTGGTATTCTGTAATAAATCATATGTTAGCTTGACTCATTCGAAACCACATAAATTAATTAGGAGCATGGAATGAAAACTAACAAACAAAAAATCGTAACCGGTGTTTTAAGTCCAATCAGATGGAATTCAAACGATGAAATTATTGAGTACAGTGTTTATACAGAGAATGATGAGGATATTATTTTGAGAGGAAACAACTTGGATTCTAACTTTAGATTTTTTAAAAATCAAAAAGTAAAAGTTTTGGGAAATTTTCTTTCATCATCTAATAATGAGGATGATTTACGAGTTTTCAAAGCGTCCAAAATTCAAAAATTAAACAATGCTGCTTAGGTAGAAGTCACTCAGATTTTAAATAAATTAAAAAGGAGAAAACTTATGGGTTTGGCACTGACAATTAAAAATAAGGGACTTTCAGTAATAGAGAAACATGTGAATAAGGAATGTAAAAAATTTGAAAAGATATTGGATGACCCGAAAGTTAATTGTAAAATTTTAAACCTTAAAAAAGGTATTTGTGTAAAAATATCATTGAACTCTGGCTCCAAGGTTTATTCCGGGGAAGCTTCTGGCATGCAAATGAATGTTTGTATTAATAAAGCGGTTAAAAGGCTTATGCGTTTAGTTGAGACCGACAAGGAAGTGTTAATACAAAAAAAACACCAGCATCACATGGGTAACACAAAAGATGATGTAGCGCTACTTCAGCTAAAATCTAGTTCAGCGTTTTAGAAAGTTGGGGTATTCAGGATTTAGAAAATATTGGCAGGATACTGGTTAAGCAGTGAAAAGATTATATTGTTGGTGGATTTAAATATGAACAAAATTTAATAATTTGTTGGGTATTCTGTCATAAAACTTGTGTTAGTTATATGGCCATAAAATAAGTAAAAGTTATATTTACATAGGAGAAAAAAAATGAAAGCTACCAGGTCAAAGATCGTAACCGGAGTTTTGAGTCCGATCAGTTGGAATAGTAACGATGAAGTGGTTGAATACAGTGTTTATACGGACAAGGATGAGGATATTATTTTAAAAGGTAAAAATTTGGATTCCAATTTTAAATTTTTTAAAAATCAAAAAGTAAAAATCTCGGGAAATTTTATTTCATCATCTAATGAAAATGATTTAAGAGTTTTTCAGGCAACCAGAATAGAGAGATCCAATGATGTTACCCAATAGGAAAAGCTTGTAGAACATATATAGACATGGGCTGTGAAATGAATCACAGATGAAGATTTGTTAATTTTTATGTTAAAAAAAATTATTGTTAATTCTTGAATTTTTGATGTGGGTTTGAAATATTAACAACGTTGTTAATAAGTAGATGCACGTTCAGCAGTTAAGTTATATAACAACTTTTGAGAATAGGATAATTACGAATAAACAAAGGTTTTAGTCTTATGGCCAGAGTGGCAATTTTAGAAGATGATGTGCGAGTAGCAAAATTTATTGCTGACGGTTTAAAAGTTGAAGCGTATCAAGTTGAAATTTTTACGGTGATAAATCAGCTTATTGATACACTTCAAGAACAAGCGTTCGACATTTTGATTATGGACCGCTTAATTGGAAAACTTGATGCCGTAAGTTGGATTAAAACGATTAGATCGCTTCGTCCTAACATTAAGATTCTGATTTTAAGTGCTTTGTCCGGTTCAATTAATCGGATAAAAGGTCTTGAAGTTGGTGCAGATGATTATTTAGAAAAACCTTTTCAATATCATGAATTGAGTCTTCGGGTTAAGAAATTGGTCAAGAAAGAAACTTCATCACCAGAATCAATTATTAATTATGAAGATATTACCTTAGAGCTTGATGGGCAAAAAATGCAAAGGGCTGGTAAGGTCATTCATCTAAGTCCGTATGAATTTAAATTAATGACTATTTTTGTTAAAAATCCCCAGAAAATTCATTCCCGTACAGAATTACTTGATCGAGTTTGGGGTTATAATATCGATACTGGTTCCAATGTAGTCGATGTAGCAATTGCGAAACTTCGTAAAAAAATAAATTTTGCCAGTTGCGAACCATTAATAATTTCACGACGAGGGAGTGGTTATATATTATCTAACACTCAAGCTTGGTGAATTTAAAATCATTTAAAATTAATAACCAAATATTAATCAAATTGTTATTTGGGTTTATAACTGTTTCGATAGCTGTTTACGTTTTAGTAACATTCATGATGTATATGACAGCTAGAAGCAGCAAAGAAAAGTATTTTCACAATAAATTGGATATTGTTTCAGAATTGTTTGTTTCTTCTTATACGTCGGTATACAAAACCACTTTTGATGAAAAAATGTCGTTTGATATAGCCACAAAGCTTATTGAAAAGTTAGACAACATAAGGTTAATAAGGGTATGGAGCGAGGATCAAAGCATAATCCAGCAAAATTATTCTAGTGAAAATGAATTTGACATTGACCGAAAAGATATTGTGGATGGAACGTTTAAAATTGTTAATATTGCTAAAAAAAATTATCTTAAAAGCGTAAAATCCTTTAAAATTGATAGTCAGCAAGAACGTTTTATTGAATTGTTTTCTTCAATCGAAGACGTTGAAAAAATTACAGTGGATGCTATAATGCAAACTGCGCTTGTAGCTGCTCTCATCATTTTGCTTTTTTTTCCAGTGTTTTTTTTATTCTCTAAAAAACTATTATTTCCCATCAATCAAATTTCCATAGAGATCCAAAAGATTAAAAATTATCCCCCCTCACAGTGGAGGCAAATAAAACAGCACCCCGACAATCTTTTTTTAAATGAGATTATAATTTCTGTAAATGAACTAATTTTTCGTGCGCAAAGATCGCTAGTGTGCCAAGAAAATCTTGGTAGATTTTTGGCCCATGAAATCAAGGCACCGCTTACCAATTTGTTGAATGAAATTGAATTAACCAGACGAGAAGTTGGAAATAATGATACTGCTAAAGAAAAAAATGACATTTTTTGTGCCCAGGCTGTTACAGATATATTAAGGATACGTTCTATTGTAAACAATATTTGTGGTTTAGCTTACATAGATAGCATGGTTCATTTTGAAGAAAATGTTGATCTTAAAAAATTATTAAAATCTACCGCTAAAGAATTTCAACACGTTTATAAATATGAAGTATGTGTTGAAGATAGTGTTGAATCAGAACAAGCCTTGGTCAGCGTGAATAAAGATTATTTTTGGATACTTTGTTCAAATATTCTAAGAAATTCGATTGAGCACGGTAATGGACACGAAACGCCTCCACAAATACATTTATCTACAAAGGGTGACTGGGTTGAAATTGCTATCAGCGATAGCGGTCCAGGTTTTCCGTACTCCAGAAAATTTTTAGAAGATATGAAGAATGAGAATAACTTAGACCAGTTGCTACATTCACATGGAGCAGGACTGATATTATGTTTAAAATTATCTGAAATAATGAATATCGATATAAATTTTGCAAACAAAGTACCTAGTGGAGCAGTGGTTACTTTGGCATTTGAAAAACAAAAGATGCTTGTTTAATAAGTAAATTTCTAATCGTCTGAATCAACTTATTCTAAAGTGTACGCGGACAAATCCTTTATTTAATTGTTATATATATATACGGTAAAGATCTTTGTATATTGAAGATAACTTTGAAGCTTAACAAAGAGTGGATACTTTGATTAAATTTAAAGAAAACATAATTGACGAACTTCAAAAAGCAAAAGGTAAATAATGAATAAATGGATAGTGTTGTCTATTGCATTGTTAAATGGATTTGTGGCACCTTTTATGGGAGCGGCTATCAACGTTGCTGCGCCTGTGCTTGCGGTTGATTTAAACATGAATGCGATCGAGCTGAACTGGGCTACCACTATTTTTTTGCTATCATCGGCAATATGTCTTATCCCTGTTGGTAGGTTAGCCGACATATACGGACGTAAAAAATTTCTTTTTATTGGGAATGTATTACTACTTTTTTCCAGTATTTTGGTTATATTTGCACCAAATACTTTTTTTTTCTTGCTCATTAGATGTATTCAAGGAATTTCAATTTCATTTAGTTATGGAACCAGTATGGCCTTACTTGCTAATGCTTTTCCTATAAATCAACGAGGGAAAGTTTTTGGCATACATGCGGCTTCAGTTTATGTCGGTCTGTCGTCAGGGCCGGTGCTCGGAGGATTTTTGGTTCAAAGCTTTGGTTGGGAATCTATTTTTTATATACCGATTTTCATGTCAGCCATAGCAGTCTTTTTAATTTATTTTAAAATCAAAGATGAATCAATTAAAGCTGCGATAGAAATTTTTGATTGGAAAGGAAGTGTTTTTTACGGATCGATTCTGGCTAGTTTAACGTACGGATTTTCAATTTTGCCATCCATGTTGGGATATAGCTTGATTCTAATGGGAATAATCTTGTTTTTACCTTTTGTTTTTTATCAAAGCCATACACCTTCACCGTTATTTAAGATTAGTTTATTTCACAATAATCCTGTTTTCGCTTATTCAAATCTGGCAGCGCTTATTCATTATAGTGCAACTGCAGGAGTTGGATTTTTACTTAGTCTATATTTGCAGTATATAAAAGGGCTGACACCCAAAGAAGCGGGGATGATTTTGATGGTTCAGCCCGTGATTATGGCAATTTTCTCTCCGTTAATGGGGACACTTTCTGACAAAATAGAACCACGATTAGTGGCTTCAGCTGGAATGTTTATGACTTTTGGAGGACTTGTTTTCCTTGCTTTTTTAAGTAGCACCACCGAAATTTTTACAGTTTATACAGCACTAATTTTTATGGGTATGGGGTTTGCACTTTTTTCTTCCCCGAATACAAATGCTGCAATCAGTGCCATTGATAAAAAAGACTATGCAATTGCTTCAAGTACGCTAGGGACGATGCGCTTTGGAGGCCAGATTTTTAGTATGGTAATTGTTATGGGACTTTTTTCTTTGTTGCTTGGAAGGGTGAAAATTGTGCCTGAAAATTATGAAACGTTTTTAGTAGCGGCTAAATATGCCTTTACTCTCTTTGCGGTTTTGTGTTTATTGGGAACGTATGCCTCTATGAAAAGAGGGAATCTTAGATGAAGTGGTGGAATGGAGGTTGTGATAAATTTTTAGTAATTATCAACTTAATGAAGCAAGATAAGAAATGGCGGAGAAAGGGGGATTCGAACCCCCGGACCGCAAAAAGCGATCAATGGTTTTCGAAACCATCCCGTTCGACCACTCCGGCATCTCTCCCCATTTTATTTTAAGTTATAACTCTACTTTTTTAACGTATCAAGTCCCAAAAAGGATGTATGAATGTGTTTCTTATTTCTTTTTTCTTAAGGCGAGAATACTTAAGAAAATAAAGATTATGAAAAGAATAATACGGGTTAGTGAACGGTAAATTATTTCGTTTTCGGGAACACCTTGAAGAAAAAAAACTTTACCAGCATCCTGGTATAACCATCCCGAAATAATTATTATTAAGTATAGTGGGGTAATAATAGCGATGATCCATTTTATTCCGCTCCAGAGTTTGATATGTGAACCTCGAACAAGTTCTTCCCAAGAAGCATTGAAGCCGAAAAGGTAAACCCAAACATAGATTTCAATTAAAGCAAAAAGAACCAGTCCATAAGTTCCGGCCAAAGTATCCATTTCATCAATTGCTCCGGGAGCAAAAATGGCCCAATGACCAAGTAGACAAACCAGTCCCATAGTAACTAAGCAAGAAACTTTTTTAGAAAAACCAACTACTTCGGAGAAAAAAGCAACAACTATTGCACCCATTGATAGAGAAGAAGTGATGGCCGCAAAGAATAATAAGATAAACCACATAAAAGAAAAAACTGAGCCAAAAGGTAGTTTAGCAAATAAAAGGGGCAGGGTTACAAAACCAAAACCCAGGCCAGCACTACCGGCAATACTTACAGCACCGGCAACCCCAAAAAAAGCTACGGCGAGTGGAACGGCAATGGAGCCACCTAAGCAGACTTCTGCAACTTCGTTAATTGTAGAAGTTGCGATAGCGGGGGTTACGATATCGTCATCCTTTTTAACATATGAAGCATAACAGGCGATGGCACCAAGTCCGAGGGAGAGAGTGAAAAATATTTGACCAGCAGCTGCCAACCAAATTTTAAATTCTCCAAGTTTAGAAAAATCAGGTGTCCATAAAAATTTTAGTCCGGTTATGATATTATTGTCTGGTAGACTGGGATCGGGGGTACCCAGCGTAAAAACTCGAATAACCAGAAAAAAAGCAAATACAAAAAGCAGGGGCATAAGAATTTTTGCTACTTTTTCAATACCTCCCGAAATGCCCTTATAAAGTATGTATCCATTTAAAAATAGTATGAGAATAAAAAGAGAATAAGGTAACCAAAAAGACTTTAAAGAAGCATAATCAGAAAAAATAGCCGCCGATTGATCTGGGGTAAGTTCTGCTCCAAATTTTCCGGAGAGAGAGAAAAAGGTATAACCCAAAGTCCAAGATTCAATAAAGGAATAATATGACATAATGGTTAAAGGAATCATAATTCCAAAAACGCCAATTAGTTTAAGTGTAATGCTGTTTTTTATTGCACAAAAAATACCTGGGAGAGTGGCGTGTCCCTTGCTTCCACCGAAGCGTCCGAGTCCCCATTCAACAAACATAAGGGGAATTCCCAGGAGAAAAAAAGCAATGAAATAGGGAATCATGAAAGTTCCTCCACCATTGTTTACGGCTTGTAATGGAAAGCGAATAAAATTCCCAAGGCCAACTGCCCCTCCGGCCATTGCTAGAATTAAACCGATTTTGGAACCCCAAGTATCTCTATTCATAAATCTCCCTTAAATATATAAAAAAGCCCAAAGAAAAAATTTACAAAACTTTGCGAGGTATTTCAATTCTTTTTAAAAGAGAACAAATGTTAAATTTTATTCCAAACAAGGTCGAGTTTTTGAAAATAAGATAATTCAGTAGATTCGTTTGGCATACTAAAAGATGGATCAAAACGTATTTCTTTAGCAAGATGCCTGATGTTTTTATATTCGGTTATTAAATCTAAGTTGGAATATCTTTTTGCAATTTCCATGGCCCTTCTTGGAAAAATCATTCCACCACAGCGAACTTTAAAAGGTTTGTCGATGTCTGGGATATAGGCAGAAAAAAGAAGAATATTTTTAATTTCCTGTCCGGTCAGCTTGGGAAAGTTGAGTTTTATTTTTAGAGCTATATTTAAGGCAAAGGGGGAAGCCATAGAAGTTCCAGTATGTCTTATGGTTTTACCGCCAAGAGAGGCTGCTTCGATGTCTGAGCCAGGAGCAAGAATATCTACGTGTTCAATACCAACATTGGAATAAGGGGCAATTTGATAGCGGTCCATTTCGTCCTCAATAATTTCGTTTGTATCAAGAGCCCCAACGGTTATGATATTGTTAAATTCAAAAGAAGCTGGGTAAAGACCATTGCGACCACTTACTAGCTCTCTTCCAAAATCGTTACCAGCCGCTGTAAAAAAAAGGGTGTCTGGATTATTTTTGATTAAGTTTTGTAACGAAAAATAAGTTTCTTTTGGTATTTCTTGGAGAGACCAATGAGGAAAAAGAAAACTCAAGTTTGCAAATACTGGTTTTAAAGTTTGAAACTTTCTGTTCGCTAAATCAAGAAAATGACTTTCTCCGTAATCACCAGTAAAAGGCAGCAGCATAGCCTGATCAATATTTTTGAGCATGATATCCGCGACGTGGGTTCCGTGGGAAAGGGGAATAGTTTCGGACGAAGGATTGATTTTCTCAACGGGTAGTCCTTTTTGAAGAGGGATCGACCAACCAATAAAATCATCAGTCAGGCCGTTTATGTCGTTATCGATATCATCGATTTTATCTGCGAAATTGATCATGAATTTGTAAGCAATATCGGGGTGAGTGTGATCGACACCTGAATCGATAATGGCGACGAGGGTTCGGCTGGGGTCATGGGCTATTTCGATTTTTCTTAGGATCTCACTTTCTGATTCATTCGATAGAATATTTTTTAGTTCAAAAGCGAGATTGGTGTTGTTGTAGTTGGCAATAATAAAATCAAAGATGGCATTTTTCCTGACAAAAGCGTAAGGGTGATTGTCACTAGATAGTCGATATAAATAAGAAATTTCTTCTATGGTATGTCCTCGGTGATTAATGACCAATCTTTTGGTAATCTGTGAGAATTCATTTAAATAATCGATAGAAAGCAGCTTTTCTTTTTCAAATTTATATTGAAATTGGGTAATCTTTTTACCATTAACAATTTGAATTTTTTCTCTAAATACCAGTTTCCTTTCTGGAAGTTTATAATGGGTTTCAATATATTGATTACCACTTTCATCAAGTATTTCCTTTTCAATTATTATGCGTTCTTCTAAGGCCCAAGAATGTGGCAAATAACTAAGAGAAGTGATTATAAATGCTAAAAAAACAAGGATTTGAATAGGAAATACAATAAACCGGATCATTAGAATACATAACATATGCAGGCTGATGGCGCAAGGCGTCTTGGAATTTTTATAACCTTATTTTGAATTGTTTTAAAAGGTAATCATTGATGTGTAAGCCCTATGTCATATAAAATACTTAGACGGATAAAGTAAAGGATTTAATACAAAAATTGATTCCAAAATATTATATTATTCGTAAGAATTGGGGGAATTTAAATATGAAATTTATATGTTTATTAAGTTTGATTTTTAGCAGTAGCGTTTTTGCAAGTTTTAGAGTGGGCAAATATTGTAATGATTATTTGGAAAATAAATCTGGGGCTAGAGCACCTTTCTTTCAAAATTCCTGGGACTTAAAAGAGGATGGTACAGTAGTATTAAGCAAAAATTCTCCGGCGACCCCCAATCTTTCAATTATAAGGTTTGACGAATTTAAGAAAGTAACTTTTATGAAAGAAAACCCCACATTTGCATCGAAAATTTTTGCTGAATTTAAATATGATAAACAGAACAGGCTTGAAAAATTGGTTATCGGAAAAGGTGATGAGGATAATCAAAAAGCCTCAAGTAAAAAAACAATCATTACCTTTGCTTACGAAGATGGACAATGTTATCCACTGGAAGAAGTTATTAGTACAAACGATGATAAAGATAAAAATATTAAATTTAACACATTGCTTTGCAGAGAATTAACTTCCTACTTTAAGGACAATCCTAAAGCACTCGAATGTAAATGTGGTGATGATATTACGAATAAAGATTTAACGAAAATGCTTTTAATTCATGGAGTCAAGCCAGATTCATTGGTGAGTAATTCCGTTATAAAAGTTGATACTAAAATGAAAGTTTATGAGAGGGTTGAAGTGGAACTGTTAAAAAAAATTCCAGCCCTTTCCTTGCCGACACTTTATGCACTTAATAAACTAAGTGAATGTAAAAATATTCCTGGGGTATATGAAGCCATGATGGATGATGATCTATGGAAAACAAAGGAACAGACTAAAGATTTAAGGGGCGTTGGTGATGCCATTAAAGAAAACCAATAATTTAATTTGATAACATTTCTTTTTTGCCAATAACTAAAACCGTGTCACCTAGTTGAATTGGAATGGACATATTTAATTTGGAAAGCAAATTTTTATTGGATAATTGAATACCAAAGATCAAGCTGGTAATTTTTTGAACAAAATAAGCGATACTGACGAAATATTTAAAGTGGTGATGAGCTTTGATTACATATCCAGAGCGATGTAGCATGTCTACATAACCACGATCTGAAAAGTAATAATAATGCATATCCATAAACCAAGGCCAAAACGGTCCCAGAACAATGGAAAAAGTTGATTCAATATTGATGGTTGAAAAAATAACATGTCCACCATTATTGAGGAATTTATTTAATGATCGTAGCGTATCAATAGGAGAAGATAAGTGCTCAATCACATCCCATAAAACAATGGTATCAAATTTTTTATTTTCTAAAAGGTTATTGGCGATTGCATTTTCAAGATTTGAATTAATAACGTTGATATGTGGATATTTATCCTTAATATATTTGCAACCGTGGGTAGAGGGCTCAATTCCCGTGAAAGACTTGGCGATACTTTGAACTTCATTGATAAAAACTCCGTAGTAGCTTCCAATTTCTAGAATATTCTTATTTTTAAAATAAGGGTTATATTTTTGAATAATGTTTTCGTAGGTTTTATAGCGTGATTTAATATTTTCGATATAAGTTGAATCAATTACAGATTCATACATTTTAAACCCTGAATTGATAACATCGTTACGATCCTTGCTTATAAGATGAGATAAAAAACCATTTTTGCATATGGGACAAAAGCGAATATCAGGATATTTACCATGGTCAAAAGAGCTGCAGGCATAACTACCCAAAGAATTTTTATCAGAAGGTTTTTTCTTGGATGGATATAAAAGAACACTGTGTTCATATGAACACATGGGGCAAGGCAGATCAGTTTTTTTGGATCTATCCCACCAATTGACAAGTTTTGATACAAATTGAAATATAAAAACCGATGTAGTCAAAGTGAAGATTGCAGTATCAAGTTGTCTGGTTACAACAAGGGAGCCAAGCGCGATAATAAATGAAAAATTAAATGCGGATTTGAATTTTATACGTCTAAAAAAACTAACTATATAAATCATGAATTAACCTTTTTTATGGAAAATATATAAATACTCTTATAAGATCAAGCAATGTATCAGAAATTATCCAAGCTTTTAAGAGATATCTCGGTCGAAAATGATGAAATTTACTTTCTAAGAAAATGGTTGTTGATTGGACTTGGGCTTCATGTCATCTGTGCTGTATTTAGTACCGGTTTTCTTCATTTCGATGAGCAGTGGCAAATTTTGGAATTTTTAGGAGCGAAACTTGGAAAGACTACTTTTGATGTTTTGCCTTGGGAGTATCGTTTCAAAATGAGAAGCTGGACGCAGCCAGGTCTCTACTATCTTTTGTTTAAGCCATTTATCTATTTAGGCATTGATAATCCTTTTACTCTTGCTACGATTGCCCGCCTGTTCTCGTCAATAATCGGTTGGGTTTCCATAATTTTAGTTTCTCTAGCTGCCTTTTTTTTATTTGATAAAAAAATTGAGAGAATGTGGGCCATTCGATTGCTATGTATTACGTATTTTATCCCTTTTATTCACGCAAGACCTTCATCAGAAGCTCTTAGCTCAAGTTTTTTTCTCACTGGTTTAAGTATGTTGATTATTGTTAACGTTTTGGAAAAAAAACGTAATGAAATCTCTCCTTGGTGGTTGTTAATTATCGGTTTTATTATGGGCCTGTCTTTTACTTTTCGTTATCAAATGGGATTTGTAATTTTATTTACTTGGATTTGGTATATAATTTGGGGAAAAAGCAGTGTTATTAAAATTGCTCTTCTTGCCCTGGGTGTTGTGGTTGCTGTTCTTTTAGAAATACCAGTAGATCGATGGGGTTATGGAGAATGGACGGTGGCTGCCTGGAATTATTTAGATCAAAACATTATACAAGATAAAGCGTCTAATTTTCCTACGGCACCTTGGTATTACTTTATAACTAAATCTTTTACACGAGTAGTATTACCAATTAGTTTGTTAGTGGTTCCTGCATGGTTGATATTTTGGTTTAAAAGGCCTAAGCATCCTGTTACGTTTGGGACATTACCGCTCGTGTTAATTCACTCAATTATAGCTGCCAAAGCTTTTCGTTATCTTATTCCAATTGCGCCACTTACGCCTATCGTATTAGTTGAGATGAATAAAATATTGCCCGCAAAATATTTGCAAAAAGGTCTGTGGTTTTTAAAACTATGCTTAGTCGTGAACTGTATTTTGTTGATTGGTGTGCTATTTCGTTCAGCTAAGTCAGTGGTTGGTATGTATGAATTTGTGTATGATAACAAGATAACCTTAATCAATTATACAGAAGAAAATCCTTATACTATGCTGGGGTTACCCCTTAACTTTTATAAAAGTAAGCTTTTAGAAATGAAATATATTAATAATTATGAAAATCTTGAAAACCAAAAGGGTTGGATTTTTGTGAGCAAAGGCGATCGAATATTAGCGTTTTTAAACCAGAATCAATGTGTTTTAAAGTATAGTAGCTATCCACAATTCACTTTAAAGCTTAACTATTTCAAATGGGCGGAGCGATCGAGGTTTTGGGCCTTATTTTTTTGTGAATAAATTATTAAAATATGTATAAGATCTTGAAAATCCGATATACTCATTGTAAGTTGAAGTTAGGGTTTAAACGCAACCGTAGCTTAGTTGGATAGAGCACCTGACTACGAATCAGGAGGTCACACGTTCGAATCGTGTCGGTTGCGCCATTAAAAATCCTACCGAGGTTTTCATGTCGAACAAATTATTGTTCATTTTTTTTTCTCTTATTCTAGTATCTTGTGTAAAACCAAAAAATGATTGTTTAAAAACCAGAGCCGCTTTAGATATTGGTTCAGGCAGTACAAAAGTAAAAATTGCTAAAGTTGATTTATGTAAAAAAGTTATTATAGAGAATCTTTATCAAGAAGAGATTCCGATTCCATTTAAAGAGGATCTGCAATTAAAGAAATCAGGTAAAGATGACATGTTTAGCGATGAAATTCAAGAAATTGGATTTCAAGAAATTAAAAAAATATCAGATAAAATTAAAAAATTTTCTCCTGATACCGTTGTCGGAGTTGGTACCTCTGCTTTTAGAACGGCAAATAACGCAATTTATTTTTTTTCAAAAATTAAAAGTGAAATTGGGATAAATGTTGAAATAATTAATCAATCTAAAGAAGCCGAGGTCGGACTTTACTCAGTGGCTGCAGTTACGGGGAAAAAGCCTGAAGAAATTATTGTCTGGGATATTGGAGGTGCTAGCATGCAGATCTCTACTACGAAAGATGATAAGTTTGAGACCTATCTTGGTGACGTAGGGGCAATAAGTTTTAAGGATCAAGTTATCACCCAAATTAAAAAGAAAGATTTAAAAGCTGTGCGTTCTCCCAACCCCCTAGGAGCTAAAAACTTTGATAAAGCTGTACTGATTGCCAAGACAGACGCGCTCGTCAAAGTTTCCTCTAAATTGAAAGATGTAATTAAGCAGAAAAGAAACATTTATGGAATAGGTGGTGTTCATAGCTACAGCGTTTACAGTCAAGCCGGAGGGAAAGATAATTTTTATACTTTTGAACAACTTCGGAATGCTTATCCTCAAAGGGTGAACTTAACTGATGTGGAAATTGGTGGAGACTATGCTGAAACGGAAATCACTAATATGGCACTTGTTTTGGGATATATGGACGCTTTGGAAATACCCGTCGTAGTTATTCTTAATATAAATCTAACTGAAGGAATTTTGGTTTATCCAGAAATCATGGCTAAATAACAAAATTGCTTGTTTATTTTATCAAGTAAGTTAAAATATCATTAGGTAATTTATGAAAATCAAATTCATTGATTTCAAACTTAAAAAAGATTTTGATAGAATCGTTGTTCTTCATTACTGCCATTTTATTATTTTATTGGTTCTTCTTCTCGTTGAATTTGTAAACGGCTATATTGGTATGTTTGGTGCCTTATTCAAAACTATTTTTTTTATTTTTATTTATAAAATGTACTTCAAAATGATGAAGAATTTCTATTACACCTTTTGGACCTTTTCTTTTTTTATTTTGATTTATATGTTAATTGGTTTTTGGCAAGGCTTATTTACATATAGTTATCTGCCTATTAGCTGGCTTTATTTTTTTGCACTCTTAAGCTTGTTAGTAGAGTGTTATTATATTTCTTCTCCGCTTTATTACCCCCGGGTGAGCTGGTGGGAGTATGATTTTCGTTATAGGGATGATTTGAAAATTGAAATATTGGCAGGTGAAAAAAAATTTTCAGGAAGACTTACAGATATTCGAAGAAATGCAGGTTGTGTGGTTTTATTTGAGAGTATAAAAACCGGATCGATTATTGATTTAAAGACACTTGAGGGAAATATTGAGTTGGTGGCGGAAGTAGTTAGTAAAAGGTTTAATACGCTTGGACGTGGGATTGTTTATGGAGTTAAGTTCCATTTTAATAAACCAGATGATCGAAATAATTTTTTAAGTTTATGTCGTTTTTTTGAAAATAAGAAAAGCTCCAATAAAAAATCAAAATACCATAAGCTAGATGAAAGACAGGAACATGTTTGAACAGTGATTTTTATTACATGCAGCTAGCCCTTAAAGAAGCTCAAACCGCCTATTCAATTAATGAAGTTCCCGTGGGTGTGGTCGTTGTTGATTCAAAAAATTTAATAATTTGTAAATCGCATAATGTACGAGAGAGAAATTTCAGTATTTTTGGTCATGCTGAATTGGATGCTATCGATTTTATATCAAAAAATAATAAGTCGTGGAGACTGTGCGACTATACTTTTTATGTAACTCTTGAACCTTGTATTATGTGTATGGCTGCTCTAATTTCCGCCAGAATAAAAAGATTGGTGTTCGGTGCCTACGATAGTAAAGGGGGGGCGATCAGTCTGGGATATAACTTTAGTAAAGATCATAGGCTCAATCACAGCTTTCCGATAGTGGGTGGGCTAATAGAAGATGATTGTGGGGCGTTGTTGCGAGATTTTTTTAAATCAAAGAGAAAATAAAGTTAAAGCAATTTATTTTCACGAATCTCTTTTTTTAATTTAGTTAAGTAATCCCGGTGAGTTTTTAAAAATGGGGTCAGGATATTGTAGTACAAGATATAAAACAACGCCATTATACCGTCAATTTTTCCAATTTTTTTACCCTCGTCGTAAGTTCGTCCATAATATGAAATGGGTACTTCATAAATTCTAATGGGTAATTTAGATACCATAGCAGTAATTTCAACTTCCATTCCAAAACCTTTGCTGGTTAAAGGCATTGGTTGGAAAATCTCTCTTCTAAACGCTTTGTAACAGGTTTCAATATCCGTGAAATTAATATTAGTTAGCAAATTGGAAAGGCAGGTAAGGCCCTTATTGGCAAGAAAGTGGTAATAATAAAGAACCCTAGATGTTTTTTTAACCAGAAATCTACTTCCATACACGACATCGGCCCTATTAGAAAAAATTGGATTTAACACATCAATAAGTTCCTCGGGATCATATTCCAAGTCCGCATCTTGGATGATCAAAACGTCTTTGGTAGCCAGTTCTTTAGCTTTACATATTGCCGCAGTTTTTCCCTGATTGGTGGGTAGTTTGAAATATTTGAGCTTGGGAGAGTTTAAATTTAATATAGCCTTTTCGGTTTGATCTATAGAGCAGTCGTTAACGACGATTATTTCGTCGATGTAACTAAGCTCAGAAAGCTTGTTAAGGACTTCCGTAATGGTTTTTTCCTCGTTGTAAACTGGGACTAATACACTGACAGTAGGGCGCTTATTCATATTTTTTCTCGATTACGATAGTTGCTATAATTAAGTTACTTGAGGGTGAGAAAATATTCAATAATTTTTAATACCGCGCCGGGCCGCTTGGTTATTTTAAACTTTTTCAATAGTAGTCATTTATTTTTTATGTTAATTTAATAGGTGTTTTTTGAACACAATGCGGAGAATTGGCCGAGTGGTTTAAGGTGCACGCTTGGAAAGCGTGTGTAGGGGAAACTCTACCGTGGGTTCGAATCCCATGTTCTCCGCCATCTTAAAAAATCCTCTTACATTCCAACAGATTGAACGACTTTTAGATTGGCGTGAGCTAAATATGAGCTATCAGCTTTAAATTCGATTATTCCAACTGCTTTTTTTAAATAGCTTGGATGTAGATGAGCATACTTTTTAGAAGTCATCTCGACTGAGCTGTGCCCAAGTATTTTACTAAGAGTGTATATGTCTCCTCCGTTCATACAAAAGTTAGCAGAAAATGAAGTTCGTAAGTCATGGAAGCGGATTTTTTTAACGTTTGCCGTTTCAATTGCTTTGAAAAAAATTCTAGCTGTAATATGGGTTATATCGGGGAGTTTTCCATCTCGGTGAACAAACACATAATCCATGCTTCTATTCTCTTTCCTAAGCTGTAATAAAGCTTCGAGAGTAGCTTTGTTGGCAGGGACGTAGCGTATCTTTCCGGTTTTGGTTGTGTCCTTTAATCCGTATCTATCTCTTATGCTGGAAATTTCAATGTGTTCATTTTGGAAATCAATCTTATTCCATTGAAGCCCCATTAGTTCGGATCGTCTTAGTCCTGTGTTTAAAGCAATTACAAACAATTCATAAAACTCATGGTTATGATTGGCATTGAGAAATTGGATGATTTCATTTGGAAGCCAGTAGGTTTCACTTCTCGGGTCTTCTTTTAGTTTTTCCAAGTTATATAAGGGGTTTTTAATTAGATACTCCCATTTAACAGCATCATTTAAAACTTGCTTGAAGTGACGAATACAAAAGTTAATTCGAACATTGCCTAAATTAAGTTTTTTCAAATGACTTATTAAAGCATGTCCATGAGATATTCTAATTGCCTTCAAGCTTAAGTGTCCAAACAGCGGGATGA
>MEPW01000010.1 GCA_001769975.1 Bdellovibrionales bacterium RIFOXYA1_FULL_36_14 | reverse complement strand
TGATATGAACCGATCAGTGGCAAATGAAACCCAAGAAATGGTTTTATAAAATATAAAAAATGAAAACCATCAATAGAGAATACAAGTATGGCTTTTCTACGGACATTGATTCTTTTAAATTTAACATAGGACTCTGTGAAGACACCATATTACAGATATCGAAAATAAAAGAAGAACCCCCATGGTTACTTGATTTTCGGCTTAAAGCTTACCAACATTTTAAAACCTTAACCCCGCCCAATTGGGCAAATTTAAAAGTTCCTCCTATTAATTTGGCTGAAATTTATTATTACAGCGCACCCAAATCTTTCAATGAAAAAAAATCCTTGGACGAAGTTGATCCGGAATTGCTTAAAACCTTTGCCAAGTTAGGCATTCCACTAGAGGAACAAAAAAGATTATCTTCGGTAGCAATAGATGCGGTTTTTGATAGCGTATCTTTAGGTACCACCCATGAAGATAAACTTTCAAAGCTTGGAATAATTTTTTGTTCCATTTCAAAGGCCATCAAAGAATACCCCGAGCTTGTAAAAAAATATTTAAGTTCCGTTGTACCACACACAGATAATTATTACGCTGCTTTAAACTCAGCAGTCTTTACTGACGGCTCCTTTGCTTATATTCCAAAGGGAGTTAAGTGTCCGATGGATTTATCCACCTACTTTAGAATTAATGAAGGTAAAACCGGACAATTTGAACGCACACTTATTATTGCCGAGGCGGGCAGCTTCGTTAATTACTTAGAGGGTTGCACAGCTCCCCAAAGGGATGAGAACCAGCTCCACGCCGCGGTAGTTGAATTAATTGCCATGGATGATGCCGAAATAAATTACTCCACGGTACAAAATTGGTATTCGGGAACTCACGAAGGAGTCGGCGGCATTTATAATTTTGTCACCAAAAGAGGTAAATGCTTAGGCGTTAATTCCAAAATATCCTGGACTCAAGTAGAAGCCGGATCGGCTATCACCTGGAAATATCCAAGCTGCCTACTTATCGGTGAAAATTCTCAGGGAGCCTTTTATTCAGTGGCGCTAACAAATGGGCACATGCAGGCGGACACCGGAACCAAGATGACCCATATTGGTAAAAATACCAAAAGTACCATTATTGCAAAGGGTATATCTGCAGATCAATCTAATAACACCTACCGAGGTTTAGTCAAAATACTTCCTAATGCCCAAAACGCTAGAAATTACTCTCAGTGTGATTCTATGCTGGTTGGAGAAAAATCCAAAGCCAACACTTTCCCGTATATCGAAGTTAAAAATAACTCAGCAACAATTGAACATGAAGCTTCCACTTCCAAGATAAATGAAGATCAACTTTTTTATCTGGAGTCGCGGGGAATTGACAGGGAAAAATGCATTTCTATGATTATCAATGGTTTTTGCAAAGATGTTTTTAAAAAACTGCCCTTGGAATTTTCCGCAGAAGCTGCCAGATTACTCGAAATAAAGCTGGAAAACAGCGTTGGTTAAGGATTTATATGCTCAAAATAAATAATTTGCATGTCATGGTGGATAACAAATTAATACTCAAAGGCATTGATCTGGAAGTCAATCGAGGTGAAATTCACGCAATTATGGGCCCCAATGGCTCTGGAAAATCAACTCTTGCTAAGGCCATGGCAGGTCATCCCAATTACCAAATAGTCGAGGGTTCTATTGAATTTTTTGATGGACAGGAATACATCAACCTAGCTGATTTGGAAATTCATGAAAGGGCCAAAGCGGGAATATTTTTAGGGTTCCAATATCCCACCGAAATACCCGGAATTTCCAACCTGGGTTTTTTAAGGGAATCGGTTAACAACGTCTGGAAGGCCCAAGGCAAAAAGCTGCTAAGCAAGGACGATTTTGTAGAATTTTTACGACCGATTATGGAAATTTTGAAAATGAAAGAACTTTTTCTTGATCGCTCGATTAACGAAGGTTTTTCAGGTGGTGAAAAAAAGAAAAATGAAATATTACAATTGATGGTTCTTGATCCCAAGATTGCTATCTTGGACGAAACTGATTCGGGACTGGACATTGATGCTCTAAAAGTCGTAGCCGATGGTATTAATCGCTTTAAAAGACCGGAAAACGCCACCATCTTGATTACCCATTATCAACGATTGCTTGATCATATTATCCCCGACTTTATTCATGTCCTAGGGGACGGAAAAATAATCAGATCAGGTACTAAAGACCTGGCGCTTGAATTGGAACTTAAAGGTTACAATTGGGCCTAAAGGAGAAGAGATAAATGACTTACTCATCATCATTAGTAAATTATTTATCTAACGAAATTTCTCATGGTGACCCTATGTTCCACGAGAATACTCCTTTAACTCAACTTAAAAAAAAGTTGCTGCCTCTTTTTAAAATGAGCTCCTTCCCCAGCAATAAAGATGAATTTTTCCGCTACAGCAAAATTAAAGAAACTGATTTTGATAATTTGGAATTTAATCATCAACCAATTACCAATACATCTTCATCGCTCATTTTAAATCAATTTTCAAATTATTTTAAATACAAAATTATTTTCATTAATGGTGAACTATCCCTCGAACAAACCACCCTACCCTCTGGCATATTCCTAAAGAAAATAACTAGTAATGAGGAAACCCAAGAGGTAATGAATTCGCTAGATCAAGCTAATTTTTTTAGTTTAATGAATATACTCTATTCCCGTAACCTTTATGAGTTAACCATCCCTCCCCATTATAAATCTTCGGAAATCATTAGTATTTTTCACATTACTTCTGGGGATTTCAAACAACACTTATCTACGCCTTGTATATTTATAAAAGCTTTGGAAAATTCTTATGCCAATCTTATCTCACTTCATCTTTATTTAGGAATAGAACCTTATTATTATGTTTCTAATTCTGCTCTCTACTTAAGTTTAGAAGACGGTGCCGTAATTGATTTCTCCAAGTTACAAATAGAATCGGAAACAAGTTTGCACATTAGTACACTACAGGCCAATTTAAAGCAAAATTCCATATTAAACACTCAACTCATTTCTCTGGGGGGTAATAATTCCAGAGAAAACCAAAAAATCCATTTGCTAGGGCAAAATGCTAGGGCAAATCTTTATGGACTATATGATTTAAAAAACGAAATGCAAGCCGATCATTATATTGATCTGATTCACCAACATCCAGAGACTTATAGTCATCAAATATTTAAAGGCATCTTGAGAGATCAATCCCACGGGGTCTTTACCGGCAAAGTATCAATAACCAAAGATGCTAAGCATTCCGTTTCAACTCAACTTAATAAAAATATCATTTTAGGCGACACCGCTCAAATGACTTCTCGTCCGCAACTAATGATTGACACTGACGATGTAAAATGTACTCATGGATCAGCCACTGGTCAAATGGATCCCGAACAGCTTTTTTATCTAAAAACCCGAGGAATTGATGATAACCAGGCTAAAAAAATGCTCTACCATGCCTTTGCTCGGGAAATAATCGAAGCATCCCCATGCGGAAAAATAAAGCAGATTTTAAATAATTTTATATTAAATGATGCTGATGAAAACTTATCTTTAGATTTAAATTACTCTAACCGGTGCCAGCATGGAATCTTCAGTTTTACATAAATTACCTTTCAAAGATTTTGATGTTTTAAAAATCAGAAATGATTTTCCTTTTTTTAATAGATCAAACCATCTATTAAAAAATATAGTATATTTAGATAATGCCGCCACTACCTTAAAACCCCAAATCATGCTCGATGAACTGTTAAATTATTATAAATATGAAACCGCCAATATCCATCGCAGTAACCATCAATTAGCCTCCATTTCCACCTACAAATTTGAAGAAACCAGAACTGAAGTAAAATATTTTTTAAATGCTACCTCTAGTAATGAGATCATTTTCACAAAAAGCGCCACCGAATCAATTAACTTATTAGCGAGAAGCCTTGGTAAAAACATTTTAAACCCCGGTGATGTAATTTTACTTAGTCATATGGAACATCACTCCAATATCGTCCCCTGGCAATTAATTGCCAGCGAGACCAATGCCCAGATAAAAGTCATTCCCATTGACGATAATGGTGATATCAATCTTTACGAATATAAAAAATTATTAGACGAGAAAGTAAAAATTGTCTCAGTAGTTCATATTTCAAATACCCTGGGAACCATTAACCCGGTAGCCGAAATGATAAAACTTGCCCATGACTATGGGGCCTATTTTATCTTGGATGCTGCCCAATCATTCCTGCATGAAAAAATAGATGTTTTGCTTTTAGACCCTGACTTTTTAGTGGGATCGGCCCATAAAGCGCTTGGACCTACAGGCCTTGGCATTTTATATGGCAAGGAGGCTATATTGGAAACCATGCCCCCTTATATGGGAGGTGGTGAAATGATTCATCATGTTTCGTTTGAAAAAACTTTATATAATGATCTCCCTCACAAGTTTGAAGCGGGAACCCCACCTATAGCACAAGCGATTGCATTTCAAAAATCACTGGAATATATAAAATCTATTGGGCAAGATAAAATAAATCAGCACGAAGCTGCTCTCTTAACCTACGCCACCAACTCTCTCTTACAAATACCGAAGCTTCGAATAATCGGTAACGCTCGCAAAAAATCGGCCATCATCTCCTTTCTTTTAGGCAGCATTCATCCGTCTGATGTGGGTACCCTTTTAGACAAACAAGGCATTGCCCTGCGGGTAGGCACCCATTGTACGGAACCTTTAATGAAACGATTTAATATCTCTGGAACCATCAGGGCATCCTTTGCTTTTTATAATACTTTTGAGGAAGTTGACTCTTTGAAGCATGCCCTTATAAAAATTCAAGATTTCTACTAATCATTTCATTTCACTTATGTTAAATTCCCACCTTCATGAAAATTATCATTGTATTTATATTGTTTATTTTACAAACGTCTTTTCTCTTTGCTCAGACAAAGGCAGACCTATACAAATACCAACAAGTTAACGAGCAACAAAAATCAAGGCCTACCAAATATCATTTTGGCTACCCCGAAAAAGAACACTCCACTGGTCAAATTTTTAAAGATGTGGGATTTGCCTACGCCCTAACGTGGATATTTTATCCTCTAACTCAACCAGAAACCGTAGGCCAAAAAGGATCATGGGATAAATACCAAGATAACTTGGGAAAAATTGTTTTTGATCACGATGCCCCTTTTTGGAATGTAATGGTTCATCCCATCTCAGGTAGTCAGCTTTACTTATATTACCGCGCTAACGGTTACACCAAAGAACAATCCTTTTTATTAACTACTATATCCAGCGCCATGTTTGAGTTCACCGTGGAAGTCTATACCGAACCCGCCAGTGCTCCAGATCTTTTTAATACTCCCGTTTTAGGTTCAATACTGGGATATGGAATTGAAAATCTTTCCATGTATTTACTTAATACCGGAAATCCGCTGGGCCGATTTTTGGGACATGTCATCAACCCCAGCACTTTCTTTTGGTTTTACGATGGCAAAATGATCATCACTCCGGATATTTCTAAAGATGGACAAGCAATGTTTAAACTTTATATGGATTTTTAGATGATAAAATATTTAATATTTACCATATTGATTACCTTTAGTTTAACTGTCCACCCTTACGAAAAGACCGTCTTACTGCGTGGAGGTGCAACTGCCACTTTTGGAGGTGTCAAATCCTTCGATGATAGCGATAATTATTTTTGGGGTGGAGGAATAAATGCTAATGCTGGCTATCGCTTTTCCAATTTAACCATCAAAGGTTATAACTTCAATCGTTTCGAAATAAATGCCTCCGGAAATTCTTATTGGGGAAAAATCAATCACATTAAATCAGAACTTGAGCATGTTGCGGTGGATGGAACTGCGGCGGTACGGACTTTCGTGATTGCCGTTTACCTCAAATATCACTTCGACACCCTTTATAAAAAAATTTGGCAACCCTACGTAGGGCTTGGACCTAGCTGGTCTCAGCACACCTTAAAAATGAAAGATTACCAAGTGACCAAAGGTTCATTTAACGGAAATAACCGCATAGCCTATCTAACTGAAGGAGCCACTTTGGTTTTTGGCATTGAAGAAAACCTTCCTTACAAAGAAATGCATCCAGTTTTTATGGAATTTACCTATACTTTCACTGCCGCCCAAAAAGTATCGCTACTGGACGCCAGCAATCACAAAGAAATTGAATCAATTGAATACGAGAATATCGATAAACATGTCTATTCACACATCATCATGTTCAATATGGGAATGACTATCTTTTAATACCCATCATCTTTACTTAACTATTCTAAGTGACAATTACCTAAAATTATTCTTAACCAAACTGCGAAGTAAAGTTATCATTTAATCATACTTATCCAGGAAATTTAAATGATTAGCAAAATCATCCGTATTATTGGTATTACCGTAATTATTGTTTTTACTTTTTCATCAGTTTTTCTAGCTTTAGTCGTTAAAGAAATGAAAGAATTTGCCAAAGAAGATTCATTAATTTCAAAACTCCCTGCGACTCTTGAAGATATTTTTTACGATAAAAGAATTACTTATACAACTAATCCTATGGAAAAAAAAATTGTCCTCGCAGAGATCGACGACGAATCTTTAAGTAAAATCGGGCAATGGCCTATTCCCAGGACTATTTGGGCAAAAATCATAAACAAACTAGATCACTTCGGTGCGAAGGTAATAAGTTTTGATGCCATTTTTTCTGAAGAGCAACCCAGCTGCAAAGGACAAGTCTCTACCGATGAAGAATTTGCAAAAGCTATTCACAAATTCCAACAAAAACTTGGTCACAAAGTTGTTTTATCATACTCTACAGAAACTCTTCCTTCAAAATTCACTTTTGTTGAAATTCCTGACAACCTTTTAAATTATATTATAACGGTTGAAGGAGAAGCAAATACTTACCCACAATACATCAGTCAATCCAATTTCCCTATAGATATACTTCTCAATGCAAACCCTGCGCTTGGATCTTTTTCTGCAGAACCCGACCTTGATGGTGTTTTCCGATACTATACAATCGTTTCCAACGTTAGTGATTTTAATTTACCATCTCTTTCCCTTGTCACCTATAATGCCTATACCAACCAAAACGTAACACTTATTTATAACGAAAATCAAAGAGATATGGTCTTTAACCAACACAAACTCAATATAAATTTTATGGGCAACACTAAAATTCGCTGGACTGGAGGCATTGATAAATACCAACGAGTAAATATTTACAATATTTTAAATGCCTCAGATGATGATGCAAAATTAAAAAATATTTTTAAAGATACAATTGTTTTTGTTGGTTCATCGGCTACCGCTGCACACGACCTTAGAAATACAGCAGTTGGTACCAACTTGCCAGGGGTCTATGCTCACATGAACGTGGTAAGTATGCTTTTAAATGGATTCACTTTTCAAGATAAAGATACTTCCGCAACCATAAGCTGGACTCTAATCATTTGTGGCAGTATTTTGATTATTCTCATCCAATTATTCAAAAATGCTATCATTGATTTGATAGGGGTCACCCTTATTTGCACCACTATGTTTTATCTGGATCAACTCTACTTTCTCCCCCGAGGATATGAAGTCAAACTTTTCTTTGCCCTTCTTGCGGTTATTTTAATCTATTTGTGGAACACTTTCTTAAGCTTCTATATTACTAGTCAGGAAAAAAAGCAGATCAAAGGAACGTTTTCCAGATATGTATCCCCCGCTATCGTCAATGAAATGCTCTCTGACCCATCCAAGCTTAAAGTAGGTGGTGAAAAAAGAGAAATCACCGTGTTTTTTTCCGACGTGCGGGACTTCACCAGTATCAGTGAGCAGCTTGGTGCCGAACTGCTGAGTAAATCTTTAAATTTTTACATGGGTGAAATGACCGACGTTCTCTTTAAATATTACGGTACCGTCGATAAATATATTGGCGATGCCATTGTGGCGTTTTGGAATGCTCCATTAAATGTCCCTAATCACGCCTATCAAGCTGTCAAAGCTGCTTTAGAGATGATTGAAATTTTACCAGAGGTTAATAAAACACTTACAGCGTGGAATGTTCCAGAATTTAAACACGGTATAGGACTTAATACCGGAGAATGTTCGGTTGGTAATATGGGATCAGACAAAATTTTTGCTTATACAGCTCTGGGAGATTCCATGAACCTGGGTGCTAGACTCGAGAGTCTTTGTAAATTCTATGGAGTTCAATTAAATGTTTCCGAATATACTTTGCAAAGTATTCCAGCAGATTTGAGGAGCGAATTTTCCATTCGCACCTTAGATAAAGTTAAAGTCAAAGGTAAGCATGAAGCGGTAACTATCTTTGAAGTGCTCCACTCCTTCCACCCTTTTAAAAAGGATCAGGATGCTCTGAATAAATTTAACCAAGCATTCAATTTATATCTGGAAAAAAAATTCCAAGAAGCTCAAGCAATATTCAAAGAATTAAAGGAAAAATTTCCCGAAGATAAATCGTCCACAAGAATGTATGAGTCTTGTAGCAACTTTTATTTGAACCCACCACCAGCTGACTGGGATGGCTCATATGTTCATACGACCAAAGGTTAAAGAGGTAATTCAGCAAAACCGCACATAATCCACAGGAATACCGACACAAACAATGGAATAGTCAGGTTATCATCCAATTTAAGCGGAAGCATTTCAAAAAGTGATGCAAAAAAGGCCAGCACAAATGAAACGCCCAGAATTTTTCCAGCATAATCGTAACTAAAAGTTGCCAGTAGTACCACAAAACAACAAACAAAACTGGATATGAAAAAGGCAATCGACCCTTCAATGGATTTGTGTTTAACAATGTGATGTTTACCAAACCTTATCCCGATAATAGCACTTAAAGGATCCCCTAGTGCCAAGGTATAGATTGCCACCAGTGCTACAGGCTGAGGGAAAGTAATAATTGTTAGTAACAAGGCTACTGCATAGGGAATAGCAGATGATTCTTTTAAATATTCCTCGCCCCTTAAAAAATATTTATTGATGATCGTTAATTTCTTGGCTGATTCAGGGTAACTTATTCTGATTTGTTCCAGCAGATATAATAAGCAAGTCACTAAACCTAAAAGATACACTGCTCTTTGATGGGTGAAAAACATCCAATAACAGGAGCCAATTAAAAACCCACTGCCCCCATGAAAAAGCCTTCTTCCCAACTGCAGATCTTTTCTGGTAGCAGTTGGCTCCTGAGGCTCATCCACCGGATGTGTATGATCAGCATCTGTGAGCTTGTTTAGCTCTATTATATTATCAACCTCTTTGTTTTCATCTTTGTGTCGCGCTAGAGTTTCCATAAAATTCCTTGGCCTAGTTATTCCGACCTCATCCATAATAAACATACGATTTAAATACAAGAACTTATATCAATTTATCAGCATTTTCACAATTTGACCAATCGAAATATACGAACATCAGATCTCAAGGCTAAGTGAAGCTGACCATTCAATAACTTGCGAGCGAGTAACAATCGGACTTTGCGTAATGGAAGAATGAAACTTGGTATAATTAATAGAGGAATTAAAAAAAACTTTTTTTATTACCTCATAACCCAAATTAGTACCTATTATATAATTGGTTGCACTACCGGCTTGATATGAATCAAGTGATGCCGTTGCCTCTGGTATCCCAAAATAATAATTCACATAGGACTTAGATAAAAGTTCAATTTGAAAATAAGGCCTCAAAAATATGTCATTGAACATTTGAAAATCTTTTTGAAAAGCTAATCTTCGAATTAAACCTTGGTCGCCACCCCAAAACGATACTAATACATTAATCAGACAATCCACATACGTAAATTTTTGGAGATGATAAATGCCAAACGGTAATGAATAATTGGTACTTGGTAGCTCAGTGGTAACGCCTTCTGTTGCTCCCGCGTAGCCTACGGGTTCAAAACTCAACTGAAATCCGGTTTGAAACGATTCATAATTAAAAAAGATGGCCCGAACCACTGAGTCCTCAATATCCCAAAAACTTTTTTTATATTTAACATAAGGTAAGATAAGTTCATCGGAGGGGTATCCCTTATAGGGAGTATTCAGTCGTTTATAAGTTAACCCAAATCTTCGATCCTCCTCCTTGACTAGATAATAGGCCCAAGAACCATCTATCGAAAAAATGAAAATAAATAAAGCCAGTAATAATCTCATACCGGCTTTATTATATAACTTTATTTAACCCTGCGAAAGTTTATCTTGTCATTTTATGATTGAAATAAAATGCATGTCAGGACACACCTCCGTAGAACAAAGATCCTGATATAATTGGGCAAATGATATTTCTATAAACTGTTTATCTTTTAGATCGAACTGATAGGTTTTAGCATGAGAAGATAAATCAAAAACTAGATCACCATTGACCACATCAAACGCATCAAACGCTACCAATACATATGACACATTTTTAGGAAATAAATTTTTTCCAATAACTAAAATTACAAAATCATTATCCTCACTGTTTTGAATTATTTTATTCCAAAAATCTCCCCCAGCTCCACCAGCATTATTGGATAAATTATTTTTTTGATAACTGGATAATCGCAAACTCTTTTGGAATTCATTTTCTGAAAAATTTCCCTCAATCAGTAGTTTCTGTGAATTCCTTAAAAAATCAATAAGTTTTTCAATACTAATTCCTGGCCCTCCGCCAGCGTCGAATCCGCCATAAGAACTACATGTAAAAATCAACATAAACAGCATCAAAGATAATTTTCTCATGATCATACGCTCCTAAAAAGATCAGTTATCATTCATTGTATTTTTAATCAAACGGTCACTCACTAATCCAACGAAAATCCTCTCTCCACCGTAATATTGGGGATTGTAGAGGATTTTCCTTATTTGTACCTGGGTTCTTTTTAACTCTTGAAAAATCAGATCCAGTCCTTCCTGGCTTACTGATTCAGTTTGATAGCTTAAATGCCCAGTCTCACTTTGATAACATTCCAAAATGGCCATTTGGATTATTTTTTTTAAATCACTAAAAGACACATTAACTTTCTCACAATCAGCGGTGATAACTCCATCACTACTTTCTATCAGCACTTGATCTTGCAATAACTTTTCTAGCTTTTTAACGCCAAAGGTACCAAATTTTTCCTTGATTTCAATACGGGTAGTACCTTTTCTAGTGAAAGCTAACTGGATGATAAGAAAGGTTTCCTCATTGGTTGCGCATTCGCTGGTATATTTATCAAGCAGTGGAGTTTCAGTATTAGCAGAAAATATCTGATCGTATTTTTTCTTATGTTGTGGGAATAAAATTGACAAAATTTCTCCAACTCTATTTTCGTTTCCAGTAGCAATGAGCACATTTAATACATTTTCCAAACTTGGGTTGGTGGTATTATTTTCAATGCGATTTAGCGTGGATTGGGGAATATTAAGTTTTTTAGCGATTTGATTTGAGCTCAAATATGGGTGTTGCATTTTGAATTTCTGTATAAATGAATTCAAAATTTCACATTTCTTATCCGTCACTGGTGCAAATAAATTTTCCTCGTATAACATTATGCTCCCCGATTAACTTAGAAACATACCAAAAAAGTGCTTGTGATAAAAGAGTGCCTGAAATAACTTCCCAAAGTAGAGACCAATATGTAATTTTTACATATTTATTAAGCGCTCATTTAATTATCCATGATGTAATTACTACCTTAAATCTACTCACCAAGACTTGCTAATTTCTTAATTTAATAAGCTAGTTAGATAAATCTTGGATAATTTAAAAGAAATATTTATTCACCGTGCATACAAATATTGTTAAGACCGCGTGAAACTAGTTGCCGGTTGCCCCAAACTAAATTAAATGTGGATAAATTTTCGGAGGATGAAATGGGGTTTAACACCAGCGTTAATCAGCAAAACAATATTTTCGATAAAGAAACCCTTGCGTATCTTTTAGAAAGAAAGGAATTGCTGGGCGAACTTTATGGTCTATACCTAGACTTGCAAGTTTCGGAGGCTGATAACACCGACTCCCCACTTATTCCTATTGAAGTAACTAACCAACTTGGTGAAAGTGCTATTTTTCATCTAATTGGTATTAATACAACGTCGTTGATTTCCAGTGAAATGAAAGGAAGTATCACCTTTACATTCATAAAAGACGTCATACGAGTTAAAAAAATTGAAACAGTGGTAAACAATCCAACCGCAGGGTTAAGATTGGTTCCCACTCAAGATTAATTAATCCTTTTGGCCTTCTGCATACTTTGCAGGTTTCATTGTTACTAGGGTTTGGCCAATTGGTTTATATATTAGCGTAATGCTAATCTTCAAGCTTGGGATAGAGATACGACAAGTATCTCTATCCTCCTTGCTTTTGGGCCATTTATGAACAAAGTAATCAAACCAAGTAATCTCCGGGCCTTTGTCATCAACATTATGGATCGTTGTAGAAAACATTCTCTGATGGTCAGCTTAAACATCAAGATTAATATGACCAATGTTCTTGCCAGGAAAAATAAAACTGGATTTTCCCTCTACACCATTTTGTCCAAGGCTATCAGTGATGTCATTAAAGAAAACCCCAGGTACCACATTATCAACAGTGTTTTTATCAAACGATATATTCGCAGCCGCCTGATCATATTCGAGCATCATCATTTTTCCTACACTTTTCCAAAAGTTTTTCAAGGTGAAGAAATGCCTATTACCTACGTGATTAATAACGTGGACCTGCTAAGTGAAGAAGAAATAGATAAAAAAATACATCAAGCAAGCAGCATGCCCATCAAGGATTTCCCAAGCTTCAATACGCTAAAAATAATGTCTAGCATTCCAAATTTAATCCAAAAATTCTTATTGTTTATTTATGATTTTCTTAATGATCCCAAAGAACGAGATGGCAGTATTTGCATAAACAATATTGGAAAAACTTATGTCAACTCCTTCATTGCTGAATCAAGCCGCACTGTTATTTTTTCTTTTCCAGGGATTGACCAAAATAATGAAAGCCTGCTTACTTTAACCATCAACCATTACGTCATTGACGGTAAACTTACCTGTGCTTTTGCAGACGATATAAAAAAGAAGCTGGAATCATTGTAAATTAAAATACTTTTTTTTCGATACCAGGAAGTAAAACCCTCTATTAAATTTACAATCTATTTGAGCGCATTAACTTTGTATGTTAAAAATTCAGCAAATATTACTTTCGCCTTTCCTTAAGAAATTAACAAAAAACGGACAAGGATATTTTATGAAGTATTTTATTTTTTTATTATTAATCATCTTAAATAGCAACTTATTAGCAGTTGATTACTATTTTAGTTGGGAAGATTATGCAATAACTACGTCCGCTAGTCCTGATCATATACTAAACTACACGACTGATGGTTTTAACATTCATTATCATGTTGGAGCATCTGCCCCATCTAGTTATCTAAATTACACTGGAACGGGATTAACGGAGGGTAATTCCCCTGTCAATGTTGGAAATCCCGTGGCCACCAACGGTCGACAATTTATTTTATTACGTAATTTTGACACCACAAAAGTATACACCCTCTGTGTATCAGCAAGGGCCTTATTCACAGCTAGTGGTGTAATTGAAGTAAGTAGTTGTAGCAATACCCACACAATTACCGCCATTACATCACCATTCGCTCCTACTAATTTTAATTTAATTACCACTATCAGAGAGTATTTAGAAAACCACCGCATAGATAGATCGGTAGATGATATTTGCATAGAAGCCATGGAATATGCTTTACATATAAATTTGGAAAAATCGCAAGAGCTAAATGAAATAATCCAAATGTTCAAAAAAAATAATAACGATTATATGAAGCAAAATGATAGAACAATTGCCGCTCATATGAGCAACGCTTATGAGTGGGAAACAAATGGTAACGACGCCCAGCTTATCCTTGCTTTTAATTAGTCTTAAAGTTGATAACTCGCAAGAATTTCTTGATCAACTATCTTAATTTATTGAGTTTTTTATTGCTTAACAAAATCCAGACGATTTTGCTAAAGTATTTCCCACCAATATCCGATCAATTTAATAGGACATGTAACTAACCCCTTACATATTCTCGAGTCAGTTCTCTATTAGGCCAGTTTCCCCAAAACTGGCCTTTTTTTATCTTAAATTACGACAATATCTTACTAATGATCTCGTAAGTGTTTTTGGAAATTTTGGGAATTTTAGAAATACGATAAATCTCTTTTCCCATAATCACCCGATTTTCAGCTGGTACACGTTTAAAATCACCAAAGAGTTTAGATAAAGCTGAAGACATTGATGGGTTAAAAGTATCAATATCAATAATCGCATCTGCAATAAATTTATAGCCAAGTCCACTTGGATGATGAAAATGAATATAATTTCTTCCAAAAGTTCTATGAATGGCCCGGATCATATTGGGTACGGTTTTATCATAATCTGTGGAAGCAATAATTTTATTTAACCGATCAAGAGTATCAGCATGAGGCGAAGAAGCTTGAGCGCTCAACCATTTCATCAGGACTAAATTATCTTTGCTCCAACGATTATAGAATTTTTCAATTGCCATCGGTCTTTTATTTGAATTGGAATGAACCAGTAAATGAAAGGTCATGTACTCATCAGTCATATTTTTAGCATTTTCAAAATCTTCATAACATTTCGCAAAGATATTATTATCTTCCAAACTCATCAGATAGGATAATACCTCACTTTTTAGATCTCTGCGCCCCACCTGTTTTGGGATAAATTGGTATTGCTCATCATCTTTCAACTGTTCATAGAGATCCATCAATTCATTTTGGTGAGTCTGAGCAAGTGTTTTTTTAACATGATTTAAACCATCAAAAACTTCTTGATAAGAAACCACTTCCAGTAACTGATGAACGTAGCTTTCAGATGGCATTGAAATTAAAAGCGCTTTAGTGGCGGGGTCCACTCTTTTATCCATTAATACTTCTTTCCATGCTTCAATATAATCATGAGGAATAACCGCATCATGATTATTTAAATAATCCAAAACCAAATTCGCCGCAATTTTTCTCCCGATTTCATACCGGCTAAAAGGATTGCTATCTAGTTTAAATAAACTATAGGAATCAAGATGGGAATACTCATGCAAACTTATAACGGGAGCTGAGAAATCCCGATTTAAAGATAAATATGGTTTGCGTTTAATATTTTTAAAAACAAACTCATTTTCTTTTTCTTTAATTTCTACAAAATCTTTTTTTATGTCCAAATCACAACCCGATTCGTCAACCAGACCGATGCGATAAGGCATATGAAACGGTAATTCATTAGATTCTAAAAGCTGTCTGATAAAAATGCGAAACTCGCCCTTGCCTTCATCAAAGCTAGATTTTATTTCCAATTTAGGGGTACCGGCACGATGATACCAAGTCTGTTCAAACTGAGAAAAGTCATAATTATTATTGGCCACACTCATAGCATGAATAAAATCGTTAGTAGTCACCGCTTGACCATCAAAAAGCTCAAAATATTTATCCATTCCTCGTCTAAACCCATCTTTGCCAAGTAAGGTATGAACCATCCTTATCACTTCTGATCCCTTATCGTAGATAGTCGGTGTATAAAAATTATTAATTTCAATGTATGAAGAAGGCTTGATCGGATGTTTGGTGGGACCTTGATCTTCAGGAAATTGTAATTCCCGTAAGGCCTCTACATCTTGAATGCGTTGTACCCCCCTAAAATTCATGTCAGAAGAAAATTCCTGATCTCTAAAAACTGTTAGTCCCTCTTTAAGTGTTAATTGAAACCAATCCCTGCAAGTAATCCGGTTTCCTGTGTAGTTATGAAAATATTCATGTCCCACGACTCCTTCAATACGTTGAAATTGAAGATCGGTTGCAGTTTTGGCATCAGCAAGTACCAGCGAAGAATTAAAAATATTTAGCCCTTTATTTTCCATCGCCCCCATGTTGAAAGAATCAACGGCCACAATCATGAAAATATCCAGATCATATTCAAGTCCAAATGTATCTTCATCCCACTTCATCGCCTTCTTTAATGATTCAAGCGCAAAATGGCAGCGACTTTCATTGCCTTTGTCACAATAAATTCTAAGATCAATTAGTCTTTTTGATCTGGTTAAATATTCACCCTTGATAACCCCTAAATCTCCAGCTACCAACGCATATAAGTATGATGGTTTTCTAAATGGATCATGCCAAACAGCGAAATGAAGTTCCTTGTTAAGATCGCCCTTTTCTATTAAATTTCCATTACTAAGAAGAACTGGATAAAGTTTTTTATTAGCTATAATTTTAGTGGTAAATGTCGCCATGACATCTGGTCGATCAATATAATAAGTAATCCGTCTAAAACCCTCTGGTTCATTTTGCGTACAAAACATATCACCGGATTTATATAAGCCTTCCAGGGTTTTATTAGAAGCCGGATCGATATAATTTTCAATTTCTAAAACACAAACATCCTTACCTTTTAATATTTTTAAATAATTTTCCGTAACTTGATACTCATTATTATCAAGAATCTTTCCATCCATCTTCACACTGATAAAGGTTAAGCTATTAGCGTCAAGAATAATGGGAGCATTCATCTCTTTGGTCTTTTTTTTAATGTCCAGTTTAGACCATACTTTGGTCTTGGAATCAGACAGTTCAACTGTCAAATATACGCTGTCTACGGTATAATCTGGGGTTTTATAATCACTTAATTTTTTTACTTTATCGTCTTGTGAGTTCAAGTTATATCTCCTTAAATTCTATATGATAACCACCATGGTTTCGAATATTAATAACACCGGTATCCAAAATTAAATACTGTCCCTTAATACCAATCAGTGTGCCTTCAATCAGATTTAACTTATCCAAATTAAACGATGATACTTTATCTGGATAGGATAAAATTGGGTATTGAAATTCATAGATTTGCAAATCTTCCAATAACTCAATATCAGCTGTTCCAAACGACTCTTCTAATTCATCCAGACTCTGTCCGCAAGCAAAAAACAACTGCTTTTTTAAGTTTAAATAATTCACCGGTTCTGGCACTCCCTTTAGCATATTTCGCCAATTGGTTTTATCATCCATCGCTGAAGCAAAAAGCTTCTCAATTATGCCGGCTTCTCGCCTATTTTTGGTTTTGATAATTGGTGTCGCCGTTTGTGCCCCCTGGTCAATCCAACGGGTTGGTATTTGAGTCATGCGGGTAACGCCAACCTTAGGACCGGATGTATTGGCCAAGTAGACAATATGCGGTTGCATACAATGCTCCTCCCCCCATAAAGGTTCTCGACAAGTTCCTAAATGATAGTGACAAAGATAGGGAGAGACTATACAGGTGTCAGTTTTTGCCAAAGACATAAAACATTTGTAGCAATAACCGCCAGAATAGGTTTTTTTTATGCTGGTATTGCAATTTAAACAGGTAATTTTATTTTTAAAAATAATAGCAATTTTTTTCCCAAGTAAATCATTTAATAAAAAAGCACGATCCTCGGTGGAAAAAAAATACCGAATTGGATTGGCTTGCTCAACGATCATTTTAACCAGTCTAAATTCCATAAAATTTAAGAACTCCCAAAAAAATATCCCCTTTAACCAATAATGAAATTACTTGCACTTTGCAATTTTTTTAAATGGATATTAAACTATAATTAAGTAATAATGCCACTATAAACATTTTTTATTTATGATTAACTCTAATGACAAACATTTTTTTAACAAGATCAATGAGCAAGAAAGAGAGGAGCTCTTAGTTCAGTTAGGTAATAATCCTACCGACATTTTTCTCTGGCTCAAGAACGAACCGGAAAACATAGAAGAATTTAAATCCGTAGGAATCCTTTCCGACAAAAGAATCTGCCTGGAAATAAGCGGGTCTATTCTCAAAAAAATCACTTCTTCCGCACTAGTTAACAAAACCATCCTAATAAAATTTAATATAAAAAATTATTTTTATTTTTCCACAGGTCACCTCTCCGCTGCAGCTGACAACCGTTACTATCTGCTGATTGAAAACCCCATCTTTAGACACGAACAAAGAAAAGATTTTAGAATTGAAACTAGCCGCTTACACCGCATTCAATTTAAAGTTGATGAGGAAGTGTTCGAGGGCCTAGATGTCTCAGCAGGTGGAATAAGTTTTAAGACAAAGACCAAAAATAATGATCGCTTCAAACCAGGCAACAACTATTTAAATTGCAAACTTAGAATCAATCAATTTCAATGCGAAATTAGGGCCGCCAAAGTGGTTAAAACTTTTGAGGAAACTTACAAGGATAAGACCGACGGCAAAAATTATAAGTTCTTAACCGTTTGCCTTAAATTTCATGGTCTGACTGAAGAAGAAGAAAATGCCCTGGCTTCCTTTATATTAAATGAAGCCAGAGGAATTATGCTTGCCAAAAAGCTACTAAGCAAATAATTGGATAAGTAAAACTCCAGCTCGCATACAACTTATTTTGTTTACAAAAATATGAACATTATTAATTTTTCAATAATCGACCATTCAAGTTGACTAAATTCAATATTAAATGATAAATTGACACGCTATATATAATAAAACTTAGTAATTTTAATATTAACAACGCCAAGTGCTTAACAGAAGATGTAAGAATGTTAGAATCATTTGTTAATAACAAGTTAATCCAAAAGAAAAACATGTTGATCCAAAGTAACCTTTATCCCTTTTTCAGGGCAATCAGCGACACCGTTGGTTCAAAAGTTTACGTAAAAAATCAAAAACAGATAATGATTGGATCTAATAATTATCTGGGACTAACCCATCACCCATACGTCAAAGAAAAGGCTATAAAGGCCATCGAACAATTTGGTACTGGGTGTACCGGCTCAAGATTTCTAAACGGTAACCTTGAAATGCATGAGGAACTTGAAGAAAAATTGGCCAAATTTATAGGCCACAAGTCTGCTTTAATTTTCTCCACTGGTATGCAAGCTAACTTAGGAGCTATTTCATGTATTGCAGGCCCTCGTGATTGCATCATCTCAGATTTAGAAAATCACGCTTCCATTATAGATGGAACCAGACTGGCTTATGGCACGGTCTTTAAATACAAACATAGTAATATGAATTGCCTCGAAGAGGTCTTACAAAACGTCAAAGATAAATACCAACGAAAAATAATTATCACTGACGGCGTTTTTTCCATGACCGGGACCATTGCCAATTTAACTAAAATAGTTGAACTGGCAAAAAAATATGGTGCTCTGGTTTATGTTGATGATGCTCATGGACTCGGAGTTTTGGGGCATCAAGGTAAAGGTACCATCAATCACTTTTCTGTAACCTCTGATGTACATATCAATATGGGTACGTTTTCCAAATCATTTGCTTCTATTGGTGGATTTATTTCGGGATCTAAAGAAGTGATTGATTTTATCAAACATTCTGCTAGGTCATTTATTTTTTCCGCATCAATGCCTCCGGCTGCAGTTGCAACTGTCGCTGCTTGTATTGATATAGTTACTAGTGACCCCAGTGTACTTGCCAATTTATGGAGTAATGTCAATTTTATGAGACATGGCTATAAGGAAATTGGTCTCTATACTTATAACTCGGAAACTCCGATCATTCCTATTTATGTGGGAGATGATTTAAAAGCTCTGCAAGTATCAAGTTACTTAACAGAAAAAGGAATTTTTTCCACACCAGTAATCGCTCCAGCAGTTAAAGAAGGGGATGCACTTATTCGCACCAGCTATATGGCCACGCACGAGAAAGAAGATCTTGCCAAAGTTTTGGAAGTCTTCAGTGAAGCCAAAAAACTTTTTGAGCTCCCTTCCATCTATAATTAATAAGTATGAAAATTTTAATCACAGGGGCCACCGGTTTTGTGGGGTCTCATTTAATTGATCAATTCGTATCTGATGGGCACGAAGTTTACGCACTTTTTCGAAGTAATGCCAAATTTAATGAGTTCTCAATTAAAGGAATACCTGTTAAAGGAGATTTTTCAAACTTTGAGTGGTTCAATCAGCTTCCCACCAATTTGGAAGCGGTTATTCATACAGCGGGACTTGTACATGCCAGCGACACCCACGATTTTTACAAAGTAAATGTGGATGCCACCACTCATCTCATCCATCAACTTAAAGCTAAATACCCCCATTTAATATTTGGACTAATTTCATCACAAGCAGCCTCAGGTCCTTGCCTTGATGTTGTTAGCAAAGACGAAAAGGATCAAGATCTTCCAGTTAGTCATTACGGAAAATCCAAGTTATTAGCAGAAAATAAATTAAAAGACCTATCTCCTTTGACTTGGAAAACCTTTATTGTAAGACCACCAATGGTTATTGGACCTCGAGATCCGGCCATGCTTTCCGTTTTCAAAATTGTAAACACTGGACTTATTCCAGTGGTAGGCAACCCTGACCAGAAATACTACAGTTTTGTTTCCATTTTTGATCTGGTAAAGGGTATAACGGCTGCCACTTATCATATTGATAAAAGTAACGGCCAAATCTTTTACATAGCCTATCCCAAACCGATTATTTATCGCGATTTAATCACCTCCATCAAAGAAGTTATGGGAACCAAAAACCCCACGAGGTTATTTTTTATTAGAATTCCTTCCCTAATCTTAGTCTTGATCGCTTACCTCTTACAAATTGTAAAATATTTTTTTCCCCGCTTTGATCCACGCATTACTCCCGACAAAACTAAAGAAATTACTCCTAACCAGTGGGTCGTTACCAGTAAAAAATCCATTGAGTTGTTACAAATAAATTATAGCTTTGATCTTCACACAGTCATTAAACTGACTTACGAGGATTACAAGGGAAGAAGTTGGTTATAGCCCCTTCTAACCAAATCAGTCCGATATACCATAGTTTTTAAAATTTTCATCAAATACTCAAAGGTCTGCTCACCCTCAATCTCTTTAAGCGCATAACTTATGGCCTCTAAGGTACAAAGGGCCCCCATGAAAGGTTCTTTTCTTAGTGAGTAAATTGATTGGTAATGTTCTTTGAGGCACACTGATTGGATTGTGGCAAAACCTTTTTCTCTCATTTTAACTTTCTTAGCCTGATGCCAATTTCCGTCAGGAACAATTAATTGGATGGGTTTATTAAACTGGCTTACTAGTGTTTTAGTTAATGGCAAAGCTCCCTCTTCCGGAAATAAAAAAAGTGGGATGTATTGTTCCGATAAAACATGAGCGGCTTCGAAATGATGATTAACTTCACCCCTGATATAGAGAGAACAATTATTAAGCGCCTGTTTGGTGATCCAGGCCGTATTACTAGGAAGCTTGCGCTCAGAAACATGCATAATAATAGACACATTCGTTTTTAGTTGCAAATTAGAAAAATGGTCACAGAAACAAAAATTCTTATGAATTTTGCAACCGAAGCATCTATCTTCTATACCGGCCCGTATGCGCACCATAATTTAAAAATTCCAAGTCAGACGAGGTCCAATCGCGAAACGGTAGTAGGTCACGCCCACCGCTACATCATGTTGCCACATCCATCTGTAAATCGGGTGATTATTATTATAATTATTCGCCCTTCTGACCCCTTCAGAGGCAAACGCTGCCAAAAAGAAAGATCCGACTACATCACTCATGGTATGTTTACCTGACTTAATCCTTTCTTTAGAGGCGAAATAAAACATTGTTCCCGTAGGCAGTAAAGACCACGGGCCATAGAATTGAAAAGTTTTAAGTAGCAAGGTTGCGTATGGGACCACGTGCCCTGACGGAAAAGACGAATTCCCTCTAAATTTGGTTTCCCATGGGGACAAATCGGATTGATCAGGACGTTCATGAATCTGGATATAACTAATCATCGCCGATTCAATAAGCGTTAAATATACCGCGGAAGTATATTCTAAAGCAAAATTAAACAACTTATTATCCTCAAGTTGACGGCTAAGCGAATAGCTCACTATCGGAACCACCGGAAACGTTAACACAATCCCCAGGTCACTAATGATTTCCTCATGCTTTCTAATTTTTTTTTGTTTAAAGTAAGCTGTATACCTGGCATCGTGATCAAAGCTATGCCACAAAGAAGGAACTGCTGCCACCCCATAATAAAGATTTTCACTGGTAACAAATTGCTGATAAGAGGAAGTTAACATAAGCTTCATAGTATAAATCGAGTCATCGACCACATCCCTCTTTTCAGCCGAATGTAATATAAAACTAAAACAGGATAGAATTACAATAAGAAATATAATTTTCATGATTAAACACCACCAATCTTAATTGCTAGCTAATATCGATTAAAAGAAAAAAAGTCTATGAAAATAGTTTACTCTTTTTGATAACAAAATATATTTACTATCCCAATCCTTCAATTAATTAAGTTATTAAATGTAAGAAAATAGTCGTATGACAACGCCGGAAAACTCTTTAGAATTTAATTACTGAAGACATTTTAAAAAACACCTTCTTCGACGTTTTGAAATGGAATTTAAGGCGTCGATTTTCAAAAAAAAATCAAGCATATTTTTTAAAACACAATAGAAAATTTAGAATAAACAGAATCATTAGTGCGGAAGTTACTCCAATAGGACTCTGTATCTGGTGAACTTAAGACCTCTAAACCCAGCACTAGACCGTAGGATTTAGTGTGCCAGCCAATTTCCGTCTTTACAATATTATCTTGGCGTTTGAAATCATAATACCATTTAACCAACGTACTAAAGTGATCGGTAAAACTTAAATTTCCCCCAAGTCCGACTGCATCGATAAAACGGGATGCTTCTTGAAAGAAACTATCTTTTTGCACACTTTCTTTCGATAGAAGCCTAATATAATTAAGCGAAATACTAAAAGTGTCACGGGGAATAATGGTTGTATAATGCAGATACGTTTGCGCAATATAAGAAGGTCTAA
>MEPW01000009.1 GCA_001769975.1 Bdellovibrionales bacterium RIFOXYA1_FULL_36_14 | reverse complement strand
AAAGAACTAGCGTTTGGTGCCTTATATAATAAAAAAGCCAATGCACTTGGCAACGAGAGTTTTAAAACTGATGTTACCTACACTGGCACAGCCGATACTGCCTATAATTTTGGCGAAACCAACGTCAAACTCATCGATATTTATTTTAGAAAATCTTTTGGCCCATTAAATGTTGGTGTTGAGTTCCCACTAGTTAGTGGAGAGATTGGAAATATTTACCAAAACGGTCAATCTACCAAGTATAAAGCAAAGGCCTTTATAACTGAAACCGAATATAATTTTAACGAAGCTTGGAAATTAGGATTAAATCTTGGTCACGTAAGTGGAGATCCTGGCAGTGAATCCAGTTTTGAAGCCATGTTTTTGAACCCCAACTATCAAATCGCCAACATTATGTTCAGATATAATATGGATGCCATCAATAACCCCGAGACCAAAAGCCTATATGATTCTTATATAACTAATGCTAAATTTTTAAAATTTGGTGCAACCTACAATGTCTCCAAGTGGACACTCAACGGTGCTTTCATTTATGCCAAAGCTAATCAAGCAGCCAAGGCCGATCAACGATCTTACAATCACACTAAAAATAAAATTTTTAATGCCACACTTGACCAGGAAGATGACCTAGGATTTGAATTGGATTTAAATTGCACTTATAAATGGAGTGATGAAATTAATATTGCTCTCTTGACCGGTTATCATTTTACCGGCGACTATTACGCCTACACTAACGACAGTAGTATAGTAAATGAAACCGCCAATGTCTTTCTAGGCCAGCTAAGAGTTGGAATAAGTTTCTAATTCGCTAAATATTCTTCTTGATTAGGCATTACCATTGTTGGCCATAAGACATTTGTCCTTGGCCATAGTTCATGTTACCGCCAAAATTCATGTTGCTTCCGCCGTACATGCCGTTTATACCTTGTTGTCTTTGCATCAACATCTGGTTAGCTGGTGAATTCATATAATTACCACCACCAAACTGATCTTGCGGCATATTAAACTCCAGCCCACTATTTTGAGACATTATATTGTACATAGGATCGTATGAAGCATCCCCATAAGGATTATCAAACAAATAACTATCTGCGGTTCCAAAATCAATTAAACTTGTACCACCTCCAACACTATACATACTATTGCCATATTTTGCTTGTCTTTGCGCTTCTGTATACCTGGCACCCAACATTTCATACTTTCTCCAAGTGGATGCTTGGTTTTGTAATCTGGACATGTTCTTATTATAATTCTGTTCCATTATCTGTCTTTGTTGATTGCGGACATTCATACCTTTATAAAATTTACTACAGTTAGCTTGGTTTAAAACTCCAAATCCCCATGGGCTCGGTGAGCAACCTTTTCTAAGCTCCATTTCTCTAGAGTACATTTGCTCCATTTGAGCTTGATAGCCCCGAGAAGCCGCTCCCATTTGGGCATTGATCACTGGGGACATGGTTTTTTTACCAGTACTTACCAAATACTTCACTTTAGCTTGTTTAACTTTCACCTCTATTTTTTTCCCTTCACGGGCAATTTCCCTTTTAGCTTGTTCAGGTTTTAAGCGTTCTTCACCATCATGATTTACCATGGACCAGTAAACTGATTGGAGATACAGGTGTGAAGCTTTTTTCGAATTCATGGAAAGGCCTTTTGCAGCCAGCAAAACCACCACTTCATCAGCTCGCCCAGTTTCATCAGCATACATACCGATAAGTTCATTAAGTTGCTGTATGCTATCATCGATAACTTTTATCTCTTCTGGATTAGCTTCTTTGCGCATTTTATATCGCTTTTCTAAAATTATAATTAAAGGTTCTATATATTCTGTTTCAAGTTTAAAACGAAGTTCATCGTATTCCCTACTTAGAGTTTTGATATCCTCCGCACCCTCTTCGAGCATATTCTCTGCCAAACCACGCATTTTTTCTACAATGTCCTTCATTTGATTTTTTATGTTTTTATATTCCTTATTATCATTTCCAATTTTATCTTTCACAAATAAAATATCCTCTAAATATTTTATATGAGCACCGGAAAGTTTTTCGATATCATCTTTTTGAAAAATTTCAAATATTTTTTCTACATGCCTTTGAATACAATCTTCTTGACCTGAACATTCCTCAAGATTAATCATGTCTGCAAGCATTCTAGAATCATAAAGAGGTATCTCTTTATCTTCCATATTAAAATTTTCTGCTCTAAAACAAGAATCCTCTTGATGAATATTGGCAACTGTTCCTTTTCTGGCAGTTAATCCATCGTAGGGCGAATGCATATAAGCATAGACTTTATCAATATCATCAACTTTTACCGGTGTGGTTAAGTGAACCATTCTACCAGATTCTATGTCCTCGTCTGGAACAATATCCACCACTTCAACCCCTTCCTTTACTTTTATTCTCTTAGCAAATCGATTTTCGAAACATTTGGTTAATCGAGCATCTTGGGATAAACGATTCATCTCTTTTTCACTACCAAATATTTCATTAACAATTCTAGGATTTTTTTCAAAAAATCTATTTCGAACCTTTACAAAAAAACCCAGTTTTTTAGGCTTCTCTATAGTCGAAATTTCCACTTGGGGATCCAAACATTCTTTAATATGAGTCGGAATAAAAATTTGTATATCAACTTTGTCACCTGTAACTATTTTTTCAATCCTCGGAGGATTATTTTCAAAGTTGGCTACCGTTTTTAACAAATCCCAAGAAAGGTAATTTCTAGAATCAACACACTTGGTTTCTTTAGCAATATTAACTGCTGCTTGTGGCACTCCAGCTACTGTATGGTTTGAACTAGTTAACCCCGCATTTGATGATACACCACCCGAACTTCCCGGAAAATTGAATACCAGCGCAGACGCCGATCCAGAAATGGTCATCGCTAAAAGCATTGCTAAAACAACTTGTTTTTTTAGTAAACCCTTCATGAATAAAACCTCTCTTAGGTGCTAAACCTACAAAACTCTACAAGCTATTGTTCGGTCAATCGAAATAATTCTTTAATTCAAGGGAGTAAATGAGTATAATTTTCAGGTCGATTTAAATAGGCTTTATTGGATTTGATAAGGATCAACATCTATTTTAATCCCTACTCTTTTGGTTGGAACGTATTGTTTTTGTAAAGTACTTAATAAATTGTGTAGGTTATTAACATTTTCACCTCTCAGCATAAACACCCAGGTATATTTATTTACTTTTTTTTCTATAAGCGCTGTTCGAGGACCCAACACTACAATGTCTTGAAAATATTTCTCTCCTAAATTTTTTAAAAACTCTCCCATAATTTCTGCTTCTTCAATGACCTCATTTTGTTTTTGGGAAGTCACATATATGATGGCAATCTTTGAGTAAGGCGGCGACTTACTCATTTTTCTAAGTTTTATTTCATCCTCATAGAATAAATTAAAATCATGATCTTTTACATATTGATAGACCCGGTTTTCCGGCGCAAGCGTGTGAATCAAAACTTCGCTATCTTTTCCGAATCGACCCGATCGCCCGGAAATCTGGGTTAACAGTTGGTAAGCTCTCTCGTTACTTCTAAAATCCGGAAAATTTAGTTGTAAATCTACACCAAAAATTAAAACCAAATTAACATTTTTAAAGTTGTGGCCCTTGGATAACATCTGGGTACCCACCAGAATATCAATTTTCCCTCGGTGAAAATCATCTAATCTCTGTTCTAATTTTTTAAAGGTGGTCACATCATCTCGATCAAATCGACCAATAGTTTTGGAGGGAAAAACTTTTTTTAAAACTTGTTGTAATTTTTCCGTGCCAAAACCTATTTGTAAAATATTTAAATTGGAACACTGGGGACATATCTCAGGTTTTTTATCAGTATAGTCACAATATTGGCATTGAATCTCATTTTTCTTATGAAAATATTTTAGATTGATCGTACAATTAGGACAAAAAAACTGATACCCACAAGCACTACATTGTAAGTAGTTGGCGTACCCCAAGCGATTAACAAAAACTACCACCTGTTCATTTTTTGATAATGCCTCGGTGATTTTTTTTATACTGTGCTCTTTAAATGGCCAGATTTCTTGATTTTCCCGTGATTTATCTTTCCGAAGATCCACTAGATCTATTAACGGCAACTTGCTTTGATTAACTCGCTCTTTAAGTGAAAAATAATTTTTCTCATCTTTGGTTTGAAAATTATAATAAGTCTCAACACTCGGAGTAGCTGAACCAAGTATGACTGGAATTGATAACAAGCTAGCCTTTTTAATGGCCAAATCCCTGGCGTTGTATGGACATCTATCCTCCTGCTTGAAGGAGTGATCATGCTCCTCATCCACTATAATCAAGCCCAGATTATTAATTGGTAGAAAAATTGAACTTCTAACCCCTATTACCACACAAGGTTCATTTTTATTTTTAAGAGTTCTCCACATTTCATATTTTTTGGAATTACTTATAGAGCTATTGTAAGGATATATATCCACTTTCAAATACTCACTGAAGGTGTGAATAAACTGAGGAGTTAAATTAATTTCCGGTAATAAAAATAAAACCGATTTATTTTGTGAAAGCATTTCCTGAATAAGATTAAGATAAATTATGGTTTTTCCACTCCCGGTTACTCCGTGTAATAAAAATTTTTTAAATGAGCCATCAATTTCATTTTTAATTTTAAGCCAGACTGCTTCTTGATCAGGAGTCATGATAGGTAAAGTGATGTCTCCAATTCCTTTTACTGGTAATAATTTATGAGGCTTTTTCAGAATTTTAGGGAGACAATCAAAAATAAGTTTGCCAACCGGATAATGGTAATAACCTGCAATCCACTGATAAAAAAGTATTTCTTCTTGTGATAACTTAAGATCTTCGGTTAAATAATCTTCAATCGGTTTAATTTTTTCCTCGGAAATTGAATCATCCAATTGCGAAAATGATAAATTTATTTTTAAAAGGCATCCTTCTATCATTCTCTTGCCGAGAGGAACCTTGACCAAATCTCCTTCGGTAAAATTCCATTTATCTTCTTGGACGTAGCTTAGCAAAGAATCATTGAACGGTGAATTAACCGCCACATGGCAATATTTCATTTGACAAAAAAGTATGGCCCATATTGATCCCGGTAATTTACACGGGACGAGCTTCTTTCCTTGTTATCAATAATTTTTTTATATTGATCATTTAATTTACTTAAATCAGTAGATTGTGAAACATGTTTTAACTCTAAAATTCTGATAATAAAATTTCGGCCGCTGGCAGTTTTAAAAAGTATTCTTTTAGGTAACTGATGAATCCCATCAAATAACATATAATTGCCCATTACCGTGGAAATATTCTCTGTCTCACTATTATAATCTACCTTATAAAGATCCCTATTTTCATTTTTATAATAAGCTTTAAAGTTCGGTAGATTTACCATCCAAAAGAAATTACCTTCCAATCTCTGCAAAGAAACTTGGTTGTTTTTTTGATACATACTCATGTTCATCATCTCATCCATCTGTTTCTTTTTGCTTGAACTGTCTTCTTCCGAAACAGGAGGCGGTGTGGGCAAACTTTTATCTTTTTTCTCAGCTAAAAATGATTTATATTTTTCCAATTGCTTTATCTTTTCTCGGTTTAATAGCATATTGTTAGATAGAAAAGATGGTTCATGTTTCGTTAGAAATTCGACCATTCCTCTGGAATCATTTAACACCAAGCTTGATATAATTGCATAAAAAAGACTTCTTTCTAAATTTTTCTCATCTCGAATTTTGCTATGATAATCTCCTAAATAATTAACTAACTCTAAATGGGGATTTTTCATTGCTGAATTAGAGTAAACCTCTTGAAATAACTCAATTTTACTCTCTCTTTTAAGAGAAAATGTCCAGGTTAAATACTTGGTTTCTAATTTATCATGTTTTTCCAAGCTAAGGGCTTCAGGAATTTCCGATTTTATGGCATCTTTGTTCGACAAATCTCCCTCTAATTCATTATTGGCTTTTTTTTCATCGCTTTCTTCTACCTGAAACTTCAATATAATCTGATTCCCAGCAACTTCCTGATTGCCAGTGTTTTTAAACAAATCTTCCGCAGTCGGATATGCTGAAAACACATTTGAACTAAAAGTTAACAAAAGAATTAAAATAAACTTAAAATTCATTTCCCCACCATTAACAAATCAATAAAACATATATAAGATAATGTAATTGATATTACAACCATCTAACGGATTAGACTATGAAAATGACCAAGCTCCTGTTTCTTCTTATTGGCCTGCTCCTCATCAACTGTCTTCCTTCGTCACTATACGCAAAATTAAGAGATCTAGAAACAACTAGGCTTAAGTCTACTGCAGGTACAGGTGTTGGATCAATTCTTATGGAAGAATCAAGCGTTTTAAACCCTGCACCAGTTGCCTTTTTTAAGGATTCTTCTATATACTTTCAAAAATCTTCTGGCAATATTACTCAAGAAAATAGCAATAACCCCCACTCCGCCCCTCTGGACATTGACAGCATGGCTGCCATACTTACAGAATCTGGACAGGCCATAAGTGGTTCAGTCGGTTATCAATATGCAGAGGATCGGTTCGATAAAAGAAAAAGATTGATGATTTCTACAGCGGGTAGGGCCGGAGATAAATCCTCTCTGGGCGTTGCAGCAAGAATCACCCAAGATTCTTTAAGTGAAAATGGTGAAGATATTCAAAATATAAAATATAATCAGATGGTTTTGGGAGCAACGCATGTATTAGGTGAGTCCGTAACTATGGGAATCACGTTTATTGATCCCCTCAGGGAAAGGCCGAATGAGACCCGCGGTATTCTAGGTTTACAATATGTTTACGAGGATTTTGTTTTTCTTATTCTTGATGCAGGTGCTGATTATAATCAAGCATTAGCAGAAACCTTTTTGTACCGGGGAGCCGTTCAGTTTAAGGTTTTTGGTGATTTTTTTGTCAGAGCCGGTTTTTTTACGGATGAAGGGCTAAATGAAAGCGGTAGCGGTGCAGGACTTAGTTGGGTTCAACCTAAGTTAATGTTTGATTTCGCCATAAAAAATACCGACATCAAAGAAAGTGTAGCTAAAAATATTGAATCAGAAAAAATTAAAGAAACCTCCTTCTCACTCTCATATAGGTTTTAGGTAAAATAAATGTCTGCTGCCAAAAAAAATAAAAATGAAGGCCCAAGCCGAGCCATGATCATGGGTTACAAATGCAGACTTGATTACATCAAGCAAGGCCAGATGTATGAAAACAAAGGTGAGTTAATTAATGCCATAACCGTCTACGAAAAGTATTTTGAAGTAGTCGCCAAATGGCACAAAGTTGAAAAAGAAAAATTGAAACCTGAGATGTTTAAAAAACTGACGAAAGAAGGCCTCATTAACGAAAAAGAAGATGACCTTCATGAAATTTTTCTAATAAGCCTAGTTTCTTGGAACTTGGCAAGAATTTATGCCTATAGTGACAAAGAAAAACACTTAGAAAAATTAAAAATTATGTTAGATCGCTTTGTGCTTTTTTCAATTGGTTATAAATTTCAATTTTTAAACTGCGAAACTCTTCGAAAATATTTAAAAAAAGTCACGGGTCCCCAAGAAAAACTCATGGAAGAAGCTTATCAAAAACTCCGAGTTCATTCCAAGAGATGTTATTTGGCTACTCACTGTTACGGAGAAAACCATCCACATCTTTTTATCCTAAGAAATTTTAGAGATAATTATTTAGACAATTGGGGGGGGGAAATATTTTTGAAATTCTACTATACCTTATCCCCTGGTATGGTAACTTATTGCCAACAGCATAAATATTTTGATCAATGCCTATCCCCAGTAGTTCGCTTCCTCATCCGTTTAATAGTTTTATTTCTTCCAGCTAAAAATAAGAATAAAATATGCACGAAATAAAAAAATTAATACTTAAAGAATGGTATAAATTTTTTCTAGCTTCGTTGGTGCTGTTATTTGTTCTTATGTCTATTTCAAATTTAATCTCAGGACTACTTCGAAGCAATGTCAGCGGTTTTGAAGTATTAATGAATTATATTATTGAAGTACCCAGTTTTATGAGCAAGATATTGCCATTATCCTGCCTGACTGCTTCCCTTTTCTCAATCAACAAGCTAAAAGATCGAAATGAACTAACGGCGCTATTCTCCCTCGGTTATTCCAGAAAAAACTTCGTTATTACCATTTTACAAGCTTCATCAATTATTGCTGTACTCAATTTTTTTAATTCTGCTTACATCCAACCTTTTTTTAATGAAAATAAATATATTCTTATTCCCAACGTAGATAAATTTAAAAATTTAAACAGCGAAGGGCTGCGTTCAAGTACGATTGGCAGCGGTAAAATATGGTACAAAGGCGAAAATTATTTTTTTTCCTTCACCGCTTTTGACAAAGAATCCAACTCCATAATGGATTTAGCCATATATGAGTACTCAACTAATCATAAATTAACTCAAATAACGAATGCTAAAAAGGCGGTTTATCGTGACCAGAAATGGGTTTTTCATGACGGTAAAACCATGAATAATTTAAATAATTTAAAATTTCCTCAAATTGAATCTTTTATTACTAAAGTTTTCCCTCTCCAAGAAACCCCCAGCGATTTTGAGAAAATTGAAGCTGACATCACAACCTTAGATATTAAGAAACTGTGGGAATATATAAAAAGTTTAGATGAGGTAGGTATCAATACTAGCTCCTATAAGGTCACACTTTTAGATAAATTTTCGACATCTTTTATTTGCTGCATTCTGGCTTTGATAGCATCAATGTCTATTTTTAATCCTAATCGTCGAAGCAGTTCGTTTGGCAAAAACGTTTTATTTACCCTGGTTTTTGCTATCCTATATTGGTTAATTTATTCGTATACTTTTGAGCTTGGAAGGAGCGCCAAAGTCAACCCTTACGTTGCAACTTTCATAATGCCTCTGCTTTTTACATTATTTTTAATCTATAATTTTTTTCGTTACCGAAAAATCCATTAACCTATGAATTTTTTTGTGTTATACATTTTGATATGAGCAACTTATCTTTTTTAGAAAACTACAAGCTGGAAGGTGAATTACTAGAAATCCACGAATTTCCAGACCCCATTTTAAAAAAAATGGCCAAAGAGGTAACAGTTTTTGATGATAACCTTGCTAAGACAGTAAAAAACATGCTCTACACCATGTACAATGCCCCTGGTCTTGGGCTAGCTGCTCCTCAAATTGGTATAAGCCAGCGTTTTTTTGTAATGGATATTGATTATGATCGAGAAAAAATAACCAACGCTGAGGGTGAAGAAGAAACACGAATGAGCGCTTTTAACCCAAGAGTATTTATAAACCCTAAACTTTCCAACCATCAAGGCGAAATTTTTTACGAAGAAGGATGCTTAAGTCTTCCGGGTATCTACGAAAAAGTTAAACGAGCGCAATCTATTTCAGTAGTCTATCAAGACCTGCAAGGAAAAGTTAAGGCTTTGGAAGCGGCTGATCTTCTAGCTATCTGCATACAACACGAAACTGATCATCTAGATGGCATTGTCTTTTTAGAACGGTTAAGTCTTATGAAAAGAAAATTCATTAAAAAGCAATTTTTAAAAGATCGCAATAAACAAACTTTTTAAGTGGAATAAGCATTGGAAAAACTAAAAACAATTTTCCTGGGAACCCCCGATTTTGCCCTTCCTTCCCTGGAAATGCTTTTTAATCACCCCTTAATTGACTTAAAATATGTTATTACCATGCCAGATAGAAAAAGTGGTCGCGGTCAACAACTTCATTCTCCTCCAGTAGCTTTATATGCCAAAGAAAATAAAATATCCCTGATTCAAACGGATTGTATTAATCAAGAGAAAGAAATATTGCAAAAATTTCTAGAAGAAAAAATAGATCTAGCAATTGTTTTAGCTTTTTCTCAATTTTTAAGTGAAGAATTTTTAAATATCCCTAAGCTTGGTTGTTTTAATATTCATACCTCCCTTTTACCCAAATACCGGGGAGCTGCACCCATTCAATATGCTCTCTTAAATGGTGACCACATGACCGGTGTATCTATTTTTAAGATTGTTAAAAAAATGGATGCTGGCGAAGTGGCTTTATTACAATCAGTATCAATTGCAGAAAATGAGACTTTTGCCGAACTTTATTCCAAATTAAAATTTCAATCAGCACTTTCGCTCAATACATTTATCCGGCAAATTCACGATGGTAATCTTAAATTAAGGCCACAAGATGAAACATCCGTTTCATTTGCACCTACCTTAAAAAAAGAAGATGGTTTCATTGACTTTAAAAATCACTCTCAAACTAAAATTATTAATAAAGTTCGCGCGCTTATACCGTGGCCTGGATGTTACTTTTTTATAAATGAACATCGTTACAAGCTTTTGGAAATTGAACCCCATAATAAAAATTTAGATCCTGGTAATATTTATACCGATATGGGGGAATTATTAATTGGATGCGCCGATAATAAATCTCTACGCTTAAAGTCACTTCAACGAGAGGGCAAAAATATCACATCCGATCTTTTATTAATCAATGCCTTCAAAAGTAGAAATGAATCTCTGAAAATCAATCCAGAAAGGAACCCGCCATGACCATTATTTCACCCAGTATTCTCTCTTGTGATTTTCTAAATATTGAAAGTGAAGTTAAAGCGCTCGCAACTTGCCAAAATATATGGATCCATCTAGATATTATGGATTCGCATTTTGTACCTAATCTAACTTTCGGAGGACCAGTAGTTAAAAATTTACACAAAATCACCAAGCATCCACTGGATGCGCATTTTATGGTCACTAACCCCGAATTTTTTCTAGACGATTTTAAAAATTATAAAATTCATAATTTCACCTTTCACCTGGAAGCTTGCCATGATCCAGTGGACTTTATCATCAAAGGAAAAAAACTTTATCCCAGCTTAGGTATTTCCATTAAACCCAAAACGCCTGTATCCCAAATTCCCAAAGACGTTTTAGCAAAAACCGATCTCATTTTAATTATGTCTGTTGAACCTGGCTTTGGTGGACAGAAGTTTATGGAAGATAGTTTCAATAAGATTAAAGATCTTGATCAGCTAAGAAAAAAAAATAATTACCACTATCAAATCCAAATTGATGGGGGTATTTCTAATCTAAACGCTAAAGAACTCACCCGGGCCGGTGTTGATAATTTGGTAGCTGGTTCATATATTTTCAGTGGTTCTCCCCAAAACTATCCACAGATGGTGGAGAGTTTGAGGCCCAAGATAGATCTCGAGTAATTCAAAGTTTTTAATTACACTTCCTAATAAAATATACCCGATAATTTAATTTAATTTACAATCTTTTAATATGCCCTGCTCTAATTGTCTGAAGATAATATTATTTGATTTTGATTCACCTGTCCTAAAATCAATATCAAGAGTACTTCCATCCTCAAAAGTAAAAAATCCTTGCGAAAGCTCATTGGTTTGTTTTTGTCGGTATACATCACCGGACGCAATCTTCGTCTCTCCTTTCTCAAATCACTGTAAAAATTCAGGATAAGTTGTGACTTTATCTAGCCAGTTATTAATTTGAACATTAATTGCATGTTGCTTATCTTCTGGCGACATAGAAATATACGATCTCAACTTTCCCGTATCATTTGCTACACAATAGCTTTCAGATGAATACTGCAAAATTAAAGCATCGATCATATCAGAATTATTAGGAGTAGGATCAATCTTTTTAAGCGATCCAAATCCATTAGATAATAAGGCCAAAAAATCTGCCTTGGTCAAGCGAGGATATTTCCCTTTGATTTTTTTTTGATCCATTGTCATAAACATATAACCATCATTCATAATTCCGTAGGGAGGATATACATCGCACTCATATCCTTCAAACATGGTTCCAATAACATGAAATAATTCGTGAGCAAATAATCTTGGTTTTGAGTATATATCCCATTCACTGGGACTTGCCCTTGTCGCTTCAGGCAATGCTACCACCGAGATAGGAATAAACCCGGTATTTTTTTTAAGATGATTATTATGGACAGCATTTCTCAAATTCATTAAATACATTCTATAATTTTTTTCTTTGAGTTGATAAGCTGACAAGTAATCACTATCCTTGCCAAAATCGACAATAATATTTAATTTGAAAAATTCATTATTATAAGTATTTTCAATTGAACGAACCATATCATTTATCATTTTTACTAGCTGTGGACTTTCAATAAAAGAGTCTAGATTCTTTACAAATAAGGATGGATCGGGTTTTTCTTCTGGAAGTGAGACCTTCAAAACCTCGTCAATATTTGTCCTTGAAAATGTACCTGCACCAAGTAATCGAATGGGGACTGTAAAATTAACAACTCCATTTTTTTGATAGAATTTTACTGTCCCGCCGCTAAAACCACGGGTCCCGGCCAAATAACTATATTCCTGCCCCTCTTCAAAGAAGCCGCTAAAACCACGGGTCCCGGCCAAATAACTATATTCCTGCCCCTCTTCAAAGAA
>MEPW01000008.1 GCA_001769975.1 Bdellovibrionales bacterium RIFOXYA1_FULL_36_14 | reverse complement strand
ACTAAAGTAGTCGGAGTAAAACGGAATTATAGCACGTTACAAAATAAATGCATTGTGCCAGTGATTATTTAAAAATATAAGGTAGAATACCCACCAAAAAAGGTCTGATATTATGAAAAAAACAATTGGAATAGTTATTTTGGCAGCTGGGCAAGGAAAAAGAATGGGCACAGATACTCCTAAGCCTTTATTAATCGCATCCGGGAAGCGTTTAATAGATTTTCCAATTCACGAAGCTAAAATGTTTTGTGAGAAAAGTAATCTTTCTTTTCTGATTACTGCCGTTACTGGTCACAAAAGAGAACTTGTGAACGAATATCTTGGGCAACATTACAAGGATGTAGCTACAGTTTTCCAAAAAGAGCAACTTGGTACCGCTGACGCTATCAGGAGCTACTTTGCTCAGCAAAAAGCTGGCAAGGATTACGATTATACCCTCATACTTTGTGCAGATACTCCGCTTATCAGAAGTATTCATTTAAGTTTTTTATGGAAAAATTTATTAAGCCAAAATCTCGATGCAGTAGCTGCTACATTTATAGCAGATGATCCTGCTGGCTACGGCAGAATTTTACGAGGAGAAAAAGGATTTAGGATTGTCGAACATAAAGATGCCAGTGAAGAACAAAAAATCATCGATGAGGTCAATTCAGGTTTATATATTATGAAAACTGATTATCTTTTAAGTCATTTGGCTGAAATAGATGCTAATAATAAGTCCCAGGAGTTTTATTTAACAGATGTTTTTAAAGAAGAAGCAAATGTGGCACCTATTTTATTTGATGATTATAAGAGTTTTGTAGGCGTGAATAACCCTGACCAGCTGGAGGAAGTTTTTCTAGAACTCAATTATGAAAAAATATATGACTTGAAAAAAAATGGCGTGAGTTTTTATGATTCCTCTTGTACCTACGTTGACTGGGATGTGAAAGTGGGGGCAGGTTCGATAGTTTATCCCAACGTATCACTAAGGGGTAATAGTGTGATTGGGAAAAATGTGGTTATCGACTCTGGCTCAATTATTAAGGATTCAATTATTGGAAACCAAACAACTATTAATCCATATTCCATTATTGAAAAATCACATATAGGTGAAAAAGTATCCATTGGCCCTTTCGCAAGAATTCGTCCAGATACAGAAGTTGGAGACAATAGTAAAATTGGGAATTTTGTGGAAACAAAAAAAGCTAAATTAAAAAAGGGTGTAAAGGTTAGTCACTTGAGTTATGTAGGAGATGCCATAATTGGAGAGGAAACCAATATTGGGTGCGGCTTTATTACATGTAACTATGATGGAGCCAATAAACATTTGACGGAGATTGGTAAAGGATGCTTTATTGGATCAGATTCACAAATGATTGCTCCTGTTAAAATTGGCAATGATTGTTATGTTGCTAGCGGTTCAACGATTAATAAAAATATGGATGATGGAGATTTTGCCATTGCAAGGTCTAAGCAAGAAATAAAACCAGGACTTGCTAAGAAATTTATTAAAAAAAAGGATAAATAAATGTGTGGGATAGTTGGATATATTGGAAAAGAAAATGCAGTTGATATTGTAATTGAAGGGTTAAAAAGACTTGAATATCGAGGATATGATTCTGCGGGGATTTCTTTCAAGAATGATAATGGACATATCTCTCTTTTTAAAAAATCTGGTAAAATTCAAAATCTTGAAAAACTGCTTGAAGGTGAAAAACATCAATCAAATATTTGCATAGGTCACACAAGATGGGCCACTCATGGAGAGGTTAACGATGTCAATGCACATCCACATGCTACGGATTCTATGATTGTTGACGTGGATAGGTGCATAGCAATTGTCCACAACGGAATCATTGAAAATGCTGATGTTTTAAAAACTGAACTAAAAAAAGCTGGTATACATTTTAAAACGGATACGGATTCCGAAGTTTATTTAGGGTTATTGCTCAGAGAGCTCAGCTTAAATAGACCTTTCTTAGAGGCAATCGTAAATTCATTTAAAAAAATTGAAGGCAATTCTGCTTTTGTAATTCAATTCAAGGATTCAAATGAAATTTATGCCCTAAAAAGGTCTGCACCATTAGTGTGTGGCCTAAATAAGGAAAATGGTGAGGTGATTATTTCTTCTGACCCATATGCTCTGGCTGGTCGAGTAAAAGATATTTATTTCCCGGAAGACGAAGTGATTATTAAAGCAGGTATGAATGGAGCACTTACTTTTTTGGAACTAAATTTACAAAAGTCAAATAGAATAGTTCATAAAAAATTAAACACAGATTATAAGGCAATTGATAAAGGGACTTATGATCATTTTATGTTAAAAGAAATTAACGAACAACCTGGATTAATTCGGGCACTGACTCAGTATTATTTTGAAGGAGAAGGTCTTCCTCGATTAGAAAATATAAAACTAGAAAAACAACCTGAGAGAATACATATTGTTGCTTGCGGTACCGCCTGGCATGCTGGGTTGATTATTAAAAATTTTCTAGAAAGTTATAACCAAATCCATTGTCATATTGATTGGGCCAGTGAATTTAGATATAGAAATCCACTTATCAAGTCCAATGATATGGCTTTATTTATTAGTCAATCAGGCGAGACTGCAGACACTCTAGCTGCTCAAAAATTATGTAAGGAAAAAGGTATTAAGACTTTCTCAATTGTAAACGTTGAAGGATCTACACTATATAGGGATTGCTATGAAAATTTATTGATTCAAGCAGGTGTTGAAATTTGCGTTGCTAGTACCAAGGCTTTTACTCAACAAGTTTTAACAGGTTATCTTACTACCCAGTACTTACTTGGTAAAGATGTGTGCAAAAATACCATTAGAGATAAATTTAGTCTTCTAGCTAATAGGATTGAGTCGATATTAAACTCTACTGAGCAAATTGAAAAAATTGCCCACAAAATTTATACCAAAAAAGGATTTATTTTTACTGGAAGAGGTATTTATTTTCCAGTTGCTTTGGAAGGGGCATTAAAACTAAAAGAAATAGCTTACGTGCATGCAGAAGGATATGCAGCTGGAGAACTCAAACACGGACCGATTGCGCTTATTGATGAAAACATGGTTAATATCGCAATTGTCGGCCCTGAATTATACGATAAAACAGTATCAAACATTCAAGAGGTTAAGGCAAGAAGAGGTATTATTGTAATCATCGGTCCTCAAAACCATCCTGTATTAGAAGCTGTAGGTGATTATTTTATTCCGCTGGATTTTAGTGGCTTGGGGGAATTATCTCCTGTTTATGTTAATGTGATAACTCAGTTGCTGGCCTATTATATGGCAAAATTTAGGGGGACTGATATTGATAAGCCCAGAAATTTAGCAAAATCTGTCACAGTAGAGTAGAGATGATTTTAAATGAAACTCAAAAACAAGTTATAACACATGTAGATGGACCAGTTATGGTTTTAGCAGGAGCTGGTAGCGGTAAAACTAGAACCCTGGTTTCAAGAGTTATCTATCTTTTAGAAGAAAAGAAAATTAGCCCTTATAAAGTTTTGGCTATGACTTTTTCCAATAAAGCAGCCAGAGAAATGAAAGAGCGGATTGCAACGGAAGTGGATTTTGATATTGGTACCTTGCAAATAACCACTTTTCATTCTTTTTGTGCAAGATTACTTAGAAATGAATCGGAATATATAGGCCTTAGTAAAAACTTTACGATCTATGATGACTCTGAATCTAAGACAGTCGTAAAGAGTATTCTTAAGAGAAGAGGAGTTAATCCTAAGGATGTTTCCCCATTTGAAGTTATGTATTACATTGATGATCTTAAAAATAATGGTTACTACTTGGGAGGTAGTCACCATGCTGAAAATGTTAATCCGGAAGATGATTTTTTTAGCATTTTTAAGGAGTATGAGACAGAATTACATAAAGCTAATGCGATAGACTTTGGCGGGTTACTAACTGGTGTTTTAGAATTATTTGAAAAACATCCAAAAGTTTTGGAACACTATCGTAATAAATACTCTTATGTGTTAGTCGATGAATACCAAGACACTAACAGAGTCCAGTTTGAAATTGTAAGAAAGTTAAGTGAACAGCATAGAAATATTTGTGTGGTAGGGGATGAAGATCAGTCCATCTACTCTTGGAGAGGTGCTGATATCAGAAATATCATGGATTTTGAAAAAGTTTTTAAGGATGTAAAAATTTTCAAATTAGAACAAAACTATCGTTCAAGCGGAATAATAATAGAGGCAGCTGCTGCAGTAATTTCTAGAAACCGGATGCGTAAAGGTAAGACCATGTGGACGGCAAACTCAAAAGGTGATGCAGTTGATATTATTGAATGTGCTGATGAAAAAAATGAAGCAGATTTTGTGGTGAAAGAGTTATGTGAATTAAAAGATAAAGACGTGTTGTTGAAGGATACTGCTATTTTTTATAGAACCAACTCTCAATCTAGGGTTATTGAAGACCATTTGAGAAGACAAGGAATACCTTATCGGATTGTAGGTGGTATTAAATTTTATGAAAGAAAGGAAATTAAAGACCTAATCGCTTATTTAAGATTGATTGTTAACGAAAAAGATTCGTTGGCATTTTCAAGAATAATTAATATACCCACTAGAGGAATAGGGGCTACTACCCTTAGAAAGTTAGAAGATATTTCTGTAAAAAATCAAAATTCTTTGTGGGAAACCGTCGTTGAATTGGTGAATAACTCGGAAAAATATTTTGAGCTTAAATTGTCAGCTCGAATCAAATCAGCGCTCGATGAATTTGTTCATTTAATCGAGGAGGCGAAGTATTGGGATAAAAGTGGTGTAGCACCTAGTAAAGTTTATGAAAAAGTATTGCATAGTTCTGGATATATAGAGCATCTAAAAACCCAAAAAGATTATGAAAGCCTAAACAGAATAGAAAACCTAGATGAATTATTAAATGCAATAAGTGATTATGAGGAAACTTCCTTAAATCCTAATATTGTTTCCTTTTTAGAAACTATCAACTTGGACTCCAATCACGAAGAAAATTCTTTGATTAACGAAAATCTGTTAAGTGGTGAAGTTTCCTTGATGACGGTTCATGGTGCCAAGGGACTTGAATTTAATTATGTATTTGTCATGGGAGCCGAAGAAAACCTTTTTCCATCATATCGATCCGTGGAAGAAGCAGAAAATGGCTTAGAAGAAGAACGAAGATTATTTTATGTTGCGATGACCAGGGCCATGAAAAAACTGTATATACTTTTTGCTCAAGCAAGAATGCTTTTCGGGCAATATAAATTTAATGGGCCTAGTAGATTTCTCTCAGAAATTCCGGAACATTTGGTAAATTGGAAAAGATGGGGAATAATTAAAAATTCAGAAGACGCTTACCATGATTTCGATGATGATGATGATGATGATGAATTAAGAAGATCAAGACTAGATGATGAAGCGGTTATTCATGTAGCGAGGCCAAAATCAAAATTCAATCCTGGTGTAACGGTAATTCATACACTTTATGGGGAAGGGTTAGTTTTGGAAACCTCTGGTGTTGGTAAAGACGAAAAAGTACTTGTTAAATTTAAGGATGGCTCTAAAAGGAAGTTTATGGCTACCGTAGCCCCTCTTATGACGCTCTGAGTATAATTTTTATATTTATAAACAAGTTTGATCTTGGTAACATGCCGTATAGAATTGGTGAGTTGTTGTAATATCCATGGGGGTTTTCTTCTAATGAAAAAGAAATTGTTAGTTATTATTGGTGTAAGTCTAGTTGTATGCATTTCTCTACTTGCAGGAGCAATTTTTTATGCTTCTACGATAATAACACCTGAGGAAGTTAGAAATTTTACTGTCAAGCAGTTACAGCAAATTTTTCCAAATGCAAAAGTAGAGTTAGGAAAGCTCGATATTAGTTTTGGGCTTAACGCAAAAATACAGGTATCCGATTTAGAACTTAAAGTTGATAAAAAGGAAAAAGCATCCAACTTATTTAAAGTAAAAAGCATGTTTGCTAAAGTTCCGTTATGGGCAATAATTCTTGGTTCAGGGAAAGTCGAAGTTATACTTGACTCCCCTCAAATTTATTATTACCAGTACTCAAAAGATGAACACAACTGGAGCTACGCCTTGGGAGATAAAAAAACCAAAAATGCAGCGGAAGTTGCTACATCCTCACAAGCGCCTGAAGCTAGTTCCTCTGAAGAAAATAAAGCTGGAGAAATATCTTTACCTGGTTTTTTGAGTGTATTGAAACTTAATTTTGACTTAAAAAATTTAGAACTGCACTACTCCTTGTTTGATTTACAAAAAAGAAGTACTGGGCAGGTGGTAGTTTCAATTTTTAGAATTAAGGATTTGAATTTTGAAAAAGAAACAGTTATTCAACTAGCTTCAAATATCGATATCAAAGACGTTGGTTCGCTCGATGTATCAGTAATAGCAGAATTGTATTTAAATAAATTAGTTCAGGAATCAAAACTTCCTGTGAAAACCGAGATTATTTTAAATAATATTAGGATGACCCAGTTTAAAAATCAACTTCCTGAGGTTAAAACTAATATTAATTTAGAAGTTACCAAAGGTGGGGAGGTGAGTGGTGTAATCAAAACTAAATTGGGTGAAGTTGATCTGTTGGATGCAAAATATTCTTTAAATAAAAAAGAAATTAGTATTGATGAAATTTTAGTTAAGGTAAAACTCAGCGAGATTTCAAAGATTATAGGCTTTGATAATAAAATGCTGGATATGAATCAAGCAGTTTTTTCGCTTTCTGGAAATACCAAGCTATCTGGTGATGATAAAAAAGCTGATATAAATTTAAAATTTGAGATGAATCCTGGAATCAATTTTAAATACGAGGGCATAGAGGGGCTCACAACTGTTAATGGCAGCTTTAAAAAGAGTGATCTTAATGTAAGCGCAACCACCAAGGTTTTAGATGGTACTTCTAATTTTTCTCTCAGTACAAAATTTGATCCTAATGCTAAAAAATTTGATTTAGCTACAATGAATCCGCTTAACATCAAAATTGATTTAAATAATATGAAAATTATGCGTGATGTAATTGCGAATATTTTATATAAAAAGGACCGTGGTAATAGCTCTGTGTCTCCCTCTGCTCCAGAAGATAATACTAGTAAGACAACGGCTAAGGTTTCCCAAGAAAAAGCAGCTGATCTCGTTTTACCACCGTGTGATATCCACTTAAGTATAAATCAAGTTAATATTGGCGATGATCAATTTTTAGGCAAGGGGTACATCAGGGTTAGGGATGGGAAGATAGAAACAAAAGACATGAATTTGAAGCTTGGTGACGGCAGTATTGCTTTAACTCATACTACCGTTATAGGTAAAAATAATTTGTCGGATAACAGGTTCAATCTATCTACAAAAAATATTAATTTTTCAAGTTTTACAGTTTTCTTGCCACCCTCAATTGACAAAATTAAGGGTATTGTAAATCTAACATCATCAGGGAATGTAACTATTGCGCAGGGAAAAGAGCCTCAGTATAACGTAAAATTGGATATGAGCGCTCAAAAAGGGGAAGTAAAAGGTTTGAATTTAAAAAATTATATTGAAGATATTGTTAGCAGTATAGCTGTTTTGAAAAATTATACAGACAGGTCTTTTGATTTAGACGATTCATTCGATTTATTCCAAATAAAGGGTATGTTCTCAAATACCAAATATCAGATTGAAAAATTTATTTTTGATGGTGCTAAACAAAAGATTAAAATTTCTGGAAGTGGAGATATTTACCCACCTCCACTCAAGCAAGAGGGTGCAATTGAATTAGTAAGTGAAGATGAATTAGGAATATCTAAATTTTTGGAAAAAGAAACCGGAACCAGAATTCTCCCAGTACGCCTGAAAGGTGTTGGTTTTAGTCTTAAACCTGATGCCGGTTATACCTTAAAGAAATTAGCGGGAGGAGCTGCAAAACAACAAGGCAAGAAAGCAGCGAAAAAACTAATTGAAGAACAGGGTGATAAGTTGCTGGATGGATTACTAAAGGGGAAGAAAAACCCTCTCAAGGGCCTTTTTGGTAATTAAGTAGGTGAATATATGGATTTTAAGTCTGAATTAGGAATTGAACTAACAACGCAACAATCTATAGGCGGTGATAAGGATGCTATCATATTAGATGATGGTGAAGTTTTATTTCGTCAAGGTGGACCGGCAAAGTTTTTTTATATCATTCACAAAGGTAAAATTGGTTTATTTAATAAATCAAAAGACCGTTTTTTTCTTGAAGAAGTAATGGAGCAGGGGGAGTTTCTTTGTGAAAAGCACCTTTTTGAGGAATTATTATTAGAACGGTATGCGGTATCTCTCGGAAAATCAGAAGTGTTGAAAGTAGATATAAATCAAATGAAACAAGTTTTAAAAGATTGCCCCGACTGGGTCAGAGATTTGTTTAATACAATTAATAAACGGCTGATATCGTCCTTGGAAATTTTAGAAAAACACCAAATAACTGATGAGCGGTTGCGCAAAAAAATACCACTGGGCAAAGAACAAGAAGAAAAAATTAGAAAGAATATTTTGAAAAAATAATTTATTTTAAATTTATTTGCTTTTTTTTGTTAAGAGCTACCATTGTTTCCAAAATCTTGTTTTGCGCTTTCCTAATGTGGGTCATTTCGTTGCCAATGGATTTGATCATTATTTCATATGCTTTTTCAGCAAAAGCTCTTTGGGCGAGTCCAAGCACTCTTCTTTGCAGATCCTGATTCACGTTTTTAAGAGCTACACCCATTATTGTTGGTTGCACATAATTAATTACCAACCGTATTTCGTGGTCGGATAGTTTGCCGATGTTTTCAAAGACTAAACTTTTCTCCAACAGTTCATTGGCCAAAATTGGATTTCGGATGCGAATATTTTTTAGAAGAGTGTTTCTATCTTCATCTTCCATATATTGCAACATTTCAATAACTTGTGCTCTACCATTGATAAAAACTGCTTGTTCTGAATTCATTAATTATCCCCTTAAAACTAAACATCCCACTTAGCTTTGGTCTTTAAAAATTTTCTCTTAGCATTTTCTAAAACTTCAGTGTGATTTTCCTTCATTTTGTCAATTTGACTAGAATTGGTTTCACTTAATTCTGATACTTGGTTTTCGTGTCTTTTTTTAATATTATCGAGCTCTTTTTCCAGACGTTCCTGCTCATCTTTTATAATATAAGTTTGGTGTGAACGAAGCGCTATCAGTTTTTTATTCAGGTCATTATCTAAGAGCTCACCCTTAATTCGATATGCTTGTTTGATATCACTAAGTTTTTTTTCATTTTCTTCAACAACATGTTTTATCTTTTTCTCAAAATCAGATCGAAGATTGCGTAGTTCCAGCTGTTGCCTAGTAAACTCTTGGTCTTGATGCCTCTGTAGGCGTGTAGATGAAATATTTTGAGTCTCCATCGATTATCCTCATATCTTGATCAATGGGTAATTGCCATATAGGCACTATGGAATTAGTATACTAAACCGCTTAGGGTCACAACAAGATGGAAAATAAATCCTATGTGAGTAGGGGTTTTCTTAGATAAAGGGTAGGCAAATTCTTGTTAGCACGCTAGAATTCAGTTTAAGCTTATGTGAAATCAAAGGGATATTTTTGTATTGCAAATAGGATACAAAAATAATTGGAATAAAATTTAAGATTATGAAAGATTCTCAAATAGTATTTTCAGCAGATGATTTTCAAGATTTTAGAAAATGGCTGAATTTAAATATGGAAAGTATTACTTGGCAAAACCGATTTTTCAGTGTTTTTGAAGAATTTTGGAATTTATTTTTTATTGATGGACTTTCTATAGTACAAGTTAATCAAAGATTTTTATATGTTTTTCATGAAATTCATTTAGCACCTTTAGTGAACTGGTTTAAGTGGTTGAACGAAAAATTTATAATCTACACCTTCATCTTTAAGGATGCGAGTGTATGGCAGATTTCGTGTGGCATGGATATCCACATAACCAGGGTTGCCCTGATTTTGCGTGATTTTTTTGTAGAAACTAATCCTCATATTGACGATTTTTTTAATAATATTTTTCATATTACTTGCGTAACTAATCCAGGGTTGAAATTAACTTTTGTAGAGTTATCTAAGCTTCGGCAGATAGAGAACTTTAATCATGGCAGCCTCGAGTTCGAAATTATGCCATCCATGGAAATTACCTTGTATGATGAGTTTAAGGAATTTTTAATTAAAATGAAAAAAGATCTCTACCACTATGAGATTGATTTAAAAAAATTGGAAGCTAACACTTCCTGGAAAAAATATGGATTGTTTCTGCTAGAAGCTGGGGCACTAGTAATTGTGGGTTTAGCTATTATTGGATTTATTCTAAAACTTAACCAATGGCAGCAAGATAATATTGGGAAAAAAATTAGTATATATAAGTTACAGATTCCGTGGATAAGTGAAACATATAAGCCCCCGGAAGATGTGTCCTTGGCAAAGCAAGAATTAAATCCGGCAGTAAAGAATCTTAAAAATGTTCAATTAATCGACCAACGGCCAGAGGTCGAAAGGGAAATAAAAGGATCATCTCAATTTATAACAGAATCTGATGTTTTACTAACTTCATGGGATACGCTTCCTAAAAATTTTGGGCTGGCTGAACTGGAGATGTCTAACTATGAGGAAGAGTCTAAGGGCGGGTTTCGTGATAGTCAATTTGGTAATAAGACAGTTTACCGGGTTATTGTGAATTCGGTTGAATCCCAAAAAACGAGGTCCGCAATAAACATATTACTAGATAAGTATAAAGTTACCCAGGCGGACAACGTTAAACCAGGTACGTTTGTGCCTGGTGGAGTATATTATAATTTATTTGTTCCTACTGAACTATTAAAAGAGTTTCTGATGAAAGTTGATGAAGTAGGTGATGTTGTTATATATGAGAGTAATGCAAGAGTAAAAAATCCACCGGGAAAAAATAAAGTGTTTGTGTGGATAAAGTCGTTTTAAGCTGGAGTTTTTTTATGACGAAATTTAAGACTGTAATTGAGCCCTTTAAAATCAAAATGGTTGAGCCAATAAAAATGACCACCTATGCTGATAGGAAAAAATTTTTAGATACTGCTCATCATAATATTTTTTCTATTAAAGCTGAAGATATTTTAATTGATTTATTAACTGATAGTGGTACTGGTGCTATGAGTGCGGCGCAATGGGCTGCTATGATGGAAGGTGATGAATCCTATGCAGGATGCCGTTCCTTTTTTAAAATGGCAGATGCCGTCAGAGATTTAACAGGATTAAAACATATTTTTCCTACACATCAAGGAAGAGCGGCAGAAAGAATTCTCTTTAGTATTATTGGAGGAGAAGGAAAAGTTATTCCTAATAATACACACTTTGATACCACTAGAGCGAACATTGAATATAATAAAACAGAGGCAGTCGATTATGTAATTGCTGAAGGAAAAGATCCTTCCTTGGATTATCCCTTTAAAGGAAATATGGATTTAAAAAAATTGGAAGAACTTTTTGAAAAATACAAGGGTACAAAACGAATTCCTGTTTGCATGTTGACTATTACTAACAATTCAGGTGGGGGGCAGCCTGTTTCGATGGCAAACATAAGAGCAACTAAAAAATTGTGTGATAAATACAATATTCCTCTTTTTTTAGATGCTTGCAGATTTGCGGAAAATGCATATTTTATAAAGCTTCGAGAACCTGGTTATGAAAACATGATAATCAAGGACATTGTTAAAGAAATGTTTTCGTATTGTGATGGTGCAACTATGAGTTCTAAAAAAGATGCGCTTGTTAATATGGGAGGATTTCTAGCTTTTAATGATGACAAGCTTTTCACTGAAGTTCAAAATATTGAAATTTTAACGGAAGGATTTCCAACATATGGTGGACTTTCAGGAAGAGATTTGGCAGCACTCGCCCAAGGATTACGTGAAGTTGTTGAGGAAGATTATTTGGAATATAGGATTAAATCTACACAATACTTTGGCCATAAATTAATCAAACTTGGTATTCCCGTGCTAAAACCCATTGGTGGACATGCCGTTTATATTGATGCTAAAGCAATGCTTCCGCACATCCCACCAGAACAATTTCCTGGACACGCCTTATGTTGTGCCCTTTACCTTGAGGGAGGAATTCGGTCCTGTGAAATTGGAAGTTTAATGTTTGGTAAAGAAGATGCTCAAACGGGAGCATTTATTCCTGCTCAAATGGAATTACTTCGAATGGCAATTCCGAGGAGAGTATACACCCAAAGTCATATCGATTACGTAATAGAAGTGCTAGATGAAGTAAATAAAAATAAAAATAAAATTAAAGGATATGAAATAGTTGAGTCTCCACCGTTCTTACGACACTTCTCTGCCAAGATGAGACCTAAAAATATTTAATTTCCAAGTACGATAGATAGAATTTTATCATCTTTTTGAATTTTATCGAGAATGTTTAGACCAGCAATCACTTGACCAAAAACCGTATATTTCCCATCGAGATGTGGCAGTGTTGTAAGCGCAATATAAAACTGTGAATCTGAACTGTTTACGTCGTCAATTTTTCTTGCCATTGCAATTGTTCCTTTTATGTGCTGTATCTCATTGAACTCTGCTTTAATTTTTACATTACTTCCACCTTGACCGGAACCAGTAGGGTCACCTGTTTGGACAACATAATGAGGAAGTACGCGGTGAAAAGCAAGGCCATCATAAAATCCTTTTTGAATTAAGTCGATTATTCTGGCAGTGGTATTGGGAGATTTAGTTGAATAAAATTTAAAAGTTATATTACCATGTACGGTTTTGATAATTGCCTTTAAATCTGACAATCCGTTTGAATCGGTTTTTAAATTGGTGACGTTTATTGTGCTAAGATCAGTATCAAATGTTTTTTCAATGGGAAAAGAGTTGTTTTTATTGTTACAGGAAATAATAATAGTAACTAAAAACAAAATAATGCTTAATATTTTGAGCTTTTTCATAAAATATTTATATTTTTCTCAATTTGGAGTTCATTTCAAGAATATTTTAAACTTTATTTGTATTTTTTGGTAAAAATAATTTAAATATTTAATAATAATCTGTTGACATAGGATTGAAATTTACATAATCTCGCTCGGGTTGATTAAAATAAATGAAT
>MEPW01000007.1:33247-102457 GCA_001769975.1 Bdellovibrionales bacterium RIFOXYA1_FULL_36_14 | reverse complement strand
GAGTCCTGATGCAAATATCAGATCACTCGGGACGGTGAGGTTGTAAATGTTTGTAAGAAAATTTCAAGCAGATTCTTTGGAAGAGGCCCTTAAAGACATTAAATACCAATTAGGCCCAGATGCAATTATTTTAAAAACGATTACCAATAAAGGTCTCAAAGGTGCATTTAAAAAAAACCGCATTGAAATTACCGCTGCCATTCCAGAAGGTAAACTAAAGGAGAAAATGCAAGTTGATCGAGCTCTCGGAGAAAATAAAGATGATTTCTATCAAAATAAATCTTCCTACATATCTAATATGATTTCTAACTATTCTCTGCATTCAAAGGAAGCTCAAAAAAAGCCGGTAGCCATAAATAATGCCTATGGCAATTTGGGTCTTAACAAGGCACCACTTGCCAAAAATATCTCCGAAGTAAGTAGCGGTCTAGATAGTTTTTTAAGTCAAAGTAGTCGCACTGAAAAGTTAGTGCAAAAACCACTAAAAAACTCTTCATGCCAAATGAATTCACGTGAGGAAATGGAATCTAATTCTTTTAACGACGATGAAGCTTTAAAGGAGATAGAGCAAACCCCTAACGTTTATCAAACGGCGAAAAACGATTTCAATCGGGATGACACTGAAAAGCAAAAAAGAAAGATAGAAGAACTGGAAAACAAGCTTTCAGAAATTATCAAGAAAGTTGATAAATTTAGTAGGGTAGAACCTACGGGGTTATATCAAATGAGAACTACTCTTCGAAGTTTGGATATCAATGAGCCATACATTCAAAAGTTGATCCGCAAAGCTACCTTTGAATTCAAAGAAGAGGATTTGTCCAACGATGAAGTCATTTTCGAATTTGCCTTAAGAGAGATGCTTCAAAGCATATCCATAGAAATGCCACTATTTTCTTCGCTCGACTCGGATAAGCGTCCGGTGGTTACGGTTTTAATCTCCGAAACATCCTCAGGGCAATCTACCATGGTTATGAAGCTGGGATCGTTAAAGCAAAATTCAGTGGTAATTAGAAATGTTACTTTATGTGATGAGCTTAAGAAGTCTGTATCAGAGCAGCTTCTTAATATTGAAATTATTAATGTTGCAAGTATTGCAGAAATTATGTCTGAGACAAGAAAAAATATTGAGAAGGGTAAATCAGTTTTTATTGATTATAAAAATTTTCAAAAAGAATTTAATGAGACAAAGAAATTTGTTGAGGGTCTCAAGAGATCTTTTGATCATGTGGAAATATTGGTCTCCCTTTCGGCAATCCATTCTGAATTGTATAATAAGAAAGTATTGTCCACTTACAAAACACTTGTCGATGGACTGATCTATTCGCATCTGGATTTGTGTTTAAATTTTGGAGCAATTTTCAATGCTCTGGAAGGTGAGAAGGCCATACCGGCTAAGTTCTTTGGAACGGGGCCGGTGATGCCAGATGATATTGAGGCAGCGAGTGCCGAAAGAATTTTGGATAGTATTTTTAAATTTGATTAAAAAATAATTTCAGGAAGAAATTATTTTAGGAGACAGGATGTCGAATAATAGTGCCGGTAATTGGCTTTTATCTCAAAATAAATTCGCCAATAAAATAGGTAAAAAATTAAGTGGAAAAGCCATAACCGTTTCGGTGACCAGTGGAAAAGGTGGAGTCGGTAAAACCTCCATTTCTATAAAAATTGCTAAATTGCTTTCAGAAAAGGGACTTAAGGTTTTAGTCATTGATTGTGATTATAATTTATCCAACACCTTTATTAAATTAAATCTCCCAATTAAAGATGATTTTAATTTATTAATTAGTGGGGCAAAAACCTTTGAAGAGTGTATTTACCAGGAAGGTAATTTCCATTTACTAGCGGCTTGTAGTGGTGATTTGGATTTATTTGATCGAGATATTCATTTGGATCAATTTATTTTGAATTTACTCATACAGATTGAAGATCGTTATGATTTTATTATTTTGGATTCACCTGCTGGTATCAATAAGCAAGCCATGACCATTAATGCATATAGTGATTACCGGTTTGTCGTAGTGACCCCTGATAAATCCTCAATAACGGATTCGTACTCGTTAATTAAAATTCTTAATAAAAAGTACGGGGTTAAAGAAAATCATCTTATCGTTAATAAGATATCCTCTGAGGCGCAATATAAGAGAATTGTTCAAATCATGAGTGAAACAGTTGAGAATTTTTTAGCATCAAGATTGAAAATCATGGGTGGAATTACTCGAAATAATCGTGCCATTGATATTTTTGACAGGGAATTATTTGACCAGTCTAAAGATTTGCATAACGATTTTTGTAATATCATTAGCCGCTTTACCGAGGAGAGTCTAGGTTATTGTGATGATCGTCATTACACCAACCTAAACTACGGATGCGTAGATGACTTAAAACATGAGGTTTTAAACTAGTAACGCTAAGGAGTAAGCATGTCATCTCTCTCAAAACAACTTAGAAACTTAAAAGATTACCGTTCAACCGTGGATCCCAAGGTCAAAGATGAGATCATTATAGAGTATGCTCCGCTCATCAAGTTTATAGCATTAAAGATAGCCTCACGGCTTCCATCTAATATTGAACTGGATGATTTGATTTCTTGTGGAGTTATAGGACTTATGGATGCCATAGAGAAATTTGATCCCGAAAGAGATAACAAATTTAAAACTTATGCTGAATTTAGAATTAGAGGTGCTATTTTAGATGAGCTTAGAGCACAGGATTGGGTTCCAAGGTCAGTGCGTGAGAAAGCTAAATTGGTGGAAAAAACTTATTCTAAATTAGAAGCCAGTCTTGGTCGCCCGGCAACCGATGAAGAAATGTGTAAAGAGTTGAGTATTTCACAAGACGAATTTTACGACCTTTTAAATAAAGCAAAGTCTATTTCCCTTCTTAATATTGATGATTCTGCCTTATTTAATCGTGGGGATAAAAAACTGATGGCAGGACTCTTGGAAAATAGTCGAAGTGCCAACCCCTACAATGCCGTTAGCCACAAAAATTTAAGAGATACCTTGAAAGAGGGAATCAAGACTCTTCCTGAAAAACAAAGACTGGTGCTTTCCCTTTATTACTATGAAGATTTAAATTTAAAAGAAATTGGACAAGTCCTGGATGTCACTGAATCTAGGGTCTCTCAATTACACACCCAGGCACTCATTAAACTAAAAACCAAGCTAAGAAATCTGGTGGATTACCAGGAGGATATGGCAGGTTAATACCAACATGAATAGTGATTGTAATTTATATTTGGATAAAACATTCGAAGCACTAGATGACTTGAGTGCACTAGTGGGGTCGAGTGCCTTACCCATTGTTAGTCAGATCGGGTTTTACTTATCAGAAACTAAAAGACTGGAAGAAAAAGCCAAGCAGTTTGAAAAAATCGATGGGGTTGTTTTTGATTTTATAATTACTTCGTTTAATGAACTTGTGACGTGTTTTTTTACTGCAAATAAATATATAAAGGAATGTAGTGTTACCGGAAAAGGTGAACATTATTCTTTCGCTGAATGGAATAAAATTTTTGAAACCCTGCCTGGTTTATTAAAGGTGATTAATTTTTTCCAAATTGAAAATGAACTTGAAATTATTTTAGAAGATAATGGCATTAGGGTAATCACTAATTTGGTGGAAAATCAAAACATAACTAACTTCAGAAAGAAATGTTATGAAGTTTTAAGAGAGTTGATCAGGAAAAAAACACTTTTGACTTATAAAATTACACGCGACGATAACATCAAACTAGATCTTTTTTTAAATATTTCTCACTCTGAAGATACTATTTATGAGTGTATTATTAATCAAAATGAAAAATTCAAGTTGGGATTTTCTAACATATTTGAACAGTATCAAATTGGTGCACATGAAGCTGCGGCTCTCCCTCGACATTTATGTTTAGAAATTACCCAGGATTTGCAATTAAAGAAACATCAGGGGATACCCAAGCAATTTACACAGGTTTTAGGAGAGTTTCAAATTATTCATTTTTCCTTCCTATTTCGTCTGGTTTCCATCATAATACCATTTAGAGGCAAGCTTATTAAAACTTCCTCTTATCAAAGAGTAGGAGACACAGGACGTGGTGACACTTTGGGCATTAGACGGGATGTTAATGTTCTGGGCACGCATAATATATGCCGATATGTCGACCTGTTTAAGATTATCTCTGAATAAAATCAATATAAATTTTAAAGGATTGCATTATGCATTTTAAAGCTGGAAGAAGCATTCAGGTATTTTATTTTTCTATACTAATGATGATTTTGTGTGGAATGTGCTCATGGTTTTATTATTTTTTTCAAAATGGAGCATTAAATAGTGAAGTCATTTGGACGCTGTCGGAATCATCACAAGAAGTGGAGCGACTTCGTACGGAAAATCAAATTTCCAAAATAGATCAGCTAATACTGGCAGGTAGAGTTAGAGAAGCGATCAGTGCCATGAGTAATGTGGAAAAGATAACTAAAATCATGGATCGCAACGTAAAACATTTTTCGGCAGAATATAAAGCATTTTCAGACAGCACCTCTGGAATGAAAGCCATACTAAATAACTTGTTATCACTTCCCGACATATTGGTAGTATTAAATGTTCTCCATAAAAAATTTGAAAATTTTCAAAATTGGTCAAAAGAAAACAAATGGCCCACACTTACTAGAATTAGTTCGGTAATGCTAATTGACCTGGATGCCAATAATTTAAAAAAAATTGATTTTTTTAATTACAGTAAAATGCATAAGATAGATGGTAATCTTACCCGCAGCTTAAGAAGCATGGAAAATATCACTAACGGTTCCTCGCTTTCCACCTTTGATAAAACTAGCATTATGGCAAAGCTTCAAAGTTTTAAAGTGGAGCAAGATATGCTTAGCAGCTACCTACCGGAATTAAAAAAATACGCGGAAGAGTATCAAAAATTAAATACATCTTATAATTCCTGGCTGAAATTAATTGAACCTGAAATTGCTGTGGCTAAAATGAGCTTCCAAAAAAATTCTCAAATGATGTTTATTGGTTTTGCGGGGATGTTGGTATTTTTATTAAGTGCAATGGTACTTGGAGGTTGGCTCTATCAAAAAAATGTATATAGATCTATTAAAAAGATTGAGACGAGAATCCTAGAATGTGTTCAAGAAGGTATTATTGCTCCCGACTTTAGAATGAATGACCATTTTTCCAAAGATTTTTATCAAGAAATGCAGAAATACCATTCATGGGTAAAAAGTCGGATGAGTTTTGGAAATATTTTTCAGGAAGCTCTTCCTTTCCCCGCACTGCTACTTGACTCTAATTTAAATTTGGTGTGGGCAAATGCTCTGTTTTACTCTGAATGGAATTTAAACGAATATAAAAATAAAAGAGATGCTCTTAACTGGGAATTTTTACAACGCTTTACTAATCTAGGCGAAAATGATCCTATCCTAGAAGCTTTAAACAATAATTTAGCAGGTATTTATCAAATACAAGTTAAGCAGGAACAAAAAGATTTCGCTCCTTATGAAATGTATATATCCCCGGTTGAAATTGATGACCAAAAAAGAATTATGGTATTTTTCTATCCGCTCATGTTTTTAGAAGAAACCATTAAGGATCAGAAGAAATCATTGTTGGGCCCGGTGTGTAGATCTCTTGAGACCCTAATCCGAGGGGATTTTGATAAAGAGTTTAAAGATAAAATCAGGGAAGATTTCAATATTGCCGGAATTGAGTCGGTGTTTGGAAAGTTTATAAAACTTGCTGAATTTTTAACGCAACAAAAAAATGGACTGGTAAGTGAAATCGAACGTTTAGAAAATGAGTTATATGACAAACACAAATTGCTTTGTGATGTGAAAAACATTTTATCTGAACAAGATGTTTATGTGAAAAATGAAGTAAAAGATTTTCAAGAGAGTAAGGATCTTATAATTCGTTTAGTTGAACTTCGCAGAAAAACGGAACAAATCTATTTAACCACTATTAATGCCTCTAAAGTCATGCTGAAGGAGCAATGTAATCTATATGATCAATCCACTCAGTTAGTTAATAATCATGAAGAAAATTTAAAAATTTATCGCAATATCGGATTATCCAGAGAGGGGTTTAAAGAAGCGCTGATAAGACTTGAAAATTGTAAGTCCAATGTGGGGCAAACTCTTGAACAAACTTTAATTTTTACTAAGTCACCCAAGATTAATCCAGAAAGTTTTTCCAGCGCTCTTATGAAAATTAAATTGGAATTGCGGGCCTTTGACAAAGAGATTAGTCAATTCGTTGCTAATTTAAAAAACTTCGATGTTCACCTTTCCAAAATGCAGATGATATTAGTGGATGTGAAATCTCCTGATTTGAGTGAGTATAAGAAAAAAGTAGATTTGACCAGGAACCATATAGAAAATGATACATTCAATATGGGAGTCAATGCCAAAGAAGGACAAAAAATTGATGAAGACATGATCACTCGGATGAAGTCTTTTTATGATAATTTGAAAGGTAACCTGGATACGCTTGTCAGGGTAAGTCAGTTGACAGCTGACTTAGGCGAAGAACAAAAACTGACTGAAGAAAAGCTGTTAAATACCGAGGATGAATTGATAGTTTATCATAATGAAAGTTCTCAAGAAGCGTAAATTAAAACAAACCGGAAATATTTCCGTTGGCATCAATATCCATATCATTGGCTGATGGGTGTTTGGGAAGACCAGGCATCCTCATAATTTCGCCGGTTAAAGGAACCAGAAAACCTGCTCCGCTGGATATAATAATTTCTCGCACGGTAAGTGTAAAATTCTGAGGTCTGCCAATTTTTTTAGGGTCATCGGACAGAGAGTTTTGAGTTTTAGCAATACAGACTGGAAGATTATTTAGATTATTATTATAAATCAGTTCTAAATCGCTTTTGGCCTTCGCTTCAAAATGAACATTTTTAGCCCCGTATATTTCTTTTGCTACAGTATTAATCTTATCTTCTACAGAATCGGTCCATTCATACAAATGTTTAGCTTGATAGGTATTGTGATCAAGTTTTGATACGAGCTTTTGGGCCAAATCAACGCCCCCTAAGCCACCTTTTTCTCGCACTTCTACTACTGAGGAAATAATATTGTTTTGATTGCAAATTTCCTCTATCACTTTGATTTCTTCTAAAGAGTCATTGGGAAATTTATTGATGGCAACCATAACTTCCACATTAAATTTTTTAGCGTTTTCAATGTGTTTTTCCAAGTTGCATGCCCCAATTTTTATGGCAGAGGTGTTTTCATTTTGTAACTGCGATTTTTTTACACCTCCATGCATTTTAAGTGCGCGCGCGGATGCTACCAAGACTACTGCCTGCGGAGAAAACTGGCCATATCTTGAGACTATATTAAAGAATTTTTCGGCACCAAGATCAAATCCAAAACCTGCCTCGGTTACTACATAATCCGACAGACTAAGAGCAAGCTTGGTGGCTAAGATGCTGTTTGCACCCTGGGCGATATTGGCAAAAGGACCACCGTGTATAAGCGCCGGCCCATGCTCTATGGTTTGAACTAAATTGGGAAGAAGGGCGTCTTTAAGCAAAGCAGTAGCGGCTCCGGCAATTTTTAAATCCCTGGCGAAGAATGGTTTCTCATCTTCAAGGGTTTGCGCTAACAAAATATTACCAATTTTTTGCTTGAGATCCTCGTAATCTTTAGACAAACATAAAATGGCCATTATTTCAGAGGCTGCAGTTATTTCAAAACCAGATTCTCTGGCAAAACCATTCTTTTTTAGACCAATAATAATTTCTCGAAGGGAACGGTCGTTCATATCCATTACTCTTTTCCAATAGGTGTCTCTGATGGAGATACGATTTTTAAAACGATAATGAATATGGTTATCAAGTGCTGCCGCAATCAAGTTATGAGATGCACTTACTGCATGAATATCTCCCGTAAAATGCAGGTTGATGTCCTCCATCGGTAAAACTTGGGAATATCCACCACCAGCAGCTCCGCCTTTGACTCCAAAACAAGGTCCCAAGGATGGTTCACGAATGGCCACTAATGCATTTTTTCCAATTTGTCTCAGTGCCTGGGTGAGCCCAATACTTACCGTGGTTTTGCCTTCCCCCGCCGGAGTGGGGGTAATAGCACTTACCAAAATGAGTTTTCCTGGTTTTTTAGTTAATATTTTTCTTATAGAATCAAGCTTGATTTTAGCCTTGTAATCTCCGTAAACAATTAAATCGTCGGTAGTTAATCCGATTAGAGAGGCAATTTCATCAATTTTTTTGAGGTGGGCACTTGACGCAATTTCCAAATCTGATTTAAATGTCATAAAATTTCCGTTGTTGTAGTAAAATTAAAACACTTACTTATACTATTAATTTTAGAACTATAAATCTATTAATAAGTTAATACAAAGGAGCAAAAGTATGGCCAATAAACTAATGAAACATTCAAAAAATGTCAATGGTAAATGGTATTGTACATCTTCAGCAGATGATAGTGGAGAGGGCTGTATTGCTTGTGGAGTATGTTATGGCTCCTTACCTAGCATTTTTGCAGAAGACGAGAACGGGGAAGCCTATGTAACCCGTCAGCCGAACAACCCAAGTGAGGAAACTTTAGTGCAAGAACAAATGGATGCATGTCCTATTGGCGCTATAGGTAATGATGGATAGATTTAATCTTATATTAAATTCCTAACTTGTAGAATCAAGTAATGCGAAATTGGTTTTCTGGATTTGTTTCTAATATTTATAAATATTCCTTTGGTTATAACCCAAGAAAAGATTAAAATTACTTAATAGAGATAAACAAGGCTAAAATCAAGCGTGTATGGATAAGCAAATAAGCGAACCAATTCCAGAAAATATCATTTTACAAAATCAGGAAGTGAAAATATTTTTTGAATCATCGGCTGTAGGTAGCTTGGTTTTGAATGAAGTTTTTTGTTCTATAGTCGTTTTAAATAATGCCGGTCAAATTATATATTGCAATAAAATATTTAAAAATATTGCTGACAATAATCAACAAGTTCTCGGAAAACGATTTGGTACATATATTTCGTGTAGTAACGTTGCAGACGGAGCTAAAGAATGTGGCCAGGCCACTTTTTGTAATCATTGCACAGTTAATAAATTGTTTCAAGGTACTGCTGAAATCAAGGAATATGAAATATCTTTCTTGCAAAAAAATAATAAGGTGTTGGAATTTTTAGTTCGACCTGTTTTGTTTGAAGTGATGAGTAACCGCTATACGTTGCTCATTATTAAGGATATTTCAAACGAAAAGAGACGTCGCATGCTTGAAAGAATATTTTTTCATGATATCAGTAACACTATGACGATTATGAATGGACATTTACTTATGCTTGAAAAGGATAAAAATAATTCAATTAAATTTGAAAGAGTCAAAAAAACTTATGACAAGATGTGGGATGAAGTTAAAGGTCAAAAAATTTTGGCAGATGCTGAAAATGGTGAGTTGCAAATCCGTTTTTCTCCAATAGAAATACGTACGTTTATTCAGGAAATTATAATTCTTTTGCAGGAAATATATAAGGAAAACCGGCTATTATTTGAATTTGATCATGCTTTAGAGGGGATGGTAATTGAAACAGATGAAACTATATTAAGAAGAGTTATTGTAAATATGATAAAAAATGCCATTGAAGCTTCTAACAAAGAATCTTTAGTTACCATAAAAACCCACGTGGATAAAAAATATGTTAAATTGATGATCCACAACGAAGGATATATACCAGAAGAAATTCAGGCTAAAATTTTCAAAAGGTCCTTTTCTACAAAAGGAAAAGGACGAGGTCTCGGTACTTATAGTATGAAATTATTCACAGAAAAATACTTAAGCGGTATGATTGATTTTGAATCTTTAGAAAAATCAGGAACTACTTTTTTAGTTAAGTTGCCAAGAACGTGACATTCATCTAAATAAGATGGTGTCAAAAAAGAAATTGTCAATCCTACCTTGCAAAAAATAAAAAAATAATAAATCTACTTGACGATAAATAAAAGGTACCCATCTTGAGGGTGTGAAAAATTTAAAATGCATCAAGGAGGTGGATATGTTTTATAGTGATATTTTTAATACGCAAAGAGAACTAGACCGAATCTTTAACAATGACTTTTGGGGTAGAACCACTTTTGCTAGGGGGAGTTATCCTGGGATCAACATGTTTGAAATGGATGATAAGCTGGTTTTAAAAGCTGAAGTTCCCGGATTAAAAAAACAAGATTTACAGATTAAACTGGAAAACGATGTTATTTCTTTGACTGGTGAGATGAAAAATTCTGAAAAAGAAAATGTTAGATATCACCGCAGAGAAAGAATGTTTGGTACTTTTAACCGATCTATGAAGTTGCCCTATAGAATTGATCCAGAGAAAGTACAGGCTTTTTTAGCTGACGGAATTTTAACGTTAACCTTGGAAAAAGATGACAATTCCAAAACTAGAACTATTGAAATTCAATAAGCAGGAGGTGGTTTATGACAAAACAAGAGTTAGAAATTAAAAGAAAAAATGAATTGGAGAAAAAAAACGAATATACGAGAGCAGAAAAAATCTTTACACCAGATGTAGATATTTACGAAAACGATGATGCACTAATGATGGAAGTGGAAATGCCTGGAGTAAAAAAGGGTTCCGTGGAAGTAAATTTAGACAATAATATGTTGAGTCTTAGAGGAAAAATTGAAACCAGTGAGTATGCAGATTATCGCCCTCTTTACGGTGAGTATAATATTGGCCATTATGAGAGGGTTTTTGAGCTAGGCGAGAAAATTAACCAGGAGAAAATCAAAGCTAATATGGAAGATGGTGTATTATATTTGACAATACCTAAAGCAGAGAAAGTAAAACCTCGTTTGATTGAAGTTAGATAAAAATTGGGCGTCTAAAATTAGACGCCCAATTTATTGTTAAAAAGTTAGTTAAATAATGACGAACCGACTCATTATAAATTGGGCTGGGCAATCGAAGGAAACTCCAATACAAATGACGTGTTTATACACTGTTTATCATAAAATAAAATTCCGTTGTGTTTAATCATTATTTCTCGGGAAAGACTTAGTCCAATCCCGGTCCCTTCCCCGGCAGGCTTTGATGTATAGTATTTATTCATCATTTTGACTTGAGTATCTTCTGATATGCCATTCCCGCTATCAGTAATGCGAATTCTTATGGTGTTGGGAGTTTCTTCTTCTTCTATCTTAATCCATCTTTCAGATAAAGTTTTAACTGCATAAATGGAGTTATTTAAAAGATTTACAATGATTTGAGAAATTTGGGTAAGCTTGCAATTAATTTTAAAGTTTTTCTGATCATATTCAAGTTTAATAGCATTTTGTTTGAGTCGATGATTACTCAAATCTAGTGCATCATGAATTATTTCATAAATAGGAGTGATCTTGTTTTCCTCCAAACTGCCGTCTCTGGATACCCTTTTGAGGCTGGTAATAATGGTGGACATTCTTTGTGTAGCTTTTTCTATATATTCAATCTGACTAAACATGGATTCGGCGTTGGGTAAATCAAATTTTTTTAAGGATAACTCGAGCAGCTTAGCTGCTCCCGCAATAATCGCTAGCGGATTATTTATTTCATGCGCAATATTTCCGGCCATTTCTCCAAGTCCCACCAGACGTTGCCCGGCTTCAAAGACTGATTTTTGTTTCTCAAGTTCCTCTTTTATAGAAAGATCTTTCATGATAAAAGCAATTTTATCAGTACTGTCCTCGCTCTTACTTAAGATCCTTATCGCCACCGGAATTTCTTTCTGAGGTGTGATAATTTTTCCTTCCATGTTGAAATTAGCAGTGATTTTTTGTTTTGCTAAGATGTATTCAATTTCGTTAGACAAATCGCTACTGTTATTAATTTCAAGAAATTTTTTTATACTTTCATACAAGGGAGGAGTTTCTGATCTCTCTAAGACTGACCAAAACGCAATATTACCATCTAGAATTTGATCTTGTTTATGATCGTACATAACTATATAATCATCAACTGCTTCGAACATATTTCTAAATTCCATTAGATTAACTTTTTGAGAATTGCTAAAAATAATATCAGTAATTCTAATTAGTATCGGATTTAGCATTTTTAAAAAACTATTTTCTATTTGTTTTCCTTTAGTTTCTAGAAAAATAAACCCTAGTTCTGGCAACGGTAGAAAGTGATAAAAACTCTGGCTATCTAATTGCTGAGTCATGGGAAATGATTCAAGTAGCTCATGTATAGTTTTAAGTTTATAGGCATGATTAATGGCGATAATTTTGCTAAATTTGTCCTCGATTTGGTCTATTGAATAAGGAATGCAAGCCATTTTTTTGAGGGTACCTTCCTCAGAAGAAATCCGATTGATCATATAAATACTGCCGGAGGAGCAATTAAGGGACCGAATAATTTTTATTAAAACATTCTTTATAAGGGTTGTAGAGTCAGATGTGGTTGACAAAGAAAGCGACAAATCAAGTAAAATACTATATTTAAATAAATTCTCATTAATCATAAAATAAACCGGGTAATAACACAGGCTTTGTTCAAATATTCTAAATAATTTTTTTGCTTGCTAGCAATTTCCCCAATATTTAGAGCACCAAAAATCATTTCATCTCTTAGCCTTATTAGATTTAACATCTTTGAGTATTCATCGCCTAAAATGTTAGCTCGGGAAAAACAGTCGAGGACGAAAGCAAAGGAATCCACTTCCTCGTTGTCTGCTTCAAGTGACGCTAGCATAGAGCCTTTAATGAAAGATTCATTATTGCCATTCATCACAAAAATGGAAGTATGTTCGGGAAATGAACTGAAACATTCAATGGCGGTTTTATTGATTATTTTTGCGGCTTCGCGAATAATGGCCTCTGACTGTAATTTAGGTATACCTAAAGGGTAGTTTTTAAAAATTTCAAAAAAATCATTACCTTCAATAGGATGAGGATGATGCTTAGCTATTATTTTTTTATAAAAATCAAAGGCTGGCTCATATTCAATTTCCTCTATGATATTTTCGGATGATTTAGTAACCAAGAAAGGTCCATCAATCGGATTGAAACCATGGTTTGTGCCAACAACGCTTGCCAGGTTAATAGTTACAATCAAAGCACTGTCTTTGTAGATCCCATTATTATCAAACACACAGGGCCTGGAAATGAAATCCACCGCACCAGCACCTCCCCCTACGTAATTATAGTTAAGTGAATAGATATTAAAAAAAGCATTGATAAAATTTTTTATTCCTTTTGAAAAGGCATCTAGAGTGATCAAAACTGTTTTAACTTCGGCTTGATTGAAGTTTAAATTCTTAATATCTTTTTCCAGTTCATTAATATTTTTATCACTTAGCTCCTGAATAACATGACTATTTATATTATAGTGTGAGTCGAAACCAACGAGTAAATAACCGGTCATAAATACTGATGACTTATAAATAATTCCAGGGAAAAAAGCGCCAAATATTTGCTTTTCACATTTTGAGAACACTTCAAAAAAATACTCTGGATTGACTGGATTATTATAAGTTGTATAAATACAAATCGTCTTGATTTGATTATCTTCTTCCATTTGCTTTAAATCGTGAGAAAGACATTCCAAATCGACTTTCTCATTAAAAATATAACGCATCATTTGCTCCCTAAACTTACATTAGGCTATTCGGTGGATAAAGTAGTTAGTTGATTTAAGAATTCTTAAATCTTTAATTGAGGAAAATATTTTTTACCTTCATAATTAATTTTATATTTCCACCTTGATATGTTATAAAAAGACTGATTTTCTCCACTATATAAGTATTTAATAAAGGCAATATGATGAAAATTTCAACGAAAGGTAGATACGCCTTAAGGGCAATGGTTGAATTGGCTAAGATAAAAGGTCAAAAAAAAATAACCTTGAAGGAAATTGCGAAAGGTCAGGATCTTTCTATTAAATATTTAGCCTCCTTATTAGTTAAACTACAAGATAAAAAACTGGTGAATAGTTATAAAGGAAAACTGGGGGGGTATGAACTTGGCAAAGATGCCAATAAAATATCCATAGAAGAGATTTTTGAAGCAGTGGAGGGGCCTATAGATCTTGTTTTTTGCATCGATCAACCAGGGAACTGTTTGAAATCATCTGATTGCAAAGCAAGAGAGATTTGGTCAAAGATTGGAAAAGATTTAAAAGATGTTTTCAAAAAATATTACCTAAGTGATTTAGTATAAATATATCATTATGAATGAGTTCAGTTCTTTCTGCCTACCGTTATAACATAGACGCTCAATAAACCCTGATTAACCATAATTTTTCTTAAAAAATACCGATCAGGATAATGAACAACGTACGTTAAACAAGTGAAAATATAAATGATTAGTCCATTAAGAAAATCTTCTCTCACAATTGATCATGATGTATATCAATCAATGTATGAACATGCCCACGTGGGGATTATATTTTTTGACCCCAGTGGGGTCATTTTAAAAGTTAACCAAAGAGCATGTGAAATAATGGGGCAAGCACAGGAGGATATGATTGCAAAAACCTTAAATGATTTTACGCACATTGATAATCAAGGAATTGATACTGATACCTTTTTGAAACTGGGGAAACGTGAAATTAATTCTTGTACTGTTGAGAAAAAGTTAATTAAGGGCAATCATAAAATCATTCACGGAAAAATGTCTTTTAACAGAATTGATGATGAATTTGGCAGACCAAGATATGTAGTGTGTTTTTTAGAGGATATTTCACTGCAAGTTCAAATGGAAAATGAAAAAGAAATCATGCTGAAAAAATTATTTCAATCATCTAAATTAGCTTCCTTAGGGCAATTGGCGGCAGGTGTCGGGCATGAAATTAATAACCCTCTGGCCATTATCAATGGGTATATAGAACTGTTTGAAGCGAAAATAAATAAAGATGAATATTCTAAAACGGAATTATTAAATAATATCCAAAAACAGAAAATGGCGGCTAATCGGATTGCGAACATAGTTAGTGGATTAAGAAGCTATGCTTGTAAAAATGATGTTGAAGTAGTTAGAATTGATATGCATGAAGTAATCGATAATGTTTTAGACATGTTGTATATGGTGTTCGAAAAAGCCAACGTAAATATTATCAAGGAATACTCAAAAGGAAATTTTTGGATACTTGGTAATTTCAATAAATTTCAACAAGTCATTACCCATCTATTGTCAAATGCCAAAGATGCTACTGAATATAACAAAAGAAGAATTATTGTTATAAAAACCATGATCGATGAAGATTGGGGAGTAGTAAAAATTACAGATAATGGGACTGGCATGACCCTAGAAGTGCAAGAGAAGATCTTTGATACTTTTTTTACTACCAAGGAAGTTGGAAAAGGAAGCGGTTTAGGACTGGGGATTGTTAAAAATATTATCGAGGCCAGTGGTGGAAATATTGATTTAATCAGTCAACCCCAGATGGGTGCTACTTTTAATATAAAATTACCATTATCTAAAACAGATTCAACACCGCATTTAAATCTTGTAAGTCCCCTGATGGAGGGGAGGGTTCTAGTAGTTGATGATGAAAGTGAAATTCGAAATATTCTTGGAGAGCGTTTATCCAAGATGGGCTTTGTGGTGGATATTGCAAACGATGGGGAAGCTGGTTTAGATTTTGTTATGAAAAATAGTTACAAGTATGTGTTTACAGACCTTTTAATGCCTAATATGGATGGCGAGGAAATGATCAAAAAAATTAAAAAGTTACCCGGTTTTGAGGGGAAAATTTTTATAATGACAGGAATTGTGGAAAAAATTGGATCTGAAATTTCAATGTATTCGGACGGGTGTTTGATGAAACCGTTCGATTATATGAAAATCCATAATTTACTTTCTAAATTTGAAAAAAAGTAGATTTGCCATTATGAATTAATCCGGTATTATAACCAAAAATAAAACAATCGGGATCAGTCAAATGGAGACCTTGATTTTTGATGGTAATAATGTTGTTGATCTAAATAGTGGGGGGCTCCGATTTGATAATCGGGGGGTTTTATTTGGGGAAACTATTTTTACAACGTTTAGAACCTATAACGGGAAAATTCTATTTCTTGACGATCATTTAAGCCGTTTAAAAATGAATTTGGATTATTTTTATAGTGAAAATATATTCACATGGGAGACGCTACGTCGTCAAATTTTACAGGGTATTTTGCAATTACAGCAAACCTTACAAAACTCTGAAATGGATATCTCTTTAAGAATCACCCTTTATCCTTTCAATGAGGATAGAACTGATCTGGGAAAAAAACCCGATAGTATTAAATTTTTTATTACAGCTAATCCAATTGATTACAGTTTAAAAGCTATTAGTGAAATCACGGTGGCATTTGATGTATGCAAACAAGATAAAAGTAATCAACCAGCCTGCATAAAGATTGGATCTTATATGGAGTCTGCTAAAATGCTTAGGAATGCCAGAGAGAGAGGGTTTGAGGATGTTGTTTTAGTAAATCAAGATAATATTCTTTTAGAAGGTGTTACGAGTAATCTTTTTTTTAGATTAGGTAATACGATTTATACACCGGATGTCAAAGCAGGTATTTTGGATGGAGTTACTAGAAGTCATTTTATAAAATGTTTAAAGGAAAATGCATGGGAAATTAAAGAAGGATTTTATACAAAAAATGATTTACTAAATGCCGACGAAGCTTGGCTTTCGAGTTCGGTAAAAGGAATACGGGTTATTTCATGCATAGAGCAAAAGCAATTTATAAAACCCCAACATGCCGAGGCATTCACCAAGCAATTAATCAGCTTATTTGAAAGCTATTGTAAAAATTATGAAGAATAAAACACTAGAAATTAAATGCCCTAAATGCAAAAAAAAATTCAATTATTACCAAAGTGAATTTAGACCTTTTTGTTCCTACAGATGTAAAATGATTGACCTGGGCAAGTGGTTAAGTGAAGAGTATGTCATTAGTCATAAAGACCAGGATGATGATGAATCTGATAGTGAGATCTCAGATGAAAACAAAGACCAATAAATTCTCTAAGAAACAATTATATGAAATGCAAAATTTTGCGATTGAACTTTCTCAAGATGCAGGAAAAACTCTTTTACAATTCCAAAAAAAGATACATTCTTTAAAAGTTGATAACAAACAAGCCCAAGGCGTCGTCTCCAAGGCGGACATCGCTACAGAAAAAAAGATATTTGATAGAATCAAAAAAAAATATCCATCACACCATATTTTAGGTGAGGAAAATTTTTATCAACTTCATCAAACCTCGGCAGCATACGAGCAACTAAAGAATCAAGAAGCTTTGTGGGTGGTGGATCCTTTGGACGGTACCCATAATTTTTTAAATGGTTCTGATTATTATTGTATTTCTATTGCCTTGGTACACTTTGGAGTACCGCTAATTGGAGTTATTCACCGACCAGCAACTGGTGAATTGTTTTATGCGATTTCTTCGTATGGTGCTTTTTATGTGGGACCTTCACATCATCATAAAAAAAGAAAATTGTTTATAGATAAAAATTTCAAAAATATTCAAGATACTATTTGGGTAACTGGTTTTGCTAGCGAAAAAGGTGTGCCGGTCCATAGCGAATTTAAACTTTTTAAAAAGCTAGTATGTACGTCCAGAGGAGTAAGACGTTTTGGTAGTGCAGCTTTGGATATTTGTTATGTAGCTTCTGGTTTGTGGGACGGTTTTTTTGAAAAAAATTTATCTCCTTGGGATGTGGCAGCGGCTGGATTGATTTTGAAGGAGGCTGGGGGCAGGATTACCAATTATTCGGGAGAAAATTTTCATCCCTTCCAATCATCGATTGTGGGAGCCAGACCTCCATTGTATAAAAAAATAATTGAGATAATTAATCAAAATTAAGTTCGATTAAGATTGACCAAACTAGTCTGGTTTTATCCACTTAAATCAAAATAATTTGGGTATTTCCTGGTAAATTGGGTATAATATTTAGTGTAGCGTGTTGATCGCCAAGACCGAATGTGAGTGATCTTAATTGGCTCACAATTTTCTGTACCTTTTCCATGGAGGGATTTTAGTGGAATCGATGAAACTTGTTTTAACCGATTTTGGGCAGGAAGCGATGATTATTATTATCGGACTGTTGATCCTTGTTTTAGGTATTATAATAATTTACTGGCTATACAATAGAAAAAAATTTCATGAATTATCACATCAAATTCCTGCCAGTGTCGTAAAAAATTATTTGGATTCCATCATCCAAAATTCTACTGCGCTTAAATCCTCTCTATTTAGAGGGGGCGGACTCGAATTAGGCCAAGGTATTCCCTCAGTCCTTCCGGTGGAAAACCTAAAAAGAACGACGGTGACAACCGGAATTTCAGAAGAAGAGTTGAATCAAAAAAATGCTGAGATCAATCGATTAAAGCAGCAACTAAGTGAAAAAAATGGAATCATTCAGGATCTTGAGACACAGCTTAGAAGTGCTGGTGATCCCAACGCTAGTGCCAAAGAAATTAAAAAACTTCAAGAAGAAATCGTTGAGTTGAAAAAACAATTGGTAGAAGCGGATAAAAAAGCTCAAGAAGCTAAAGAGCTTGGCGCTAAAAATGCTTCAAGTGATGAAATGCAGAGCAAATTGAATGTAATAACCGCCGAGAGAGATGAGTTAAAAGAAAGGCTGATGGAATATGAAATAATTGAAGAAGATTTGGCGAATCTAAAGAGACTTCAACAAGAAAATGAGCAATTAAGAAAATCTTTAGAAGCACTAAAGGGTACAGGTGCAGCAGCAGCTACTCCAATTTTAGCAGAAGCAGCTGCTACTTCTGAAGCCGAACCAGAGCCAGAGCCAGAACCAGAACTTGAGTCCGAGCCTGAACCTGAAACAGCTGCTCAAATGCCAGAAGATATTGCAGAACCTGAGCCGAAAGCAGCTGCTAGTGCTGAACCTGAACCAGCTGAGGAAGGGGTTACTACAGAAGCTGCTGATTCCGGAAAAATGGCAGAAGATCAAAAATCAGCTGAAGAGCTGCTTAGTGAATTTGAAAAAATGCTTGGTTAGTTTTTGAGGTTAATATGAAATTTAAGCTATGTATGATTGTTGCCTTGGGTTTGGTATTAAACGTAAGTGCTTATGCGAATATTAAAAAGTCAAATAACTTGATGGATTTTAAAAAAGAACCAGTACTTTCCGCCTTGAATGATACCTATAAAAAAGAACTCAATCACAAAGATCTTTTTGCGCTTAAAGAGAGAACCTTGAAGCTTGCTGGGAAATCTGTTCCGGTGCTAGTTAACGTTATGAAAAGTTCTGAATATCCTGATAAAAATCGCTGGATTGCCACTTTTTTATTGGGCAGGATTGTGGGCAAGCAAGCTGCCCCATTTATTGCTAAGTTTAGTAAACACCCTAGCTGGGTATTGCGAATGGCAAGCTTAAAGACATTATTGGCCCTAAAACTAAGCGACTATGGTCCAGTCTATGCAGACGCCTTGGGGGATAGTTCGTTGTTGGTTAGAATTCAAGCGCTGGAAAATATCAAAAGTCTTAAATTAAAACCTTATGGGTCAAGAGTTTGGGCAATGCTCTATGATCAGCAAAATTATTATAATGTTAAAAACGTCTACAAGAGAACAAACATTATAAAAAATGTCATTAAAACTGTTGGTGATTTAAAATTACTAGAAGCCAAAAAGCCACTTTTCGTAATGATTAATGATAAAAAATATGAAGATATTTTTGAAGAAATGGATTATTCATTAGGGCAATTAACCGGAAAATCCTCACCTAAAGGGGAGAAGGTAAATAAACGACAATTTTGGAAACGAATGAGTTTAGCTGAAACCAAAATTTGAGCTAGAACTTTTTGGCATCCTCTTCTTGTTTAACCTTTTCAATATTTTGGATTTTATTATCAACGCTTAAAATTTTACCTATGCGGTAAAGGGCCACCTTTTCAAAGATCCCATCGCTGGCAATAACTTTGTATCCTTGTAAAAAATCTTGTTCCACCATCTGTCTTTTAAAAATTGTGACTTTGGTGATTTCTTTATTTCCTCGATAGCCTTTAACGACATTGATTATAACTTTAAATTTAGCCGATTTTACGGAATCTTTAGAGCCAAAGGAATCGGTGAAATTCAGTTCAAGCGTATTATCTATGTCTCTAGTTTTGATAATACCTGCTTCCTGATTTTGCACAGCAAGGTCATATTTCTTGGCAAATTGTATAACGGCTTGCCAGGTTTGGGCATAGGTTGCGTTATAAACTTGTGATGGAATTTCGAATTCGTCAGTTATGTATTTGAATTGCTCGTAAGAAGTGCAAGATACAAGATATATTAATAAAAATAGGAACGATTTTCTTAGAATATTATTTGTCAAAAGTGTTCTCCTGTCCCTATTTTAACATATTTGTAAAAATTATAAAGCAAAGATTGATAGTGTCATTTTAGATAAGTTACAATACTCTGGGTTGGTTTATAAAAAGCATGGTGAAAGTATGGATAATCTACTGACAATGAAAAAGGTTTTGGAACTTGAGGCAATGGCCATTGTATCTGCCAAAGAAAGATTAAGCCAAGAGTTGGTGCAAAAACTCACGGATTTATTTAATATGATTCAAAGAATGGGGGGGCAATTGGTCTTTTGTGGAGTGGGAAAGTCGGGAATGATTGGTCAAAAGCTCGCCTCGACCTTTTCATCGCTAGGTCTACCATCATTTTTTCTTCACCCAGTCGAAGCGCTACATGGTGATCTCGGAAGACTTAGAAGTAATGACTGCATGGTTTTTATTAGTAAATCGGGAGCCACCGAAGAGATTTTAAAATTATTGCCCTTTTTATCTATTCCACGAGAGCAAAAAATTGGACTTTTAGGAAATACTTTATCGGCCATTGGCAGTGAATGCGGAATAGTTTTAGATTGCGGTGTAGATAAAGAGGCATGTATTAACAACCAAGCTCCTACCACTAGTTCCACAGTAGCACTGGCCATGGGGGATGCCATGGCAGTTTTATATGAATCAATTGCTGGTATCAATAAGGAAGGTTTTGCGATTAATCATCCCGCAGGAGTTTTAGGTAAAAGTATGTTGATGAAAGTGGTGAGTTTGATGCGTAAAAAAGAAGAGTGCCCCACTTTAATGGAATCCAGTAGCTTTAGAGAGGCTATTTTGGAAATGACTAGATATCCGGTAGGTGCGTGCGCGATCATTGATGATATGGGTATTTTAAAAGGTATTGTGGTAGAGGGTGATATTCGCAGGGCCTTTACCAAAGTTGAAACCAACATAAATATAGCTTTGAGTGAAGTTATGAATCCTTCCCCTATAATTGGTTATCCTGAAGATCTGGCCATGGATGCATTAGTTTTGATGGAAAATCGTCCCAAGCCCTTAAATGTTCTGCCTATCATTGACCCCAACGGTGTGTTTATGGGCTTTTTAAGACTTCACGATTTACTGAGCGAAGGTTTTTCTTTGCGATAATTTAACAGCAACGTAAAGGCACAAATCAATAACCAAAAAATGAAAAAAGGTACATAACCATATTGTTGATAAATAGTCGGTGCTCTATCCGTGAAAGTAAATGTTAAGTCGAGATTTTCTACGCTAGAAAGTTTTGATCTTTTGGATTCACTTCCGTCAGGGAAAATGATGGAAGAGATACCTGTATTGGTCATACGAATAATTGGTATTTTAAACTCATAGGCCCGCCATTTGGAGAGAAAGAGATGTTGATAAGGTTCGCTGGAAATTCCGTACCATGAGTCGTTGGTTAAATTAATGATAAAGTGAGGTTCCTTTTCCACAGTATTTAAATATTTTCGGATAAACGAAGGTTGAAGAATTTCATAACATATCGATGAAATAAACAAAGAATTTTTCTTAGTTTCAAACAGCGTAAATTGACTGCCTTTTTTGAAGTACGAAATATTTTGGATATATCTACCTAGATATTTATTGAAAATTCCAAATGGAAGAGTCTCTCCAAAGGCGAGTAAAATTATTTTATGGTATACCTTGTCGTAGACGGGTAGACTTTGATTGGAAGATTTAAATAGAAAAGCCGCGTTGTATTCCGCTTCAAAAGTAGAAGTGTTATCCAGTTTGTCGTAGTCGTAGCCGCCTATGAAGAGGTCGGCATTTTGAAATTGCATGATCTCCTTAAAAAGATTAGGAATTTCTGAGTTATTATTTTGTAAAAATTTAGAGTAGAGCGTTCTAGGATAGGCAGTTTCCGGCCAGATAATAAGGTCTGGACTAATTGTTGGGTCAGTACTCATGTTCTTATATCTGGCAAGTACTTCATAAACTGAATTGGCATCACCTTCTTCTGAAGTTAGTTTTAAAAAATTTCCAATATTCGCTTGAACCATTCGGATGGAAAGTTGCTTGTTCTCATTATCAGGAGCACTTAGGGAAGACAGAGGGTGTATAAAATTGCAAAAGATAAATAAACAAAAAGCACTGGCGGAGATGATTATATTTTTTATATGCACAGGTTTAAGCGTTAGAGTCAGAATTAACCAAAAACTCATAAAGGAAAAAATGATTGTTCCAAAAACTGGTGCCAAGGAGAGATGGGGAGCAAGATATCCGAAAGGATGGGCCAAATAGGTGGGAAATTGAGAGGGGGTTAAATGCTCCAAAAGCGTGATAATCAAGGCAATGAGAGGGTAGGCAATTTTTGAAAATATTTTTAGAGTAGTTATCTTTTTAAGTAAATTTGAAATAAAAATCAAAATAAAAAAATGGGGAAATATTATGAGAGAAAACAAAGCGCCAAGCATTTGGTTAAACGGAAAATTGATATTTCCAAATTCTTCTATGGTGTATGGAATCCAGTAATAACCAAGGGTATAAGCTCCCAGAGAAAAAAGGAGGAAATGTGTAAATTTTATTTTTTTTGAGTTTTCCTTAAATATTGATGCGAAAAAAAAAGTTACGCCTATCATGGGTGCTAGAAAAAATGATGGCATGAATTCAATCGGAAATCCCAGGGCGTACAAAATTCCTCCCAGGTAACTGAAAACAAAAGCAATATTCTTTTTAATAAACAATCCTGACATATTTTCTCGGATGCTTTAAGTGATTAAAAAGATATTCTAATTCTTTACCAGGTAATTGCCAACATCCAAAACCTTTGGGTATCATAACTAAGAGGGTATGAATAAAAGGATTTAGGCATGAATGAAAACATGGAAGTTAAGATTCAAGGTGACTTACCACACTTTGAAAATGTCAAAGAAATCAAAAAATGTCCCAGATGTCAGAGTGTTTATCTAACTGATAAAGAGTGCGAAGCCTGTGGTTTCCAATTGAATTTTAATTTTATTGGCAAACCTTTTGGACATATGTGTTTTTATGATATCCAGGAAAACTTCTATCGTATGGGATCCCTTAGAAAATTGGTTTATTTCATTGTTGATAAAAAGTATTCTAGGTATCTTAAATATGAATTAGCAATAAAAAGGCGTTTGGATAACCTTCTTCAATATTTCTTTGACCATATTGATCCAGTTGAAGCAAATCGGAAATATTTTTACTTGGAACTTACCCATTTAGTGGCAGAGTTTGAAAAGCTAGGACTTAAGAAATACTTAAGTCAAAAAATAAAAGATAAAGTCATGTCGTCAGATAAGGAGACTATTGCAGATAATTCAGTTTACGTATCAAAGATAACCTCCTGGATAGAGCACCGAGAAAACCAACAAGGCAAATTGAAGCAGATTATGACCCTTAAAATTTGGGGAACTATTAGGGTTGGTTATTTCATGTTAATAATGCTTTTAAATTTAATTGTGATTTCAGTGGGACTCAAAATGTTTTCTTATTTTGTAGTATATCCGTAGATCTTTTTTATTAAACAAGAGATTATTGGGCCTTTCTATTCAACCGGTATTGGATATGACCGATTTTTTTATTGGCAAGTTCTCGTTGGGGCGTGATTTTTAAGTTTTCATAAGACTTCGCCATTTTAAGTGCATTGTGAGCATTAAGTCTTCCATTTGATTTGCATTTATTGAAGAAATTCACTTCTTCTGTTGCGGAAGCTGTGATTATTTTCTTGATAGTTGGTCCATCGAAAGCGGGGTACTGGGATTTTACCAGAGAAGCAACACCGGTTACGAAAGCGGTAGCTTGACTAGTACCGGTTAAAATTCCAGAGCGTCCGTTAGGATAAGATGATTTGATCCGGTGTCCAGGAGCAAAGATATCAACTGAGTATTTGCCATAATTTGATACCGCCAGCATACTAAGCTGCATATCATAAGCTGATACAGTTATGATATTCGATAACCCATAGCTAGCTGGGTAGTAAGCACTTTTCTTCTGATCAATATTGGACTCTTCGTTTCCTGCAGCTGCCACAATCAGAATACCTTTTCTTTCAGCTTCCTTTAAAATTCTTAGTTCTTCTAAAGCCGGTTCTGGTCCACCACCTGAATAGTTGATAATGTCCACGTTATTATCAACAGCATATTTTAGTGCATCTATGGTGGAGTTGAGATTGTCTTTTCCTGTAGCTTCGGGATTGTAATATTTTAGAATTAATAATTGCACTGATGGATCAACGCTTCTGATAATTCCTGCCACATGAGTTCCGTGTCCATGATAATCAAAGGGAGTATATTTATTTTTACTATTTTTAGAAAAATCAATACCATATTCACTGCTGGTTATTTTTCTATCCATCAAGTATAAACTTTTGGAGAAAAAAGGATGGTTAGGATCTATACCGGTGTCAATAACCGCCACAACTATTTTCTTTTTAGGTGTATTTAATATTTGCCAAGCTTCTTGAAGGTTTATGGAAGATTTTTTATTGGTGGGTGAGATACCCCAGCTAGCATACGAGGAGTTTAAGTCGAGTAAATCAAAAGGAGAGTCGCTGGTGTTAGTCGGCTTGGCTTGTATACTCAGGGAAGTAAACATCCAAGTGATCATGAAACATTTAAATAGAAAGCTCATTGGGTGTTGTTGGTTTCTCATTTTCTTTCTTTTTTAAATTGTTAATAACACAGGAACACTGTTCCTGCTTCTAATTAATGAGCAATCTTTTTGCCAATTATCCTTGATAGAAAACAGGGGGTTAAACAGAATTTAGAGGGTAAAAGTGTAGGTTATTATAGAAATTGTCTATTTATTAGACAAAAACATGTGTAAATAATTTTTACATAAACTAAATTTATAAAATAGGCTCTTTGTTGTCTCATAATGGTGTCTAAATAATTTCTCAAATCCTAATGTGCTTATAATAAGCTGATAACTCATAGAAAATTTTGGTAAGGATTTTGCTTGTTAGTGAGTGTGTTTGAAGTGGTCTAAAAAGGACCTTAAATCTCAGGAGGAGATATGAAAAACATACTAAAATTCCTAATGTTAGGATTGGTATTGGGGACACTGCTTTCTTGTCAGCATACCCACAGAAGAGAATTTTCCAGCGTTCAAAGAAATCCAGAGAAAGTTACTTATGGAATACTTCAAAATGAAGTCAATTATTTGCTTGAAAAGACGAACGATTTAAAAAGATATACGGTTACCCAGCCAGATATTTTATAATAGGTTAGGCTAATTTTTTGACAAAAGTTTCACGCTCTCGTTCTTCAGCATGATGAATGCAAAGAGTAGTCCAAGGTTGGGTGTTTAATCTCTTTTCTGAGATTTCTTCACCACAGTCATCACACTCGCCAAAACAATTGCTTTCGATGCGGTCTAATGCCTCTTCGATCTCCCTAAGCTTTTTGAGTTCACGATTTTTAATGTTGAAGGAAATTTCTTGGTGAATAACATGGTTTGCTAAATCGCCCTCTTCAGACAAGTCCTCTGGAGATATATGGAGGTCGCTCGCTATCTTTAATACTCCTCCACTTAAAATTTGAGTTTTGAGAGTAAGTAGCATTTTTTTGTATTTTTCAATTTTGGCCTTCTCCATGGGGTTCCTCCATTTTATATATCCTATACGGGGCCTTCTCTTCATAACATTTTACCCTAAATTGGTTCAATGGCCTAAGGGGGTAAAAAAGTCCGTTAAAGCACTAACACCGTCTTAACATTGTCGGAAGGATGGTTTGAAATAATGAGAATAAAGAGCAAGGAAAAGATTATATAATGGAGTAATTTAGCCAAAGTAATTATTACTCGAGCATTTTGCCTGATCATTTTGCTTAGGTATTGACTTGCTTTTTAAATTTTTTTACAGGAACCCATTCTTTCAAAGGAGCATCCTTATCACGACCATCATAGATCTTGATATTTCTTTTAACTAGCTCTTCTAAAAATGCTCCATCTGGCTCCTCGTGTTTAAAGATGAATTTGGTAACGTCGTCAAGATTAATCTTGCCCCATATTTGTACTTCGACATAATCTGCCTCAGGATAATCATAAGATAATTTTAATACAGCTTGGTTAGATGCAATATTAGAGTTGTACAGAAAATTTTCTCTTTCAAAATAGAATTTCTTTTCAATAAAATTGGTAAATAAGAGCGAAGAAATAAGTTCTCGATGGTCCCAAGGAATGAAAAACTGATCCCACATAATAGGTTCATTTCTTTTATTTCCGTTTCTGGTATATTCACCATGTCTAAATGTATATTCGACATATCTATTGGCTGAGTCCCCTGGTGTCCATGTTAGTCTTTTTTTGATTTTGGCTAAATCAAAAATATAACAATCTGATCCGTAAGCAGTTCGTGTTGGCGTGAAGCTTGAATCAGTATGAGGTCTGAGATATCCATATTTGGGTTTGATCTGATCGTCAAGGGTTTCGTAATCGTCTAACTTTGGTGTAGTTGATAAGACAGATTCTATTTTATTTCTTTCTTCTATTCCAAAAAATGAGGATTCACTTTTTCCGGTTGTATGCTTATTGTGAAAACCTATTCTGGTGATATTTTGCCTGACTTCCACGGGCACATCTATTCCGATCTCAACTTGTTCATCTTTTAATATTTGATTTAGTCTTCTTAATTTTTGATCAGACAGTGCTACTTTTGCCCTGTATTCATCCATATTTTTAAAACCTGTTGTTGAAAATAAGCCAGTCATGTTGTTTTTTAAGTGTGAGATGATGTTTTCTGCTTTCTGATTAATTTCTAATTTTTGGGGGTGAATATTTTCAATCTTTAAACCAAGCTTAATGGGAATATATTGTTCAATTTTTTTAAAAGTATTTTGATAATAATCAATCAATTCGCTTTCCATTACCTTTTGGGTTTTGATTTTTTTGAAACTCAAGACTTTGTTTATCCAATTTTCTAAAGTAAGATTATCAATAGTTTTGGCAAAGACTTTTTGACAAAATTCCTTTTGAGCCTCTGTGTGGAAACCTTGGTATGTTTGTTCTATAATTTCTAATTGTTTAAGGATTTTTTCGAGCATTTCAATTTCTTGCCCACTTGCGACTCTTGCTCCGGATATTAAATTTGGATCTATTGATAGAAGCTCTTCATACACATCTTTTAAACTTGTTGCTGCTTCTTCATTGTAGTAGGGATTGTTATTTAAGAGTTCTTTTAATAATTGTGGACATGAAATGTGATCCGATTCAGATGCAACTTCTCTGTAAATTAGTTTTTGTTGGGGAATAGTCGTTGAGCATGCAAAGAACAGGAAAAAACTGATGAATTGTAAGATTATTATTTTCATTTTCTATTTTCTAGAGATAGTGAAAAGTGTTCCAATAGGTCTCTTTTCGACAGCGACATTTAATTAATTAATTAAATAAATTGATCACCATAATATGTGGAGAAAAAATATTGTGAATTAAAGAGCAAACTTAAAGAAAAAAATGAAGAGAAGTTGAGAAAAAAAGTTGGCTATTCTTCAGTTTTATTGGGTTTAAGATCTCTCCAGCTTTTACCTTGTCTCATATAATAATTTTTTTGGAACTGCTCAACTTTTAGATTATGTTCAATCAAGGTTGAAGAGAATTCATGTGTACCATCGTTCTTACTGACAAAATAGAGATAAGTGTGAGTTTCTGGTTCCAGTGCAGCTTTAATAGATTCAATTCCTGGGTTGGCAATCGGCCCAATCGGGAGGCCATATATCATATACGTGTTGTACGGGGAGGGGTGTTTTTTGTCCTTTAGCTGGATATTGCCCCCAAATTCTTCAAACATTCCATATATTATGGTGGGATCAGTTTGTAGTCGCATGCGCTTTTTTAATCGGTTGATAAAAACTCCTGCAATTTTGGCCCGTTCAAATGGGGCACCCGTTTCTTTTTCCACAATCGAGGCAAGGGTGATGACTTCATGAAGGTTTAAAGAGGTTTTTGAAAAATCCAAGACTGATATTTTTTTCTTGAAAGTTTCAACCATTTTAATGATTATTTGCTTGGCGGGTGTGCCGGGAGGAAAGAGATAAGTTTCAGGGTAAAGATAACCTTCAATCCGTTGTGCTTTAATTCCCAGCGACGAGACAAAATCTTTATCTAAACTTAATGTTACAAATTCATCATAATTGCAAATGTTGTATTCGTTTAATATCTTACCTATTTCAAAAAGATTTTTCCCTTCGGGTACCGTTAACTTCGTAAGCATAGGGGTACCATTAACTAGGGTGTTAATAACGTCCTTCATATTCGAGTTGGTTTTTATTAAATATTTGCCGGCTTTGAAGCTGGTTAATAGCCCGTTTATTTTAGCATATTGATAAAAGATTTTTTTGCTGGAGATTAGCCGTTGTTGACCTAAATGAAAGTTAATCTGGGAAAAACTCTCACCTTTTTTAATCTCAAAAATTTGATCAAGGCCCTGGTAACGCCAATTTTCAATGGAGTAATAGACTTTGTAAAAAGCAAAGCCGGTCGCCAGACAAATGAGTATAAAAGTAAAAAGTATTATTTTTTTAAACATAAAATTTTTAAAAAGTATTAAGATGATAATTCGCGATAAGGGAAAGTACAATAGTTTTTGTAAAACCTAAAAATTCGCTTTAGCACATTGCTACATATTTAGTGGATTTTTATCAGCTATGAAATCTTCTAATATTATAACTGCGGAAACCATATCAATTTTGTCCATTGATACTTTGAAATTAAATTCAGGCGAGTTTTTCATACGATCTTTGGCGTCGAAAGTGCTTAAGGTTTCGTCTTGAAAATATACTAATACATTTGGCACACTTGATTTAAGCAATTCACCAAACTTTTTAATTTTTTCAGTTGCTCCAGTTTCTTTACCATCAAGTAGTCTGGGAATTCCCAAAACTAAAATATCAACAGCTTCGCTTGATACGTAATTGGTTAAATCGCAGATGAGCTTTTTTTGTCCTATAAATTTGATGCGTCCAAAACCCAGCGGATAGGGATCATTACCAGGTATAAATGTTGCAAGCCCTACGTACTTTTCTCCATAATCTATGGACATTATTTTTTTTCCCAGAAAAAGAGTGAATCGAGGGGACGATTTGGTGTGCATGTGTAGGTACATACTACTGATTAGATGTAAATTCAATCAGTTATATTTATCTGATATAAATTATATAGATATCTTATCCAAAGAAAATGAAACCTACTTGACAAGAAATGTTAAAAAGCTATGATATGAACAAAGACCTTAACTTTCAAAGGTTATTAATCACTAGCTTTTTTCTGCGTTCACCACAATTGCAAAAACCGATAAAAAACGTAGGGAGTGATAAGCGAATTCTTGAGTTAATCTTAAGTAACAGACAAGGGAAGATTGTTCATATAAATAGCTCAACCAAAAAATTATTATATATCTTGTGTATTAAGGAGTAGTAACTGATGCATCTGAATGATTTAAGAGAAAAAGAAATTATTGAATTAACCCAAATGGCAGAAAAAGAAGGAATTGAAAATCCTGGTGCATTAAAAAAGCACGAAGTCATTTTTGCCTTATTAAAAAAACATGCTGAAAATGATAATGAAATTTTCGGTGAAGGTGTTTTGGAAATACTCCCTGACGGTTTTGGTTTTTTACGCTCTCCCGGATATAACTATCTTCCGGGTGCGGATGATATTTATGTTAGCCCCAGCCAGATCAGGCGCTTTGGGCTTAGAAAAGGGGATACTGTTATTGGACAGATTCGCCCGCCCAAAGATGGAGAGCGCTACTTTGCTCTTTTAAAAGTTGAAACTGTAAATTTTCAAGGTACTGAAGAGCATAAACGCATGGTTTTGTTTGATAACTTAACTCCGCTTTATCCTGAGAAAAAAATTAATTTGGAATTTAAACCAACTAATTATTCCACCAGAATAATCGATTTATTCGTACCTCAAGGTTTTGGACAGAGATGTTTAATCGTAGCTCCACCTAAAGCTGGAAAGACTGTACTTCTAATGGATATGGCCAATGCTATTACCACCAACCATAAGGAAGCCGTCACCATTGTTTTATTGATTGATGAACGACCTGAAGAAGTTACTGACATGAAAAGAAACGTAGCTGCGGAAGTTGTTTCAAGTACATTCGATGAACCTGCTAGCCGTCACGTCCAAGTTGCCGAAATGGTCATGGAAAAAGCCAAACGACTTACGGAAGCAGGTAAAGACGTTATTATTTTGCTTGATTCAATCACCAGATTAGCTCGCGCTTATAATACCGTGGTTCCACCATCTGGAAAGATTTTATCAGGTGGGGTTGATTCGAATGCGCTCCATAGACCGAAACGCTTTTTTGGTGCTGCCAGAAATATTGAGCATGGTGGTTCTTTAACGATTATTGCAACGTCCTTGATTGACACCGGTTCAAGAATGGACGAAGTTATTTTCGAGGAATTCAAAGGTACTGGTAACTCCGAAATTCAATTGGATAGGAAACTGCTCGAAAAAAGAATTTTCCCATGTTTAGATATAAATAGAGCTTCAACTAGAAAAGAAGATCTGTTAATGAGTGACAACGATTTGCAACGAGTTTATTTGCTAAGAAAGGTGTTGCACCCCATGAACACAATCGATGCGATGGAGTTTATGCTAAGTAGGATTACAAAAACCAAAACTAATACAGAATTTCTTGATTCTATGAATGGATAATCTTGTGCTAAATAATTCAGATAGCGCTCAAAAATTTACTTCGATCGGCGGCCAGGCAGTTATAGAGGGCGTAATGATGAGGTCGCCTCACACTTTTATTGTAGCGGTCAGGCAAGAAGATGGAACTATAAAACTTAGGAAAGACCAGTGGTTTGGACTTTTTAAGAAGAATAAGTTTCTGCAGTTGCCCTTCATAAGAGGTGTTTTTGTGTTGCTTGAAACCATGGCCAATGGAATTGTGGCCCTCAATTATTCAGCCAGAGTTGCTATGTCATCAGAGATGATTAAAAAGGCAGAGAAAAAAGGCATCAGTCGGGAAGAAGCCATACAAAAGGAAAAAGAGAAAGAAAAAGTTAGTTTTGCTACATGGGTATCCATTGGTGCTTCTCTAGTGTTTGGCATACTTCTATTTAAAGCTTTACCTCACTTTTTAACAGCATTGTTTGCTGATAGCACTAATGCCACATGGGGCCTTCAAAGTTTTACTTTTCACACAATCGATGGAATCCTTAAAGCCTTTATTTTTATTTTTTATATTGTAATTATTGGTTTAATTCCTGATATCAGACGGGTGTTTCAATATCATGGAGCTGAACATAAATCCATCTCGACATTTGAGGCCCAGGAAGAATTAACTATCAAAAATGCCAAAAAATATACCACCTTCCATCCTCGATGTGGCACAACATTTATTTTCTTTTTACTTTTTATTTCTATTATTTTGTTTGCTATATTTTTTGCGCTAGTGCCGGTTGGTGCTGGTCTACCTACGATCTTGAAACATTTGGTAGCCGTCGGAACTAAAATCTTGCTGGTCTTTCCAATCGCTGGATTATCTTATGAGCTCATTAAATTGATGGGAAAAAAATGTAATACTTGGTGGGGAAAGATGCTATCGACCCCTGGGCTTTTGTTGCAACGACTCACTACCAGAGAGCCAACCGATGAACAGTTGGAAGTGGCCTTGGTTTCCATTAAAGCAGCACTATTTTTGGAAGAAAAATATAATTTAAAAAATGTTGGTCAAACTAAAAAGGTTATTACCCTGGAAGAAGTTGCTATTGGCAATCTTAATGATGTTGAAAAATCTAATTTAAAATTAGCTGATTTTTTGGAGTAAGCGATGTCGATGTTTGATAAATTAGAATCTGTGGTTAGTCGATATGATAGCTTAACTCAAAAATTAGCAGATCCTACAATTTATGATAATCAAAAAGAATTCAAGGACGTTTCATCTGAAAGAGCTGGCTTGGAAGAAGTTGTGAAGGTTTACAAGGAATATCGACAATTAAAAGAAACCTTGGATCAGGCAAAAGAAATCTTAAACGATGAAAAAGACGAAGAACTAAGAGAAATGGCCAAAGAAGAAATCAGCCAAGGCGATATATCACTTCCCTTAATTGAAGAGCGTTTGAAAGTTTTACTGCTTCCCAAAGACCCCTTGGATGATAAAAACGTTATGATCGAAATACGTGCCGGTGCAGGGGGAGATGAAGCTTCCATCTTTGTTGCAGATGTTTATAGAATGTATCAAAATTTTTTTAAAAACGTTGGTTTTAAATCCGAAATGGTTTCTATTAGTAAATCAGATGAAGGTGTTAAAGAAGTTATTTTTAGTGTTATGGGAGATAAAGTGTACTCCAAACTGAAATATGAATCGGGTGTGCATCGGGTGCAAAGAGTTCCCAAAACCGAATCCCAAGGGCGAGTACATACATCAACAATTACCGTAGCTGTCATGCCTGAAGCAGATGATGTTGAATTTGAACTTAATATGAATGATGTCAGAGTGGACGTTTATCGTGCTGGTGGTTGTGGCGGACAGTCTGTAAACACGACGGATTCGGCAGTCAGAGTTACTCACGTTCCCACTAACACCGTTGTGGCCATCCAAGATGAAAAGTCCCAACATAAAAATAAAGAAAAAGCGCTTAGAATTTTACGAAACCGAATATATGACAAAATGGTGCAAGAGCAACAGGCCAAGGCAGCAGCAGAGCGACGTGGTCAAATTGGGAGGGGGGATCGAAGTGAACGGATTCGCACCTATAACTACCCACAAGGAAGATTTACTGATCACCGAATCGGACTAACCCTCTATTCGCTGGACAAAATTATGGAAGGTGATCTAGCTGCTATTTTAGACACTCTAATTGCCAACCATCAAGCCGAGCTTTTACAAGGCGATGAAAAATAATATTCTAGCGAATTATTTTGATCAACATCAAACAAGCTTGCTGCAAACTTATCCAGGTCTTAAATTTTCCTATTTTGAAGAATGTCTGACTTTATCCAAATTAACCGTAGATCAATTCTTAAAAAAAGTTGATGAAAAAATTCCCCTCGAATACATAACAGGTAAAGCTTTTTTTTATAATCACTATTTTGAAGTTACCCCTGATGTGCTGATTCCCCGAAGTGAAACTGAAATTCTGGTTGAGATTGCTTTGGATTATATTGAAAAACTAAAACACCCAGATATTTTGGTGGCAGATATAGGTACCGGTTCAGGAAATATTATTCTCTCTATGGTTAATGATACTAAAAAAAAGCTAAAGGCAGTAGCGACAGATCTATCAGCAGCGGCTTTAGCCATTGCTAAAAAAAATTGTAAGCTTATTAACACTGGACTTAGTGAAGTAAAATTTCTACATACTGATAGGCTTGTTAAAGTTGCGGAAAAATTTGATCTTATCGTTTCCAACCCCCCTTATATAAAAAAACTATTGGATGAAAACAAAGTTCACCAGACCGTTATTTTGCATGAACCACATATTGCATTATTTTTGGAAGACTCCCAATATGAAATTTGGTTTAGGGATTTATTTACTCAAGTAAGGGATAAACTGAAATTAGGCGGCATGTTTTTAATGGAAGGACATGAAGACCATCTGGAAAGATTGCAAGCTATAGCAATGCAAATGCAGCTTGCGCAAGTGCAAATTCTAAAAGATTATAATAATAAGAAACGATTTTTAAAAGCATTCAAGGAATAGAATATGGATAGATTAATTATTGAAGGCCCCAGTAAAATGAGTGGAGAAGTTGCTGTATCATCTGCTAAAAATGCGTATTTGCCTATTTTAGCAGCCACTTTGGTTACTAGTAAACCAGTGCATCTAAAAAACCTGCCAGACCTAAAAGATATAAAAACCATGATTAAATTACTTACTCATCTTGGAGTGGTCGTGGAAACCAAGGGCGATGTAACTAGTTTTGATTCTTCAAAAATTTTATCAAACGAGGCAACCTATGATTTGGTAAAAACCATGAGGGCATCTATATTAGTTCTTGGTCCAATACTTGGAAGGTTTTTGGAATCGAAAATTTCTCTCCCCGGTGGTTGTGCTATCGGAGCGAGACCCATTGATTTACATTTGAAAAATCTAAAAAAGATGAATGCCAATATTACCATTGAAAGTGGTTATGTTTATGCCAAAACCAATGGATTAAAATCGGCAGATATCACGCTTAACTTTCCTTCAGTGGGGGCCACGGAAAATTTAATGATGGCAGCTTTATTTGCAGATGGTGAAACGGTAATTGAAAATGCCGCGATGGAGCCGGAAGTAGAAGATCTTGCCAATTTTTTGATTGCGATGGGAGCTAAGATTCAGGGTTCTGGTACTAGCCGGCTTTCTATCAAAGGAAATATGAAGGCAGATGATTTCAAGGAAGTAACTTACGAGGCCATAGGGGATCGGATCGAAGCCGGTACTTTAATTATGGCGGCACTTATTACCAATTCAAAAATTAAAGTTAAAAATATAAATCCCAGACATTTAAGCGTGGTTTTACATGTCCTTGAAGAAATGGGGGCTGCTTTTGAAATTGGAAAAAATTTTATAACTGTCAAACCTTCCAAATTAAAATGGTCCAAGATTCATACAGCTCCTTATCCAGGATTTCCTACCGATTTACAGGCCCAGATTATGACTCTCGCAACTAAAGCGGAGGGTGCCAGTATTATCAGGGAAGAGATTTTCGAAAATAGGTTTATGCATGTTCCTGAGTTGGTTCGTCTTGGGGCAGAAATTGAATTAATCGGAAATGCGGCAATTATTCAAGGCAACACTAAACTAACAGGGTGTCCGGTAATGTGCACAGACCTTCGGGCTTCTGCTGCATTGGTTTTAGCAGCTATGAGTGCGGAAGGAGTAACCGATGTCCAAAGAGTTTATCATTTGGATCGAGGCTATGAAAGATTAGAGGAAAAATTAAAAATGCTTGGCGTAAAGATTGAAAGAAGTAATCCTGGAGAATACTTATGATTGATTGTATTTTTTGTAAAATAGTAAACGGCAAAATACCCGCTGAAATCGTATTTGAAAATGACCATGTAATGGCGTTTCGAGATATTCAACCCCAGGCAAGAGAGCATTTTCTCTTTATTCATAAAGCCCACCAAGCTGACTTAGTTGAAATGGTTCATGAAAATCCAGAAGGGGTTTTGCAGATTATGAAAGCTATTGGCGAATTTTCCAAGAAGACTAAAATGAAAGAAAACGGTTTTAGAGTGGTAACTAATATCGGCAGAAGTGCCGGCCAGAGTGTTTTTCATACCCATTTCCATGTGCTGAGTGATAACCACCTGGGTAGATTTGGAAAATAACTCTCAAGCACGGTCACTACCCAATTTTCAATAATGAAAAAGATTTTTCAAGTAAGGCGAATTATTCTTAAATAAAATGATTTTCCTGGTAGATACAGATTCTAACCAAGGAGATCTTATGCGAATATTTTTTTGTGTATTTATTTTGTTAATCACAGCGTGTGGAAAGACCAATAAGTCAATCAAGCTGGAACCATTTGACCCAACTGCGGGGACCCCCACGCAGATAACTCCGTCACTTGTTCCTAATATTTCATTTGTTGGAATGGAAAATACTGAGATTTATTTTGATTCTAACAATATATATAAAAATAATTTCAAAGTAATTCCATCAAATCATATACTAAGAAGAAAAATTTTAAGCGATTTAACTAAAATAGGCTTACTAAAAAAAATAGTATGGGATCAGAAGGAACTAGTAAATTATTTAAATCTAAATGTAATTGAGTATAACGATATTTCAGACAAGATGCAGTTGGAGAAATTGGTAACAGGACTAGGATCGCTTGAAGAAATGCAGTTTAGTTTTGATTCAAAATTAATATTTAAAGGGTTTGATAAAAGTGACATGATTTCTGATATTATGCTTGCGTTTTATTATTACTATCCCTTAACTGGAGAGTTAAGGCCCATCCAAGATGGGCAGATGGTTAGCTTTGAAGAGTTCTTTAGTTCTGACAACAATCAGTATCTTCAGGTTAATAAACAAAAGTTCAATTTTCCTGATCTAAAACAATCATTAGAAAAAAATTCCAAACTAGTATTTCAAGTTAAAGATTATAAAATTGAAAATCATAACGTAGTTCAAAAGTATGATGAACTTTATGCAAGTTATTTAAAAAATAATGCAATGGTGATTATTTCAACAAAAGAACATACCGAAGTTCATTTCGTTGCGCCTGGAATTAAACTCAAAGATTTAGTTGATGCATATTCGTCGGATCTAACGCTTGATTCAGAGGGGAAAATTCAGTGCTATTTGGGGTTTTGTCAAAATACTGAAACATATACCATGACTGAAAATGTGAATGATTTGGATGGGCAAAAAATATGGTATCAATCAGCTCCTTTAAACAGTGTTTTGGAAGCCGCCGGTGTTTATATTTTATTGTCATTGGAGGGAAGCGAATTTTATTGGCATATGAACCCAAATAAAACTGTTAAAAAATATGATTTAATTAAAACAGATACTGAAGCTTTAGTGATTAACCCACACGACTTATTAAAAATAAATATAAAATCATTTAAGGCAATACCCGAATTTACATATCAAAAACAACGATTTAATGGGGAATCTGACAGAGAGCCGCTACTTAAAAGGGTTCATGCAAGTTGTATGGGGAACATCAGATCACTGATTGGTTCAGGGAAGGAAGATCTTCCATGGAAAGAGGCGGATTTGGTATTAGTGTTGAATAATAAGAATTTTACCATTCAAGAATTAAATGATGGGGGAATGATTGCAATTTTGGAGCATTCCGCCAGCCATATTGAAGTGCAATTTAGAAATATTACAGTCAAGACGTTGCAAATAGTGATGAATAAAAAAGTTAAAACTACTCAAATTAGTGTTGGGTTTGTAGGTTGGGAGGGAAATGGAAGATGTGATATAGCTCATTTTTTTTCTACTCCTCCGCAAACTAGCAATGTGAATTTCACCGAAAATCAATTGTTTGATATTGAGATAAAATAAGGATTTCTTTTAAATCTTTTGTAAGCCTTCAAATAAAGCGGTGAGAAAAGATTTTTGTATACTGGTAAACTCAAAAAGCTCGGCCATGATAATGACCGGGCTTTCCTTAATTAAAGCGCATATGACGATTTGCCCTTGGGATTTATCATATTCTGTAATATTGAATAAGCTGTCCATTTGCGGACGGTAGGTTTCCATCAGACTTTTTTCAAAGTCATCCCCCACATGAGTGGAAGGAAGTCTGGAGCCATCAATTCTAAATTGGATGAGTTGGTTTTTAGATTGGGCCTTTTCATTGGGTTTGATACTGTTAAAAATAAGTTTTAGGGAAATAGCTCCTAAATTTCTTTTAATGATGAACCACAATTCTTCAAAAAAATCCATTCGATCGTTTGGTATAAGTTCTTTTAGATGATCGAGGGTTGTAAATAAATTTTCAATACTTTTTAAATTGCAATTTAAAACCCACGTCGAATAAGCTTGTTTAATAATATCTCTAGCTGAATGGAAAGATAGTTGATTGAAGCTATCTTCATTTAAATTAAAAGTGGAGGCAGCACATATGGGGTAATATTTATTTTCTTCTTCTAAAAGAGACATAATTTCGTTTTCATTTTCTGATATATCAAGAATCATTAAATTGACTTTTTCATTCTTGATATCATCTATCGTAATTGATTTTAAATAAGTTGGAAGGATTAGATCAAAGCTTTTAATTAATATCTTATTTTTTGATTTCATTAATCCAATGGTGAAAATCATAATCATCCTTTTCTAAAGTGCGATAACAGGAACAATTTAACCTATAGATTAATGGCCTGCAAGGGTAAATTGAGTGTTTAGGGAAGCAATTCCTTACGATAAGTTTACTTGGATTAATCGCACTGGCTATATAATGCCTCTGGACGTTGAATTTTCAATAATTTAAAATAGAAGATATGAAGGTTTTATTTATTGCTATGATTTTGGGGTGGGGCGCTTGGCAAGCGAGGGCTTTAGCGCAGGACGAGTTGTATATCAAGAAGATGCTTTTACAAGAGCGTTTGCAAGAGTCAAATAAAGAAATCAAAAAAATGGTGTATGACTTACAAGTAAGCACGCCGATTTACAAGGTTGATTTAAACCAAGACAAATACAAAGAGGGGATCATTTACCATAAAGACAATGGGCGGGACGTTTTGCATATTTTGTCCCACCAAGGGGAATTAATTAAAAGTTTTGAACTGGATGCCTTTGGTAAAAATGCCGTTTTGGACCGAATTTCAATTAAACAACTCTCTGCTGAGACGAATGTTATGATCTTATACTTTTATGCTGGAGAGCAAGAGTATATTGATTATAAAGGGCAAGGTCGACTCTACTTTATCAATATTGATAAAGGTAGTTTTGCGAAAATGAGCATTCAAAAAGGGCCAAGTTTTTGGTCTGAAGCAAAAGATAGTTATGGAAACTATCATCGTCGCCACTACAAGGTGGATTTAAAAGATTTGAATCATGATGGGGTTAAGGAGATCTTAGTGAAGTATGCTAGTATTTCACAGGTATGTATGTACCAAGGTGAAGGTAAGTGGGTGTGTAAATAAATTAATCAAGAAGCCTTGGGAATATTGTCGTCGTCATGATCTTCCAAATTATCGTTTTGATAATCAGAAATAAATGAAAGATTATTTTTTAGTTTTCCACTTTGACTTCTTGAGTTTTTAACATTTATCCCTTTGATGATGGTAAACCAGATAATAATTGGTAATACCGAAATAAAGATTATAAAAATTATTGGTAAAGTATTGGAGCCTTTATCTAATTTAGTTTCTCTCACGCCATCGTTTGAGTAAATATTCGCGGCTAACTCACGATTGGTTCTTTCCGAATTGGGTTTGAATTTATAACCTTTGGCCTTCGCTGGCGCAATAGGCTTTTCTTCGTCTATGGAAAGACCCATTACAGGTTCCACCGCTGGTTGCCTTGCTAAAAGGGTAAAGCACAAGAAAAAAGACGCCAGAATGAGGAATGTTGTTTTTCTCATGATCCCTCCATGGATACTTAGAGAAAAATTCCGTAAAATTAGTAGTTTACGGTAGTTTGGAATTGATAGATTGTGTGAATATTTTTCATCAATACTCTCTATTCCACTTTATATATGATACATGGCAAAAGAGTTAAATTATAGTGGGAAATTTATCCTTCCCTAGGGAGCAAAATTGGAAAAACTTGAGATATTTAATCAGGAACTACTGGGGAAAGTTCAGGCATTTTGCCTGCTGGAAAATCCTTATGGTGTTAATCAAGAAACAGAAGCACTTTTTGTAGATGCCCTCAAAGAAGTCATTGCTTGGCATGACCAACAATCAACTTTTTACCATAAGCTTTTAATTAAAAAACAATTTTCTTTGCACATGCTTGAATCAATTCTGGATATTCATAAAATACCTTTTATATTTGCAAATTTTTTTAAAAAATATGAAGTACTTTCGATTGATAAAAAAGACGTTTATTTGCATCTAACCTCTTCTGGAACCACTGGCCAGAAATCTCAAATATTTTTTGATGAGTGGTCACTCAAATCGGCGCAAAGGATGGTTGATCTGATTTTTAATTATTATGGGTGGATTACACCTGAACAAAAATGTAACTATCTTTTGTATACGTATGAACCCGAAAAAAATTTTAACTTAGGTACATCTTACACAGATAATTTTTTATGCAAATATGCTCCTATCAAAGAAGTATCATATGCGCTAAAAAATATTGGTGGTGGAGAACATAAGTTTGATTTGTTTGGTTGTATTGAGGCTTTGAAAAAATATGAAGAAGCAAAATTACCTGTGAGAATTTTTGGATTTCCTGCTTTTTTATATTTCACGCTTGAACATATGAAAAAAATAAAAATGCCACCAATCAAATTACATAAGGATTCACTGGTATTTTTAGGCGGAGGCTGGAAAGGCCATCAAGATCAATTGATTGAGAAAGAGGTTTTTTATAATTTGGTCAATGAATACTTAAATATCCCTGATGAAAGACTCCGGGACGGATTTGGTTCGGTGGAGCACTGTATCCCTTATGTCGAATGCAAATGTCACCATTTTCATGTGCCCGTGTGGTCTCAAATAATTATCAGAGACGTGAAAAATCTAGAGCCACTAGGCTTTGATCAAGTAGGTTATTTAAATTTTATTTCACCCTATATAACTTCAGTGCCTGCTAACTCTGTATTGATGGGAGATTTGGCTATTTTACATGCTGGGAGTGATTGTGATTGTGAATTATCGACTCCCTGGTTTGAAATTGTGGGTAGAGCGGGAACAGCTAAAAACAAAAGTTGTGCCATGAAAGCTTCTGAGCTTTTGGATAATTTTTAAGGAATAATTATGCATTTATGGAAAGGTCTTGAAATTGATGATTTAAGTTTAATGAATTATCTTGAAAAACTAGATTGCGAAATGTCAAATTCGCTTAAGCAAAATTTACCAGTAAAGTTAGTAACACACACCTTGGAGAAATTCAATCAAGCGTTAACTGACGACCAATTATATGAATATTTAAACGATGCTCATTTATCAAAGGAAGACTTGAAAGATGAAATCGATTTTTTAAGAAATTTTTTAAAAATGAGTAATCTTAAAAATAAAATAAAAAAAGAATTAGGCGGGTACGATTTTTGGGATCTGAAGAAAAATATGGACACCGCTTGTGTTTTTGAAGGTCGACGTCCACTGGGAATTATCTTGCACATTACACCCTCAAATTCCAATGTACTGGCATTTTTGGCAGCACTGGAGGGATTGTTAAGTGGTAATGTGAATATACTTAAAGTTTCCAGTAAAGATTCGAGCTTTTCTTTAAAAGCATTAAAAATATTAGGTGATCTGGATGATACGGGACTTATCAAGAATCATCTTATAGTTTTAAGACTTAATTCCAAACAAAAAGAAATAATGACTCAGTTGGCATCGGTCGCTAACGGGGTTTCTGTCTGGGGAGGGGACCCGGCAGTCATGGACATAAAAAATATGGTACCTGCCCAATGTAAAGTGATTACCTGGGGACATAAAATTTCCTTTGCTTATATAACGAAGTTTCATTTCCATGATAAGAAAACTTTAAGCAACTTAGCTAAAGATTGTGTGAGGTTGGAACAACAAGCATGTGCTTCTCCCCAATGCGTTTATTTAGAGACTGATTCCTACGAAGAGGTTAAGCAATTTGCTAAGGAGTTTTACCAGTATTTAAAAAGTGAATCTGACTCCAAAAAAGCAGAATCACTTCCAGCAGATATCCAGGCAGAAATTACTAATGTTACCGAATTGGTTAAACTTGATGAGATCATGATAGATTCGCTGGTACTGGAAGAACCGGATAAAAAATTTCGTATCTATGTCGAAAACGATTCAGCGCTAAAAACCTCCCCATTAAATAGAACTATCTGGATCAAACCGTTATTAAAGGATCACATTTTGTCTGAATTATTTAAATATAGAAATCATTTACAGACGATTGGATTTGCAGGCAATCTCAAAGATTCTTCTGATGTGTTAGATGTCTTATTAAAAACTGGAGCTACCCGGATAAAACCAGTGGGGCAAATGCTGGATACTTACGAAGGTGAAGCACATGACGGGATTTATCCGCTTCATGCGTTTACTAAAAATGTTAGCTCAGTCATGGAAGGATTAGACGGATGGTCTAGAATAAATTTTTCCAATTATTTTAATCAATCCACCAACTCAAAAATAATGACTAAGGATGATTTTCAAAAACAAAGTCATGACCTTCAATATGCAAAATTATTTTTTAAAAGTGGCGGTAGCTCAGGCAAAACCGCCCTTTCTTCTTTTAACTATGCAGATTATAATCTGTTGATGGAAGCAGCTAGCGAGGGACTAGTGGCTTCGGGACTTGATCCCCGACGTGATAAAGTTATAAATCTTTTTTTTGGTGGCGGACTATATGGGGGCATGATCAGTTTCTTTACAGTCTTGGAAAAAATGCAGGCCATCCAATATTCTATGGGGGCGTGGCCCAATTTTGAATTTGTAGGAGAAACCATCATCTCAAATAACATAGATACACTAATAGGGATGACTTCTTATTTAATGCAATTATTGGATTACAATAGGGAACGATTTAAAAAATATAATGGAATAAAAAAAATATTTTATGGGGGTGAGCACTTTACTAATCAACAAAAAGAGTGGGTACAAAAAGAATTTAATATTCGCTTGATTAAGTCAGCCAGTTATGGAAGTGTTGATGCAGGTCCGCTTGGATATCAGTGCCCTCATACATTGGGAAGTGTTCATCATTTACACGACAGTATTCATCATTTGGAAATTTTAAAGCTCATTCGTGATGAACCGGTTGAGGACAATGAAATTGGTAGGCTCGTTTTTACTACACCTGATCGGGAATCAGTAGTTATCAATCGTTATGAGATTGGTGACGTCGGTAGATGGATTCCTGGGGTTTGTGCTTGCGGGAGAAAGGCGAAGATGTTCGAGTTAAAAGGGCGCCTGGGGGATGTCTTTAAGGCAGGTGGTACTTTTATAAATTTTCAAATTATTGAAAACATCTTGAGTGAAAAGTGTGCGTACAGTGGGCAGTTACAAATAGAGATAGTGAAAAATGAACGTTTAGATCATTTGATAGTAAAATTAGATGAGAGTAAAATTATTTCAAGTGATGTAGAGGAAATAATCTTGAAGAATTATCACGATTTATTAGAAGTGGTTAAAAGTGAACATGCGTTGATTTTAGAAATAAAAAAAATAGACGCAAATGATTTTTTAAAAACCCCGTCAAGCGGCAAGCTAATTCGGGTTATAGACCAGAGAAAAGAATAATGAAAACCAATGCACATGAAAAATTAAAGGACCTTGTTAAATTTGTCAGAGAAAAATCTCCCTTCTATCGCGAAATATACTATGACATAGATATTGAGAAATTTGAGTTACAAGATCTTCCCATCGTTGATCAAGAAAAATTCTGGATTGCTAATTCCTTGGAAAATAATCAGTTACTAACTGGAGAAATTGATAATGGGATTGTGCTTAAAAGTGGTGGCACTTCAGGGAATCCTAAGTTTTCATTTTTTACCAAAACAGAGTGGGAAATGTTTACGAAAATATTTGGAGAAGGGCTGGATCAATGTAATCTCAAGCATGGCGACAGAGTTGCTAATTTGTTCTATAGTGGGGAACTTTATGCCTCATTTATCTTTATTATGAAATCTCTGGAATATGCAAAAACTCCCGTTATCCATTTTCCGATAACAGGGAAATGTCCAGATTCTAGTTTATTGGAAGTGCTACAAGAGTTGAATATTAATGTATTGGCTGGAGTGCCCACTTCATTTATGCATCTGGCAAGTTTGGTACGTAGTAAAAATTTAAAACTACCAGTAAAAAAGATTTTATATGGTGGAGAAGGACTATACCAAGATCAAAGAGCTGTCTTAGAGGATAGTTTTCCCGGGGTCATTATTTCATCTATTGGATATGCTAGTGTTGATGGTGGACATCTTGGCTTTGTGGATAAAACCTGTCTACCTGGAGAACATGTTTGTTTTAATCAATATTCAATCATGGAAATACTGGATGAAAATACCAATGAACCAATTACTAAAACAGGCATTGTCGGAAAGTTAGTTTATACCAATTTAGAGAGAACTTTAATGCCGATAATAAGATATCCTGTGGGAGATCTGGCCCAATGGAGCAGTGTGGGTGAAAAGTTTTTGCTACAAGGTCGATCAGAAGTGGGGGCTAGAGTAGGACCAGTTACCGTTAATAGAGATGATTTTTTAAATATTTTAAAATCTTATTCACACAAAAATCTGATTATGGGATTCCAGCTTATTATTGAACATGATAAGCAAAAGGATTTCCTGATTTGGAGAATTGCCTCTGATTATGGCAATATTAAGTTATTAAGCCGTGATATAAAACTGCTCTATCAACTTTTTAATAAAGAAAAAAAGATGTATCAAGAAAGCGTTGAGCTAGGGCTAATTGGTGATATTCAAATCCAAATTTGCGAGTACGAGGACTTGGTGAGAAATCGACGTACCGGCAAATTGAGGAACGTAATTGATCGACGCAATTGATGTTTATATAATTCCTAGTTAGGTTGAAAATAACGATAATATATTTTCTCTAATCTGGTTTGATGGGCTTTTTCTAAATTAGCCAGATTTATCAAGGTGTCCTTGGTTTCTTTGTCCTTATATGCTCTGGCCATGTCATTATAAAATAGATAGGAGTCTTTCTCTTTAGCGATAGTAAACTCCAGCACTTCTTTAACCGTGGCGTCTTCTTTTAATACATCACTAAATTCCTGATCTTGATATTTTTCAAATGTAACTTTCGTAGCTTTAAAATTCCCTGGGCCCCCCGCAATTAGTTTTTGGAGCACTTTTATATGTTCCAATTCCTCTGAAGCTAAGCGATTCAATGCCTTTTTAGCTTCGGGATTTTCCATTTTTTTGCATAGTCCCAGAAGAACATTGTAAGCCTCTTCCTCTTTTAAAATGGCAAAATCCATAATGTCATAAAAGTCGACATTCTTACTTAAATACTGACTAGAAACCTCTGACGCATTATCACTTACGTTAGTAAATTCACGCTTATTCATAATCTTCCTTCCCTGATTAAGTATCGTTTATGTTTTCGTATATCTAACAGTGCCAGGTCTATTGCTTTTATTACGCATTTTTAATAATCTTTTGATATATTTTTATGGAGGCGATATGTTAAAGGGGAGTCTTACTGAAATTAATTTACTTAAATCTTTTACGAGTAAATCACAGGCCAGAAATCGATATAGTTTTTATGCTAAAGTTGCCAAGGAAGAAGGTCATCCTATAATTGAACAAGTTTTTGAACAAACGGCTGAATATGAACGTATTCTTGCTAAAAGATGTTTTAAACTTCTTCCAGGTGGGAATCTGGAAATTACAGAATGTTTTCCCGCAGGATATATTGGAAACACAATTGAAAATTTAAATTTATCAATTCAAGAAGAAAAAAAAGATTGGGATAAAATTTATCCCGTTTATTCTAAAACCGCTCTAAGTGAAGGATTAGATACAATCTCTCAGATCCTAGATGCAATCATTGAAGCCGATAAATACCATTATGAACGATTCGTTGCGATCAGACGAAAATTGCAAAAAGGTGAGTTTTATAAAAGGTCAAAAAAATCCAGATGGCGCTGTCGAAAATGCGGTTTTATACATTTGGGCACTCAGGCACCCCAAGTCTGTTTGGCGTGTGCGCATCCACGGGGATATTTTGATGTCGTCGATGAACCAGCTATCTTGTAATATTTCGAGCTAGCGTTTCCTTTGATCCTTATTCCTGCTTCTATTTCGGTTGCGATCTCTACTGCGATAGCCGTCTCTTTCTGGACTTCGTTTTGAAGACTCTTTAGGGGGAGCATCCACGAATACTGATTCATCAATATGACGAATCTCTTGGTTAAACCGATAGGTAAACAGTAGTTTTAAAGCTTGTTCCTTGGTTAGATCGCTAAAATAGCTTTGAAAATAAACAAAAGAAGGGTCCAGCGCAAAAGAATCTTCTTTGCTTAAAATGGCATTTTTAATGTTTTCCATTTTATGAAGTTCTTTGATGATTTTTAATTTTTTTAGAGTATTGGCATCTGGCAAGTTAATCTCTTCCATCTTTTGCCCAGTAAAATGCTCAATGGCACTTCTTTTTCTTATCTGATCGGGAGCCACAAAGCTTATTGAAGTTCCTTTAAGCTCAGCTCTTCCCGTTCTCCCGATTCGGTGAACATAAGATTCATATTGTTTTGGAAGTCCCATATTAAATACATGGGAAATGTTGGGAACATCAATTCCACGAGCCGCTACGTCGGTGCAAATTAAAAAATCGACTCTCTTGTCTTTGAATTTTTTCATGGAATCGTCTCTTTGACTTTGACTTAGTTCTCCATGAAGAGCGGCCACAGAAACACCTCTTCTTTGCATTAATTCTGCTAACTGTTTGGTGTCTTGTCTGGTTTCACAAAATACAATCCCCTTGCTGTCGGGATTGGCATCGATAAAACATTTTAGGGCTGAACCAAAATGTCTACGATGAGCGACGAAATAATATTGTTTGATATTGCGATTACCTGAAATTCTTTTTTCCAGTTGAACGATTTTAGGTTTGGAAAATTTCTTTTCAATTAATTTAACGATGGGGTCTGGCATGGTGGCTGAAAACATCCACATCTTTTTGGTCTGATTTAATGAACTGATAATAGTTTGCACATCATCAATAAATCCCATATTAAGCATTTCATCTGCTTCATCAATTATGAGTTGATGACATTGAGAGAGATTAAGTACTTTTCTATTGATAAGGTCGATGATTCTTCCAGGTGTGCCTACAATAATTTGAGGATTATCCCTAGTAATTTCATTAATCTGCTTTACATAGGGTACACCACCATAAACAGTTGTGGCCTTAAGAGGTAAGAATTTTCCTAATTTTTTAATTTCTTCATAAACCTGATTTGCTAGCTCTCTAGTAGGTGCCAAAATTAAAGCTTGAATTTTTTTTGATTTAAAATTGATTTGTTCCAAGAGAGGAATAACGAAGGCTGCTGTTTTGCCGGTACCTGTTTGTGCCTGTCCTACAAAGTCACCTTGATGAGTTCTTAGAATCGGTATTACCTTTTCTTGGACCTCGGTAGCGCTGGTGAAACCCATCTGGATAATAGCGTCATTTATGGGTTGTGATAATTCAAACTCTTGAAAATTCATGGCATCTCCTAAATTCATGGATTTGGCACTTGATGCCAAAGATTGGTCATTTCTACTCTATATTGAGATCAAATGCACCTAAAATGTTTGCAGGCCTATAAAAATGGTACCATCCCTAACTGGTCTATGACATTGGGGATGAAATTAAGAATTGTCTTTATTTTTAAATGGGTTAAGTTATTTTGATGTAACAGTTTAAATTTGTTGGCATTAATCATAATGATTCCGTAATACTGGATAGGAATCATCCCCATTTTCCGCGTCCAGTTAAGTTCAAGTAAAAAAAAAAAAATCCGAAAAATTAAATATGCAAAAAATACTAAAAACTATATTCATAACGAGTATTGTCACAATGGTTGTTATTGACCACGTTTTAGCAGCAGACTGCGATATTTTTATTCATGGTTACACTCCCGAGGGACAGGGTTATTTTGGTGAGTTGCCCAGGCAAGTGGTATGGAATGCCAACGAGCCTATTGAAACTTCAGCACCGAAAGTCGCTGATAAAATTTTAGAATTAATGGACACCTGTGAAAAAGATGAGCCAGTAGTGCTTAGACCTCATAGCTATGGTGTGGCCCAAGTACATTATATTTTAGGTAAGGGAAAGCAATTTCAAGCACTCTATCCAGAACACAAGTATGTTCAAATTTATCAAAGAACAACTGAAGTCTACGCCTTTACTGGTGCCTATCATGGGACTCCTCTTATGGATTTGATTTGTGCAAAAAAAGTTACGCAAGCTCTTGGTAAGAGATTTGGTAGATTATGTGTAACGACACTTACGACTTCTAAAACATTCAATGTTTCGCACATTGTGCAAAGCCCAGGTGTTCCTACTCATTTGATTTATTCATCTGATCGATCAGGGTTTGGGGGATTGCTCGGTGGAATTATTGCCAAGCACTTGGTAGATTGGAGGGCATTTATATTTCATGGGGTAAGGAACCAAAATGATAATACACTTCCACTCTATGCAACTAAGGCATGTGCTGAACAACAATTGATCGAAGATCCTGAATTTGAGTGTAAGAACCTAGATAGCAATTACTTTGTGAATTTTTACCACTTAAAAGATAAAAGCCATAGCGGATATGTTGATGATCATGAATTTATGCTTATTAAACACCAACATAGCGATGCAAGCCAACAAAAATGAATATTAAAAAATGGATTAAAATATTTTGTTTTTTGCTAATGTGTATAATATTGAGCACATTTTTCTACCATAAAGAAAAAAAAATTAATCCGAAACTACCAATAGTAATGCAAGGGGAGAAAACGATTTCCCCGCCCCCGTTGATTAATTCGTCGCCTTCAATTAAAACTTCCAAAACTCGGGCCCCAGCTTTTGTAGAATCTAAAACTGACCACTTGTTAATGACTAACAGGGAAAAAACCATAGAGATTTATCGTGAGATGATGAATTATCCTGATTATTCGTCTCCCATTGATTATAGAAAGTCGATAGATCATATCGAAAGTAAATTTTCTCCTGATGTTAAACAGACGCTCGGGGAAAATGATCCGAGTGTCGTTATGGTTTCTTGGAGTGAGAAAAATTACTATTCAATAAAAGATAAAGTTATTCGTTTTTATGCCCTTTTTAGTAAGAATGGAAAAAGTATCAACGCTCAAAAGATAAGAGCTAATTTAAACAATGGATTGGAAGTTCCTTTTAGGCCACAAACGCCTGGGGAGTATGTGGGAGAGCTTAGTATCTCCCAGATCAAAACCGGTCAATACATGATGCAAATTGATGCAGATGTATTAGGGGAGACTTTAACCTCCATTAGTGGTTTTAAAGTTGAAGATCAGTATTTTGAATATAAAAAAATGGAAAAGTCCTTTTTGGATTCCAACGGTAACTTGGTATTTAAACACAAAGTTAATATATTAAAAGCCGGAACCTATTTATTAGAGGGAATGCTCTACGATAACCAAGGGAAAATTATTGCCGGGGCCCACAATGCGGTTGATCTTACTGAGGGAGTACATTTTCTCAATTTAAATTTCTATGGTTATATTTTTTATAAGAAAAAAATAAGTGGTCCTTTTAATTTAAAAAATATTCAACTGGCTTACGTGGACGATAACTTGGCTACTCATGGTGAACAACGGGTTATATTAAATGCCTTAACCGACAAATATGAATGGGATCAGTTTAATAGTGAGCCATTTAATAATTCGGTAATAGACAGTAAGTTAAACCAACTAAAAGATTAAACAATTGTTCAATTACAGCCGTTTTGATGCTGTACACGGTTATTACCCTAAATCTATTTATGAATCTTCTTTAAAAATTCTTCTACCTCTGGAATTCCGCCTTGGAATACCAGGTAGCCGTTATAGGGTTCTCGCTTGGTTATTTCTGCGCAGTAAGGATGAAGCATGATTTTTTTAACTTCTTCTTTGTCATGACTTTGGCCGAGGGCCCAAGCTAATTTTACGTAGGCAACTTCTGGAAGCATGTTGCCCAGAGGAATTATTCCCAGGGCCATTAAATCTCTACCCGTTTCATAAACACTCATGTGAGTATAACCCCACAGGGTTTGCACAGTCATATAGATATGCATACCAGCTTTGTAAGCGCGATCAATGGCCTTATAAAGAGGCTTGTTAACATGTCCAAGTCCAGTACCTGCGATAATGCATCCAACGTATCCGTTATCGGTGAGAGAATCAATCATGTCTGGTTTCATGTCTGGATAGTAATAAAGCAGACTGACCTTGTCTTCCCAAGCTGGGACAACTTTCATGCCTTCAGGGGATTGACGCCTTTTATTGTATTCTTTTTTGATGGGAGTTATTTTTTCTCTTGTAACTGTGGCAAGGGGAACATCGCCAAGTGTTCTAAAAGTTGAGCGATATGAAGAGTGCATTTTTCTGACTCTGGTTCCTTGATGTAAAAGACCATATTCATCTGAAGTTGGTCCAAACATACACACCATTACTTCGGCGATATCGCTGTAGGCTGCAGTTCTGGTAGCGTGCATGAGGTTTAATGCCGCATCAGAAGATGGGCGGTCTGATGAACGTTGTGAACCAACCATGACAATTGGGACGGGTGGATTTTGAATCATAAAGGATAAAGCAGCCGCTGTATGGTGCATAGTATCTGTACCGTGTCCTATGACAATTCCATCTATACCTCTTTCAATTTCTTTGCCTATGGCCTTGGCCAGTTTCATATATTGTTCACTACCCATGTTTTCACTAAAGACGGCAAAGATTTTTTCAGTTTCTAAATTGCAAATGTCAGCCAATTCAGGGACTGCACCATAGAGCTCACCAGGAGAAAAAGCGGGAATAACGGCGCCTGTTCGATAATCGAGCCTAGAGGCTATAGTTCCACCAGTTCCGAGAAGTTTTACTCTGGGACGACCTTCGGTAAAAGGGAAATCTTGTTCTGGTATTTTATAATGAGCTTCCTTGTAACCTATTTCTTTGATACTGATTATAGTGTTTACTTTTATGCCAACATTGTATCCAGTGATAAGTTTGACTACCACATGTTGGTCATCGTCGCTTTCACTTCTGGGTAAAATAATACCTTTAAAAGTACCGTTATTAGTTTCAACAATGGCATCACTCCAAACTCTGGATTTGAAATCTTTTAAAATTTGGAGAGCTTCTCCTTTGTAACCTTTGAATAGATCCAGCATCACCTACCTCGATTTTATAACGTTTTCCACCTGGGAATTTAGCTTTTTCATTGGAATGTTACCAATGCTGGCCTTTCTAATTTGCCCCATGATCCAATCCATTCGCGCGTGTTCCCGCTTAGTTTTGCAGATATTTGTGAAAAGATCATTTAAAATGGGAATATGACCTAAAATTTTATCTAAGGTAGCAGACTGGTGTTCCATGACGATTAAAATGGAGTTGAAATCCATTTTAGGATGAATATAAGCAATCTTGAGCATGTCCCAGGCAATTTCGTAATGCAATTCTTTATCATGAATAAATTCAAATAAAAATTGAACCTTTTTAAAGTCGGAAATGCTGGGAAATTTTTTATTTTTACCTAATATATTTTTTAATTGGTGAGCAAAGGTCGTTGCCACAAATTTGGGAGGAATATCAGTTTTATTAATAATATTTTCAACTATTGGTATCAGGTTATATCTTAATAAAAAACTCCAGGCATCGTGAGGAATTTTCCAATCAGTTAATTGTTTAAATCTTTTATCTATAGTCTGAGGTATTCTTTTTTTAATTTCTTCTACTCGTTTAGTTGCCAGTGGTATGGGAGCAGAGTCGGTATCAGGATACATTCTATTAGCACCGGGTAGTACTCTTTCAAAAATGGTGATTCCGTTTGTAAGCGCCTTTCTGGTTTCGTTTGGGACCCCGTTATAGGCCAGTACGATGCGCTCTTGAATGGTATCGAGTGCAGTTTTTATATCTTCTTTGGGTCCCCAAAAAATAATCTGTGCATCGTTTGGTCCGGCTTGAACGTAATCTCGAATTTCATCCCAATCTTTATTAGTAATAAAATCTAAAGTTTCCTCTGAGTGACACATATTGGGGTGTTCTAGGCAGGCAATAACTTTTAGTCGATGTCTAAATTCATCAGCAAAAGTGATATCTGGTTGATTAAAGTGAGATAGGATACCTTGTAAATGAGGAAGGTTAACGATCATGACTTCCTGGTGCTCTTTTATGGCCCTTTGAATAGCATCCAATTTATATTTTTTAGCAGATCTTAAAACTCTGGCAGTAATTTTATAATTTTTGATATCGGCAATTCTTTCATTTAAAATATCTTTAATCACTAAGAGAGATTTTTGTCTAAATGCTTCTATATGAACCAGGTCAGGAATTTTAGATATGGATGCCACCCCTTTTATTTCTATTCTGGTTCCGCCGGTAATACTTACATTGACATCTTGTCTTGCAGCGCCACTACCAGTTCGCATTTTAGAAGTGGCTCTTGCCATATATCGTAAATAATGAGCAGCTTCTTGGACTTCATCTGGATGGGTCATGTCGGGGTAGGTGACCGTTTCGACCAGTGGTGTACCAAGTCTATCTGTACGGTAAATTCGTTTATGACCGATATCACTTACTTCTCTGCAGGAATCTTCCTCAATGGATAATTGGATGATGCGAATTTTTTTATTTGATATAGGAAATACGCCTTCAATGCCAATAATACCAGTGCGCTGAAAACCAGTTGGAATTGATCCATCCAAATATTGTTTTCTAGCAACGTGGAGCTCTCCCACAATATTGAGTCCTAGTAGTATGGCGTATTCAAGCGCATGCTCTACCGCTTCCTGATTGATGGGGAATGGAGGGGTATCGTCGATGTCGTAGGTGCAAGCGGTGCCATCCTTGATTCGATAGGTGATTTCTTTTCTGGTTTTAAATTCCATCAAAGCTGTTCCATCATATTCGCCAAGTTCAGAAAGCGTCGGTCTCATATGTCGGACGATTTCTGCATCGTAATCGTCTGCAGTTTGAAAAATACCAGATGGGCATTGGCAAAAAAGTTTATGCTTGGTTTTTAATTGCTGATGTATTTCCAAACCGGAGATAAGTCCTAATTTATCGTAGTCAGCTTGAGAGCATTTTTTTCTCTCCTTATAACCGGTGTTTTTTAGGGAAAGGGAATAGTTGCTAGTTGGATCCACCTTTTTCATGATCTACCTTCAAAAAGTGATTGGTTTGATGAGTGGTTGGGGTGGTAGGACTCGAACCTACGAATGGCAGAATCAAAATCTGATGACTTACCACTTGTCGACACCCCAACAAATAACTGACTCTATGAAATCTAAGCCTTTTACATACATTTGTCGACTAAAAAAAGTTAAAACGCCATGCAGTATTTTTTAACTAAATTTCAAAATATTTTTTAGCAAGCTCGTAACTTTCAGGAGTGTTGAGATTGAATAAAACCTCAGCAAATGCAGCTCTTACTTTGTTTTGCAGAAATAGTCGAGCAAAATTAGAAGATACTTCTTTAAAGGATTCGGGATTAATTTGCATGATCATTTGTAGCATTTCTTTGTTAGTGGAGGCTGCCACCATTCTAAAATCTAGCTTGGAGATGATTTGACGGTGGTCAAAGACCAGCGTGAATTTAGGAAAATTTGTTTGCGATTTTTTTATGATACGAGTGAGTTCATCTTTTTTAAAAACGATGTCTCCGACCGTTAAAACGATATGTTCATTTTGAGCATATTGGTGGGCGATTAAATAATCGCCGGCAAACCCTGAGCTATTTTTTGGAATAATCTCAATATTTTGATCAATGCTTAAAATTTTATCTTCAAAAATATTTTTTTCATCTTTACCGCATACCAAGATGATTTGATTGCAGCATTTTTTAAGTTCATGAATAATGAGTGCTACCGAAGAAGTTTTTCCAAGCGGGAGTAGGTGTTTGGGAAGACCAAGCATCTGCGTGACGGAGTGAAGTCTCGAACCTTCACCGCTTGCCATTATCACTCCGGTCGTGTTCATGCAGGTTACTCCGTTTTTTCTCCAATCTATAATTTCGAAATTATGTTGAAGTCTTTCTCTCTTATGGATTAGAATGATTATACCAAGCAAATTACGAGGACGATATGAAATTTTTTACTTTGTCGTTAATTCTATTTTTACATTTTTTAGTTTCCTGTGCTCAGATAGAGACAAAACAAATTGATAATAAATGGGTTAAAGACAAATGGATTGGTGAATTTGTTGATGGTTGGGATGTGATGGTGAATTATTTAAATCAATTCACGGATGAGTCACATTTATTGAAAGGGAAAAAATATAATTTAAGAGTAAAATTGGATGGAGAGTGGCAACTTTTTGTTTTTCCTGTGCAGGCATTCAATGTAAAAAGAGTAGGCGATAAAAACTTATTTGAAGCCGAAATCATCGACCCTGGAGCATTATTTGAAACCAGTGGTGGAATTTCTCGTTTAACTTTTATTCAAGCGGAGCTTAAAAAAATCGGGGGTGACCAAGGAACAATAGAGCTTATGCCTGAGATTGATTGTTTATTTAAAATAAAATTTAATCAAAAAAATGGCAAAGCGGTTAATTTTGATCGGTTGCTTGAACGCTATGAGTACGAATTTGTTATTACTCCATCAAATGAAGTTGAGATCTACTCCATTACCCCGGAGTATGTGACTTTAAAAAAAATGGGAAAAAAATCGGAAAATGCTTTTTTAAGACTGCTTTTAGTTGACAAAAAAACTAAGGAAACCTTTTATAGCAATCAGGTAGATATACCAGAATGCGGATATAATGGGGAACTCGCTAGTGAATCCAGCGATAAAAAAGTTATATATCTTCAAGATGCCGGCCAATGTGTTAAACACCTTCGCAGTCATGGCGCTAAATTAGATAATACAAAGGTAGACAAGGTTTTTCACAAAGAAGATTTTTATAATATGTGTCCTTATCCCGTCAAATGTCATTTGAATGCGAAGTATGGATATATAAAAAATAATAAAATAGTTGATGCAGACACTAAGGTATATGACTTTTCGTTAGGTCCATATGCAATGCAGTCGGTTGATACCAGCTGGCATTATTTAAACCAGCAATTTGATTTTGATGCCAAAGTATATATCGCAGCTACCTCGTCGAAGAGTTCCTACCCCAAGGATTACCAAGACAATGATATGCCTGGATTTTTAGAATGTAAGTTTGAATGAACTGGATTGTAAGTTTTTTTTATTAAGCTTAATTTTCAATTTTCCAAGAAAAAGGTATAATACACTATCTTTCTTAAAAAGTATTAATCAAGGATGGTTAAGATGAAGTCGTTGTTTCTTTATTTTTTATTGTTAATTATTTTTGTATTCAATCAAGCCTTTGCTGCGAAAGGATTTCAAGTCAAATTTGAGGAAGGAAAAAATAATCTAATTTACCAACTTAAATTTGAGTTAGATGATTATTCCATTTCGGAAGTTGAAGCAGATAGTAGTATCTGGTCAAAAATAATTTACGGTGGCAATGTTACTACTAATAAAAAAGGATTTGCCGAACTACCATTTATCTATGCAGGTATTCAGCTAAAACCCAAAGACAGCGTTTTGGCAGAAGTTGGTGACACTGAGTATGAGGACATTCAATTAGCTCATCCGCTGTTACCGTCCAAAGGAGTTATTCTCAGAAATCAAAATCCGGAAGATTTTCCTTACGTTGAAGATAATAAGTCAATTACGGATGAATGGTATCCCAAAACTATTGCCGAAAGTTCTAAGCCTTTCGTCTTAAGGGATGTAAGAGGAACCAATATCTATGTTTATCCATTTCAATATAATGCCAAAAGAAAAATTTTAAGAGTTTATAAAAAAATTGAAGTGCGAGTTTTAAAAGGTCGCGGAGTTCCCGTAAACCCATTGATTGGAACATGTGGACGAATGATTCCGGAAATGGAAGATATTTATTCAACTCTGCTTATTAATTATCAAAGACCATCATCGCTTAGTAATATCCCTTTAAAAGATTATGGAAAATTACTAGTGATCTATCCTGCTCATTATAAACAGGTGGTAGCTCCTTACGTTGAATGGAAGCGAATGAAAGGTTTAGCCGTTTTAGAAAAAGAGGTCGTGAAAGGCACCAACGTTAAAAGTGTAATTAAACAGGCCTACGAAAATGATAAGGATATTTTGTATGTTCAGCTTTTTGGGGATTGGGAAGATCTAAAATCTGATTTAGGTCCATCTCAAGCACCTATGGATCCTATGCTTGGATGTGTAAAAGGGGATGATAATTATGCGGATTTAATTGTTGGAAGATTTTCAGGCAATACTCCAGAGCAGATTCAAACTCAGGTCAATAAAACTATTACCTACGAAAGAGATGCTGATGCCAGTGATACTTGGTATAAAAATGCCGTAGGAATAGCTTCCAGTGAAGGCGGCTCACAGGGAGATGATCGAGAAACCGATGAACAGCATATGCGAGTCATTCGAGACAATAAGCTGCTTAAAAATACTTACGTGAAAGTTGAAGAAGGATATGCCACTTTAAATGTTAATTCACGCAATGTCGCTGACTGGCTAAATGCGGGGGTTGGCCTTATCAATTATACTGGTCATGGAAGTAAGACTAGTTGGGCCACCAGTGGATTTAAGAATTCTGATATTGTTCAACTTAATAACGGTAAAAAACTTCCTTTCATTGTTTCCGTGGCTTGTATAAACGGAGAATTTCATAGTAGCGGTGGAGATTCTTTTGCCGAAGCTTGGCTTAAAAAAGAAAATGGCGGAGCCGTGGCAGCTTGGATGTCAACTATCAACCAACCATGGGCACCACCTATGAGAGGTCAAGATTATTTTAATGATCTACTGATTGGCGGTTATAATTACGAGCAAAACCCTGGGGATGGTACAAACACCCAAAATAACCGAAGTACTTTTGGATCTTTGACAATGAACGCAGCCAGTTTAATGTATGCTGAATCATCAACTGGACCTGATTTAGATACTATAAAAACTTGGACTATTTTTGGAGATGCTAGTTTGCAAGTAAGAAGTGATACACCCAAAAAATTAACTATCAGTAATGAAACTCTTTTAATGGGTACTCTTTTTGAAACAGTGGTAAGCGATTCATCGGGACCTGTTAAAAATGTGATTGTTTCGCTTTATCAAAATAATAAAAATTATGTTGGAATTACTGATGAAAATGGTCGGGTTGAAATTGCAAATCAATTGGAAGTAGGGGATGCCTACATAACGGTGAGTGGCTTTAATTTTCAAACGATTAAAAAGATGGTTCAAGTGATTCCTCCAAATGGACCCTTTATTGTTTTAAGTAAACATGCGGTGGAAGATAGCAATAATTCACAGGCGGACGTTGGAGAAACAATCTATTTAACGATAGAATTGGAAAACGTTGGCAATGGAATGTCAAAAAATCTTCGCGCTAAACTTGAAACCGATTCTTCTGCGGTCGACGCTATACTGGATAGTGAAGAGCAAGTAGCTCAAATAAATGGTGGTCAAAAAGTGACCTTGAAAAAAGGATTTAGGATAAGATTTGAAAAAGGTATTATTGATCAAAGTTTAATTCCATTTCAATTAGTGATGCTTGATCAAACCAGCAAGGAATATCGAAGTACTTTTACGTTAAAAGTCAATGCTCCCAAGTTTACTCTTGGTAATCAGTTGTTGGGAGATGGAGAAATTAAACCTGGTGAAACTAGAACTTTTAGATATATTGTAAAAAATATCGGGCATGTGGCTTCATCACTAATCTATTATCATTTAGAGGAATTAGAAGAATTAAACGTGCATATAGGTAATGCCCAAAGCAGTATCTCGGGTTTAGCTCCTGGTCAAGAAGCTCAGATAGATTTCGAAGTTCAATTTGGTGAAGATATTTTACTGGGAACAATTGCGCGTTTTCGATGTAAAATTAACAGTGATGACATTGAAACAATTATGGAAAGCCTGATTAACGTAGGGTTGACCGAAACTTTTGAAACAGGAAGTTTTGCTTCTAATCCGTGGCGTTTTGCGGGAAAGAAACCGTGGGAGATTACTGAAGAATTTCCATTCAGTGGAAGATATTCTGCAAGAAGTGGAAAGGATCTTGGCGCAAGTGGTGTGAGTGAATTAATTCTTACCAAGAATTTTATTCATGATGGAAGTGTTTCCTTTTTCAAGATGGTCTCTTCTGAAGCAAAATATGATCAATTGATATTTTACGTGGATGGGGATAAAGCGGGTAATTGGAGTGGGGAAATAGCTTGGTCTGAAGAGTTCTTTAATGTTCCGGCCGGTCTTCATGAGTTAAAATGGGTTTATAAAAAGGATTATTCAGCAGACGATGGTCATGATGGAGCCTGGATTGACAATCTTTTGATTACCGGCGCGCAATAACAGTTGCGTCCAATAAAAAACTATAAAAGGGAGGTGTTTGGCCTCCCTTTTTAATTTTTTTTAGGTAAGATCTATAATTATGAAAAAAATATTATATATTATCTCTCTCCTTTTAATTTTATCAGCGTGTTCAGTAAAATCTCCCAACAATGCCAGTGTTCGTTTGATTATTGAAAAACAACCATCTTTCAATAAAGCGATTTGGGGAGATAGCACTGATGATATTAGCGAAATAAATTGTATCGGGGTGTTTGTCTCTTATCCTCCAACGGAAATACCTCCCGAAGGTGCTTGCGTGGATGCCAGTGGATCATTAGTATCAACACCTGCCATAGCTGTGGGGACGGTGCCGTTTAGCTACACCCTACCTGCAATTTTGGATGTAAAATTGATGGCCGGGAAAAACAGAAAATTTGAACTCATTGGTTTTGAAACTCATTTAGCCGCTTGTCCGCCTTTTTTTGGTATTGATGATTTCATGAAAATTAATTCAGCTCCACCTATGATCTTAGCGACTAAGCTACAAGACGTTCCGGCAGGAGAAAGTGCGTTGGATTTAAATGGTAGTTTTGCTAGTAAAACTCTAATTGACAAATGTGGTGGAAATTTATTCAGCTGGCCGGTACCGGCAGTAAACAAAGGAATCTTTCTCGGTGGAAATTTCACCAGTATTGCTTACCAGACTCACCCAGGACTAGCTTCAGTTGATCTAATTAGTGGAAATTTGGTGCCCACCTTGGATGCTACGGTAAGTGGATCTGTGGAGACAATGGATTATGATCCAATTCATAAAATCCTTTATATAGGAGGAAGTTTTACCGCAGTCAAGGGGGTTGCCCGAAATAAACTGGCGGCAATTAATGTGGAAACAGGTGTGGTGACTGGTTTTAATCCATCTCCCGATGCGGATGTCTACTCAATTAAAGTAGTGGAAAATGGAACCAAATTGATTGCTGGTGGAGCTTTTTCGAGTATCGGTAGTGGAACTCGACCCAAATTAGCTAAGTTAAATGCTATTGATGGAAGCCTAGATGAAGCGTTTGATGCTACGGTTGCAGGTGATGTATATAGTGTTTCGGTGGTTAACAATAAAGTATTTTTTGGTGGGGTCTTCTCTACGGTTGACGGTAGTCCCAGCTATCCAAATCTTGCTTCGGTTTCACTCTTGAATGGAAGTGTAAACAGTTCCTTTGTGCCATATGTAAATGGTGCCGTGTATTCGTTGTTAACTCCACCAGCACCAGTTGGTTCTGAAGTGGTTTATTTAGGTGGAGAATTTACAGGACTTGGTGGTGTGTCCAGAATGAGGTTAGCTTTGATTAATGGTAATAGTGGCGATCTAATTCCTACTTTTGATGCAACCACTAGTGCCGTTAGCGGTACGGTGCGAGCTTTAGCGCTTAACCCAGCGACTTCAACTCTTTACGTGGGTGGATATTTTAGTGCCGTAGGTGGTGTAACTAGAAATAAATTGGCAGCAGTTGACAGTCATACAGGATTGTTAATGCCCTTTAATCCCAACGTCACTGGAACAGCCTTCGGGGTTACCTCAATGGTATTAAAACCTGAGCTTGGGGTTCTTTATATTGCGGGTGATTTTACCGATGTAGGTGGAGTCCCCAAAGTAAGAATAGCGGCGGTGTTTACTAAAGACGGAACAATTCTGAACAATTTTACTCCCCACGTTGATAGTGGTTTGGTTAAAACTATTATTATTCCCTAGTTTGTTAAATATAAAAATTCAGTTAATATGAGTAGTATGAATAATATTTTTTGGCTGTTTAGCTTGTTGGTCGTTCTTTCAATTTCTAGTCTGCAGGCTGAAATACAGAAAGCCGAATCCATTTCATTTGGGCCTATGCAAATTGGCGAAAACCGGGTTTCTATTGATAGTAAGAATATTGATCTTGTCATCAGTGCCCAGGGAATTAAAGTTTCTGCGGAAATCATCCAGCATTCCTTTGAATGGGTGAGGTTTAATAAGGTGTTATTATTACCACGGGCCAGAGTGAAAATTATTATTGATTCAAGTGATAAGGAAATGTATTTAAAATATCAAGAGCAGATTATTTTGCCTCAATATTCATCCAATAAATTGTTTTTTTCAGAATTTTATATTTCAGTGTTTCAGCCAGACGATATTTTACTATTTGTTAATAATCAAAATGTTGGAAAAATTTCCATTGTTAGCAAGCAAAACCAAGTCAAAGATGCCAAAAAAAATCATATGATTGATTATTCTTGTGCCCCCTACAATTTGCAAATTGAAGGCCTTGATAATGAATATATTTCGGTCGGTTGTATTTTGCATAAGATTGGACGCTTTAAGCGGGAAGCGGGTATGCTTGAAATTTATTGGACCAGTGCTAATTATATCTTGGGTGATCATGCACTTCCCCCTTATATTGCCACCATGGTAAACAATCATTCGGTTAAATTTAAAGTTACTGGTAAAAAAGGTGATAAACGTATTATCACAATTAAGGCATCTGTACCTAAAAATCTTCATCGACTAAAATTTGCCATGGGACTTGGCCCATACTACTACGAAACTAATCATAATATAGAGACTAAAAAATCCGGTTGGGCCCCATCAGGAATGATTTATAGTAAATATGATATAACTCAAGGCTCATCTTTAAGATTCTTTGATGCTTTCGTTTGGAAAGATGGCTATTTTAATAATGCTGGAATGTATTTTGCTTATGATTTGGCCATGGCATTTGATAATCGTTTCTTGGTTATACCACTGCTGGGTTTTCAAGGACTTTCTGTAAAATATTCCAAAGATTTAAATTCTTATCACAAGATCATTTATCCTCAAGGGCTTGAACTAGTTTATATGCATCCTTTTGGAAAGAAAAATTATAGTTTGATAATGGGACTGTTTACCAACGCTTCGGTAGTGGAGGATCACTACAAAAATTTTTGGGTAAGGTATGGCAAGAAAATATTTTGGGAATTAAATTATATCAGTTGGAAAAAAGAAGAGAAAGCCGCCTCCATGTGGGGGTTGTCTGTGGGGTTTCCGCTAATGCAATTTCTTTAAATTTAGGAGGGCCAAAGCTTGCCCACCAAAAATGAAAGTAATAGCAATAATGGTGCGTATGGTAATGGTTTCGTTCATAAAAAAGAACGTAATAATACTGACGACTACTGGCTGAAGATATATAAAAAAGGCTACCTGACTGGATTTTAATTTCGAGAGGGCGTAGTTGTTTAGAAAATAGGTGAGAATAGTTGCACCTACGATGCAATAAGTGGCAGAGATGATAAAATTAAAATCCATGGTTGGTATGCTATAAGTTTTCCAGTAAAAATAGCTAAAAGGCAGCATGGTAAAAGAGCTGATACCTAGTAACCATACTGTAACCCATAGATTGTTATATTTTTCTAGGAATTTTTTTCCAAATGCTATAAAAAGTGCATAGCAAATAGAAGCTAGGAGAACATAAACATCTCCCAACAATTGATTATTTGATAGACTGAAATTTTCCACTTTTCTTAAAGTTAAAACTCCTATAAATGCCATCAAAAAGCCCAGGCCTTTTATAAAGGTGAATTTTTCTTCTTTAAAAAAAACTACTACAAGAACAGTAAAGATAGGAATAGTGGTAGAAATAATTGCTGCATTAGTCGTGGTGGTTAATTCCAGTCCTTTTAAAAAGAGAGTTTGACCAACATGAAATGAAAGCAGTGAGAGGGGAATTAGAGGGGCAATAAATGAAAGATTCAGTGGCGGATGCTTTTTCAAATGGAAAAGGCTAGCAAATAGTCCAAGAAGAATAAAGGAAATGCTAAAGCGAACATGGGCCCATACCACGGGGTGGATAATGTTAAGCAGATATTTTGAGGCTATAAAATTTATACCAAATAATATTTGAACCAGGGTTAAAGCAAAGTAACCTATTTGTTTTGTATTTCTCATAGAGAGTATCATAGCGGTCTTTTTGTTCTTCGAGAAGTGTTCTTGTAAAAAGCTGGTAAATGAATTAATCTTTCTTTTATTATTTGGAGAGTAATTTATGATAGGTACAAAGTTTTCAGCTCCTTTGGAATTTAAAATTGTGACTGACAAGGAAATCTATTTGCAAGGTGATCCAATCAAAGGAGATTTTATTGTCAAAAATCATGGTGCGTCCTCCCTGACGCTTTCTTTACTCCAAGTAAGTCTTGAAAGTGGTATATTTAAAAAAATTAATCAAAAAGAAGATAAAGGGTTTACTCAAGTCGATGTTTTTAATGTAAATGACAAGATCTCATTAAAGGCCGGGGAACAAAAATCAATGAAATGGAATTTTTTGCTTAAAGAGGATTGTCCCATTACGGATACCCAACAGAGTTTATATATTGTTTATGGAAATAGTCGGAATCCATTTGAATGCGGACAGCTTCAACTAACCGTAGCGATGGCCCCTATTTTGAAATTTTTTTTGGAAGTCTTTGTCAATTTTCACCGTTTTCAAATTAAACAAACAAAATTTAGCAAGGATATGATGGTTGAAATTAAACTTTCTCCACCCAAATCTAGAGAAATGACCAGTGTTGAAGGACTGGTTTTGCAAATGAAAAAGGATAAAGATAACTTGATCGTTAATTATCATTTTTCAGTTAAAAAACTTGAATCAGTGTCCACCACTGAAGCCAAAGTGCAAAGTAAGAAAATGATATTTGATCAAATCCTAACTAAAAACGATTACGAGGAATATGGCAGCTTTTCTCACGAAAAGGTTAAAGAACAAATTGGTTTAATATTAAAAGAAGTAATCCCCAAATTCTTTTTTTGAATGTTACATATCCCCCGGTTCTTGATCTTTAAAGCCTTCTCGAATAACTCGATATTCTCCGGTTTCAATATTCACATCATAGATATTAAAATTATCATTTAAATCATAACCAGCATAATGGGTTGCAAAATTTATTGAGGCAGAACCGGTTTCTTTAGAACTTTCTATTCGATGAAAGACTTGACGTGGCCAAACTAACATTGCCGGTCCATCGAAAATTATTTCATTGTTTTTCATAATTTGGTTGGGAGTAACGACAAATTGTTCAATTTTTCCATGATCGGGTTTATAAATATCCACATAGCGTGTGCCGTGTAAGACAATTAAATTGTCGTCTTGGTTAGGATGCATATACCAAGGTCTATGTACATCTCCTATGGGACCTGGTGAGATAGCTCCCCCAAGGTGAATCACCCTGTCAATACTATCTATCCTTGGAAAAGCATCGGCATTTAAATTATCAAAAAAAACTCCGGGGGTTCTTCTTAAAAAATTCATTGGAATTATTTTATATAACCCTTTTATTTCTTGAATTATATGTGTTTTTGAATTCATTGTTATCTCCGTTGGTTAACTTTAATATAAGTGCTGATTGCCATGTCTTTATTACGATATTTGCTTGAAATTATACACGAGGATGGGTATTGTCCGACGAGTGCTTTTGGTTTTGAACAAATCGGGGATTTTATGAAAAGTTTATTTAAAATTAGTTTGTTAGTTGTATTTGTCATCTTTTTAACTTCTTGCGCTAGCACAAAATTAAAAACTGCCTTTAGGAATGATCCAACGAAGATTGATTACCCATACGTGCTAATAGTTTCCTTCGATGGATTTAGACATGATTATATTGATCGCTTTAATCCACCTAACTTGACAGCCTTTTATCGGTCAGGTGTGAAGGCGAAAAGCCTTAGACCGGTTTACCCTTCTTCAACTTTTCCCAATCACTATTCAATTGTCACAGGTTTATATGCTGGTAATCACGGAATAATTGCCAACAGTTTTTATGATGAGAAAAATAATAGATATTATAAATTATCTGATCGGGCAGCTATTTCAGATGCATCCTATTATGGCGGAGAACCTCTTTGGAATATTGTACAAAAAAATGGCATGGCTTCTGCTACTTATTATTGGCCGGGATCAGAAGCTAATATCAACGGACTTTATCCGACTTACTGGTATAAATATGAACACACTACACCTCATGAAGTGCGTATCAAGCAAGTATTAGATTGGTTAAAACAACCAAATGAAACCAGACCACACTTAATATCTCTGTATTTCCCTGATACTGATGATTATGGACACTCTCACGGTACTGATTCAAAAGAAATTAAAGACACTGTTATGAAACTGGATCAAAGTTTTGGACAGCTCATGAAAGAAATTGAAAAGCTTTCGATTAAAGTCAATGTCATTGTACTGTCAGACCATGGAATGCAAAATCAAGATAAATACAAAATTGAATATTTGGATGATTGTGTGGATATAAAAGATATCAATGTAATTGGTAATGGGCCTTATTCTAATCTTTATATTAAGGACAAAAGTAAAGTTGAGACAGTGGTCTCGAAGCTTAATCAGTGCAAGAAAAATTTCAAGGCTTACCGCAAAGATAAAATACCTAAGAAATATCAACTTAATAATCATGCCCACGTTGGTGATATCCATGTAAATACTAAAGTTCCATTCATTATATCCACAAAGGATAAAAATAATTTCAGCGTTGGCAATCACGGATATGATCCTTATGAGAATCAGTCTATGCATGGAATTTTTATGGCCAAAGGTCCAGATATCCAGGAGAGGATGTTGATCGACACTTTGGATAATATTCATGTGTATCCTTTTGTTCTGGCTATTTTAAAAACTCCCTATCAACATCAGATTGACGGCAAAGTAGAAGTTTTAAAAAAAATAATAAGGAAATAAAAATGGCAAAGATTAATTTATTAGACTTTGTAATCAATGGCGGTTGTGCCAGCAAAATACCGGCTTTTGTATTGGAATCCATCTTAAAAGATATTCCTTTTGGCACGCATAAAAATTTATTAGTAGGCAGTGAAACCGCCGATGATGCCTCGGTGTGGAAAATAAATAAAGATGTAGCTATTATTCAAACAACTGATTTTTTTCCACCACTATGTTCTGATCCTTATGAATTTGGACAGATCGCTGCAGCCAATGCTCTAAGTGACATCTATGCTATGGGAGGGAAAGCGATCTCTGCTTTAAATATTGTCTTATTTCCCATCTCAAAACTGGATGCTTCAGTATTAAAAGAAATTCTTATGGGAGCCAACGACAAAGCCAAAGAAGCCGGCATTGTATTATCGGGAGGACATTCTATTGAAAACGAAGTTCCCGTTTTTGGTCTTTCGGTTACCGGATTGGTTCATCCTAAAAAAATTGTAACTAATACTAATGCAAAACCAGGTGAAGTGTTGATTTTAACTAAACCTCTGGGAACCAATCAGATTATCAATGCCCATAAACATAAAAAAGTTAATAAGAAAATTTATGAAAAAACGTTAAATTATATGAAAGCACTTAATAACAAAGCCGCGGAGGTTATGAATAAATATGATATCGTTGCTGGTACTGATGTTACTGGATTTGGATTTGCTGGGCACCTGGCGGAACTTGCCAGAGGGAGTAAAGTAAGTTTTGAGATTGATACTCAATCGCTTCCTTTGATCGAGGGGGTTTTTAAGATTGCCAAAGAAAAATATAAACCATGTTCGTTGGAAAAAAACTTTAAATATTGCAGTCAAAATATTACTTTCAGTGAAAAGCTGGAAGATGTTTATAAGACATTAGTGCTTGACCCTCAGACCTCAGGGGGGATTTTAATGAGTGTACCAGAAAAGAAGCAAGCGATGGTGCTTAAAGATTTACACAAAAAAGGCATGACGGAGGCGAAAATTGTTGGTAGGTCAATTAAAAATATCAACCGTAAAATTTCCATCAAGTTTGTTTAATGATAAATTTAACTAAAGAAATATCTTACAATGAAATCAATGGCGAAAATCATGTTATTATTGATGTGAGATCACCGATAGAATTTGCAAAAGGTCATTTGGTAGAGGCATTTAATATTCCCCTTTTTTCTGATAAAGAGCGTGAAGACATCGGCACACTCTACAAACAAACCGGAAAGGATGAAGCGGTAAAAAAGGGACTGGAATTTGTCGGCCCTAAAATGAGTCGTTTTGTTGATGAAGCAAGCAATATAGCAAAATCAAAAAAGGTGCAGGATATTTATGTTTATTGTTTTCGAGGAGGAATGCGCAGTGAAAGCTTTGTTTGGCTTTTAAATATGGCAGGGCTCAATGCTTCGAAAATTAGTGGCGGTTATAAGCAAATAAAAAAAATTATTCAGGATGGTTTCAATCAAAAATGTAAAATAATTATTTTAGGAGGATTGACGGGAAGTGGGAAAACTCAATATCTTCATAAGCTTGAGGAGTGTGGATTGCAGATCCTAGATTTGGAAAAAATTGCCAATCATAAAGGCTCTGCCTTTGGACATATCAATGAACATCCGCAGCCTACCAATGAACAATTTGGAAATAATATTTACTCTGTATGGAAGAAATTTGATTTTGATAAAATCGTCTTGATAGAAGATGAAAGTTTAAAAGTGGGGGATGTACATATTCCCCAACCGCTTTATAATCAGATGAAAAGTGCCCCAGTGATTTGTATCAATGTACCCAACGAAGTCAGAGTAAATCAGCTTCTTAAAGATTACAAAAGCACCGATAAAAATTTGTTAATTAATGCTTGCGATTCAATTAAAATGAAATTGGGTGGACAGACTCATCTGGACATTATTACTTTAATAAAAAATGATGATATCAATAGTGCCTGTATAAAATTATTAGATTACTACGACAAATTTTATTCATATGGACTTCAAAAAAGAACGACAGAACAGCTTTTAGAAGTTCACCTAAATTCTTCTTCTGCGCAAGAAAATCTAGAGGCTTTAAGAAACGCCACCTCTATAGTAGAACGTAGGATGGATGGTAGTAAAATCTAATCTTTTTTTCTTGAGTTTTCAATTTTTCGCCCAAATTTTGTGTAAGTACATCTGTAATTAACAAGTTAGTAAATTAAATAAATATTTTTTAAAATAATTAAAATTATTTTAACCTGCTGATTTAAAGAAGGTTTTTCGATTAACTGACCGGTATCATGCTTGTAGCTCAAGACAGGGGGTAATATGGAAAGTAGTAGTTTAAACCTTTAACAGTAGTTATGTAATCAAACGGGGGCACGTATGTGTAAAACCAAAGTTCTTCTATTTTGTGTGCCACTTCTTTTATCCCTTATTATTCAAGCTAAAGAATCAACGCTCGGAATGGAACTCAAACTGAGCAGTGGGATTTATGGCAATAAATTTGTGGTTAAAAAGGTAAGTGGAGTTATGCTCATTCCCGATGAAATAGATGTCACAAAAGGGTATGGAGCTTTTGGCGGTACAACGGTGTCTTTGATTATTGATGATAAAATTGAGTGTCGTTATCATAGTGGCAACGTAATTGGTATTGAGGATCTAGACTTTTATGATTGTTCCAACGGTTTTCAACCTGGGGACGAAGTCGAAGTGAAAAAAAGCTTGGGAATGGGAGTTATTAAGAAGCGTCTTTATAATTCCATTCATCTGAGTGTCAATATTGTCTTCATTACACCTAATCATAATGGCCATGAATTGATCTTCCCCCAAATAGATCCCAATGCAGGAGATCTACTAGGATTCGATGGTTCATCATGGGTCCCAATTGATCCATCATATATTCAAGGTGTTCAAGGCGAAGTGGGGCCAATGGGGCCGCAAGGTCCAGCTGGTGAAAAAGGTGATCCGGGAGAAGTCGGCCCACAAGGTATTGCTGGAGAAATGGGGCCTGTCGGTCCAATGGGACCACAAGGTCTTCAAGGAATAAAAGGTGATGTAGGAGCTGTTGGCCCAATGGGACTACAAGGTCTTCAAGGAATAAAAGGTGATGTAGGAGCTGTTGGCCCAATGGGACCACAAGGTCTTCAAGGTATAAAAGGTGATGTAGGAGCTGTTGGCCCAATGGGACCACAAGGTCTTCAAGGTATAAAAGGTGATGTAGGAGCTGTTGGTCCAATGGGACCACAAGGTCTTCAAGGAATAAAAGGTGATGTAGGAGCAATGGGTCCAATGGGACCACAAGGCCTTCAGGGATTAACCGGAGATACAGGAGCAATGGGTCCAATGGGACCACAAGGTCTTCAAGGCATAAAAGGTGATACAGGAGCGATGGGTCCGATGGGACCACAAGGCCTTCAAGGCATAAAAGGTGATGTAGGAGCGATGGGTCCGATGGGACCGCAAGGTCCTCAGGGATTAACTGGAGATACAGGAGTGATGGGTCCAGTAGGACCGCAAGGTCCTCAGGGATTAACTGGAGATACAGGAGCGATGGGTCCAATGGGACCGCAAGGTCCTCAGGGATTAACTGGAGATACAGGAGCGATGGGTCCAATGGGACCGCAAGGTCCTCAGGGAGAAATTGGTCCAACCGGTCTTCCAGGCCTTATGGGAGAGAAAGGTGATAAAGGTGATCCTGGCGATGATGCCTCCGTAGAGCTGATGGCCGGTACAGGTATAGTCCCTGGAACGATAGGTTCAACTGGAACAATTAATGTTGATGTGGGTACAGGAGCTAATCAAATTCCTCAACTCGATATAGTGGGAAAATTGCCTGCTTCAGTTATACCAGAAAGCAGCGGTTCTAAAGTTAGAATGGTTTTTATCCAGGACGTAAAACCATCCGGTGAGCATGGTGGCAATTGTATAGCTGATTGGCAGATCAGAACTTTAAATCAAATTTCTGGTGATTCAAGTTTTGCAACTTTGGGAACTAATGAGTTTACTTTAAAACCTGGCCGATATGCTATTGATGTTCAAGCTCCCGCAAACCTTGTTCACTTACATCAAGCCAAAGTGTTTAACAAAACTTTGGGAGTTGATGTATTGGTTGGCACAAGTGAAAGATCTCATCCAAGTTACGGCTCTGTAACCGATTCAAGAATAATGGGTGAATTGGTGGTAACTGAAGATAGTATTTTTGAAATTCATCATCGATGTGCATCTTTTAGAGAGCTGGTAGGTCTTGGGATTGCCAGCGGTTTTACAAACAAAGAGGTCTATACTCAAGTTAAAATTATGAAAATTGAGTAAGTATATATTTTAAGTCCATATATCAAAACCCTGTAGATGCTTTTTTCTACGGGGTTTTTTTTTGATTATAACTTATCAGTGTTTATGGAGGAAAGAAGTAAATCACTTGGGTATTATCTTGTATTTAATCTTTCTCAAATAAAACAAATCTCGATATAATTATCAATATGGTGAGATCATTTGTTGCATTAGCTGTTTATCTTTTATTTGCTTATAATTTACTGGCCCTAGATGTCGGTGATGGCAGTCTGGGGGCATGTACTGAGGCGAGTTTTACCAATAATAATTCAGGACCATATAACTGTGCTAGTTTAACTATCGGAGCAGCCTTTATTTTCATTGGGGATGCGGGTGCTACACCAC
>MEPW01000007.1:0-33191 GCA_001769975.1 Bdellovibrionales bacterium RIFOXYA1_FULL_36_14 | reverse complement strand
GGGGCAAATGGTGGAGCTGGCAATAATGATGACGGAGTTACTGATCAAGTGATCGGAGGAATTCCCGGTAGAGGTGGTTTTGCCGGAGGAAGTACTGGCGTTGATAGTACTACACCTGGACAAAATGGCAACGATGGTGGCTATGGTGGAGCTGGATTTGGGGGAACCAATGGCAGTGAAGGCGGCTTTGGTTGGGCCAGTGGCGGCGGCGGCGGCGGCGGATGTTTTGGGGGTTCTGCCGTTGCAGGAAACAATGGTGTTACAAGTGGAGATTTTGGAACCGGCATAGGAGATGGTGGTGCCGCAGGTTTGTTAACTTATGCCCCTGAAAGTAATTTTAAAACTTTATTAGTTGGTGGTTCGGGTGGCGGCGCAGGCGGGCCTAGCGCAGATTCGTCTGATTTCTATGATATGGCTGGATCTGGTGGTGGCGCTGGCGGTGCTATTCATATTATGTCAGGAGGGGATATTACCGTTAATAGCTCAATCCGTGCTAACGGCGGAAGCGGGGGAAGTGGTTTCGAATATAGTGGTGGTGGTGGTGGCGGAGCCGGTGGAGCAATTTTTTTAGAGGCTCTTGGGGATGTAATTATAAACGGTAGTATAACTGCTATTGGTGGAAGCGGGGGAGCCGGTGCACCGAATGTTGGAACGATTGCCAGCGATGGTGGAAATGGGAGTGTTGGTCGGATAAGAATTGATGATCAAGATGGAAACTGGTCAGGGGCAGGAACGGTCAATCCCGCTGCTTACGAAGCCGTGGTGGATTCTGAATCAGGGGTGGTTACGCAAATTGATTCAGGTATCTCATGTGGCTCTATTGCTTGGGTTGATGAAAAGCAAAATAATTTTTTTACGTTATTTTTGGGAATAGTGGCGGCTTCTTTTGTGATGGGGTTTTTAAGGAAATTAAAATTTATTTTAATTAGAAGAAACCTGTAAATGAAAACTGATTTTGTCTAATAAAACAGACTCTTTAAAGGGAAAGTTTTCTTGTACTAGAGAGCTTTCTAAGGAGTCACATATGGTGTGCAGTTAAGGAGATTTAAGATGCGATATGACATTCAACAATTTAAAAGTAGTTTTAATTTGTATACAGAGCTTAGGTTTCAAGAAAACAGGAATATTTTGATTAGTTCTACCGATGGAGTAATTACAGAAAATAGTCAAAGGGCAGAAAGTGGCGTGAGTGCCAGATGTGGTTATAAAAATCGATTTGGATTTTCTTCTTCATCATGTCTCGACGATGAAATTATAAAAAATGTTTTACGAGAGGCAAATGATAATGCCAAGTTTTTAGGGGGGAAAAGTCATGACAAAGATATTAATTATTACGATTGTAATGAAAATATTGAGAGACTTTTTATTACTAAAAAGAATAGATATTCTCGAACAGAGATGATCGATTTTTTGAAAGCAGTTGATAATTATATTGTTGCGACTTATCCAAATCTTAAAAGTCGAACTCTTCGCTTATGGTCGCTAGATATGGAAAAAATGCTTTTAACTTCTTCCGGTGCATATGCACATACCATGGTTCCCAGAACGATGATGTATGTCATTCTTCGTAGTGAATCTAGCGATGGGCCTATTACAAATATGCAATTATTTGGAGGCAGAGGGCAAGTTGAAGATGTCTTTGATGACCCTAAAAAACTGTATTCGAAGATTGATAAAGCTTACAAGGAATTGATGGATAAAAAAGATGCAGTTTATGCTAAAGCAGGAACTTGTGAGGTAGTTATGGATTCTGATTTAGCCGGAATTTTGGCTCACGAAGCAATTGGGCACACTACTGAAGCTGACTTGGTCCTTGGTGGTTCGGTCGCAGGTGATAATCTTAACAAAAAAGTTGCAAGCGATTTGGTTACATTGGTTGATTTTGCGAACCTTGCTTTAAATCAAGAGGTACCCATCCCTGTTTTTATTGATGATGAAGGGGTGCAAGCAAAAGATGCAGTCATTATTGAGAATGGTGTTTTAAAATCTTTTATGCATAACAAAGAATCCGCTAATCATTTTGGAATTACACCGACTGGGAATGCTAGGGCCTACGAGTATTTTGATGAACCCTTGATTAGAATGAGAAACACTTGCATTATTCCTGGAAAGAGCAAATTGAATGAAATGATTGCAACTGTGGAGAAAGGTTATTATTTGGTAAAATCTTCTAATGGGCAAGCTGATTCTACTAGTGAATTTATGTTTGGTGTTCCGCTGGGATATGAAATTATTAACGGGAAATTAGGAAGGGCCATTAGAGAAACTACGATCAGCGGAGTTGCTTTTGATGTACTTAAAACCGTTACTATGATCAGTGATGAAATTACCTGGAGTGGAGGAGGAATGTGTGGGAAGAAACAGATGATTCCTGTAGGGATGGGAGGACCTGCTATCAAGTGTCAGGTGAATATTGGGGGTAAAGCGTGAAAAATTTATTATGCAATAAAGAAGTTTCTCAATATTGTGTTGATACTTTAAAAAAACTAAGAGCAGATAAATCCCAAGTCCGCTACGCACATTTGATAAAAAAAGAAATGTGTGTGGAAGGTGATAAAGTTTCACTTCTTAGGACTATTCATTCGGATGAGGTTTTTTTAAAAACTATTAAAAATAATAAAGAAGCCTCTTTAAAGATAAATAAAATTGATAAAACTAATCTTGAAGAGGCATGCAAAGATGTTATAGCACTTGCCAGTTCCTCTCCTGAGGATCCTCATAAAGATATTGCAGCTATAGATGAAGCGGGATCATTTTCTCATGGAAGTAAAGAACCAGATTTTGATCAAATGTACCAAAAGCTAATAAACTTCAAACAAGAAGCTTTAAGAAAATATCCCAAAATTATTCTCAGGGATGTTGTTTTGTATCATCAATACAATAAGGAATTTATTCAAAATTCCAATGGAGTTGATTTTGAAGTTGGTAATGGTTCCTATGAAATATTTACGATGTTTACTGCTAAGGATGGTAAAAAAACCAGTTCTTTTAACTACGATGCGATAGCCCGTAAAGATCTGAATGGAGAATTTATTAATTGGGGACAGATAGATGAGTTACTTAGGCAAACCCAGATGCAGACCGTTTTGCGTTCAGTACCTGAAAATTTTAAAGGTGATGTGATTTTAACTCCGCTATGTTTACTTGAAATGCTTTCATATTTAGTTAATGAGTTAAAAGATGGTAAACACATAACTAATACATCTTTGATGAAGGGCAAATTAAACCAATTGGTTTTAAGCAAAAAATTTACGTTTAAATCATTGGCCCTGGGAGATCAATTTGCTGAAAAATTCTTTGTAACCCCTGATGGTTTTCGGGCAGATGACCTTACCCTTTTTGATAAAGGTGTATTGAAATCGAACTTACTCAGTCAATATGGCGCAAACAAAACTGCCCAGGAAAGAGCAAATAACTTTGGAGTAAATTTCCAGGTAGAGTCTGGTGAAAAGAGCTTAAGTGATATGATAAAAGTGGTGAAAAAAGGCATTCTTTTGCAAAGGTTTTCAGGCGGGAGTCCTGCTGCTAACGGAGATTTTTCAGGAGTGGCTAAAAACAGTTTTTATATTGATGACGGCGAAGTCAGCTACCCAGTGAATGAAACTATGATTACCGGTAACATTATCGATATGTTCAAAAACATTGAAAATATCTCCACTGATTTTGTAAATTACGGGCATAGTATTTTGCCGTGGATCCAAGTCTGCGGAATGTCTATTTCTGGTAAATAACGATGCATTAAAACGAAACTGTGTACCTTCTTGCCGTCATTTTCGTTAGCTACCAGAAAATTTTTTAATGCTTGTTAAGTCTTTTCAAGCCATTCCTCTAATATTTACCATTCCAAAGATTATTTAAAAAGTCTTCCCAGTAGATTTGAGAAATGCCATTTGGATAACTTTTGGCTTGAGTATCTTGAGAAACAACTAACATGTGCTTCCATTTATGTTGTTCTTCTGAAAGTGCATTTAACCCCTTTAGATCATGTGCAGAAACTTTTTTAGTGGTTTTAACTTCGATGGCTATATTACCATCAACAATAAAATCAACTTCATGTCCATTTTTTGAACGCCAATAATTTAATTCAATTCTTTTTTTTGAATAGGTAATATACGCCTTTAACTCTAGATAAATAAAATGCTCAAACGCTTTTCCATAGGTGTCACTATTTCTTTCGATTACTTTTATTTTTTTAAGAGTGTTAACTACTCCAAGATCAAAAAAATAAAACTTAGCGGTTTGAATGGCCTTTCTTTTGACTGATCCAGTCCATGGTTCGAGCATTTCTCCGATGAGAGTATCTTGTAATATTTGGTAATAATCACGAACAGTATTGGGCCGCAGTTGGGCATCGTTGGCAATTTTGGTAAAATTAATCATTTCACCGTTCATTAATGCAGCTGCATCCAGAAATCTCGCATAATTGGACAAATTCCGAACCAGTGCTTCAGCTTGAATCTCTTCTTTCAAATAAGTATCCACGTATGAATATAAATACTCGGCAGGATCTTGGTTTTTAACTATTGATGGTAATCCCCCGTAGTGAAGATGAGTATCCAATTTAAATATTTTTTCATTAATAAGTTCTTTCCAAGATAATGGAAGAAGTTGTGATTTATAGGCCCTTCCGGCTAAAAGATTAACACCACTTCTTCTTAATTTTCTAGCACTACTTCCGGTTAGTAAAAATGTAATATGCTTTTCCTCTATAAGACGATGAACTTCATTTAAGAGTTCTGGAATTCTTTGAATCTCATCAATAACCACCCATTTTTTCGAAATATAAGTTTCAATATTGGATGGAGAAGATTGTAAATCAAGAAACGTTTTGGAACTAAGTAAATCTATATAATCAATTTGCCCACTAAGAGTTTCTCTGATGAGATAACTTTTTCCCACTCCTCTGGCACCAAAGAGAAAGTAAGAATTATTTTTCATATTTTTAACAAGATCCAAAGTTCGTTTCACTCAATCACCTCAAAGAAGGGTCTGATCAGGTAAATATAATATAACAGTGATTCGTGAATTGTCAAGATAAAGCACGAATCAATGTCGAATATGCATTGCATCCCTAAAAGACGAATCCCAGCCCGAGTAAAACTTTAAGTTCACTAAAACCAATTTCTTGGGTTTCATAATCAAATGACTTTTTAGAGTAATTTAGTCCCAGCGATAAAAGTGATTGCTTGGTGTAGTTCCACAAAAGGGAGCTATCAAAGAGGAAAAGGGAGGTCCCTCCAAATCCTTTTTTTGATTCTAAAATTAATTTTAAATTTTCAGTTAAAACCATTGGATATTTTAAAGTGATGAGAGGGGATAGATAAGTTTTACCAACGTAAGTTGGTTTGGAGTTGCCTGGCGTGTATGGATAAACTCCTGTTTGATTTAAAGAAACTCCCACTCCTACCCATAGGGAGTGTAGTGAGTAGTCTAAGCTTGGCAAAAGATCGAAGATCTGCCAGTTTTGATCACCATAAACTTTTCCCTTTTTAAAAAACAAGGAATAATTCAGTTTGAATTTATTATTAAACTTAAAAACTCCCTTAGAAAAAAAGGACATAATGGTTGAATCGTCGATATTTGATGTTAAGGAAGTGCTTTTAATTTCATAATGGTCTTTTGAGGGGGCGTATCCGGCGATTAGATAACTTCCCAAAGTTTTAAAGGAAGGAGTAGTCGTTTTGCTTGTCTTTAAATTAGTTACCACAACGGGAGAAGGTGCCAGTAAACGGAAAGATCTTCTTTTACTGGAGGTATTGGTATTGTAAGGTCCAAGTCCAGTTATTTTCCAAAAGAATTGTCCCTTTTTAAGTTGAGCATGTTCAAGGTTAATTGAATTGGTTTTAGTTTTTAAGGTTAAAAATATTTGGGTGAATTCCAGATCATCAGAAAAAAGTAATTCATATTCGGTGATATTTTCCTGTTTTTCCCAAGCAAATTGTACTTTTTTATTTTTTGAAAATACATCTTCGTCCAAGTGTCTGGGGGAAAGAAGGCTTATTTCGTTGGAGATTTTCAGATTGCTATCTATGTCAATTTGGATAGTGGATAGATCGGAGAATTCACTGGTTCTATCCCAAAAATCAATATAGGCCATTCTCCAATAAAAGGTACCCATGGGGGGATTGTCCCAGTCAAAATATGGTGTAGCAACAGTTTTGGCAATTAAGAGATTTGCAGCTGTTTCGTCTTGATAAATTTCCAATTTGTAACTTTTGATATTTTCTTTAGCCGGCCATTTTATTCTCGTATAGTAATCATTAGCGTAAGCACTTGGAATAAGAATATTAAACAAAGATTCAATCCAGGATGTTTGTTTTTTTTGAATTTTTAATTCTTGGAATTTGGGTAGAATTGGTTTTTCCGGGGGAGCGATGGGTTCAATGATAACTCTGATTGGTTCAGCGTAATGTGATGTATTTGAAGTTTTTTCCTGATTTTTAATTCTCCAATAGTAGGTTCCTATTTCTTTAAAGACTACATTGATTTTATTTTTATTAGTTTTTTCCTCATGGATAATATTATTAAAATCCTGTTCTTTGGAAACTTCAAATACCGAAAGGTCTTCTACACTTTTTTTCTCCCATTCGAAATTGACTTTCTGATCTGGTCTTGCCAGTTTTAAAACAACACCGTCTTGGGGTAGTGTGTTTTTAATTTCCATTAAGGTTACGGTAAAATTAGCGGCGTTACTGTAGGGTCCCACTCTTAGCCATTTATCGATCATTTTAACTTTCCAACTATATTTGCCCGGCGAATTTATTTTTTTTCTAAAAAAGTTTTGGGTGAGCACAGTGTTTTCTACTTCGACTTGGTCTTTTAAATTTTGAATAATTAGATTATAGGAAGTAGGGATGGCTTCAGGGGAAATCCATTTCAAATCGATAATCATTTTTTCCTTGTTATAAAAAATAAATTCATGATCATGATTGGGAATGATCGTGTCTGGTGCAAAAGGCAGAAATGCTTGGGTTACTTTAAATTTATGGAGACTACTCCAAGGTGATTTTTGTCCGTCGATTAAAAGGTTACGAATTCTAAAAGAGTATTCCCCCATAGATTCTACAGGTAGATCAAGGATGCTGTCGGTTGAAGAAATTAGCTGTTTTTTATTATCTGGTAAAAAAAGTTCTACTTCGGCATTTTTTTGAGTATTTTCAAACATAATTTGAATTTTGTTATTTATGTTTTTAGTCACTTTTTCAAAAACAAATTCTTCGTTTACTTCAGGGGCAAAGATTTGCGGTGGTTTGATTTTGATTAGTTTAAATTGACCGATGGGGTAATCATTGGTGTTATCGGTTTTAACTCGCCAGTAATAAATTCCTTCATCAGCAAATTGAATATTAATCGAGTGTTTGATGGTTTTGAGGGATTTGTAAATATTTTTAAATTCAGGGTCACTCGCAATTTCTATGACAAAATTGGGGTTTTGGTCATGAAGGGGTTGGTATGAAAACAAAATGTCCCGAGGATGACTAATATATTCCGTTTGATTATGGACAGGGCTTATCAGGCTAATTTTATCTTTACCCACCTCAAGAATATTGCTCGTTTTATTTAATCTTACAAACTGATTATAATCTATAGTGGTAACCACCCCTTTCTCATTAATCTGGGCAGTACCTTCTAATACACTAATCTTGGTCTGTTCTTTGTTTTGAATAATTGAAACCACTGCGTTCTTGGAATTTAATTCAATAGTTTGCTTGTTGAGATGTAATTTGATATTGCTACCTGACTGAGCATTAAATCTGGTATGGATAATTCCTTGCTCAAGAAAAAACTCAGTATTTTTATCAGATTTACCAATTTTAAAAAGGGTTTTTTCAGACACATCCACCACCGAATTATCAACCAGGGATAGTTGGGTGGATGAACCTTCATGAGTATAAATTTGGTCATTGTAAGTTAATCGGTCGTTAAGCGAAGCATCGATCCAGGCCATATTGCCAAATCTTTTCAGTTTGACAGTGTTAAGATGCTCCGTGATAGTGGCAATTAATATGTCATTTTTTAACAAATTGGTTTGAAAGTTGTCAAAAAACAATTTATAAGAGCTAAACATGGCCACTAAAAGTAGCAAAACAATAAAATATTGATCAAACCTTTTAATGATCATGATGCAAAATTCCTACAGTCATGATTGAAAAAAAAACAAGTCTTAGACATAATACATATGATACAATGGATTGGTTGTTTTTAATAGTTTCATGGAAGAGGTAATTAAGTTTGGCTATCAGAAAAATTTTATTCCCTTTTAAGTTAAAAGTTCTATTAATGTTGGTGACGATACTAGGCATTTCCATTTCATTTTATGTCTGGTTCGCCATAGATATTTTTAAAAAAGATAAGGCTGCCTATATCTATGAAAATGGGTTGATGTATACTGAAAATCTTTCTTCTCAAACGTCTCTTTATTTAAAAGATGTTGGTAATCGATTGAATTTGTTGATTGCTGCCTATGCCAGAATGGATCAATCCAATACTTTGGAAAAATTAATAGAGAAAAATGATGATTTTATTGACTTACAAATTTTTAAAAATAATAAGAACATAATCTCCATGTGCAATCCCCGTGCTCGAGAAACGGAGGAAATTTGTCATCATTCACTTTTCTCTTATGTAAGTGAAATTTCCGCAGGCAAAGATCAGGTTTTTTTAAAAAATATTGGTACAATGGGTGAAATTCCGCACTTTATTTTTTCCATAAAAGAACAAGATGAGATATTTATTTTAAGAGTTAACACAAGTCAATTTGGGAAAATACTTGATCAAAATAATCTATATAAATCCTATGCGCTTAATCTATCGGGTTCAGTTTTTTATGGACCCAACAATGAAACGGCAATTGACATAAAACAGTGGGCCAGTTTGATTTCTTCTAAAGTAGATAAGGGAACCTTTGAAGGGACAAACCTAAATAACGAATCTGTGTTGATATCCTATAGCAAGGTACCAGGTTTTAATAAATATATCATTAGTGAGATATCCCAAGTTGCAGCTTTTAGCGCTGCTACTTATCTCATTAATAAATCTCTTTATTTTGCTCTGCTGGTTTTGTCATTATCTTTGATTACCGGTGTCTTTTTTTCAAGAAATGTCACTGGAAATATTAATCAACTGTACCTAGCAACTAAAAGACTGTCTAAGAGGGATTTCACATCTAAAGTGTCGATTAACTCATATGATGAAGTGGGAGTATTAGCAGATTCATTCAATTTGATGAGTGAAGAAATTGTTATGTACATGAGTGAGATGAAAGAGAAGTCTCGATTGGAAAATGAGATGAAAGTTGCCAGTTTGGTGCAAACCGCTTTCTTCCCTAAATCTGAAATTGAATTAAAGCATGTATCCATCGCAGCCTATTACACACCAGCAACGGAATGTGGTGGCGATTGGTGGGGGCATATTGAGCACCAAGATAAAACGATTTTAATTTTAGCTGATGCTACAGGGCATGGTGTGCCAGCGGCATTATTAACAGCTACCATTAATTCGGCTGCGTCGATATTAGAAAAATTATCCAAGCAAGATGCATCAATTTTAAGTCGACCTGATAATATTTTAAGTTTAATGAACCATGCGGTTTGTAGCGTTGGTGCTAATATCATGCTTACTTGTTTTGTGGGAATAATTGACATAAATGCCAGGACTTTATCTTATTCAAATGCTTCTCATAATCCTCCCTTGCTTTTAAAAAATAAAGGCGGTGTCTTACCAGTTGATAAAGATGATTTTATTCCTTTGACTAAAGCACTGGGCCCAAGGCTTGGGCATGATCCTATGGCAGCTTTTCAGTGTGATCAGATTTTCTTAGACCATAACGATCTACTAATCCTTTATACCGACGGTTTGGTTGAATGTACGAACCAAGACGGGAAGCAATGGGGTAAAAGAAGGTTTTTGCAATCCTTGATCAAAAACCATGGTGAAACAACTGTCAAAATGAGGGATAATGTTATCATGGATCTAAACGAATATAAAAAAAATGTCCCTAACGGCGACGATATAACATTGATTATTACTAAGCTGAATATATGAAGGATATGATGATAATTTCCAATTTACTTAGTGATGAAAATAAAAAAAGATTATCATTAAATTTTAAAAGCCAAGCTTTAGTTAAAAATGATTTCGCGCAAGATGCGGATATCATTTTGCTGGATACAAAATATTTGGGAAAAGATTTCGAACAGATCATGAATAAGTCAGGTCCTAAGGTTATGCTGATTACTCATCATGAATTTGAAAAAGTTTTGTTTGATTATTTATGCAAGTATCATTTAAATCACGTAATAGGCCAAGAGAGCCTAGTTCTTGATCGTGAATTTCAATTGCATCTTAACTACCAATTGAATAATACTCATCCTACCGTACAATCTTTTTTGCACCCAGATAGTGAAATAGTAGAAATGACTATCAGGGATTCAAAATTGATAGATGAATCCTTGGATTGTTTGTTTAACCGGATTGTCATTGGCCCGTTTTTTGATTCCCCACTGGGTTATTTAAAGCTGCTTGGTAACGAACTTTTAATGAACGCTTTTTACAGTTCACAACATAATAATAAATCAAGAAGTGAAAAAATATTATTGGATTGTGATATTGAACTTAACCTGGGAGTTGATGAAAACTTTTTAGTTCTTTCAGTCAAAGACCCCTTTGGTACTCTTTCTCGAAATCAGCTGATCAAGTCTTTGGAGCGTGGTTTTCGTGAAAAAACACCAGTGCATAAAAGTGGTGGAGCCGGACTTGGGTTATACATGACCCTTTTAAGTACTAATCAAATAATCATCAACGTAAAACAAAATCAATATACAGAAATCATCTGTGTTATTGATCGTAGTAAAAGGATAAAAACATTTAAAGGACGAACGACGTCATTTAATTTATATGAAGGAGTTTAAAAGTGGGATCAAAACTTAGATTGGAAACTCAAATTGTGAATGACACAGCAACCATACTTTTAAAAGGAAGCATTGATGAAGATGCCGATTTCAAAGAGTTAAATGATTTGGAAGCCAAAATTTACGAATTTGATTTTGAAAATGTCGACACCCTTAATTCTTGTGGCATAAGGGGGTGGATCTCTTTTGTAGAAAAAATACCGGATACCAAAAAAGTAGTTTATAAGAATTGTCCGCAAATTGTTATCGAACAAATCAGTATGGTCTTTGGATTTATAAAAGAAGGTGCTTTGATTGAATCTTTTTACGCCCCCTATTTTTGTCCTAAATGTGACGAAGAAAAGAAGGTCAGGTTACTAACTAAGGATATAGAAAATCAAAAGGCTCCAAAAATGATTTGTAAAAAATGTAATGACGAAATGGAATTTGATGATATTGAGACACAATATTTTTCGTTTTTAAATAGATAAAAGGAATAATATCTAATGAGAACATTTGAAACCAAAGAAAAGTTATCCGTGTTTGATGCAGTTTTTGAGCCGGTGACCATAATAAAAGATGATGGAACTTTTATTTATTTTAACCATAGCTTTAGAATTTTTACTCAGATGGCTCCTCGACTTCTAAAAGAAGCCACTGTCTTTGCCGTTGTCAATGCAACTCGCTTTGATTTTAAAAATTTTGTTTCGGAAGCACTTAAAAATGATCGTGAGATGCTCAGTGAAGAAATTGATTTTATAGTTAATAAAGAAAAAAAATTTGCCGTACTGAAGGTTTTTCCTGTTTTGATTGGTAAAGAGTTGGCTGTTCAAATTCTTTTTAATGAATTAAGTGTAGAAAGACGACTTTATGACAAATATAAGATCAACATGGAGGAATTAAAAATAGCCTATAAGCAAATCCTTAATTCTGACAAACTTTCTACACTTGGAGAACTGACCGCTAGTATTTCTCATGAGATCACTAACCCTCTGACGGTCGCGAAAGGTAATCTGGAGGTTTTAGAATATTGTTTAAAGGATAAAACTACAGACCCCGAATTAAAAAAGCAATCCTTACAAAGTTCGGTAAGAAATCTTTGGTCTTCGCTTAAACGCATTCATTCGATAATTTATAACATGCGAAGCTTTTTACATTCAGCTGAAGATAAAAGAGAGTATATACGACTTGCTGACGTTATTGATAGTTCCATGGAGTTGGTGCGATCTTTGTATATGGAATCTGGGATAAAGCTTGTTAAAAATATAGCTGATATAAATTCAGTTGGACTTATCAATAGAATCAAGATTGAACAAGTACTCGTCAACCTTTTGAAAAATGCTTACGATGCCATCAAGGGTTCATCGGAAAAAAATAAACTGGTCACTATTAATTTATCAAGGGATCAAGAAGAGGAAAAAACCATCATTGATATTATTGATAATGGTGACGGGATAAGTGAAGAAAACCAGAAAAATATTTTTAATATGTTTTTTACCACCAAGAAAGTGGGAGAGGGGACCGGACTGGGGTTGTCTATATGTACTCGTATTTTAGATTCTCATAACGGTAAATTAACCCTGTTTTCTTCAAAAAAGGGTGAAACAATCTTCAGAATTGAATTACCGGCCATAGAAGCTTCCAGTTACAGTTATAGTGAGTCGAACTTGAATCGTTTGGTTAACAAAGACGGTTTTAAAATTTTAGTAGTGGATAATGAAGTGGAAGTATTGAATGTTTTCAATACGATATTTAAAGATACGGAATATATTTTTATAGGATCAACCGACCCCAAAGAAGCTTTGAAATTTGTGGATGGAATGAATGTGGATTTGATCATAACCGATTATGAAATGCCTGGTTTAAATGGCACCGAGTTTGTGCAAAAACTCCGAGATAAGGGGATTACGACCCCGGTGTTTTATCTTTCATCTGGGTCTAACTTGTCTAAATATAAATATGATAAAGACAGCTTGAATATCTCTGGATTCATTGTCAAACCTTTTAGTAAAGATCAGATAAAAGACACAATTGAAAAAGTTTTGGAGGAAAAGCGCGGTGCTAAATAGTGGCGATAATCCTCCCAAAATGACCATATTGGTGGTGGATGATGAAAAAGATATTTGTGATATCATCAGAAATTTTTTACTAGCTTCCAAATATGTTGCCAAGATCATTACCGCGGATAGTGCTTTGCAAGGGCATCAAAAAATGCAAAATCAAGAATTTGATCTAGTTATTGCTGATTATATGATGCAAGGAAAAGACGGCATTCATTTTATTCAAGACTTGAAAAAAACCATGAAATATCAAAGTACTAAATACCTGCTTATTTCAGGTGCGCTTAGGCAAGAACATATATTGATGGCCATTAGGGCCAAGATATCCGATATACTTGTTAAACCTTTTGGAAGAAAAGAACTGCTTAATAAAATTTATCAAATGTTCAAGCTTAGCCCTGAAAAGTCTCTGATGGAAGGAAACCTTGGTGATAAGGTTGAAGAGGACTGGAACTATGATTCGTCTTGGGATGTGGATTTAGATATCGATTAGTATTTTTACTACTATCGGTAGGAGCAATATTATGAGTCTTCTTAAATTCCCGATTAAACTGTTAGGATTTTTACCACGACCAATTATTAAGCTGGTAGCCTTTAAGTATGTGGCTGGTGAAACTCTCTTGGCGGCAATCGATAAGACCAAGATGCTTAATGAGCAAGGTTTTGTGGGTACATTGGATATTCTCGGCGAAGCGGCGGATAGTGAACAAAAAGTTGAAGCCTTTGTAAGTGAATACAAAGAATTAATAAAAACTATTGCTCACCAAAAAATTAAAGGTGGAATTTCAGTTAAGCCAACAGCCGTGGGTCTTTTGATATCATATGACTATGCTTTAAATCAATTTCGGGAAATTGTAAAAGCGCTTAAAGATGATCTTCTGTTTTTAAGAATAGATATGGAGGATTCTCCCTATACTGATCAGACCATAAAACTTTATACAGAATTAAAGCAGGAATATGATCGAGTGGGAATAGTCTTTCAGGCTTATCTAAAAAGAACTTGGCATGATTTGGAAATTATTAAATCGAGTGGGGATGTTCGACTGTGCAAGGGAATCTACTTGGAGCCTCCTGAGATTTCAATCAAAGGCAAGAATTTAGTCAGACAAAATTATTTAAAATGTTTGGAATATATGCTGACTCATAATTTTAAAATTGGGGTTGCTACTCATGATGATTATTTACTGGAGGGAGCAATTGATTTGCTTAAAAAATACCAATTAGATAAACAAAGATTTGAATTCCAAATGCTTTATGGAGTAAGAACTCAGGTGGCTAAAAAACTAGTGCGAGAAGGTTATAAAGTTAGATTATATATTCCCTACGGTAAAGATTGGTATGCTTACTCCATGAGAAGAATGTACGAAAACCCATATATCGCATTTCATGTGACCAAAGCTTTGTTTTGGGATCCTATCGTGGCTTTAATTACACGGTTGAAGGAATAATTTTTAGTTCTTGCTTGGAGGTATCTTTACCCACTGAAATTTGGGTGATGCTTTTAGCAATTTCTCCGGTATAGACATTTATTTGTTTGAGTAAATCCATGAGATCCATATGAATTTCATGAGTATCCAGAGTTTCCTCTTTCATTTGTTGATACCTTTTGAGGTGCTTAAGTTTAAAGTTCGCTTCAAGGGTTAAATACTCTTGCATTTTATCAATGGTGTGCATACCTTTTTGGGCATCCAAATCTTTGAAGGCAAGCTTTACTCGGCTTATCTGTTTGCAGATTTTTTGGTGGTATTCTTCAAGTTCCAGTTGTCCCTCATGCGAAAAGTGGTGATTGATCGCTGATTTTTTGGTAATCAGTGGGATCAGCTTTTTTTCAATTAGATCGGCAATATTTTCGGTGTCTTTCATGATGGAAATAAGATTAAAAACCTGATTGGTTTCTTCGTGGGTGATTTCTTGCTGACTAACTCGAAGTAGGTAGTTGGAAACTTGGGTTTCAATGTAATCGATTTTTTCTTCCCTGACTTTGAATCCCTTGATGATATCAATGTGGGGATATTTATTATCCATGGGGATGGTTTTATTCATAAATGGAATAAGGGCATAGTTTACCATCTTTTCCATGAGCTTAATCATTTGAAAAATTTCAGCACGTGCAAGGTCAATTGCAACTGAGGGGACTGTAATAAGGTTTTCATCCAGGTTTTTAATAAATGGGAGAAGCTTTTTTTCCTCGTCAGAGATAATCTCAATTTTTTCGGGCATAATTTTCATGATCATTTGATAAAATTGTTTTAAAAAAGGAAGTGCAATAAACGCCAGCGCTATGTTGAAGATGGAGTGAGCGTGAGCTATTTTTCGGGGAGAGTCTGCACCAAACAGGTTACCCAATTCACGAATAAGTTCTGTAAAATATCCGAGAAAGGGAAAAACCAGAAGTACTCCAAAAATTTTAAACAGGATATGCGCAAGCGCAACTCTTTGGGCAGCTCTTCCAGTTCCAATGCACGCCAAGGAAGCAGTAACACATGTTCCAATATTTGAGCCCATAATGAGTGGGATACCGATATCAATATTAATAAGACCTTGCTGTGCCAATACCATAACAATTCCAATGAAGGCTGCAGAACTTTGAATAATGCCAGTAAATATAGTTCCGACCAAAACTCCAAGAAAAGGGTTTTTTAGTGTTTTTAATACATCAATGAATGGAGTGTAAGATTTAAAGGGGAGCATTGAATCCCCCATTATTTTCATTCCAAAAAATAACAAACCAAAACCTAATATACCGCTTGCTAAATTTCTGGTTTGATCATTTTTGGTAAGTAGTCCAATGGTAAATCCAATGACAACTATCAGTAGTGCATGCTCAGTAACATTGAAGGCAATTAATTGGGTGGTCACGGTAGTTCCAATATCAGACCCCAGAATTACACCAAGTGTTTGTTTGAAAGTTAAAAGTTGAGCTTGGACAAAACCAACCAACATCACGGTTGTAGCTGAAGATGACTGAACAATTACGGTAACAAATGCTCCCGTAATAAGTCCTACTAATCTATTTTTGGTGATGAGTGCTAATATAGAACGCATCTTATTTCCGGCAAATTTTTTCATCCCCAAGCTCATCAGATCCATGCCGTAAAGGAATAAAGCTAAGCCACCAAATAATTCGAGAATTGATTTAAACCAATTTATTTCTTGCATAGTTAATATTTTAAGTGAGTTATAGCTGCTTTGCCAAGCAGCACGATGGTTTTGAAGAAAAAGATTTAACTATTTATACTCTGTTATCACTTTGCTTGATCTAATTGTTATATTACAATTATTCACACATGAAGAAAAAAAATTTTCTAATTTTAACGGTTGTATCATTGTTATGGGTTTCCTGTGTCGTAGAAAAACAAATTTATGATAAGGGTGAACCGCTAGATTACGAGCCTGAATCCGATTTGGTGACTGAGCCTTTTGGTAGAAAATCACCAAAAGAAAGCCAAGAAACTTATAAGCGATTTATTGAAATGTTAGGTGGTCAATACGTAGATTCTTTGCAATACATAAATAATTTTAGTGATCTGGATCAATTTTTACGGAATTCACAAATTGTCAATTTCACCGCCCGTGAAATAGCCATAGCTAGAACCGCAGAAGCAGCCCAAGCATGTAATCTAGAAAATTTAATTCCGCCTCAAGGGAATTGGATGAAAGCTGCCTCTATCCTTTTGATCTTTGAAGATGTCAGACGGTTCATCAATGCACCTATTTGGGTAACAAGTTGGTATAGACCATCTTGCTATAACCGTTTAGTCGGTGGGGCTACGAATAGTGATCACATAAGTGCTGATGCGATTGACGTGGTTTTTAAATCAAAAATGGATTTAAAGATTGCCCAAAAATACCTTTGTGAAATGTACTGGCATCCACAAGACGGAAGTTTAATTTACGATTGGAATCCTCTTAATATGTCCATTGGCTTAGGGGGAACCGTGATGCATCTAAGTTTGTTTTCTGAAAAGGGTAGACGATATTGGTACTATCCAACCTACAATGATGATGATGATGGGGCCGGTGGTTGCTGGTAGGTTTTTAATGTCCCAGCAGGGCGTCGATTTCTTTAATAACTTTTCTAATATCTGTTGATTTGTCGATAACTTTGTCGACATTTTGAAAAGCAGGCTCAGAAGCTAACATTTCTTTGTAGCCAGTATAAATAACTATTTTCGGTCGGTCTTCCACTTCTAAAGTGAGGCATACGAGTTTGATGAAATCAAAGCCGTTCATACCTGGCATTGCTAGATCGCTTATTAGGAGGTCTATTTTTAATTCTTGCAGCAAGCGCAGCGAGATAGCCGGTGAATCAGCGCAAATAACGTAATAATCCTTCTCTTTTAAAAAGACGGACAATACATCTCGAACATCTTTGTCATCGTCTACGATGAGAACAGTTTTCTTTTTGCTCATTTATTGCCTTTAGCTGTCTAATATTAACTGGACCAGAACAATGGGTTTAATAACTAGTTAGCTATTCGGAAGTATTATATTTAATTTAAACAAATTTTAACTGTCAAAATGCAGGAATTTTGACCCGTTAAATAAATTAAAATTATTTATGAATTGATCGCCATTGTGGCAAGTCAGTTGGTATAGGAGACTGTGACGTGTGGCATCAATAGTGCATCTACTATGTTATATAACTGGGTTTAAATGGATTTTTACCATTTATTAGGTAGTTAGCGATATCGCACTGCGTATAGTTTTTACAATTGTATGCAGTAAAGAAAAATAAATTGCGATTTTAGCTTTTAATACCTAAATAAGGTTTATAGATGAAAGGTTTGATCAACAAAGTACTTTTATCGACTTTAGCAGTGCAAATACTGATAGGGACTTCTTTTGCTGATGAGCAGACTAAACTATCTAAACAAAATTCAGTAAACCCCAAAACTTCAACTGCAAATATATTAAACAAAAACACCAAATTTTCAGGAAGCTGGCGGATAAAGCTTGGGGCTGAAAAGTTAAATGATGAAATTTCTCAGGGGACCGCAGCCAACCTGTCAGGCTCAATGAAACTTAATTATCAACTGGTTGAAAGTCTTCGTTTTTATGGGGAACCCAAAATATCCATTTCTCAGGGACAAGCTCAGTCCCTATATGGCGAGTTTGAGCCAAACAATACGTTTAGCGTTGATGAAGCCCTTATAAACTTTGCACCCCACGATTTTTTAGATTTAAATGCAGGTGTTTTGAGTCATCAGCCAGAAAAAAGAATTGGAAATGCATACTTGATGGCAAGCTCTTCTTTTCCAGGAATAGAAGCAGCTATTCATGTGCTAAATTTTGAAAAAGTAAAAATGGATCTGCTGTTGGAGGAATCAATTCCAACATCTTATTCTTTAGATTCAGGGGTAGAAGAGCGAGAAGCCTCACCACGTTTTCATGCTCAGTCAGTAAAACTAAACCTCGGTGATAAAAAAGATTATTTGAAATCCACTATGTTTATAACTAAATATCAGTTTGATAATCTTCCATCAATTGTGGCCCAAAAAAGTATAACGAGGGGAAATACCGTTTCGGATGGATATCATTACGATTATGGATTTTCTGGATATTCTGCTGCAGTTTTGGTTGAATATGATTTTTTATCTAACTTTACATTGCTTGCTTTGGGAAGTTACCTCTTAAATGATCAAGCTCCTGGTGGATTGAACAAGGGCTATTCAACCGGTGGTGGAATTGAGTTTACCGTATCAAAGGATCTAACCTTAACATCTAAGGTTGATAAATTTTATTGCGAGCCTGATGTAGCACCAGCTTACTATTCGACATATCAATTAGGGCTTAACAACCGTCAAGGTTATATTTATGAGTTGGGCATGGAATTTACGAATTATAAATTAAAACTTAAAGCAGGATATATGGATTCAGATTTGGTTTATAAATCAGGTTTGATGGCAAAACGTACTAGTTATTCAATAAAACTGGAGACATTAGATGTTAAATTCTAAATGGAAAGAAATTCAGTGTAATTGTGTCTTGAGAGTCTTATTGATCTTAGGAGGTTTGCTCTTTTTCGCTTGTAGTGTGAAGACTCCCCAAGAGAGACCCACTTATAATGAAAATGGCTCATTTTATGTCAGTAAAATCACCAGCAACGGCATTTCAACTATAAACGAAAAAACTTATGGTTTTCCAATTACTAGAATTTATAACATTGAAATTTGCTTTAAAGATCATGGTACGAAGAAAGAAATAATAAGAAACACTTTTGAAATATCAAACGGCAAAGAAAGTAAAATTTTAAAAACCAATGAAAATGGTTGTTTGGTTTATGATGATCGAGTAGATTTCAATTATTTAACTTATGATTCCAATTATGTTCATTTAAAAAGAACCGTGACTTCTAAAGGGGCTCAGCGGGGATACCAGGATATAAATTATGCAGTTAATCCCTGGAGAAGAAGTAAGGCAGAAGAAACATTTTATGATTTGGATAAAGGAGATAAGCCTTCCCATATGGTAGCCTTCGAAAAGGTTCAAGAATATTTAAGTGGTGTAGGGGCCAGAAAAGCTCAGCTGTGGGTTGAGAAAGTTGATAATCTTATGCTTTCATCCGGGCGAATTACTCCAGACGGCTATATGAGTAAATTGGAACTTCATATATCTCCGGAAATAAAATTTCTAGACATAAATGGTGAAACCGTTTTTTATAAAATAAACAAGGGTCTCTTTATTGTACGTCCTTATTTAATTAATAAAAAAAGTACCGCTTTAATTTTAGAAGATAAAAAAGTAATTTCTTTATCTGATGAAAAATCTCTTGATGAACCAGTGGAAATGATCGATCAAAAGATTAAATTGGAAAGAGAACTTAATATTCCACTTCTTCCAACCCGTGGTGAAGTGGAAGTGGGATTGATCGTAAGTCCAAGTGATGATCTTAAGTATTTAAAAGAAAAACTTAAACCTTTTCATGGTGTTTATTATCTAGGTCCAGTTGATCAAATGGCCGGTAGAAAAAATGGAAGTTTGAGTGCGGTAAGCACTAGTAAATTTTCGCTTTTCAAGAAGGATGGATATGATTTTAGTCTTGAAAAATATACGGATGATTTAGAAGGAAAGTATGTAAGGGAAGTGTTTACTGGCTATCAAAATCATGGAAAGAAAATCGAGAGTGCCCAGAAATCTGGAGCTAAAATTGATGATAAGGATATGTTACCTTTTGAAACAGATTCTGATTGGGCGCTTAATCGATATAGTGTGACAATAAAAACTCCTAAGTTTCAAAGTTATGGAAAAATTTCTCTTCCGACTTTAGAGGTTAATTACAATTCATCAGTTTGTATTAAGGATCCCTTTAATGGCTATAAACCACTTCGGAATCAAGATTTTAAAATTCATACCGCTTATCAGGATGAATCAGGTAATCGCAGCTTGTTGGTTAGAACTACTGGGGAAGATGGATGTTTTTCCTGGCCGGATAGACTGGTTTTTAAAGCGTATGATAAGGAGCATTACCACATTCAGTATTTTATTCTTGAAAACAAAGAATTATCCTTTACGGAACGCCATGGGATTGCAATCAATCCTTGGGACTTTGGCTTTACGTTTGGATCGGCACTTGTGGAAAGAAAAGATTTACTCGAGGGCGGACAAGATCTTGATAAAAAACCACCAAGTACTGTGTTTATGCCCCACTTTAGCTATAGAAATTTGGGTTTTGATTATATAATCGATGAACAACTTAATCTTACTCTAAGAAAGCATTTAATCGTTAGAATTGATCCGGATTATATGGCCTATCACGCCATGACCAGAGTTAAACCTATCTGGCCGCTTTATCCTGGGAGATATTTATTAAAACTGGTTTTAATGAGAAACTTTTATGAAGACCCCTTCCATGCAGGCGAGTATATCTCTCATGTAACCAAATTTGTGGAAGTTTTTTATGGAAGGGTTATAACGGATGTTACTTTTGAAATAGATGATATTCGATTGATGGGTTCTCGAAATCTTTTAATGATTGAAATTTTTCCCGTTTATGAAGATAAGTTGATGGTTGATGATCAAGGGCAGATTGTTCCAAAAGATCCTGATTTAAGAGAGGATAAAACCAAAAAATCATGGGATCAGCTTATTGCTCATGATAGCGGATTAGTATCCAAACCTTATATTGGTCCAGTTATGATTTTAAATGAAAGCGAAGCTGGTCCGGTTTTACCTGGAGACCAAAAAAATGGTCTCAATTCGCTTACCGAAAACAATTTAGATAAATTAATGCGATCGCTATCCCCTAAAAAGCAAGAACAAGTGTTAAAGAGCCTTAATGAAAAACTAAAAATCTCTAAATATAATAAAGTCAACTCAGGGGACGTAAAAAACATTAATCAATCTCGAGGAAATAATTACATTAGTCCAGATGAACTCTCCACTTATATAGCCATTGCTCAAAAAGAATTGAATTTTCCCATCGCTGAAAAGCAAGTTCCCGTAAGATTTAAGTATGAAAAATCTAATATTAAAGATGAAAGTGGCAACGTTTTAGAAGGTTTGGATAAAACTGATCCGCGATTGGTAAACGGGGAGCTAGAGATAGCCGATGAAAGTGATAATTTAACTCAAAATAGTGAGGTCTATCTTTTTGGACAATATGAGCAAGCTGATGCTGATCACTTTATCAATTCACTCTATGATTATGAAGCTAGTATGAAAAAGCTTTTTCTTAATTTAAATTCTGGATTTGGTTATGATGAAAACGGAGAGAAAATTTATAAAACGGTGAATGCCGACGAATTGGAATTAGATACAGCGGCAGAAGATCATTTTGGTCTACAAGAGGAGTTGATTCCTATAAAGTACTATGACGAAAGGTCTAAAAAAGAAATGACCGGTTATGCTCCACCTCGATTTGATATTACAACCACTCGTATGATTGAAAGAGGGGAAAAGCTTGTTGAGGCAAAAAAAGCCAGGGCCTTGGAAGCGTCAAAGCTTACCCATTTTCTTGCGCAAAATAATCTGAATTACATTGATTTAAGTGGTAGTGAAATCATGGAAAGTTTCTTAAATATTGATGACTTCTTGTCCAGGCTTTCTAATCCACTATGGCACAAGAAAGATCATGCGAGGTTTGCTCAATATTTGAAAGGTAATTTCCATACCTTCCCAGATGAGCAAAATTTAATATTAAATAAATCAACCAATAAAAATCACTTGTCTTTGCAGCCTAGTTTTTCTAAACGAGAGTTAGGTAAGTTTGTCCTTACTGGAGAGATGACTGAAGAGTTCGTTAAAAAGTTATGCCAATATTGGTTTTATGACTATGCTAGAAATCTTTATCCTGTAGATGTATTTGAGAAGATGAGCTCCAATGCACCGATGTATATCTCCGATATTGCCCATGAGATTTTGCCCCAAAGCCATTATGAAGCTGCTAGTGCTTGCATGAGTTTTGCTAGAGAATATTGGAACGTTTTTGTAATTGAAAGAAAAATTCGCGCTCATAGTCTTCAAAGTTTTGAGCATCAAAAAGGGCTATCGGTAAATATGAGTGTTAGTTCAGGCGTTCAGTGGGGATATGGCCAATCAACGACTTCCAGCCGGTCGACTGGGGTCGATATTTCCACTGGTCTTGATAAATTATTACCCATTTCGCTACCATTTAATATGGGTGCGAACACTTCATTGAGTTTATCTCGTAGTAAAAGCTATTCTAATGGTACAGATGAGGGAACAGGTAACAGCGTTAATTTAGTAGTACAAAGAAACGAATTTAACTTAGTGTTTGATAAATATGAACATTGCGTATCCATAAAACTCAATCCTGCGGGATTTAATTTAAATCCTGATAGCAAAGTTTTTATGAAAAAAGGCGGAGTTGAAATTTATTGGAATAACGAGCTGAGTGTTGAATTAAAATCAGATTTTTTAAATAGAGGCTTCTTTATTTGTACGGGTGAAGTAGTCGAAGAAGAAATTAAGGTACCTGAAAATTACTATTATATTACCCAACATTTCAACGTGGGACACTCCTTTGATATGCCAAGTATAAAGAACAGGTGGTTTGATGTGGCTATTCGAGGAGAACAAACTTTAACAGCTTTTTCCTCTTTGCTTTATACTGAACAATACGGAGCTGCTAAAAATAGAACAATTCAAACACCCATTGGTAGAATTAATGATCCGTTATTCGCCCTTTTACCAATCTATAGTAAACTGCCCACGAGCTTTTATGGAATTTACTCTTTACCGGTAGACCCTAGAACATTCCTGGGTTTTGAATGGAAATTAGATGATCTGAAATAAGGAGAGCTTCTAAAGCTCTCCTTTATAATTTAATTTAAAAATTAGATTAATTAATAATGATCTAAATTGCTAAACTCAGGTGATTCAACCCAATCATTAGGTCTGGCGATAAATTCACAAATTTCGTCCATAATTAGATAATGACGGTGCTCTTCATTTGCCACTTGGTCATATATTGATTTTAGTTCACGGTCGTTTTCATTATTGGCGAGGTCCTTAAAAAGAATTTCACTTCGCTTTTCCTCGTCGCGAATTTTTTCATAAAGTTCAAGTTGACTGATATTGATCGGAGTTATGTTTTTATTTTGTTTAAGAGACTTTAAAATTTTTCGGGAATCTACTAGCAGTGTGCTTTTTTCAGGGTTGGCAATTTGCTTTTTCATACTCTCGAAATGGTCAAAATGCTTGCTTTCTTCGTCGGCAATCATTAGCAAAATTGATTTGATCCCTTGATTAGTGGTTTTCTTTACCAAATCCCGATAATATTGCTCCATTACTTTTTCTCTTTCCTTAATTACGTCAAACACGTTTTGCATCTTGCACTCCTTGAATAATTTGAATATGCAAAATAAGTGGAAATTTCACCAAATTAATTACAGTGAAATAATTTAAATGTAATATCAGTAGGTTACAAGCTTAAAAGCGGTTCCTACGCTGAAGTAGGCAAACTTTGACTTCATGATTTTAAGAACTTAGCAGTGTATTATGGATACTGGAAAACACCATAGAACAAAATATGAAAAGAGATTTAATTCTTATTAATCCATTTAAAAGTATCGTACCAAGAAAGCTTTTGGAACGTATCAACAAGGACGATATTTATTACATTACAGAAGTTACTACTTTAACTGATATTAAAAAATTTGCGGAAGAGAAAGCTACTGGAGTGGCGGTATGGTTTGTATCTCGCTCCATTCAGCTCAAAAAAAATCTTACCGAATTTAATGAACTCAATAAAGAGGCTATTAAGTGGTACATGAAAGTGGTTCTGATCACGGGAGATGGAAGTCTTCCTAAAATTCGCACTGAGGCTACTATTATTCCTCTTAGCCGGGCAAATCAAGAGCTTCTGACATTGTTGGATAATCATTTCGGAGAGAGAGAGCGAATGCAGGGAAAAGAAGAAAGTCTGAAAAAAAATCATGACAGTCAGATGGCAACCGTTTTGCTCGGGGGAAGTAAAAAAAGTAAAAATGCTACATTGAGTTTAGAAGTAAATAGCGAACTGGAAAATATATTTGGAAATGTTAATCTTAGTTCAGAGATGGAATTATTGGATGCCAAGCTGGCAAAAGTGGAAGGCCGCTATCACCCTCTTCATGATGCAGATGCAGATCCAGGCATCAAAACTCCAAAAGTCTCCACTAATAATAAGCCTAGTCTGGTGAAAAATCCCAAACTAGATCTGGAAAAATCCTTTTTGGATTTATTATCTAGCGGTACCAACGATGAACTTTCAGAAATATTTAATGAAATTACCGAGAAAGAAGAAAAAAAAGATTATCTTCAAGATCTTTGTGAAAATTGTCCACATATAAACCTTTGGTCGCCCCGGGGACTATTGGATATTAACTGCTTTTTAAAAATAAACCATGGTGTTCAAGAAGAGTTTGTTCTTAAATGGGTGATGAATAAAAAAGGTGTTGAATTTGAAAAACAAATTGGCTCTGGAGAATGGAGTGAGATTTGCATTCGAGGTAATATAGATAAGGGTGGACTGTTTTTTCTTATCAAAAATCCTAAGGACTACTATCAGGAAAATTCTTTAAAAATACCCGTTCCGGAGATGATTTGGAAAGTTGAAAGAAGAGAATTCCCCAGGCTAAAATTTTTAAGTTTTGAAAAGACCCTTTTGAAAAAAAGAGCGGTGGGTGGTGCTCAGCCAGATAAAAAATGGAGAGTCTCAGATATATCGGAAAGCGGTATTAAAATATATGTGGAAAACGAAGACAAAAAAATTTTTCAAGTTGATACCTTGATAGATGATGCAGTTTTAGAGTTGGAAGGGCGGGAAATAAAATTTAAGGCCCAAATTAAGTGGTTTGAGGATATTGGATTTGTGACTATTAGTAAGCGGGTAAAACTTGCAGCAGGTGTAAGCTTTGCGTCGTTGGCCCAAACTGATAAGGAATTTATTAAGCAATATATTCATAACAAGCTGCAAATTCAAAAAGAAGAAAGTTTCGATGAATTGTTAAGTTATAAGCAGAAAGCGTTATAAACTCTAAGTCCCCACCTTGGAAACATTTACAAGAAAATGAAGATTAGTTATAGTGCAAGTCGGTTAGATATTCACTGTTTTGAATCAACCGATGAGGTGACATATGCGAGCTTTTGAAATTTCAAATGATATTTTTTGGGTAGGTGGGAAAGATTGGAACATGAGAAATTTCCATGGTTACGAAACTAAAAGAGGAACCACCTATAATGCCTACCTCATGTTAGATGAAAAAAATGTTTTGATTGATACGGTTAAAGCTGATTTTTTTCCACAGATGAAACAAAGGATTGAATCCATTACTCCTTTGGACAAAATAGATATTTTAGTGGCTAACCATATAGAACCAGATCATTCTGGTGGAATTGAAAAAATGGTGGAAATTAATCCTTCGATTAGAATAATTACTAATAAAAGTGGCCTTAAGGCTTTAGGCAGGCACTATTCAATTCAAAACTGGAATATAGAATTGGTCAAAACTGGTGATGAGATTAAGATTGGTAAAAGATCACTAACTTTTGTTTTAGCTCCTATGGTCCACTGGCCTGACTCCATGACCACTTATATCAAGGAAGATCAGATCTTGTTTTCCAACGATGCGTTTGGACAACATATGGCTACAGCTGCTTTATTTGACGACGAGAATCCGCTTGATATTATTATGGAAGAAGCTTCCAAATATTACGCCAATATTGTGTGGCCATACGCGGGGCCTGTAAAAAAAGTGATGAGTGGAATCCATGATTTACCAATCAAAATGATCGCCACCAGTCACGGAGTTATTTGGCGGAAACATATATCAGAAATTTTGCGCAAGTATACCGATTGGAGTTTGGGAAAGCATATTAACAAGGCAGTTATTGTTTATGACTCTATGTGGGGATCTACGGAGAAAATGGCCCATCAGGTGATGTCTACCTTCGAAAAACATAATATTCCAGTTACGCTTAGAAACTTGAAACATTATCATGTTTCTGATGTTGCAGGAGAGATTTTGGATGCCAAATATATTGCCATTGGGTCACCCACTTTAAATAATACGATGTTACCTACGGTGAGTGCTTTTGTAATGTATATAAAGGGACTACATCCTACTAACAAATATGGTTATATATTTGGTTCATATGGCTGGAATAATTCTGCATTAAAAGAAATTGAAAATCTTTTAGTCAAGCTGAATTGGGTGTTTAAAAAACCTGCTAGAAATGTTGAATACCGACCAGACCAGGAAGATTTGAATCAAATTACCCAAGATGTAGAAGAATTAATAAGAAGTTAAAAACTGTTTTTGATTTCATAAATCATCATCTATAATATTTCCATGAAGGAAAATAAATCAAAAATTCAACAATTACATGAAAGATGGCTTGAACATAAGAAAGATGTATGGGCCTTGGATGTTAACAACTATCTGGTTTTTGTAGATGAATGCATTTTAAAAGCGGAACTTTTGTTGGCGTATGATGTTTTGTCAGAAGGAATTGATTTATTTCCAGATCATTTACAAATAAAAAAATCTTTTGCATTAATTTTAAACCGCATGGAAATGAGCGAAGAAGCTAAATCGATTTTAATGGATTTACTTCAAGAAAATCAAGATGATGAAGTTGTCCTGGGTATTTTGGCCAGTGCTTATAAAAATCTGGCTAGAAAAAAACCTTCCATTTCCCAACCTCATCTCCCGGATACCAATGAAAATCTAAATATGTCTATTGAGTTTTATAAAAAGGCATATGCCAAAGCAAAAAATCCGTGGCACGGTATCAACTTAGCGACTCTGCAATTGATAATTGGCAACGAAGAAATAGCGCTCGAAATTGCCAAGGAAGTATTCAGAAATCTTTTTTATATAGCTCAGGGGGTAACGAAAAATAATTATTGGGACCTGGCTACGTTAGCAGAAGCACTTATTATATTAAAAGATTATGAGGAGGCGATTAATTATTTAAGACAAGCGATCGAGTTAAACAAAAAAGATATTGGTTCGCAAGTCGCCACTAAAAAAAACCTCTCACTTCTTTACTCTTATCAAAAAATTCCAAGTGATATCTACCATAAATTGACTGAGCTTTTTTCTATTCCTAAAATTGTGGTTTTTTCGGGACACATGATAGATGAGGATGAAAAAGTGGATTGTCGTTTTCCAAGGTGGCTTGAGTCAGAAGTTAGCAGTCTTATCAAAGATAAAATCGAAAGCCTTGGAGATATAGAAACTTATTCTTCAGCAGCTTGTGGCGCGGATATTTTATTTATTGAGCACGCTTTACAAAAAGGGGCAAGGGTTAATATTATTCTTCCTTGTGCCAGAGAACTTTTTATTAAAAAAAGTGTAAGCTATCTGGCAGATTCCAATTGGGAGAAACGTTTTCAGAAGATTCTTGCGTCGGATGTAAATTTGATTGAGCTTACTAGCATAACCGATGATCATTTGGAAATTCCCTACGATTTTGCTAATCAATTGATTTTGGGTTTGTCAAAAATGCATGCGAGAAATCTTTGTACGGAGTTAATTCCTTTTGTTGTATATAACAAAGATTCGAAAGAATTAGATGGCGGAACTGCTAGTGTCGTGTCTGATTGGAAAAAGCAAAAGCTAGATATAGAAAAAATTGAGCTAGATAAATTGCTTAGAGATAAAAATGGACCAAACGACACTTTAGAATCACCACTGGTTCATACTAGTGGGAGGTATAAATACGCAGGTCACACCGTTAGTTTGCTTTATGCAGATGCCGTTAACTATAGCAAATTAAGTGATTATGAAATGATGGTGTTTGGTGAAGTTACGTTAGAGTTTTTAAATAAAACGCTTAAACAAAATAATTATAAAGTTGGCGAAAAAAATACCTGGGGAGATGCTTTTTTTATTTCATTTTATGATGCCAAAGATGCTGGCTGCTGCTCATTGACCATGATGGATTTTATGAATACCTTTAACTGGCGAAGTGTAGGAATTAGTAAAAATATTAAAATTCGTATGGCCTTGCATGTGGGGGTTGCTTATAGCTTTATGAACCCATTAACTGGCAATATCACTTTTAATGGAATTAATGTGTGCCGTGCTGCTCGCATGGAGAGTATAACGCCGCCGGGGAGAGTTTTTTGTAGCGAGGAATTTGCCGCTTTTTGTGAAACACTTAGTATCGACAAGTTTTCCTGCTCATACGTTGGACAAAAATTAATGCCTAAACATTTAGGGAAATATCCAACTTATTTATTACGGAGATCTTGATGAATTACGATATTTTCATCAGTTATTCTTCCCAAGATTTAAGTTTATCCATGGATATCTGCAAAAAATTGGAGGAGACCGGATTAACTTGTTGGATGGCCCCCCGAAATATTGATACCGGCATTAGTTTTGCTAAGGCCATAATAGAAGGTATAAAAAGTAGTCAAAATATACTTTTAATTTACACTGCTCATTCCAATATTTCTGAACAGGTTTTGCGTGAGGTAGATCGAGCAGTTCATTTTGAAAAGAAATTGTTGGTATTTAAATTAGATGATCAAAGATATTCAGAATCTTTGGAATATTATCTTTGTAAAGCAGACAGCATTGATGCTACCAAAGGGAAATATCAACAATATCTTAAACAAATTGAAAATAAAGTGAGACTTCTTACTAAAGCAAAACCAAAACCTTCCACTTTAATCGAATTGAAACCTAAATTGACCAATATCCAAACAAAAAAAAGAATGCCAAGTTTTTTCATTATTTTCATAATTTTTTTATTACTAATTTTTAGCGGGGTTTATTTTCAAAAGTTGCAGCACCATCAACCAAGTATTGAAAAAAGAAAAAACACTTTTGCACCTTTACCAAAATCAAAGGAGTTAATAAGTAAGAATGTTCCGTTGCCAGAAGATTTATACCAACAGGCCAGTGAAGAGCTTTATGATGACAATTTGCTCTCCAAACTGGATTTTGCAGATTTAAAACTTTTATCCCAACAAATCCAAAGTCGGGGAGGTATATTTTTTAAGAATTCTAGAGCTGGATTAATTGAGAACCCATTGTCCGATTTGGAAAAAAATAATTTGGATTTGATTGATCACTTTATTATTTTCAAGCTCTCCGCCAGTCTACCTAAAAATTTTTGCAAAAAGTTTTGTCTTTCAATTTCGAGTAAACGTCAAATTCAAACCAACGAATATTATGTGTTAAAAAAATTAGAAAGTATGCTGGTTAAAAAAAATGGTATTAGGGCGCAAAAATTATATAAAACTGTTACCCAAAAAGTGCCGGATGAATGTCAAGATCGGGATTACATACCGATTGAAATTGGATTTGACCAATTATTGGATCTGGATATTCATATGAAAATATTTGGTTCTTTGGCAGCAATCAAACAGGATTATACAAATGACTCAAAAATAAAAATTGAATTAATAGAAACAGCCGGTGATAATGCCAGAATCCAGGTCTTTTTTTCCAGGGAAGAAAATTTAATCGATCTTATTAAATCTTATGCGGTTTATCTTTGCCAACCTACTCGTTAATAAGTTGCTTAAAGCTATCAATCAATTCATCAATATTATCATCATTTTTATCATAATCTGATTTTTCTTCAACTTCTTCTCGGTCGAAAGCAGTTCCCAGCGCTGTAATGACCAGATCAGGGTCTTTATCTTTATACATGTTTCGAGCAATTTTATGGATAATAGCTGGGGGGGAATAATATTGGACATATTTTATTTTTTTATCAAACTGTAAATTGAAATCTATTTTGGGTTGAATATTCCTGGCGAGATCCATAAGGGAAAACGCTCCATCTTTTTTATGTACATCTATGGCAAAGCTCATCCAGGCCAGATCTTCCAAGGAGAGCTCTTCAATGTTGGGGATGTCTTCATTTAATTTAAGCATCATGGCAGTTTTTCTTTTATTTAAAATAGATTTGTTTGATAAAATATTACTACTTAGAGTAAGTGTAGGAGTAGCACGTTTAATGTTAGCTAGCATTTTTTCAAAGAGAGGTATTAATTTGACTTGGGCATTCATCACTAATATGGACGCTTGTAAATCCTTGATCTGTTCTTGCAATTCTTTTATCTTCTTGATTAATTCTTTGTTTGAATCATCAGCTTTAAGAGAAGCTTCCAGAGCCGCTAATTGAGGTTTTAATTCTTTAATCGTGGACTGGGTTTTATAAATACCCTTTTTTAGGTGGGGTTGTCCAAGCAGAAGTGGTGCGAAACCTTTTTTTAAAGCGGTAAAATAATTATTTTCAAATATTTTTTTATGGGTGTGTCCGGCTTTCAACATTCCAATTGATAATCCATTTAATTCAAGTAAGGGTTTTGATGATTGTAATCTTATATCTTGTTTGATCATTTTTTCTATAAATCGCATGGCAAGATTATTAAATTCGTCTGGAAATATTCCTAGTCTTTTATAAATCTCTTTGGCAAAACTTAGAATGGCAAAACTGGATCTTACGACAGTCACTTTGGTGAAATTGGCATATAATCTGATAAAATTGGCCATAATATCAGCAGCAGTTTCTGGTTTCCAAGCAAGCGCAAATGCAAATTTTTTAATTTGGGGATTATTGTACAGAGGTAAAATTTTCGAACCTATTCTTCTTTTCCAAAGGGGTCGCTTGAATTTCTCCAAAAGCTCAACTGGAATCTCTTTCCCTTTAATGTTTGCAATCTCATTCATGGGCAACAGATTAAAAGTTTTAGCATCCGCTTGTGCTTCTTTTTTGGTAACTTCACGAAAAATGATTTGAGCTTTATCAAAGAGATCACTTCCAAGCACATCACCCCAAATATCAATATAACCTTCTCTGGTATGAACCAGATTAAGTCCCAGATTGATGGCAATAGTAATATGTTCATTACAATATGTTTTAAAGCCCGGATGCTCTTTTAAAAGCTTGATATATGGGTAGTTGTGAGGAAAACCCAGTGCTTGATTAATATCTGCCCTTACAAATTGTGGATCAATCCAGGCCCTGTAAAAATCAAGGACCTCTTTTAAATTAAAAGTTCTGAAATAATCAAATTTATAATCTTTCGGAAATACCGGCCCGTCATTATGCCCATTCAAAATGCGAAGTGAAACGAGAATATTATTGTTAATAACCTCTTGATCTTCACCCTTGAGGGAAATGGCATAAATGTGTGCCGGGTAACCGGCCACTTCCCACATCCTGTCATTGTAGTCGACTGGTGCATTTCTAGTTCTGCCACCCCCGATATAGGAGCCCGCATGGGTTATCCCCATTTCTGTCCTGAGGGCATCATTTAATTTATCAAAAGTTGTTACATGCATTTCCGGATGATTGTAGAGTATAACTGAAAAAATTTCCTTGTTTGCCTGCGCATCTCCATACATGATTTCGCTTAATATTTTATCCACTTCTATCGATCCATCAGCAGTTTCATCAGTAACTGGAAGAACTCTGGTTCCGAGAACGGTTTTTCCCACCGGATAGAGCAGATCAGGTACCACCACTGTGCTGCCGTCACCGAGATTTATGGTAAATGTTCCAAATTTTTTGGAATCGGTACTGCCTATATACATATGAAGGGCATCATCATTTAGTTTATATTTACCTTGAAAAAAATTTTCGTTTAAAACGGCCTTGGCATTTGCTGAGAGCACTATAGTCAAAATGATATAAATTAAATTCAATTTTTTCATACTTGAGTTTTTTTACTATTGGTCATTATTTAAATTTTCAGGTCTATTATAAAACAAGGTGGTGTTAAGTGGGGTAAATTGAAAAATTTTTGAAATATTTACCTGTGATCTAACCGATTGATATTACAGTGGTTTATTGGGTTATTGGTACCAGGTTTTAAGATCTTTAGATATTTGTAAGCGACCAGCTTTCTGAGCACGCTTGGGACTGCGTTCAATGCCAATGGATGAAAGACCAACGGCATTTGCCGCAGCTAGAATGCTCCCTTCTCCGCAAAATGGATTGATGATTGTTCGACTGCTAGTTTGATCTAGCACAAATTTAGCAATCGTTAGTGCCGTATTAAGTCCTATACCCCTTTGCCAGGTTTTTTCACCAATTTGAGGAATAATATCAGGGGTGGACTTAGACAGATCCGTCAGGCGTATTTTTTTTGAAAAACATAAAATGTGCGAGTAGGCAGGTGTCCCAAAAGTGGTAATACCTGGTCCTGCTTTACAAACTATTTTGTGCCACAATAAAGTTTGTCCAATTTCGTCAGCCGCTTTCTGACAAAGGAATCCCTTGTCGATCCAGGCACCTTCCAACTTGATATCTGATTGATAAAAAATACTAACGCCTTCATCTGGACATTGGGATAACAGAAATTTGGCAGTGTCGGTAAACCATGTTTGCCACTTTTCAAGTTTATATCCTGGAAATTCAGAAATATCAGGCATAGACGTTACTATGGAAAAATTAGAAAGGTTTTGATTTTTTTTAAACCAATCCAGGGCATCTTCACAATAAACATGTCGTTCAATCATTTTGTTTCATAAAAAAAGAGAAGAGGTTAACTCTCACTGTAATTTTGTTCAAGAACATAGCGCTGTGAGAGAAAAAATCAACCAATTTAATCAACCTTTGTAAGGATTACTAGTCTTTCAATTTTTTTTGATATCTTTTTGCATTTTCAAGCACAACTTGTGCTTATTTGCAGGCAAGTTTGTGCTTTAATAAATTCTGTTTTGAATGGATAATATTGATATAGAGTTTAAATAAGAATATTTAATTATGAAAACACAGGTCAATTTATTTTCTCACAACAACTATCTGTCCTTTATGAAATCAG
>MEPW01000006.1 GCA_001769975.1 Bdellovibrionales bacterium RIFOXYA1_FULL_36_14 | reverse complement strand
CCAAAGCAGAAAAGAAAAAAGGTCTTGTGGGAATCGTACTTATCGTCGTTATGGCCTCGGCAGCTGCCCTTTTAGGTCTTTATCAGTTAAGTCAGTAAAATATATATCCAACCTGAGTGCGTATTGAGGCGATTTATTTAGCAAATTTGGAAAGATCGTTTTCCGTAAAACATCCAATAATTGCATCACCATATTTTTTTTTGATTATATTGAGGCTGGTGGCTTTTATTAAGTCGTTAAGTGCTTGCTGGCACAGTTCATGAGTGTATTTGATTTTATATTTTTGGCAATGCTTGGCAAAGTCAGCACTGGCCTGGGGTATCCCTTTATATGATTTCATTGATAAAAGTTCGCAATCGTTTTGAGAATATTGTTTTTCACAACTGATGATCAGTAAGACAAGTAAAAGTGGCCAGGTTTTATAGATCAAGAATTCCTTCCTTTTTAAGCAAGTCTTTAAAACTGTTTATAAGATCTAAATCATAGTTTCCCAGCTCACTGATTTGTAAATCTTTCAGTGCTTCCTTGGGGCTTAGGTTGGAAGTGATGATTTTTTTATCGTAGCAGTTAACGATGGATAAAATAGCTTCGGTTTTAGATAAAACTTTTTTGCCTTGGGCACCTTCACCATTTAAATTCTCACCGTAATTAAAGATCAGATCCAAGATTTCTTTATTTATGTAGGGTTTGTTTTGTAGTAGATCAGTCGCTTTTTTCGGATGGGTCTTGTAGATTTTTTTTTCTTGAACATTGAGTGATTTCTTGGGCTTCATAAAGATAAGCATACCTTGTTCATCCAATTGTCCAATTCCTAGGTCGTGAAGGAGGGCCGCTACTGCCAGGTTATCCAATGATTCTCCGCTGACCCCTTCTTTTTCAGCCAGCTTGGTTGCCAGCATGCATACATTGAGTGAATGCTTGATTATCTTATCATCATCTTCGCTTTCTCTACCAAAAATAATTTTTAAGGCAGCTGGGTTTTTGGTGATAACTTCCCGTAAACTTTTTACTGCTACCTTGCTGGCATTAAAGGAGCTTTCGGAAGTGGGATTTTCTTTCATACGCTCGATTGCCCGACTGGTGTTACCTTCTATGATATCTGCCTTTTCTTCTACGGTGACGTCCTTGCTATCGGCCAGATTGGCTAAAATATTATCCAAATATTTTTGATATTTGTTTTCATCAGCATCGTCGATATAAAATTGGGCGAATTTTTGTTTTTTTAGCTGGAGGATTATATCCTGTTCAAAGTTAGTGCCGCTATCTCGATACTTAAGATAAGTGTCTTTAAAATAAATGAACAAATCAAAAGTTATTGGTATTCTGGGTTTGATAGTTTTTATTCGTAGTGGGGTATAACCCATGTTATTCCTTATGAAAAAATATGGTGGTTCCTATAACTATTTTAGGAGGGGTTGATTTTTTTAACAACAAGGAAAAATAATATAGAACTAAAGCGGTCAGCTATCCTCTTTGAGAGGTTTACAGGCCCTAATGGCAAATCTGATGGGAGCCGGGTAGCCTTCAATGGTTTTGCTATTATCTGCTGGGTCTAGAAAATCCTCTAGTGATTTACTCGGACACCAAGGGGTGACTCTTTGCTCTTCATGAGTAAGTTTGACAGATGAGATCAGCTCAATATTTTCAAATTTAGTTTTTTTTAACCAGTTCATAAGGCAATTAACAGTCGGGATAAAATAGACATTTTTCATTTGCGTATATCTTTCGTATGGGAAAAGCGCTACCGGGTCATCACCGGGGATTCCGAGGGTTTCAATAATGGTGATTCCGCCGGGACGAAGTGCTTGTCTGATGTCTAGCAGTTGATCAATTGGTGATCTATGATGGTAAATGATCCCCATATTAAAGATCACATCAAAAAAATGGTGAAAATATTTAACTTCATCAATACCTAAAAGTTCAAAAAAAAGATTAGGAGTGTTTATAAAATGTTTAAGCAATTTGAATTGATAAAAACAGCGGGCCACTGGATCAATACCGAGAAGAAGTTCAGGTCGTTCTGCAGACATTTTAAATAAATACCAGCCATTATTACAACCAATGTCGAGAATTCGTTTGCCCTTAAGTGGTGGTAGAAAATTTTTTAGGCGTTCCCATTTATATTCACATCGCCATTCACCGTCGAGATCAATACCAAAAAGATTATAAGGACCTTTACGCCACGGCATTAAAATAGTTAAGGCCTTGGTTATTTCTTCGATTTGACTTGGAGATAATTCAGCTGCTTTGCCTATTTCTAAAATATCCTTGGAAAAATCTACATGATCAGTTTGGTAATCAGGCAAATGATCCAGGCAATTACGAAAAGGTTTAGAAGACGAAGCCGTTGGTAATTTATTGCGTTGGACAAGGATAGGGTGCAGACGCTCAAATTCTACGTGGGAGGTGTATTTTTTTAAATATGAAAGGAGCATTATTTGATTCCTATAAAACAAGCAAAATTGTACCAACGAAAAATTTCCTCAGACTTTTTAAAGCCGGATTTTTGCAGAAGCTTTAATTGTTTTTTTGATTCAAGAGGGATTAAGACATTTTCCAGCGCATCTCTTTTTCTCGCAATTTCAAGGTCACTATAACCGTTTCTTTTTTTAAAATCATGATAGAGGTCAATTAACAAATTATTGATGACTAAGCCTTCGGATTTGATTTTTTCACTGAGAATGAATATGCCACCTGGTTGAAGTGCTTGATAAATTCGACGGAGGATAAGCTGCCTTTTTTTCGGATCAATAAATTGCAAGGTATAATTCATAATAATTATTTGAGAGGGTTGAAAGTTGATATTTAGAATATCGTCACAGGTTAAAGTCGCTGTTTTAATTTTATTTTTTTTCATTTTTTCTTGGCATTTTAGCAGCATGCTGGGAGAGTTATCGATTCCTATGAAGTGCGCTGATTTCTTTTGGTTTTTTAAGTGACTATTAATTAGAGAAATGGTGGTACCAGTTGAGCACCCCAGATCGTAAATTAGACAATTTTTTACATAAAATTTGTCTATCAGATCTAGAATTATCGCATGGATTTCATCATAAAAAGGAATGGATCTTGCGACCATATCATCAAACACGGAGGCTACCTGATCGTTAAAAACAAATTTGTGAAATCGCGGATGATCTAAAAAAATTTTATCTTTTTTTTCCATATTTTCCTTCGGATGGGCGGATATAGGTGTTACCTTGACAATCCTATAATATAAATACAAAATGCATCAATTTTAAAATGCAAGGTCACTTTCATGATTTATCTAGATTATGCAGCAAGCTCTCCGGTTAAAGAAGCGGCAATAAAAGTTTTGATGCATTCAACGGTAAACGACTTTGCTAACCCCTCCAGCAATCATCAACTGGGCCTTGATTTAACGAATAAGATCAATTTAATTCGGGAAAAAATGCTCAACCTGCTGGGAATTAAACGTGGTTATCGGGTGATTTTTGTGTCATCTGCTACTGAAGCTAATAATCTGGTCATCAGAGGTCTAGCTATAAAAAAAGGCGACCATATTCTGATCTCGCCAACTGATCACCCTAGTATAAAAGTTCCCTCGTACCAATTGATGAGAGAAGGTATTAACGTTGACGCGCTCGAACATGATGAAGAAGGCTTAATTGATGAAAAGCATCTTTTTGAAAAAACCTTTTTAAAAGAGAAATTATTGGCACTTTCTTATGTCCATAATCAAAGCGGTCACATTTTTCAAATTGATAATATGGTAAAAAAAATAAAAGAGCATAATAAAAATATACACATACATGTAGATGGTGTGCAGGCAGCTGGCAAAATTAATATTAATATGCGTGATATGCTGATCGATAGTTTGACCATTTCTAGTCATAAGATGGGTGGCCCCAAGGGGATCGCAGCGCTAATTTTAAGAGAAAATGTTGACTTGCACCCACTGATCTTAGGTGGTGGACAGGAATACTCACTCCGTTCATCAACCCTTGCGGCTCCTTTGATCTTTGCTTTTTTTGCAGCCTTTTGTGAAGCAATGGAAAAAAAAGATGAACTTAACCTGAAACTTTCAAATCTTAAAGATTATATAATGGAGAATTTACCCAAACAATGTCCTGAGGTGATTTTTCCCTTTGCCAAGGCAATTACCAGTCATCACATATTAATGATGATTTTTCCCAAAATTAAAAGCGATATATTAATTCGTCACCTTGAGATGAAAAAAATCTATGTATCAACGTCGTCGGCTTGCTCATCTAAAAATAATAAGGATAACGAGGTTTTCACTCACTTGAAAATTAAAAGTGCGTATCATCAAAATGTTATCAGATTATCCATGGGGGATGAAACCACATTAGAGGAAATTCAAACCTTTATTAATGAAATAAGTTTGATCCACCAAGATTTGATTGGCATTGGGGTAAGATAAAATATGTACAAGTTACTGGTTATTAGTATTGATGAATTGTGGTTAAAGGGAAAAAACCGACCCGCTTATTTTCGGGCCATTAAAAAGCATGTGGTGGATGTTCTCACTCATTATCAAGATGAAGTAATCCCGATAAAAAATGAAGAACAGAGACTGATTTGTACCAGCGAAAAAGGATTTAACCAAGACGCCATTTTGGCCTTGCAAAAAGTTCCAGGTCTTCATTCCATTCAACCATCTAGGGCAATAGACCTTGATTTGGAAAAAATAATTGATGAAGTCGATTTGGAGTTAGCTTCCATGCGCGAAATGCCGCGGACTTTTAAGGTTATAACTAAAAGGACTAATAAAAGATTCCCCCACAATAGCATGGAAATTTCTAGATATATCGGACATTTGATTTTAAAAAAGCTACCTCAATACAAATTGGTAGTGGATGTTCATAAACCTCAGTTAGTCGTTTCCCTAAAGGTCTCTGATCAACATATTTATATTGCTACCAAAACTTATCCAGGCATTGGGGGGCAACCCTTCAATACGTCTGGTCATTTAATTACTCTCTTGTCTGGGGGATTTGATTCACCGGTGGCGAGCTTTTTGATGAATAAAAGGGGATGTCGGCAGACTTATTTATTTTTTTATGCCTATCCCTTTGTGGGCCAGAATGTTTTAGATAAAATTTTGAAATTGGTAGGAATACTTGGGCAGTATCAAAATGGTTCGAAGCTTTACGTACTACCCTTTGGTGAGTTTCAAAAAGAATTATCCGACCACATCAAGCCAGATTACCGGACTTTATTTTTTCGTAAGTATATGTTGGAGGCAGCTGCCCTTTTAAAATCCAGGTTAAAAGCCGATGCCATCATAACTGGAGATGTTTTAAGTCAAGTATCCAGTCAGACCATCGGAAATCTGGCAATAGTCGATCAATTAACACCGGCAATGGTACTTAGACCTTTAATTGGATTTAATAAAAGTGAGATAATTGAAATATCAAGAAAGATTAATACCCATGATATTTCCACTATACCTCACGATGATGCTTGTGCCATGTTTGCTCCTAAGCATCCTGTCCTTCGTCCGGACCCAGAATATTTTTTGAGTTTTGCAAAAGAGAATCAGGTAAAATATGAGGTGCTTTTAAATCAAGTCCTCGATCAGGCGGGGATTTATCAGATATCCATTGATGGAAAAATTAACCAACTAAAATAAATTTTCTCCCTTTATCCTTTTAAAATAAAGGTCTAATATAAAAGTACTTAAAAGTAGGAGATATTTTGATGAAAAAAATGCGGATATTTTTAGTATTTATTCTAGTCGTAGCAATCAGTTCAGGATTTGGGGTTTCGAAGAAGGAATTTTCAGAAAAAGATTATATTAATCCCAAAAGGGTCACAGAACTGGGATTGTTATTAAAAAGAATGCTGGATGTCTATCATTATAAAAAAATGAAGTACGACGATGATTTTTCCCAAAAAGTTTTTCAGCAATATTTAAAAAAAATTGATTATGGAAAGCAGTTTCTTCTAAAGTCACATGTGGATGAGCTTGCTAAGTACAAGCTAGAGATGGACGACCAATTCTTGACTGGCAAAATCAGCATCATCGATATGACGGATAAAATTTTTAAGGAAAGAATTAAGAAAGTAGAAAGCTTGCGCAGCTTTTTCTTTAGTAAAAAATATAAATTTTCCTTTGATAAGGATGAGTACATTGAATCTGATGCGGATAAAAGAGAATTCATGACCACCGAGGAAGAATTCAAAAATTATTGGGAAAAAAGTTTCAAGCAGGCGGTTATTGTACGCTATCTGACCTTTTTGCAGGAACAAAAAGACAGTTTGGATGAGGCAAAAGATAAAACTAAAAATAAGGACAAAAAAAAGAAGAAAAATAAAGTTAAGCAACCGATTTTATCTGAAGCGGCTTTAATGGAAAAGGCCAAAAAAACCGTAGGTAAAAAATACGAGAAACTTTTGGTACGTTTGCTAGAAGATGATCGAGGCACCCATTTGGAGAACTTTTATAATTCAGTGGCCAATATTTTTGATCCTCATACCGATTATATGCCACCCAAGCGCAAAGATGATTTTGATATTGATATCTCCGGTAGCTTACAAGGTATTGGTGCGGTTTTAACCGAAGATGATAGTTATATTAAAGTCGTGGAAATAATTCCTGGCGGTCCAGCCTGGAAAGGAAGAGAGCTGGAAGCGGAAGATAAAATTTTAGGTGTTACTCAAGGCGAGGGTGAATTAATTGATCTTATTGATATGAGAGTGGATGAGGCGGTCACCCATATCCGGGGGAAAAAAGGAACCGTCGTAAAACTTACGGTTAAAAAAACGGATAATAGTATTAAGGTTATCTCGATTACCAGAGATATTGTGCAAGTGGCAGCTTCTTTTGCTAAAGCTTCTGTGCTTCATCATAAAAAACTGGGAGTTAAAGTTGGATATATAAGGCTACCCAAATTTTATAGAGATTTTTCAGATGGTGTCAGAACGTGTACCGAAGATGTTAAAAACGAATTATTATCGCTTAAAAAGAAAGGGCTCAATGGAGTGATTCTAGATCTTCGCAATAACGGGGGCGGTGCCTTGGAAGATGCGCGCACCATTGCCGGTCTATTTATAAAATCAGGTCCAATCGTCCAAGTTCGAGATATGGAAGGGAATGTAGAAATTTATCAGGACACTGATAATGTGGTCCACTACGATGGGCCACTCATTGTGATGACTAACCACTTCAGTGCCTCTGCATCTGAGATTGTCGCCGCAGCTATGCAAGATTACCAAAGAGGTCTGATTGTGGGTGGAGCTGATACCCATGGGAAAGGCACGGTCCAAGCGGTGATTGATTTAAATCGATATCGTACGACCGAATTTCCAGATCCTCCTCCTGGGGCCTTAAAAATTACCACCCAAAAATTTTATCGGGTTACCGGGGGCTCAACTCAGTTTAAGGGAGTTACTCCTGATTTGATATTACCGGATCAATTTAGTTATGTAAAAAATCGAGAAATGGATGTTGAAAATGCTCTGCCATGGGATGAAATCAAAGGCAATAAAATTGAACTATGGACCAAACATAAAATTGATTATGAACAACTTAAAAAGAAAAGTTTAGCAAGACTCAAAACTAATGAGAGTCTAAAGAAAATCGAAAAAAGTATCGAGTATTTGACTCAAAGAAGAGATGATACCAATTTTCCATTGAAATTATCTAAAGTAATTGAACAAGACGAAATGAACAAGAAAGTTGCTGATGAACTTAAAGATGACAAACCTAATTTGGATTTGGAAGTTACTGACTTTGAAGAATCACAAACTGAGGTGGTCAAGCAGTTAAAAAATGCAAAAGAAAAAAAGCAATGGAAAGAGGATTTTGATGAAAGAAACAAGGAATGGATTGAAGAATTGCAAAAGGACGGAGTATTAATTGAAACCGTAAATATTATGAAGGACATGATTGATAATAACTAGGGGAGTTATATGAGTGATCATATAATAGATAATCATGAAATTGAGCTCATTATGGAAATTTTAGAATCCTTAGAAGATGAGCGATTAGCCGTAACGCTTTTAAAAGAATTTAATCACGCTACTTCTCATTACGGGAAACTTTTGATGAATAAGGACTTGACCCTTACGCATGATGAGTGGAAAAAAAAATGCGATCAGGCGAAGCACACCGTTGATTTAGTTGTAAAAAAAATTATGAATTTGTAAAACAGCAGGGTTTTTAATTATTATGGATGATAAAAAAAATGAACAAGAGAAAGATGAATGGACGTTTCAAGTTGATCAAGGTCAGATCAAGGAATTTGAAAAGAAGCGAGAAGAAAAGCGATTAGAAGAGCTTAGAAAAAACAAAATTAGGGATCGTAAAAAAATTCAAATTGAGGAAGTAAAAGAAGATACTCATCCTCAAAACAATCTTAGAAAAGAATTGGATGATCTCCATTCGAATGAAGAAAAAAAAGAAAACCAAAAAAGAGAGCGTGCGGCTTTAGCACCACATCTGTCTAGGTTTGCGGCTTATCTTATAGATATACTTTTTATCGGGCTTTTGTTTTTTGCTTTTTTCAAAACTCCCGCCACGGGCCTGATATTTGAGCAGGTGAAAATATTTTTGAATGTGGATGTCATAGCAAAGACTAAACAGCTTTTAATAATTGAAAAGCCCCAAAGTAAAGTTGATCAATCGAAAAAAATTGAAGTTCAAACACAGCTTGCAGATGCTAGACCCGAATTTAAAAAAACTGAGATGGATTTTATTCATGATCGCCCCAATTTTACTGAAACTGCCAGTCAATTGGACGCGTATCGTGTATCGCTTTTAAAATTCTTGGAACAAAATAAAATCAAATTAGAACCGGTTAAAATGTATTCCGTTTTGATGTTCAGTTTTTTATATTTTTTCCTCTTTATTTTTTCTGTCATGTGCTGGGGCAAGACTCCCGGTAAAAAGATCTTAGGCTTACAAGTGGTAGGGGAAAAAGGGGATATCCTTAGGTGGAGACCTGCTTTTTTTCGTGAGACCGTCGGAAAGTATATTTTCTTATTTGGGGTGGTGACGATTTTGTTTACTAAAAAAAGACAATCGTTATACGACATGTTCTTCCATTCGAAAGTTATTAAATATGATGATCGATTGTTTAATCAGGAAAAAATATCCAAAATGGTTTGAGTTTATTCAATCTCTAAATTGAGAATAAAATCCGACTGGCTGGTAGCCGCATTAAGGGCCTCATCTTTGCTGATGATTTTCTTTTTATAAAGATCCATAAGATGTTGATCAAAACTTTGGCTATGATTACCACTTTTTCCCCTACCTTCCTTAATAATACTGATAAGTCTGCCAAAATCATCTTTGCCAGAAATACAATCTTTCACACCAGGATTGGTAATCATGATCTCAAGTGCCACCACATTTTTGTTGTCCAAACTGCGTAGCATTCTTTGGCTAATCGTAGAATAAAGATTATCAGCGAGACGGTTACGGGCCTCTTGCTGCTCCTCTTCAGGAAACATGGAGATAAGTCGTCCAATGGTTTTCATGGCATCTGTGGTGTGAACGGTGGCAAAAACGGTGTGACCGGTTTCAGCTGCCATCAGGGCAATCGAGATGGTTTCCAGATCTCGCAACTCACCAATCAACAATACATCGGGATCTTGCCGGAGGGCACTTCGCAAAGCTATGTTATAATTTTTAGTGTCAATGCCCACTTCTCGTTGGGATATCCGGGAATTGATTTGGGTGTGAATGTATTCCACCGGATCTTCAATGGAGATGATGTGGCAGTTTCTTTCATTGTTGATATGATTGATCATGGCTGCCAAAGTAGTACTTTTACCACTGCCGGTGGCGCCGGTGACGAGTATTAATCCCCGCTCCGCTAGAGCGATATCGGCCAAAATGGTAGGGAGTTTTAATTCTTTAATGGTAGGAATTTTATCCCGGATAAGGCGGCAAATGACACCGAATTTTTTTTGGAATTTAAAAACATTATAACGGATTCTGCAAATGTTTTCCGCGCTATAACTGCCATCTAGTTCATTGACGTCATCAACTAATATATCAGCCCCAGTCATTAATTTTATAATATCGACCATGTTTTCTCGTGTGAAAACTTTAGTACGAATGGGTACCATTTCACCTACAATTCTAAAACAAGGAGCCTCATCCTCTCGGATGTGGATATCAGAAGCGTTGTTATCAAGAGCTGCTTGTATTAGGGAGTGTAAATGTTTGCTACCAAATGCCATAAGTTATAATAATATTAAAAAAAGACTAATACAAGATGTTGTAGCATGGATGTCTTTTAAATCAATTATTATACATTTTTTTTCATTTCATAATTCCATTTCCAAATTGCAAAGATGGCAGGATAAACCAAAAGTTCCATGGCAAAGGAAGTGATAACTCCTCCGAGCATTGGTGCGGCTATTCTTTTCATAACGTCTGCTCCAGCATCAGCCGTGCTGGCAAACATTATGGGTAACAAAGCAATGAGCAAAGTGCCTACTGTCATAACCTTGGGGCGTATACGTTTGACAGAACCATCATGAATGGCCTCTTTAAGATCGTTAAAGGTATTCATTTTTTTGCGTTTTTTCGCATTTTCATAGGACAAATCCAGATATAGCAGCATGAAAATTCCGGTTTCCGCATCGACCCCAAGCAAAGCAATAAGACCAACCCACACGGCAATACTCATATTATAGCCAAGTATGTATAGCAGACAGATGGCACCGATGGCAGAAAATGGCACGGCAGTTATGATAATTGCTGTTTTGATCCAACTTTTGGTATTGGCATAAAGTAGTAGCAAAATTAAACAGAGGGTAATGGGTACGATGATAGTTAATTTTTCAGCAACCCTTTGCATATTTTCAAATTGTCCACTCCAAACCAGGGTTACTCCGCTTGGGAGAGTAAATTGTTGATTGATAATATTTTTGGCATTGTTTACGTAGGTGCCTATATCAATATCAGCAATGTCGATATAAACATAACTAGTGAGTAATCCGTTTTCATTACGAAGCATGGCAGGACCTTGAACCATTTCAATATGGGCCACTTCACCCAGCGGAATCATGGCACCTTTGGGAGTAGAGAGCAGAATTTTTTTTAGGGCATCTGGATTTTTCCGATAATCAAAGGAATAGCGAATATTAACACTATAACGTTCTCGCCCTTCAATGGTAGTGGTAACCGGTTCGCCTCCTATGGCACTCATTAAGATATCTTGGGCCTCACCTGTTGTAATACCATAACGGGCCAGCTTTTCCCGATCAAAATGAAAATCAAGAAAATATCCTCCGGTAACCCGTTCAGCAAAAACACTGCGGGTTCCTTTAATTTTGCTGATGGCCTTTTCCAGTTCAATACCGGTTTTTTCCACCAAAGTTAAATCATTACCCATAACCTTGATTCCCACCGGGGTGCGGATACCGGTAGTTAGCATATCGATGCGATTGCGTATGGGCATAGTCCAAGCGTTGGTAGTGCCAGGAAATTTGGTTTTACTATCCATTTCGGCAATGAGTTCTTCATAACTCATAAAGCTGGGGCTCATCCAGGAAAACGGCCATTGCATAAAGCGAGGTAAGAATGAATACCAACGTTCTTTTTCCCTCCACTGGCGTTGATCTTTTAATATCACCGTGGTTTCCATCATGGAAAAAGGGGCGGGATCAGTGGCGGTGTCCGCTCTGCCGGCCTTGCCAAAAACTCTTTCCACTTCTGGAAATGATTTGAGTACTTGGTCTTGCTTAATTAATAATTCCTGGGCCTCTCTTACCGAAATACCCGGCATAGTCGTGGGCATATAAAGAATAGTTCCTTCATTTAATGGCGGCATGAATTCCGAACCTAATTTGAAAAAAACCGGAATTGTCAGAATCAAGACTAGCAAGGTAGTTATCACTACTTTGTATCGATGCTCCACCACCCAATAAACCATGGGGCCATAAATTTTAAAGAAAACTTTGCTTAAGAAATGATTTTCTTCAGGATGGATTGTCCCCACCAAAATGGTGTTTCTAAGCTTTGACCACCAGAGTGGTTTTAAATTTTTATAAGTAAATGCATTCATGGCCACTCGTAAAGCTGGGTCAAGGGTGATTGCCAAAATAGCCGCGACAATCATAGACAAGTTTTTAGTGTATGCCAGGGGTTTAAACAGTTTTCCTTCCTGGGCCTCCAACACAAATATCGGAATAAAAGCAACTGCGATAACCAGCAGCGAATAAAAAGATGCGGGAGCTACTTCTTTGATAGCACTTACAATAACCGTATGCTTATCCCCACTTTTATCGCTACGATCCCACTCTTCCAAATGTTTATGAGTGTTTTCTACCACGACTATGGCGGCATCTACCATGGCACCGATTGCAATGGCGATTCCTCCCAGACTCATAATATTGGCACTTATACCTAAAAAATACATGGGAATAAAACTAATCAAGACTGCCAGGGGCATAGTGATAACAGGAATTAGCGAACTCGGAATATGCATTAAGAAAATAAAAATTACTAAAGAGACAATGATCATCTCCAGTACCAGTTCATGGGTCAGGGTATTGATGGCCTTTTTAATAAGATCTGAACGGTCATAGGTGGTGACGATTTCAATTTCAGAAGGAAGAGATGCTTTCACTGAATTTAATTTTTCCTTGACCGCATCAATCACCGTATTGGCATTTTCTCCATGGCGAATAATGACAATCCCGCCGACCGCATTTCCTATTCCGTCAAGATCACTTACCCCCCGGCGCATTTGTGGCCCAAGAGCGACCTTGGCAATATTTTTAATATAGATCGGGGTGCCGTTATCATAATCCACTACGATATTTTCAATATCCAATACATTTTTAATATATCCCCGGGCACGAATCATATATTCAGCGCCGGCAATTTCCAGAACCCGGGCACCAATCTCATTATTACTGCTTTTAACGGCAGCAATAATTTTAGGTAGGGGAATTTTATATATTTGCAAAGCACTGGGATTTAATTTTATTTGATATTCTTTTTGAAATCCTCCTATAGAAGCCACTTCAGCTACTCCGGGTGTAGCTGACAGTACATATTTTAAAAACCAGTCTTGTATAGTTCTAAGCTCTGCCAGAGAATGTTTTCCGCTGGTATCTTTCAGAGCATATTGGAAAACCCAACCCACCCCAGTGGCATCCGGGCCTAGTTGCGTTTGCGCACCGGTTGGGAGTGAGGCATTTATTTTAGAGAGATACTCCATCACCCGGGAGCGGGCCCAGTATGGATCGGTTCCATCTTGGAAAATTACATAGACGTAAGAAAAACCAAAATCAGAAAATCCACGAATATCTTTAACATTGGGTGCTCCCAGCAGTGCGCTTATAATAGGATATGTGACCTGGTCTTCAATGATATCTGGAGAGCGGTCCCACTGGGTGTAGATGATTACCTGGGTATCAGATAAATCTGGAATGGCATCGATCGGAATTTTTTTCATCGACATCCACCCAGCAATAGTGAGTAGAAGTACTCCAACGAAAACCAAGAATCGATTATTAATCGAAAAATCTATAATTTTTTCAATCATAAAAGTTCCTTAGGTTACATGCAATGATTCATTTGTTCGTGCCATTTTTGTCCTTCGGGACAAACTGGACTTTGGGCCTTGACGGTATCTCTCGTTCCAACCATGCGTGATTCTGAGTCAACCAGAAAATTAGCACTGGTCACTATTTTATCGCCGGCCAAAACCCCTTGCTCTACTGCCACTTCGTCACCCGCATAATGTTTTATGGTAATAGTCCTTGGTTCAATAACTCCATTGTCTTGGATCACAAAAACCCAAGCTTCTTTGCCCGTGTCCATCACGGCATCATAGGGGATAACCACTTGCTCGCCCAAAGGGGAGAGAATGCTTACTTCCACATAGGATTCCGGACGCAAATCAAGAGGGGCATTTTTTAAGGAGATCCGAACTTTGGCGGTTCTAGTTTGTGGATTGATCACCCGGTCAACCGAGACCACTTCACCAACAAGTATTTTCCCCCGCAATGATTGTCTGGTTATCTTGGCCTTAAGTCCTGGCTTAATATGGGGCAAATCCATTTCATATACTTCAGCATAGATCCACAGACGATCACCGTCTCTGGGAATCAAGTAATTGGTGTTTAAATGAGAAGAATTTTTTAGGGCAGTAATCTGAGAGTCGGACAGGCCCAATATTTTCAGGCGCATTTTAGCTGATTCAACCATGGCCTTAGCTGAGCGCTTGACATCCGCAACCGGAGAGTCTTGCACGCTAGTTTCTTGCTTAATGGCTTCAATATATTCATTTTGCGCTGAAAAAAGTTCGGGATCAAAGGCCACTCTACCGGCCGTATCAATGGATTTAAACAGTTCTTTTTTTAAAACAATTCCAGTTTTGATGCCAATCATTTCCTGTTTGGCTTGATCAAGCACAATGGTTCCGTGACCTTCGGGTGCATTATCATTAGTTTTGATGGTAGCTGGTGCGGTGGATGCTTTAATCAGATCCATACCACAGATCGGGCATTTGCCGGGTCTGTCTTGGTGAATTTGAGGATGCATGGAACAAGTATAGTATTCTTCACTTTGGTGACTATTGGTATCTTGGTGTTTGGAGCATCCGGAAATATTTATAACGAAACCAAGCATAAGGATGGTAAAAATAAATAATTTCATAAGATATCTCCAAAGGGCAAAGTGCTAATGGATTTGCCTGTAAGACGTTCGAAGGAGGCAAGTGTTTCCGAAAAATCTTTGAGCTCCTGGTAATAAGAAATATGTATTCCATATAAAGTTCGTTCACTATCTAGCAATTCCATAAAACTGGTCCGGCCAGATTTGTAGGCAAAACGAGAGGAGTTAATGGTGGACTCGGCTTGAGGAATAAGGGTGGTGGTGTAAAGTTTTAATAATTTTTGTTTGGCAATAATTTTTGCACCCAAACTGCGTTGTTCAAAATTAATTCTTCTTTTGGTTTCTTCGTGGTTTAAAACTGCACTGGCTGATTTGGCGGAAGCGGAGGAATATTCACCGGATTCCTTGGCAAAAAACCAGAGGGGAATTTTCATTTCCAGCGCAATGCTTTTTTCATCGCTGTCTTGTTCCAAAGATTTTTGGAAGGTAATTTTAAAATCGGGCAGAAAATTATCTCTTGCCAATTTTTTCATAGCACTGGCTTCTTCAACGTATAATGAAGCCATGTTTAAGATAGGTGGAGGAGTTATCACCTGTTCCACTAATTCATTGGTGGAAACGGTTAAGGAGGGAATGGGAAGATTTTTAGTATTAAGAGGATTTTCAATCCCAAAATATTCTTTAATCCGAGCTTGCTCACTGGCGATATCTTGTTGAGCTACCAGCAAATCTTTTTCAAGATTGGCCTGTTCAAAATGGGCCTTCATTTCATCTTGGGCCGAAACATGCCCGGTGATGCGCCGGCTTTCGGCAATGCGGGCGATTTCTCGCAGCAGATCTTTTTGAGCGTTTAAGTATTCCAAGTTTTTTTCCAGCATGAAAAGGGAATAAAAAGCACTGATCACTTGTTGTCTTACTTCCAATTTTTTATTGATTAATTCTTCCTTTGCAATAAGGGAGCGTTTAGTTTGAATATTGGCCCGGTTAAAATATTTGGAGGGAAAGAGAATTTCCTGAGACACACTCCAGGATTTCATTTCATTTTCTTTCATAAATCCAAGCATCGGATTGTCCGGATAATAAAGTGGCCTTATTTCTTTGCTAGATGCCGTATGCAAGTTTTTGGCAGATTCAATCAAGGGATGGTTTTTTAAAACTTGTGCTAGAGCTTCAAAGAGGTCGATGTCTTTAGCAAAAATGGTGGAAGGGGGTAAAACAAACAATATTAAGAGAAATATTTTCATGAATAACCCTTCCACTGTTTTTTAGAACTTTTGTTACAAATTTATTTCTTAACTAGGGGGATTCGTTCTAATACAATTCCCTCCGCTTCCATTTTTTTGATAACTTTAGCAGGGTCTTTTTTAAATTCTTTTACGCAATCTTGACAGCAAAAGTAGACTCTTTTCCCCTCGTGATCCGCATAAATGGTTCGAGATATCGGTGCTCCTAGAATTGGACAGGTGGTTTGAGTCTTGGTGATGGTGGCCTTGTCACTCATGTCTTTTATTTTTTCATGAGCATGTTCAAGATCTGCAAAGCTAATACCGGCAAATATAAAACAAATCAGCATCGTGAATATTTTCATAGATACTCCTTAATAATTAACCCTTTCTTAATGAGTGTTAAAAATAATTAGTTTATTACACTTTCAATTGATAAAAAAGCGTTTTTTACCCTTTGTTTTAAAACCCAAGTTTCGCTTAGGCAGGAATAGCCTCCCCGGCCCCAACCTTCGCCCCAGCTATTGGCAGTGATGAAACACACCTGTCCTTCTTCGGCGTGATATTTAGCAGGCAAGGGTATATAGCCAATTAGTAAAATGGCGTGCCCTTCGGCGTGAGAATCCATCTGGCCTTTGCTTTTAGAATTTTTGTAAGTGATAAAACCGTTGGATAGATAGAAATTGGGAGTTAAGGTAAATCCCGCAATGACTGGTTTACCGGCATCAAGTGCTGCCATGGTTTCTGGCAAACTGTTAAGACGCTTATAGTGGTTGATTTTAACAAATCCTTCTTGGCAAGTTTGTCCCAAGGGAATCTGAGTTTCATTATTATTGATGCTGACTTCCTTGTAGGGACAAAATTTTTCCAAGGGAATGTCTGGCATTTTGGCCTGCATGGATTGGTCGTATCCCTGGGCGGCCCATGATCCTTTGCTGGAGCAGGGGGCCTGCTGGCAACCAGGCCTTGATGACCAGTAAAAATATTGTTCAGATAAATCACTTTCAATATTATTGGACTTTAACAAAATCTCAATGGCCCTGATGCCGGAAAAGGCGGAGCAAGTTGGCCGCTTTCCTTGGTTACGAATAGGTATATCCATGGCGTTTTTGATCAGTCGGTAATCACTGCTACTTAATTTTTCCACATAATTTTTAGTCAGAGGAGTGATTTGAAAATCATGTGCGCCTGCTTGTAATTTTTCCTCATGCTCTTCCAAATTAAAAGTATTTTTCCTATAGGTTTTGATGTTGCTTAAAAATTCTTTACGCATTTTTTCCCATTGCTCACGGGTTTTTTTGACTTCAGCGTTCCATGCCGAAAGGGTGGCCTGATTTTCATTTTTAAGCTTTTTTAGATTTTCTTCATTTTCTGATCTTATCTCTGCATAAATGTTATCATCTTTCTTATAGTATTTTTTCTTGAAGGCGGCATCCTTTTCATCTTCTTTTTGCTTTTTAAGCGCCTCTTTATTTTTCTTTAATAGCTCTTGAATTTTTAATTCTCCCGCCGTAATTGGCTTGGGTGTTTCGGTAGGAACGATGGTGGGAGTCGGAGAGTGGGTAGGGATGGGGGCCGGTGCAGGTGCCGGTTGATTTTCAATGAGGGGTTGCATTTTTTTCTCAATGCCAATATCACTAAAAAGGGTTTCTAAAATAATTTTGGTTTGTTTGCTAGGATTTTGATCATTTTCACTACTGGCGTGGATGATTTCTGCTAGCGATTTAAATGAAATAAGCACCAAAAAGATTAAAAAATATTTCATAACATTCCCTCATTAAAGTTTTATGAGAAAAGATATCATGCCATCTCACAAAAAAAAAGGGGAACCAAACGGTTCCCCTTCTTTTATTAACTAACTAAATTCAAATTAGAAAGTAATTGTTGTTCCAACAGCAGCAACAGTAGCTTTAAAACCACCGCCAGCAGCAACAGCAGCTACGTTCAAAGTTGCATCTTCTTGTTCTTTTTCAACGATTCCGTAAGAAGCTCTTACAGATACATTTTTATGAAGTTCTTTGATGAAAGCAAATGCCATTTGAGTAGTATTGTTTTTAGCAGCATTGCCAGCAACATTTTTGTCTTCATTTGACATTTTACCGTAAGTCATTGCAACTGTATTGGTATCCATGAATGTATACTTACCAGTAACCATCATTTGAGTTGTTTCATAAGGCTTAGCAGCAGCAACGTCGGTGTCTGTAGCTTCTGACATTGTATACATACCAGTTAGTCCAAAGCCCATCATGCCAAAACTTGCGCCAAAACCCATGACTGAAGCGTCTTTCATGCCAGCTCCTGAAACTATATCATAAACAGCGTATACGCCTAAATTCATGCCATTCATTTCTTTTTCAAAAGAAGCTTGGTTGCTCCAGAAAGTATTTTTCTTGCCAGCAAGAGCAATGTCGTCATTGTTATCGATTGTGGTATAAAACTGGAATCCACCAATAACAGGCGTTTTATAACCAACTAATTCTTTTCTGGATCTGTAAGTATAACCAATACCGTATGCACCTAAAGCGTGGTCATTTTTAATCGGTACATAGCTTTCATTGACAAGAGGTGTAGTACTATCGTCAGGAGTAGAAGGTAGAGCATTTGTGATATCTATAGCTTCTAAGCCTGCACTTGTTCCACTTAAAGGATCAAGTTTTAAACCAAGCATGTCGCCGGCAACATAAGTTTGTCCAGCAATGATTGATCCCCAAAATCCACCCATGTCAACGTAAGACTCTCTGATACCAATAGTGTTAGTACCTGAGTTTAAGCCCATTTCTAAAACGTATTTAGCAGTATGGTCATTAAAACCGTATTCGCCTTTTACGCCAATTCTTGATTCTGAATTTGCAACATCTACCGAACGGATGTTCTTAATTTCTTTTGAGTCAGTTTGTTCTGCATCCAAATTTTTCATTTGGATTTCTCGATTTACTTTTCCGTAGATTGTTGGCATAACATCTGCGATTGCAGGAACTGCTAACAACATACCAAGTGTAATTACAAATAATTTTCTCATCAATACTCCCTTAGTTATGATTAATGATTAATATTAAAACCTATACAATACAAAAATTATAAAGTTTGTTTTTTATCTTTACAACACTTTTGTGCTATATCTTTATAAAAAATTTATTAAGTTTTGATTAGGAAAGTGGTCCTACAGGAAAATAAAAGATGGAAAAAAAGAAAATTTTGATTATTAGATTTTCCAGTTTTGGTGACATTATTCAATCCATGTCTGCCATCGATTTACTTAAAATGATGTATCCTTTAAGTGAAATTCATTTTGCTACCAAAAAAGAATTTGCTTCGCTAGTTAAACTGCATCCTGATGTGGATGAAGTTTTTGCTTTTGATAAAAAAGAAGGACTGCTGTCATTTATTAATAAAATCCGAAAGCACCACTACGAGCTGGTTTACGACGCCCATAAAAGTATTCGCTCGCAACTTATTACCAGATTATTGTATAATTCACTTCTTCATTATATATGTACTAAATCCATTGATCCGGTGGTGGTCACTCGAGATAAAGATCGCTTCAAAAGATTTCTTTTATTTTTTTGCCGCAAGAATTTTTTCCCGAAGCCTTTTAGAGGTCGAGTTTCTTTTCAAGCACCACTTTTAAAACTTATAAAATCTGATCCGGTCATCAAAAAAATAGCGTTTAATTTTGGAGAAATGAGGGATCAAAATGGATATCTTAAAATATGTCAAGAACTTGACAAGAAAACTCTTACCATCGCTCCTTCGGCCACTTGGGACATGAAAAAGTGGCCACTCTCCCATTGGTTACAATTGATAGAAAAACTTCCTGATTATCGCTTCATCATTCTCGGTGGACCCAGTGATACCTACCTGCAAGTGTTTGAAGAAAAATTTGGAAAGCGAATTATTAATTTAGCCGGTAAATTAAACTTGATAGAAAGCTGCTATGTCGTCAGTAAATCAAATGTTCTAATTGCTGCAGACACCGGTCTTTTACATGTGGGAGATTATCTGGGAATTCCCACGATCGCCCTTATCGGTCCGACCGCCTTCGGTTTTCCTTCGGGAGATAATTCCATCACCCTTGAGGTCAGTTTGCATTGCAGGCCTTGCACTAAAGATGGCAGAGGCAAATGTTCCCAAGCCGTTTATCAAAAATGTTTAGTGGATATTACCCCAGATCGGGTGATTGATACCTTATTTTCAAAATGTATCCCAAAAGCCTAATCAAATGGTCCAAACGGTATTTGTTCCTAATGGTTTTCCTAAAAATTTCTGTCCCGGAAGGGTGCTTGGATTTCAATTCTGATCTATTACTACAGTTGGAACTATAGAGGTTGATATTGAAGTCATCGTTGGTGCCGCCCATGGCAATAGGAATGTCAGAAATTACACCTAAAAAAATTGGATCAAAATGAGTTTGAGGATTTAAGGTTCCAAATTGGAACCTTAAAAAAATCAATACGAGGAGACTTCACAGTTTTTAGTCGGAAATTTTAAGATGATTGTGTCGGAGGGTAAACTTGATAGAGTTATTTATTCACTTTTATTAACCCAGCAAAATAAGTTCTTCCTAAACTATTTTCTTCCGCATATCCCAAAGTAAATTACTGATATAGGCCCGTCTCTTTTCCCGGGTAGCGACACTTAAAAGCTTGTTGATCTTTAAATTATCCGGATCGGAATATAAGAGAATCAAAAGTTCTTGAATGAAGTTGGTGTTTAAGGTGATGTAGTTATCAGTGCCAATCCCCAAGCGCAGTCCTTTTTTCTCCCACCAGGAAAAGGGGTGATCTTTATAATAATCAAAACGACCGGTCAGTTTTAAATTGGAAGTGGGAAGGGAGATTAGCGGAACATTTTTGTTGATCATATGATTTAAAACATCATGCTGATAATGTTCCGTTTCCAAGGCCGTATGAAACTTCGTCTTAATAAAGCTGGTAATTTCACTGTCTGACAGCGGAATACCTTGATAAAGTTTTTCGGGGATATTAAAATCCGGCCAGTCCATATGTTTGACTTCATTATATTCATGGGTGTGTTCTTTGAGAGGGATTTTTTGTTGATTATCCTTGATCACCCGATCCACAATTCTTTGGTAATAAAAATTGGGATTGATACCGAGACTTATGCCATGTTCGAGAGTGTCGATTCTCCAGATGTTGAGGGCGTTGTCGACGGATTGCACGCCTTTTCTAAGAGTTTCAAAAGACTCTCCATGATGACTGCGGATTTTTAGTCCTTTATACTGTAGTCTCCTAAAGCCATGTTTCATCTCCATGAAATGGACTTTGCGAAAAAGTTCTTTTTCATTTCCCACCGTATCGACTTCTTTTAGATAAGGTGCCAATTCGGGAAATTTTTCCAGCAAATCCAAAATGGTTTCTACTTGGTGATCGATATGATCCTTTTTGGATTTGAAACGGGTTTGATCATAAAAATCAAGTTCTTTTCGAAAACACGGAGTTAAAACAAAATCAAAATCGTTATGTTCTTTTTTGAATTGCATGAATCCATCATATAGTCCAAGCACCACGTCTTTGGAGCTTAAATAATTTTCGCTAGGGAGGATTTCCTCTTTGAGTCCGCTTATGCGTGATAAAGTGAATTTGAGTCGAATTCGACCTACGTTATAATTGTTATATAGGTTGGAGGCCATATGATAAGCAGCCTCTTGGTGAATTTGACGATCCTTTAAAATAAGTTTGGGGAGAAAAAGAATTTTCAAATATTCATCAAAATGCTGATGATCTTTTAAACAGATCAGCTTCCTTATATCATCAGGGCCTTGAATGCCATGATAAGAAAATTCGTACACATTTTTTAACAGCTTTTCAATTTTATCTTTTTTAGGCCCGTTTAAGATTTTCATTAAATGCGGATAAATAAATTCGGGTGTGAGTGAACCAGTTAAATGAATATGTTCTTCGTGATATCTCAAAGGGAAGGATTTAAAAAATTCAAACATCGCATGAGAAAAAGGGTGGGTAAGTAAATCTTTGATAGGAATTTTTTTAGAGCGATTTTGATAAAGAAGGTCGGCAAAAGATTCAATGAATTTTTTTGATTCCTCATCGTAGTCCAGATAGTTGGATTTTAAAAGTAGTTCAATCGTGTTTCCAAGGGTGAGTCCATTGGTTTCACTAACGATTCGAATAACTAAGTTGGTTAATTTTTGAATTGGGTTTGGCATACAATATTTGTAATATTTCAGTTTGTTAACTTCGTCCTATTTAGAGTATAATTATTTGAATACCAATGTCCAGTCTTTAGATTTTCGAGGTTGTAATGCTAACTTGGAGTATTAGAGAAATTGAGTTGCCACTGAAATTTGTTTGGAAAATTGCCAGAGGAAGTGTTACCACCAAAACTAATTATATTGTAGAAGTTTTTGGTGGAGATTTGAGCGCTGCCGGAGAAGTTTCGATTTGTACTCGGTTTGGCGAAACACCTGAACAAATAATCGAAGGGTTTAATAAATTTACCAGCTCCTTGCCAGGACAGGTGCGGAGTGTGGAAGAATTGATAGATTTTTTAAACGATCTTGAGCTACCTGGTTCACTACGGTTTGGAATCGAGTCCGCTTTTGTATCTTACCTTTCCCAGTTGTCAGAAAAACCCGTGGAAGAGTTACTGGGACAAAAAAGTGTTAATGTTTTGGAAACTTCTATCTCGCTTCCTATTATGCCCGTCGGGGATATCAAGAAATTTATTGATGATTATGATCTTACCCGTTTTAAAACTATGAAGGTAAAAGTTGGCAAGGACTCAGACCCCGATTTTATCACGGAAGTGCTCAAACATTTTTTTGGCAAAATTTGTATTGATGCCAATGAGAGTTTTAATAACCCGGACGAGGTTTTGCAATTTTTAGAAAGGCAGGATTTGGAGAAGA
>MEPW01000005.1 GCA_001769975.1 Bdellovibrionales bacterium RIFOXYA1_FULL_36_14 | reverse complement strand
TCATTTTCCACCAGCTTCACGGAGATATTTACACCATGGCCTGGATCAAGGGTAACGTTTTGTGCTTCGGCTAAACTTGCCCCATGCCTTTCTAAATGGGTTGCGCTGAATATTTCTGACCTGATGGGATCTTCAAAAACTAAATAAGTAGATGTCAAAATTTTTTTTTTAAAAGCATGAGGCATTTTCATACTGATTTTCCACAGTCAAAACTGTATTTTGGCTTTAGCATACACACCTTGTTTCTGATGTTGTTCGGTATATTAACGTGTCAATGTTCTGACTTAGAACGTAGCACTATAGTATGAAGAAAGATTGAACTCACAATTAAAACTTGTTCATTATCAGCATTATCTCAAAAAGGATTTTGGTTAAGATTTTAGGTAAAAAAAAAAGACCACCTTCGTGATCTCAAATTTAGATAGTAAAATAAATGGCGGGGGAAGAAGTGGCATCCAGAGATGGTGAGGAGGGTGCTTCAGAATAATCCACAAAACGCAGGTGAAGTGATAATCTAAATTCAAGTAAGGTAGGAACCCAAAATGAAAAAAGATTTAGAAGCAAAAGGTGAAATTGTAATCTATTCCCCAGCACCCAAGGGATCTCAAGTTGAGGTTCGCCTAGAGGGAGAGACTGTATGGCTTACCCAGATCCAGATGGGTGAGCTCTTTGGGGTTGATTCTGATACCGTGAGCCTACACTTGAAAAATATCTATTCTTCCAAGGAACTTTCTAAAATGGCAACTACCGAGGATTCCTCGGTAGTTCGATTAGAGGGAAAAAGGCACATAAAAAGAATTTTGAAGTATTATAATTTGGATGCCATTCTTTCTGTTGGGTACAGAGTAAATTCCAAAAAAGGCACCCAGTTTCGTATTTGGGCCAACCGTGTTCTCAAGGAATATCTGTTAAAGGGCTATGTCCTTAATGAGGAAAAACTTAAAAAACACGAAAGTAAAATTAAGGATCTTCAAAATGCCGTCAATATCATTGCAAGCATTGCAAGTAGACGGGAGCTGGTATCAGATGAGGCTACTGCTCTTATTAAAATTTTGCAGGATTATTCATACGCCTTAGATCTTTTAGACCAATATGATTATGGGAAACTTCAAATTTCTGGGGTCAGTAGGAAGAAGGGATTTCGGCTTGATTACCAGAAAGGAATGGCGGTCGTTGAGACTCTTAAGAGTAAGTTTGGAGGCTCTGATCTTTTTGGGAGAGAAAAGGATGGTACTTTTAAATCGTCTATAGAGGTCATATATCAAACCTTTGATGGCAAGGAGCTTTATCCAAGCGTTGAAGAAAAAGCGGCTCATCTCCTATACTTTGTTGTTAAGAACTACTCTTTTGTTGATGGGAACAAGAGGATCGCTGCCTTTATCTTTTTATGGTTCTTAGAAAAAAGCCATGCCCTCTATAAGCAAGACGGAAGTAAAGTTTTGGAGAACAATGCTCTGGTTGCTCTGACGTTGATGATTGCTGAGAGCAGACCTGATGAGAAAGATGTTATTGCAAAAGTGATTGTGAATTTGATAAACAAAAAAAATTAGTGACTAGAGGTCTTCAGATGAGTTTTAGCGAACGATTTTATTGGGATAAAAATATTTTCAATGATGAAGTCGAAAAGTTAACGAAAGAGGTTTGGCCAAACTATTTAATTGAGGAGAGTGATTTAGACATTTGCGATGATAAGAAAACTGGAAAGGGTCAATATAATGATTTTCTTCTAGTCGGTCTGCGTAGTCGAGATGATCAAAGATTGATAGCTTTTTTTAGTGGAGTGACAATTTTTATAGATGTGCATTCTCAGCGCCTACCTGATGAGGGATGGCGTTTTGCCTGCCAAGCTTTTGAGAATAATGCTCATCCTAATTCATTATGTTTACTCTCTGCTAATATCCATCCCGATTTTCAAGGACAAGGGATTGCTGAATTTTTAATTGAGTTTGCAAAAGAGGAAGCAAAAGAGAGAAAACTCACTTTTCTTTTAGCTCCAGTACGACCGACAAATACATATAAATTTCCAAATATTTCTTTTGATGAATATTGTGCACTAAAAGACGGAAATGGAAGAATTTTTGATCCGTGGTTGAGATTGCACAAAAATCTAGGAGCTGAAATACTTAATATTTGTAAAACATCTATTCTTGTTTCTGCAAGTATAAGACGTTGGAACGAATGGCTTGGGCATAGCATCTCCACGGGAGAAATACCTCATAAGGGGATTGTTCCTTTACAAATTGATTTGGAAAAAAAGGTGGCAATGTACATCGAGCCCAATATTTGGGTGCGATATTCACTTAAAAAATAGGCAAAAAAAAGACCACCTTCGTGATCTCAAATTTAAATCGTAAAATAAATGGCGGACCAATTCCCCTTAATTCCAAATGCCGGGGGAAGAAGTGGCATCCAGAGGGGGGGGGCGGAAGGTGCTAAAAATAGACTAAGACTTTAAACCGATTTTCTTCCTTTTGGTTGGCAGGATGGGTGCTTGTGCCTCTAAAGTATCTAAACGTTCAAATACAATACGAAATAACTTATCTGTCCCTTTTTCTAATTTAGTCATTCGTTCCGATAGAGATTCATCTGATGCTAATAGCTGACGCAATTTTATAAACGTTCTTATAATTAAAATATTAACATTGATTGCTTGTTCACTATTTAGAACACTAGAAAGCATGGCAACTCCTGGCTCAGTAAAAACATAGGGTAGATACCTTCTTCCACCTTGGGAATTAGTTTTTGAGGTTCCAAATTGGAACCTCAAAATTTCAAATTCTTCTTTTGTTAATTGAAACATGAAGTCATTTGGAAAACGATTAATGTTTCGCTTAATGGCCTTATTGAAATTTTTGGTCAAAACGCTATAAAGTTCTGCCAAATCAGAATCTAGCATAACTTTTTTTCCTCTAACGATATAAATTAGTTTTTCAACGTTTTTAACTGTTAATTTGTTCATATCAAGTCTCCAAGTTTGATATCCTAATTTGTGATATCAAACTTCGTTATTAATACTGAATTGTGTAATAATTAAATAAATTTAATAAGAGGAAGATGGTGAATTCCAAAAATGAAATAAACCAGAGAGTTGAATTCTGGGTAGATGGACGAGCAAGTTAAGAATGAGCGTTTGATTTTGGTTTATTTAATTTAGATCGTAAAATAAATGGCGGGAGCGACGAGACTCGAACTCGCGGCCTTCTGCGTGACAGGCAGACGTTATAACCAACTTAACTACGCCCCCCCATTATTATACCCATTGAATATATTGGGGAATCTGATTTTAGTCAAGGTTAATTTGGGAAATATATAGAACTTAGATCGTACTTACAAAAAAACAAACCGCAACGACCAGTAGCATAATCGCAAAAATTCGTTTACTTAAATTGGAACTGCTTTTTTGGCTAAGCCGAATCCCAAGATAAGAGGTGAAAAAAGCAAAGAAACTGATGAGCAAGACCAGGTTTAGGTTAATCGGACCTAGTTGTAAAACTTGGAATCCAAATTCGGTAGTGGGATAGGTATTTCCGTTAAATAAATATAAAAAACCTCCCACCAGTACCCCGATTAATACCACAAAGTTGGTATTAACTGGAATGAGTCGGTAGGGCAGTCGTAGCAGGTGAATAAAGATGGGGATAACCAGAACTCCTCCACCGATACCAGTAGTAGTGGAAATAATACCGGCAATAAAAAAACAAATCAAGGCCAGTATCCATTGCTTATATGAGATATCATTAAGCTGGTAAGTTCTATCGCTTCTTGGGGCTGATCGAAAAAAGGTAAAAAAAGCGGAAATGACTAAAACCAGGGAAAACAATCTTTTTAAATCCGTTGCCGGCAGTAAAAAAGTAATTTTTATCCCTAAAAAGACACCAATTAACATAACCAGAGTAAGAGGAATAATAAGTTTGTAATGAGCAACAAGACCTTTTTTATGATAGGCAAACATGTTGATTAGGTTATTTAAGGTAATTACGCCCAAAGAGGTGGAGATAACTGTTTCAGGTGCCAAGCTGGGGAAAATCGTGTAAAGTGCTGGCACAATAATGACTCCTCCTCCTATCCCAAAATAGGTGGAGACAATTCCGACAAGGAAACCGGTGAACATGATTAATACTAGCATGGAAGAATCATACAAAACATTGGCGAGTTTGTCTTAAGGATATGGTGAAATAATATGGAATTTATTAACTCGTTATGGAAATACGTGGTGACTTCAGCACCGTATTTAATGTTGGGATTTTTGCTTGCAGGATTGATCAAAGCTTTAATTTCGGATGAACAAGTAAAAAGATGGTTAGGTGGCAACAGTCTCTGGGCGGTTATTAAGGCATCCATTATAGGTGTTCCGCTTCCGCTTTGTTCATGCTCCGTAATACCTACTGCGGTATCTTTGAAAAAATCAGGAGCTAGTAATGCATCTACTTCAGCTTTTTTAATTTCCACTCCAGAATCTGGCGTTGACTCGATTTCGATTACATATGCGTTGATGGATCTACCCATGACTATTTTTAGGCCTATTGCTGCTTTTATGACCGCAACCGTTGCGGGTATCCTGCAGTTATTTTTTAATAAGGAAAATTATAAAGACCCAAATGGGCCTACAAAGTCTTGCTGTAGCTGCCATGAAAAAGTGCAGGTTGCTACTTGTTGTGATTCCAAACCGAAAGCCACACTCTTCATTGAGAAACTCTGGCAAGGCGTGAAATATGCTTTGTTGGATCTCATGGAAGATATGTCATTTTGGTTGGCAATTGGTCTGATAAGTGGTGCCTTGATTGATTTTTTAGTTCCGGCTGAATTTTTTGGTCAACTTAATGGTTTTTGGGGCAGGGTGGTTATTTTGGCCATAGGTATTCCTTTGTATATATGTGCCTCAGCTTCAACACCTATTGCCGCCTCTTTAGTTATGAAGGGATTATCACCTGGTACAGCTTTACTTTTTCTCTTAGTTGGTCCGGCGACAAACATTTCTAGTATTTTTGTTTTACAAAAATATATTGGTAAGAAAGGTGTAATTATTAATGTTGCTACGATTTGTGTGGTGGCGTTCATTTTGTCGTATGTGGTGGACTGGATTTACCTATACTTTGCAATGCCAGTCAATTTCAAGGTGTCCGAACATGTTCATGAAGATCATACAGGTATTTTTTCGATTATTTTAAGCATTCTTTTCCTTAGTTTGTTGATAAGAGGTATTTATCTTAGTAAAATAAAGCCTATCTTTGAAAAATAGACTTTATATATGGACAAAAAACACATTTTTATTACGGGTGGAACTAGCGGGATAGGGTTGTCTTTAGCTGAAGCTTATTTAAAAGAGGGACACCATGTAGGTATTTGTGGCAGAGATTTAAGTAAAATCCCTGCATATATGAAGGATCAATACCCCTTCATGCACGTTTATGAGTTGGATATTAACGACCGCAAGAAAGTTAATGAAACCATCGTCAATTTTTCTAAAGGGCGTCTTGATTTAGTAATTGCCAACGCGGGCATTGCTAGTTTTAAGGGGCATGATATTCCTGATTTTGATAATGTTTTCAAGGTGATCAATACTAATGTTTTGGGAGTCATGAGCACCATAGAGGCATCTCTTAAGGTAATGCTCCCTAATAAAAAGGGACACCTGGTAGTGATCTCATCTGTGGCCGGAGAAATTGGATTACCAAGGGTGGGGCAATACAGTGCCTCTAAAGCTGCGGTGACAAAATATTGTGAGGCCTTGGCGATTGATTTAAAAAAATACAACATAGTGGTGACCACTATATTACCTGGTTTTATTGATACACCTTTGACGAGAGTTAATAAGCATTATATGCCTTTCTTGATGAGTAGTGAGAAAGCCACCAAACTTATTAAAAAAAGCATTGATAATAAAGCAATCAGATATGTCTTCCCACGAAGAATGAAATGGTTAGTCTATATTCTGTCTATTATGCCTCGAAGGTTATATCGCACACTGATGGGATTAGTGGCCTCCAGGCTTACATGAATACAAAAGATTACGATGATTTAATTCTTGGTCATTACAAAAAAATTGCGGCTAATTTTAAAGATCTGTCTACCTCTTCTATGGAAGATCGTTATGTTCGGGAAAAAGAAGTGGAATTTATCTTAACCGAACTTAAGAGAGAATATTTATTAAAACAAATAGAATTAAAAGTATTGGATGTGGGTTGCGGTAACGGATATACCCTCAGTGAAATAAAAAACCATTTTCCTGCTTTTAAACTCTATGGTGTGGAGTATACCCCCGAACTCTTTGAAATTGCCGTAGCCAGAAAACTTTCTGAAGTCGAGATATTTAACAGGGACGCTCGCCAGGCTGATTTTTTTGATGATAGCGTGGACGTCGCTATTACCGAGAGAGTTATTATTAATATTTTGAATAAGAAAGATCAAGAGACTGCCATCATAAATATTGCCTCAAAAATAAAGCTTGGTGGTCTCTACATAATGATTGAAAGTTTTAAAGAACCGCTGGTGCAACTTAATTTGGCTAGAGATGAAATGTCGCTGACGCCTATCCCCGAATCTTATCAAAATATTTACTTAAATGAATTCTTCGTGGGAAGAATTAAAAAATATGGATTAACCGAAATTACCCCGGTCATGCCCTCTAATTATTTATCCAGTCATTTTTTTAATTCAAGAATTATCCACAATGCGATCAGACCTGAGGGGGGGAAAGTGAAACATACGAGATTTGTGAGCTTTTTGGATCAAGCTTTTCCTCCGGCCATTGGTAATTATTCTCCAATTCTTTTTAGAATTTTCAGGAAAGTGTAAAAATATGGAATTAAAAACACTTCTGAATATTAAACATTCGATCATTATGGCGCCTATGTTTTTAGTGACCAATACCAAAATGATACTGGCTGCAGATAAGTGCGGGATTTCGGGGTGTCTACCGGCACATAATTTCAGAAATATTGCGGAGTTTCGAAAGGCCATAAAGGAATTAAAAGATAATTGTAAGCACTCGTTTGGGGTAAATGTCATTGTCAATCGTTCTAATTTCTTTTTAAAAGAACAAATGAAGTGTATTTTGGATTTTCAAATTTCCTATATTATCACTTCGCTTGGTTCTCCTAAAAACATTATCTTTGAATGTAAAAAAAATAATATTTTGGTTTTTGGTGATGTGGTAGATGAAATTCATGCTAAAAAAGTTCAAGACATGGGGGGGGATGCGGTAATAGCTGTTAACAACCAAGCGGGTGGACATCTTGGGCAATTGAGTGCGCAAGTTTTAATCCCAAGGTTAAAAAGCTGTGTAAATATTCCAGTTATTTCTGCGGGAGGGGTAGCAACTAAAGCAGGTTTTGATGCAATGATGAAGCTGGGGGCTGCGGGAATTTCCGTGGGTTCTCCCTTTATTGCCTGTCTTGAATCAGATGTGAGTATTCATTATAAAAACGCATGTGTGAATTATGGAGCTAAAGATATTGTTGTAACCAAAAAAATTTCAGGAACGCCTTGCACTGTTATTAAAACGCCTTACGTTGACAAAATTGGCACCAAACAAAATGTGCTTGAGGCTTTTTTAAACACCAATAAAAGGTTAAAAAAAATAGCTAAGTTTTTTATTACTTATAAAGGATTTAGTCTGCTTAAAAAAGCAGCCTTTGGAGCCAATTATCGCCAAGTCTGGGTGGCCGGAGAATCAATTGAGTATGTGGATAAAATTAGACCGATAAGCGAGATCGTTGAGCGACTTATTAAGTAATTATTGAATGGGAGTAAGGATGAAAAAAGTCTTATTTGTGTGTATGGGAAATATTTGCAGATCACCTGCGGCAGAGGGGGTGATGCAAAAAATGATCAATGATAGCGGATTATCAGAGAAAATATATGTCGATTCGGCGGGAACAATTGGTTATCACTCTGGGGAAAGGGCCGATCGGCGCATGATTAAACATGCTAAAAAAAGAGGTTACGATTTGCTTAGTATTTCAAGACAATTTGACCACCACCGCGATTTTTTAGAGTTTGATTACATCGTTGCTATGGATGACATCAATTTGGCAGATTTAAAACAGATGGATGAAACTGGCCAGTACGCTCATAAAATTTTTAAAATGACGGATTTTTGTAAAAAAATTAAGGCGGATATTGTCCCTGACCCCTATTATGGTGGAGATCAAGGTTTTGAAACCGTGTTGGATATTGTCGAAGATGGGTGTAGTGGTTTACTGGAAAAAATAAACAAAGAGCTATGAATCTGAAAGAGAAAAATTATATAACAGTGATGGGACTTAAAAAGCTGGAGGATGAGCTCAATTGGTATATGCATATTGAACGTCCCAAAATTTGCAATGTCGTCTCTTGGGCTGCGGCACTTGGTGACCGGTCGGAGAATGCTGATTATATTTATGGCAAGAAAAGGCTAAGAGAAATTGATTCCAAAATTCGTTTTTTATCCAAGCAAATTGAAAGTGCCGAAGTAATAGATCCCGAAAAAATTAAAAGTGAAACCATTCAATTTGGTGCTACCGTAAAAGTGGTGGATGAAAATGGTCAAAATAAAACCTTTGCAATCGTAGGCATGAATGAAACAGACGCTGGCAAAAATTTTATTAGTTGGAAATCGCCAATTGGTAGGGCCTTGCTTGGAAAGTGTGTTGGGGATGATGTGGTTGTTACTACCCCCAGAGGTGAGATCAAGTACATCATTTTGGAAATAAGTTACATATTGCTTGATATAGGAGAGTTCAATGTTAATTAAATGTCAAATTTCGCTGGGAGAATTGGTCGATAAAATCTCAATTCTTAGAATTAAAAAAAAATTCATTAAGGATAAAGAACTTTTAGAACATGTTGAATTTGAAGATAAGGTATTAACCGAGCAGTTAACCCAGTTGCAGTTAACCAATATCAACGATTATCTTCTAAAGCTTATTGAAATCAACACTCGCTTATGGCAAATTGAAGATGAGATCAGGGAAAAAGAAAAAAAACAGGATTTTCACGCAGAGTTTATTAGTTTAGCCAGAAGTGTCTATAAGACTAACGATGAGCGGTTTAGAATCAAAAATTCAATAAATCAGCTTTTTGGCTCACTGGTAAAAGAAGTTAAGTCGTATAAGGAGTATTAAAATAAAATCAAAACTTGTAATCCTTACAAGCATTTGATACTTTTTGTTATTCAAATTTCAATGGAGAAACTCAATGGCCAGCGTCGCAGAATTAAGTATCGAAAGAAAATATAAAATGTATGAAGATTCTGTTCAAAATCCCGAATGTGATATTGATTTTGTTATAAGTGAGTATCAAAAGTGCTTTGGTCGCAAACCGCATACTCTCCGAGAGGATTTTGCGGGAACTGGTTATATGGCTTGCGAATGGGTGAAGCGTAGCAAAGATAATCAGGCATGGGCCATTGATCTTGATAGTGAACCAATATCTTATGGACTTAAAAACCACTACGTAACTTTAAACGATGAAGAAAAAACCAGAATGAAATATTTGGAGTCCAATGTTTTAAGTGACCTGGGATTTAAAACGGATACAGTTGTAGCTTTCAATTTTAGTTATTATATTTTTAAACAACGGAAAGAACTTTTGGAATATTTTTCCAAAGTGTATGCTTCGCTAAACGAACAGGGCATGCTTTATTTGGATTTATTTGGGGGCACAGAAGCGTATGCTCCTCAAATTGAAGAAACAGAACATGAATCTTTTTCATATTTTTGGGACTTAGAAATGTTTAACCCGCTCAATAGTGAGTGCCTCTACTATATTCACTTTGAAGATCATAAAGAAGGCATTCGTTATAACCAGGTTTTTACTTATGACTGGAGAATGTGGACTCCGAGAGAGCTAATTGAAATTTTAGAAGAAGCTGGTTTTAAGGAAGTTAAAACATATTGGGAAGGTGAAGATGGGCTGGGCGGAGGAGATGGCAATTTCTACGAAACCCAAACAGCTTCAGGGTGTAACTCATGGGTTACCTATCTTGTGGCAGTTAAATAAATTATTTTATTGATCTATATTAAAAAATTCCAACTGTTGATCATGAAAACATTTTTTAATTGTGGAAGAAAGTTGATTTGGTTTGGTCTGGATAACTACAACTTGATTGCATTCGGTAGTACAAACTTTATTGATCGTACTGGCAATTTCACTAATACTATCCTCTTTAATTTTGGTCTGAAGATTTATGTGAACTATAAAGAAAGGATGGGAGAAGGAGGTTGAAGCAATTAGGCATTTACCATCAATGTTTTTTTGATGATCAGCATTCTCTTTAAAATTAGTAAGGTGCTTAGTTAAGAGTCCATCAACGTAGTAATCTAATTCGTCAAAAGGAAATGGTTTCTCAGTCAGCGGGACTTCCGTTAGCCATAAGGCGCAAATCACCTTGGGCGACAATAGTTGTTGAAGGTTGTCTGATATTCCTTTTAATTTAATTACTAAACTCCGTGTTAAGTATGGAATCCAAAATCCCATTAACAAAAGCAAAAGATTCCTCTTTGCCATATTTTTTCGCCATATTGATAGCCTCATTGACGACTACTTTTTTGGGAGTATCTTTGGAAAACTTCATTTCACATATGGCCAAGAGAATAATAGTTAAATCAATTTTATCAATATTTTCTTTTTTCCATCCTTTTGAATTTTTTTGAGCTGTCTCTATTAGATATTTATAATTTGAAATGAAATTCAATATTAAGTGTTTGGCATAAAACAGAGCACTCGCAGGAAGGGTGTTATCGGGATGATCTAAATCTTGCTCACTATAGCTTTCATGAAATAAGTTAAGCTTGGCATCGAAAGCGGAAGCATCGTACTGTTCACCATCTTCTAACTTTTTTTTATAATCTTTAAATTCTGATAACTGAATATGGTAGAGAAATTTTAAGGCATATTCCCTTGCCAGCGTGGGATGCAATTTATTGTTCATGAGATTTGTCCCTCATCTAAATGCTGTTTGAGTCCTTTTTTACCTAAAAGCCCTGCTACAAAATCATCAATGTCATCATAATTCCAATAAAATGAAGCAAATCTTATATAGGCTACCGGGTCCAGTTTGTATAACATTTCCATGACCATCTCTCCAATGATTATGGCGCTAATTTCTTTTACTTGCATCTCCATAATTTTTTTTTCAACTTCATCAACAAGATTTAAAATTTGCTCCATAGAGATGCTTTTTTTATGACAGGATTTTTTTATTCCACGAATAATTTTTTCTCTTTGAAAGGTTTCGCGGCGACCATCATTTTTTACTATTTGAGGTAGTTGTATTTCAAACGATTCGTAAGTCGTGAAGCGATGTTCGCAATGTTCACATTTTCTGCGTCTTCTGATGGTTTTTCCATCCTGAAATAGTCTTGAATCGATAACCTTGGTTTCAGGTTTATCGCAGCTAGGACAATGCACAATTAGCTCCTTAATTTTCTAAACTTTCTTCTACTTTGAAGTGTCTTTGATGGCAAGTTTATTTAAAAAATTGACGGTATTTTATAATTTTTGATAAAATTTTTATACAACACACACTCGGTTAGGCATTTTATTAAGGAGTATTTATGCGACTTTTTTCACAGTTTTTTCTGGTTATTACCTTAATTGTAATTGCTGGGCATTATCTATCTTAAAGAGTCGTTAACTGTAAGCCTTGCCAATTATTTAGCATAAACAGGAAATTCTCTACATAGCGTTCTTACTTCATTTCTAACCTGAAGGACATATTGTTCATTAGAATTATTTTTAAGCGCAGAAACAATCCAGTTAGCTATTTGAGACATATGTTTTTCATTGAGTCCTCTGGTGGTAATGGCAGGTGTGCCAAGTCTTATGCCGGAGGTAATAAACGGACTACGTTTGTCTCCAGGAATCATATTTTTATTACAAGTGATTCCTGCACTTTCTAAGATGTTTTCAGATTTCTTTCCAGATAAACCAACCGAGTCAGTTTTTGCCAGCATCAGGTGATTGTCGGTACCACCAGAGACGATTTCCATACCTTCTTTAATCAAACCATTTGCCAGTGCTTGGGCATTTTTTAAGACTTGTTTTTGATAGCTAGTAAACTCTGGTTGCATGGCCTCATGGAAAGCGACCGCTTTTGCTGCAATAACGTGTTCAAGTGGCCCACCTTGAATACCAGGGAAAATATTAAAATTAATTTCTTTGGCCAGATCTTCTCGATGAGTGAGGATTAAACCCCCTCGGGGACCTCTAAGGGTTTTATGGGTGGTACTGGTTACAAAATCAGCAATGCCCACAGGGCTTGGGTGTAAGCCAGTAGCAACTAGACCAGCAATATGGGCCATGTCTACCAGTAAATAAGCCCCAACGCTGTCTGCAATTTCTCGAAATTTTTTAAAGTCAATAATTCTAGGGTAAGCACTGGCCCCGGCGACAATCATTTTGGGTTTTTCTTTTAAAGCCAGGTCTGATAGCACGTCGTAGTCAATAGTTTCGCTGGTCATATTAAGACCGTAAGCAACGACGTTATAAAGTTTCCCCGAAAAATTTACGGGTGAACCATGAGTTAAATGTCCACCTTCTGACAAATTCATTCCTAGAACTTTGTCTCCTGGCTTTAATACACTAAAATAGCACCCCATATTTGCCTGACTTCCGGAATGGGGTTGAACATTGGCAAATTCTGCATTAAAAAGTTTTTTTGCTCGATCAATGGCCAGCTGTTCAACATGATCAACTACTTCGCATCCGCCGTAATATCTTTTAGAAGGGTAACCTTCCGCATATTTATTGGTGAGGAAAGATCCTTGCGCTTCCATAACGGCTTTGGAGGTATAATTTTCTGAGGCAATTAACTCTAAACCATCCTCTTGTCTGATTAACTCTTGATTACAAAGATTAAATATTTCTTGGTCCATTTCTTTAAGAGAATATGCATTTGGGTGAAACATTCGTTTACTCCTTTCTAAATTTAAGAAAAATAACAATAACTAGAGTTATAACGTATTTCAAGTATTAGGTGAAGATTATTAGCAAAATCTTTTGAGAATGAGAGATGAGTTGGTGCCACCAAAACCAAAGGAATTGTTAAGCGCATATTCAACTTGCACCTTTCTTGCGGCATTGGGTATGTAATCCAAATCGCATTCAGGATCAGGAGTTTCTAAATTAATGGTCGGAGGTAAAGCTCCCTCATAAAGGGCCATTGCGCAAACAATCGTTTCAAGTCCGCCTGCAGCCCCAAGCAAGTGTCCGGTCATGGATTTGGTTGAGCTGATTTGAATTTTTTTGGCATGAGTTCCAAACGTTGCCTTTAAAGCTTTGGTTTCTCCAATATCACCAAGAGGTGTTGAAGTTCCATGAGCATTTACATATCCGATTTCTTCTGGATTGATTTGCGCATTTTTAATTGAATCAAGCATACACTGAGAAGCACCAATGCCTTCTGGGTGCGGCGCGGTTATGTGGTAAGCATCTGAGCTAGATCCGCATCCTACAATTTCAGCATAAATCTTAGCACCCCGTGCTTTTGCCTTATCAAGATTTTCTAAAATAAGTAGCCCTGCTCCTTCGCCCATGACAAAACCATCTCGGTTTAAATCAAAAGGTCTTGAAGCGTGTGTTGGATCGTCATTTCTTCTGGATAAGGCTTTCATGGAAGCAAAACCGGCAATAGGTAGGTCGCAAATAACACTTTCAGCTCCGCCAGTAACCATGACATCCTGTCTGCCTGCCATGATTTCATTGTAGGCTGCACTTATAGCATGCCCTGCAGAAGCGCAAGCGCTGGAAAGCGAATAGTTTATTCCAGTCGTACCCAGGGTTATGGAGATAAGCCCACTTGCCATATTGGGAATCAGTGAGGGGATGAAAAAAGGAGTTACTCGTCTAGCACCTTTTTCTAGAAAGGTCCTATAAGTTCTTTCAATTTCTGGGAAACCACCCATACCAACACCCATAATACAACCAATGTTATCGGGGCGATAAGGGTTTTGGGATTTAAGACCTGAATCCGCCCAAGCATTTATTGCGCTGTGAAGAGCAAAGTGCAAAAAACGGTCAAATCTTTTGGCTTCGTTAGGGGGAAGAATATCCTCAGCAAGAGAAAAGTTTTTAACTTCTCCTGCAATATGGACCGGAAGATTAGTGATATCATGATTTTCTATCAGTGATATCCCTGATTTTCCTTCTAGCAAACCATTCCATACCTCTTTTAAGTTATGTCCTAGTCCACAGATGGTGTCCATTCCAGTAATTGCAACACGAATACCTGATTTAGTATTCATAGGAATCCCTCCCTAATTTTTTTGAATGTTATCCTCAAAATATTTATAAAATGAAGAGGATATTTTTATTAACTATTGTTTGTTGGTTAAATAGTTAACAACGTCTTTAACTTTTTTGAGGCCTTCGGCATCTTCTTCTGGAATTTCAATTCCAAACTCGTCTTCCATTTTCATCATGAGTTCAACTATATCAAGTGAATCAAGGTTTAAGTCATCAATAAAACTAGTTTCAAGATTAATTTTGCTAGCATCAATGTTTGTCGCGTCACTAATAAGTTTTACAATTCTCTCTTCCATTTTTTAATCTCCTTAAATTGATTAAATATATAAACCACCGTCTATTTTTATAACTTCACCTGTAATATAAGATGAGGCAGTACTCAGCAAAAAAGAAACCAGATTGCTGATTTCTCTGCCTTCGCCCATTCTCTTTAGAGGTATCTGGGACATATAGGTCTCTTTTATCTTGTCGTCAAGAACATCCGTCATATCGCTTTTAATAAATCCTGGACATATTGCATTGCACCTAATGTTTCTTGAAGATAATTCCTTGGCGTATGATTTGGTAAAACCGATGAGACCTGCTTTGGATGCAGCGTAGGCGGTTTGCGCTGGATTTCCCATGAGACCAACTACCGAACTGATGTTTACGATGGAAACATTAGTGGCTTTTAAAAAATGTCTGGTCAACACTTGGGTCACTATCATGGCTCCTTTTAAATTAATGTCGATGATTTCGTCAATTTCTTCTTCTTTGAGTCGCAGGACTAAAGTATCTTTGGAAATTCCGGCGTTGTTAACAAGCCCTTCAATGGGGCCAAATTCTTTTATAAATTTTTCCAATTCCTCTTTGATGGCCTTGGAATCATTGAGAGAAAATTCCACTTTACTGGCTTTTCCTCCAGCCTTTTCAATTTCTTTTTGAAGATCAGTAAATGCATCTCGACCAGGTCTCATACTGCAAATAACGTGTGCTTTTTGTTCACCTAAATGTAAGGCTATTTCTCTACCGATTCCCCGGTTAGCGCCGGTGACCAAAATCTTTTTATTTTCTAAATCTTGAAATATTACACTCATGAAAGAATCTCCTTCAACTCATTAAAGCCACCATCAGTATCAAGAGGGATAACTTTTAATTTGGGATTAATTTTACTGACCAGCCCGGTTAGCACTTTTCCCGGTCCAACCTCGAGGCAAATGGTGCTTTCGGGAAGTTTGGAGATAGCTTGGGTCCATAAAACACTTCCAGTCATTTGTTGGATGAGATTATTTTTAATGGTTTGCACATCGGTTCCAACTTTATATTCGCAAGCATTGATGTTGGCAATATAGGGAATGTTATTTGATTTAAAATGATAGTCGCTAAAAAATTCTTGAAGTTTGAGTGCTGCCGGCTGCATATAACTTGAGTGAAAAGGCGCAGATACTTTTAAGGGTATGGTTCTGGCCTTACCTTCGCTCTTCTCTACTATCAATTTGCTGGCGCGTAAGCATGCTTCCTGATGTCCCGAAATAACGATTTGGTTGGGTTCGTTAAAATTGGCGGGCATCACCTGACTGTTATTTTGACTAGCCTCGATACATGCTTGTCTGACAATAGATTCGGAAGCCTTCATAATGGCCACCATACTTCCGGTGTTGGCAGGTACTGCTTCTTGCATAAATTTTCCTCTCATATGCACGGCCCACACAGCATCCTCAAATGATAAGGTTCCAGCCGCACAAAGAGCAGAATATTCTCCCAGCGAATGTCCCAATACGCAGTCAATGTTTATGTTTTTGGAAGATATTGTATCGAGAAGAATTCGATATAAAATTATAGAATAACTTAAAATAGCTGGTTGAGCATTAAAGGTTATTTTTAATTCATCTTCACTACCGCTAGTGATCATCTGGAGTAAATCAAAATTGAGTTTAGCACTGGCCTGTTTAAATAAACCGTAGTGGGTATTAGCTGCAAAGCGATTGCCCATTCCCACTGCTTGGGAACCTTGACCTGGAAAAAGTAATGTAAGTGATTTAGCCATATTTTTCCTTTAGTACTTAACAATCATGGATGCAGAAGTAAGTCCTGCGCCAAAAGTGGAAAAAACTAAATTATGACCTCTTTTAATTCGTCCATCTTTAATCGCTTCGTACATAGCTATCGGGATTGTCGCTGAAGAGGTGTTTCCATATTTTTCAATATTAATGACAACTTTCTTAGGGTCAAAATCCAGCAAATCAACGGTAGTGTTGATGATTCTAATATTAGCCTGGTGGGGAATTAACCAATCAATTTCGTTAACTCCCAGTTTGGCCTTTTCTAGTACTACTTTCGAGTTTTGCGCCAAAGTTCGTGTAGCCACTTTGAACATATCTTTTCCCTTCATATGCATGAGGTGTTCTTTTCTGGCTATATTATTGATCGTGAGCGGTTCAGTCGCACCACCTACGGGAGAGTTGAAATATTCTTTGCCCGTGCCATCAGCGGACAAGTAGCTTGCTAAGATATCGGAATCTTCGCCTTCTGGGGTTTGACCTAAAATAGCAGCTCCACATCCATCACCGAAGAGAATACAACTGCCGCGGTCTTCCCAATCTATAATAGTACTTAGCATTTCTGAACCTACTACCAATACATTTCTGGCTTTCTTAGATTTTATCATTGAGTCCGCTAAATCTAGGCTATATACGAATCCGCTACAAGCGGCAGCGACATCAAAGCAACCACATTTATTGGTTATACCGAGTTTGGTTTGTAAAATGGTTGAACTGTTGGGTATGGGCATATCGGGGGTAACACTGGCAAAGATGATCATATCGATCTCATTGCGGTCTATCTTGGCTTCTTTAAGTGCCTCTTCGGTCGCTTTCATGGCCATATCGGTAGGGTATTCGCCTCCATCTGTTGATGAAACTCTTCTTTCTCTGATACCAGTTCTCTCAAAAATCCACGCATCGGTGGTTTCAACAATTTTTTCAATATCCTTGTTATGTAAGATTTTTTGGGGAAGATAAATTCCCAACCCTAAAATTTTTGTTTTAATACTGCTCATATCTCAACCTCTTTCTTTTTGTGCAAAAAAAAACCCCTAACTTGGGTAGGGGTTATTGTTTTGTAAAAGCTGCAGATTGGCAATGCGCCTTTGTCAAGATTATGTTAAATTTATTTTTTTTATTCTTCAGCTTCTTCTTCAGTTTCTTGTTTTATTACAATAATTTCTCTCTTCTTATAGGTTCCACATGATGGGCATACATGATGAGCCAAAGCATGGTCACCGCAATTTGAACATGAAATAGTTGCTTTGGAATATAATTTGTGGGTTTGTCCCGCATGTCTTTTGCCTTTTCTTGAAACACTGGTTCTTTTCTTTGGAACAGCCATATTAATCTCCTAATCGCTATTAAAGCTACTTATATAAGGGTAGTCCATAACTAATTTAATAAAATAAATTAAACAGTAACAGTCACGGTTTTTTACTTGAAAATCAATAATCACGCAAGTTTATTTTAACGAGACGGTCATTTTTTTTCGATTCGGTGATGAATGCATTTCCCAAAGTTGAGATTAAATCCACACAGACTACAAAGACCTTTGCAATTTTCGCTATGCACAGGGTGTGGGTTAGCATTTAAATGCACATGCTCGTTAACTAATTCTTTGAGATCGATTTTACCTTTGTCGAAAAAATATAAATCCATTTCTTCGCCATCGCAGTAGATATCAGACAAATCCTTATATTCTTCGGAATTTTCCAGCGATGCGAGCAGATAACAAGCAGCAAAGTCAACATTTATGGTCTCTTTGGAGGGAGCAAGGCACCTGATGCACGGAGCATAATAGTGACAGTTGATTTTCCCACGGATAATAAAATGATCATTGAAAGTGGAGTTAGTTTTTCTAACCAGTTGAAGTTCCACTTGGAGCATGTCTTTTTCTTGATCAGGGAATTTTTCTCGAATGCTATCTAGGTCGTTAAAGATTTCTTTTAACCAATCAACTTCTTCAAAATCCAAGTTCATACTTTCCGGATGGTTAAAACTAAATCTATGTATTTTGAGGAGGTGATCCATATTATTCTCAGTCGTAAAAATTATCATGATCGAATATCGCAAATATGTTTAAATGTATAGAATTTATTGATATAGGTGTTGATTATGATAGTGTTTTTGTGTGGTTTTTCTGGAGCTGGAAAAACTTATCTACTAAAAAATTTAAAACAGAGTACGACTGATACTAATTGGTGTTTTTTTGATTTAGATGAAGAAATTGAGAAACAAAATGGGGTGCCTATTTGGCAAATTGTCAATGAGAGTGGGATAAGCCATTTTAGAAAATTAGAAACCCTTCAACTTAAAAAAGTACTGAAAGAAACGGTATCGAATAATTGTCTGGTAGCCTTGGGGGGCGGAACTTTAGATCTAAATTTTGAATTAATTGAAAATACTGCTGAGGCTAAATTAGTTTGGTTGGATATATCTTTTGAAAGGTGCTTTGCTAGGATATCAGGAGATAATCTTCGCCCCTTAGTTATACTCGGCAAGGAAAAATTAGAGCAACTTTACGTACAAAGGTGTGCAAACTATCAAAAAGCCGATTTGATTTTATCAAAGTCCCAAATTGAGAATGTAAAAAAGTTAAATCAGTTGATCGATCTTCTAAAATAGACTATTCGTGTTGGGCAAGGCATAATAATATTGGACTCATTGTGAGTTTGGGTGTCAGGAGATTAAAGTGCTATCACAAACCAACGAAGATACTTTTTTAGATGGTTCAACATTTGAAGTCAGATTGCTTTTATCTGAAATTCAAGAAGCCCGAAAAATATCTGCTATTTTTAGACAAGCCCAAATTATTCCGCACATCTATGAGGAATTTGCGGAATTCTATAAGGATTTTGCCAATTCCAAGACTCCTTCGTTGTGTATTATCGATGTAAAAAAAATGAGTCAGGGTATGATTAAACTTAAAAATTTGCCAGGGGTAAAAAATGAGTCCATTCATTTAGCCTTTTATTATTCGGACGATGCACTTCCTTTGCTCTATTCTACTTACGAAATTTTTAATTTTGGTCTGATAAGAAAATCTGACGATTACGGTGGACAGATAAAGTCAGTGCTTAGAAGATACAACACTTTTAGAAATCAAGATTATCAGGTAAAACTGTTAAACGACGAGATGAAAGAAATCAAAGCAACCAGCCAGCAAACATTTGAGCTTTTGGAAGAGCAGCGCGAAAAAAATCACTATCAAGATCGCTTATTTAAAATTTTAGAAGAATTTGAAAAAGAAAAAAATAACATCAATTTTTTTGAGGCCATGGAAGATGTTTTTATGAAAGTGGAAGAAATTAAGGGCTATTCCTACATGGAATTATCGACTAATGGCCTAAAACTTTTGTCACCTCCTTCAGGTAACAAAAAATTTCGTAAGTTACCATCGCTATGGCTTGGACAAGAGTTGCATGAAGGGATTGAGTTTTTTGCCCAGAATATGGCAAATCAGGTAGCTTTAGAGGTATTTGGAGCAGACGTGATGTGTCTGACAATTAAAGGTCGACTAAAAAATCCAGAGGCACTTGTATTTGTTAAAGTGGACAATGAAGATTTTTTAAATCAATTCAGATGGAATACTTTTGAAGACTATTTATCTAATGTTTTTACCTATTTTTACACCCAAAAAATGCAAGAACCCAATCAAATCTCGAATCACTTAGACGGTTTTTTGTTTTTAGAAAAGCTGGATGAAAATAGATTTTTTCAAAATAAGAGCGAAAATCTTTATCTGGTAGATGTAAATCTTGCTGATTTGGCGAATTTAATTGCGAAAAAACCTGAGCTTCGTTTTTATTGGAAAGATTTTTATTTGGATTTTACCAGAAGTCTAAGGATTAAATATAGTGGTGATTTTTATTACACCACTACCAACGCCAAACACCTTTCTTTCCTGGTAGAAAGTGAAAAAAGTGAGCTTTTCTTACGCTCAATTAAAGAATTTGCAAAAAGATTTTCTTATTGGAAATATTTTGAGGATCGTGAATTTATTTTTACTAAAGACTTGGACGTGGTGGTTAGGTCTTTACCAGTGTCCTCGTTTGCTTACTTATCCTACGTAAATAATGCAGAAAATGTTTATGCAAACCTACCTCTTAGTAACTCAGCCCACACCACCACCTCCGAAGTGGTGCAATAAAAGTATTTTTTAATCTATCATAAACATAAATATTTTGGTTTAATAATACTTGTTTATATTATTGGATAAAACATAAGGAAGTGTTTAACTTGCAATTTATCAAAAAACTAATTGAAAAATTAGGTTTCTATGTAATCGATGTGATCGAAAATCTAGGCCAGGTTATCACGTTCATGTATCGATTTTTTTACTGGTGTCACCGACCTCCCTATAGATTTCAACTGATGTTTGAACAGATTTATTTCGTGGGAAATAAAAGTCTTTTTATTATAATTTTATCCGCTTCTTTTACCGGGATGGTGTTTGCGTACCAAACCTATTTTGGATTTCAATTGATTTCGGTAGATTCCTTAGTAGGCCCAATTGTTTCAATTTCACTGGCCAAGGAATTAGCACCGGTTTTAACTGGATTGATTGTAGCAGGCAGGGCGGGGGCAGCCATGGCAGCCCAAATAGGCAGTATGAAAGTTACCGAGCAAATTGATGCGCTCGAAGTGATGGGAATTTCAAGTTATCAGTATCTAGCAGTTCCTCGGATTATTGCGGGTACTGTTGCGGTTCCAATGCTTTCGGTGGTCTTTAATTTGGTGGGAAATATTGGTAGCTGGTTTATTGGAACCAAGGCCCTTATGATTGATGAGGTTATGTATTTTTCCAAACTCAGTGAGTTTATGTTTGTAGAAGATTTGGCCCAAGGAATTATTAAGGCGGTTTTTTTTGGATTTATTATATCCGTAGTTGGTTGTTATTTTGGATTTAAGGTAGAAAAAGGTGCCGTCGGGGTGGGCAAGGGCACGAATTTAGCGGTGGTGTGGGGAATGATTCTGGTGTTGATTTTGGATTATTTTCTAACCAGTTTTTTGATTAGAATTTTATAGGAATTAATATTGAATAAAGAAATTATTGTTTCGATAAAAAATTTAACCAAAACCTTTGCCGGGCATACAGTTCTGGAAAACCTCAATTTTGATATTTATAAAAACACAATTACCACTATCCTGGGTTTTTCGGGAGCCGGTAAATCAACTTTGTTAAAGCACATCTTGGGTTTGCTTAAACCAACGGCAGGGGAAATTAGTGTACTGGGGAAAAATATTTCAGAGATGAGTTCGTTTGAAACTAGAGAGTTTCGCCAAAATTTTGGAATGCTTTTTCAGTATGCTGCCTTGTTTGATTCCTTTACAGCATTTGAAAATACGGCTTTTCCTTTACGGGAATTTACTAAGCTTTCAGAATTGGAAATTCACAAACAAGTTACTGAACTACTTTTGTCGGTTAATTTACAAGAGATTGCTTTTAATAAATTACCTTCTGAACTTTCTGGAGGTATGAGAAAAAGAGTTGGCTTGGCCCGAGCTTTAGCGTTATCACCTCAGATCATTTTGTACGATGAGCCCACTACGGGCCTTGATCCAATTACGACACGTATGGTTAATGAGTTAATAAAAAGCACTGCGTTAAAACATAAAGAAAGAGGTCTAACTTCCATTGTTATTTCGCATGATGTTAGGGCAACGCTAGAAATTTCCGACTATGTGGCCTTTCTGGACCATGGTAAAATTATTGAGTACTTACCAGCTGTTGAATTTGCAAATTCGGATAATCCGCTGGTTAAGTCGTTTATTAATCTTTAGGTCAGAGATTGGCTAGACCTGGGTTATTACTAGAGAGATAGTCTATGAATGAGTTTAAAGTCGGTTTACTAACAGTGTTTACGATTGGTGCGATTATTTTTATGTCGCTGAAAGTTACTACCAATCAATCAGGCTTTGGTGATTACGTTCCATACAAAACTATTGTGGAAGATGCTTCCGGAGTTTTTCCCAAAACTCCAATTAAAATAGCTGGTATTAACGCGGGAAGAATAAAAAATATTGAGCTCAGTGATGGTAATCGCGCTCTCATAGAATTTGAAGTTTTAGAAAAAATAAAAATATCCAGTGATTCCAAACTTAGAATAAAAACAGTGGGTTTTTTAGGAGATAAATATCTGGAAATTGAGGTTGGAGAAAAAGCTGACCGTTTAAAAGCAGGTTCCCTTATTGGATCTCTTGAGTCTGGGGGACTTGGTGATTTAACTAAAAACGCCACTGAACTTATGGACGATGTGAGAGGAATTGTAAAAGAGTTAAAAACTACGTTGGCACCGGGGGATAAAAAGGGGCCACTGGCTCAAATTTTGGATGATTTTAAAATAATTGCGCAAAATACAAAGGGTGCGACGGAAAAGTTAGATAATATTTTGGGTGATAATCAAGATAAGTTTTCGAATTTTGTAACCAATTTAGAAAAGTTTTCTGAGAAATTAAATTACCACATGGAAACTGGCAATAAGGATGCAGTTATTACTGATTTAAAAAGTATGATGAAAGAAGCTAATGAAGCCATGAGTGGTCTTAATGAGTTAGTGATCAATTTGCGCAGTGGTAAAGGAACCATGGGAAAACTTCTGGTTGAAGAAGAGATTGCCGATGAAGTGAGACAAACGCTTGCCGGGGTCAACAAAATGGTTAACAAGGTTAATGCCATAAAAACAGAACTGAGTGTTTTCACCGGAGCTAATTCATTAAACGGTACAACTGCCAGTGGAGGAATTCGCATATTTCCTTCCCCTGAGCGATTTTATGAATTGGGAATTGTTTCAGCAAAATATGGAACTCCTTTTGAACAGGTTAAAGAAGAAGATGTTAACGGTGTAAGAACCATCACTCATAAAAAAGAAACCGTCAAAAATACGTTTAGATTTACGGTTCAGATTGGGCGTAAATTTGATGACTGGATTTTTAGAGGTGGTTGGATAGAATCTTCAGCAGGGCTTGGTGTTGATTATGAAATAATCGGTAAACGTTGGCTGGCAGGTATTGATGTCTTTGATTATGATGAAGATCAAGGAGGAATTAATTCAAGATTGTATACTGAATTTTTGTTATGGAATGTGCTCTACGGACGTGTGTCGGCACAAGATATGAGGAAGAAAACTACAGCCACGGGTATGATTGGTCTTCGGTTTAATGATGACGATATAAAAAGCTTGTTAGGCTATTTCTTTTAGAAGTAATAAATGGAAAAGAATTGGTTAATCAGAACAACAAATCTAAAAATTTTAGGCCCGGCGTCTAGGGAAAAAATTATTGAATTGGTGGAAAAAGGCTCGCTGGCATTTGAAGATGAAATATGTATAGGTAATGGTTTTTGGTTTTCCATAAAAGAGAAGGAATATTTAAAAAAATATCTTTTTGATCAAGAGGTGCAAAACTTTAATCCCATCAGTGAAGCTGACGTTATTTTGGGATCTCCAGGCTCACCGTCGATCAATGATTGTCTTAATTTTTCGGTGAAAGGTAATATTGTTGCGGATGCAGCTAAAAAAATTCTTTCAGAACATTTTGATCGCAAAACTAGTGGGGATGTAACCCAGCTGACTAATTTAGTGGACTTCTTTAAAGAAGCACAGGTTAATAAGCAACTTAAAAATGACCAGACTGCAACTGTCATAGCTAAACAGCCCAAAAAGATTGAAGATAACGAACTCATAATGGAAGAAGAGGAAGAATTGGTGATTTATCCAGATGGGGAAGATCAAGAATTTCCATCAATCGTGGCTTTGACCGTTACAAAGGGGCAAGATGAAATTTTTTCTACTCCTTCGGATGGGAGTGGGATGATTTTGCAATTGTCTCCTGATAAAATCAAGGTGGAGATGAAAAACCATCAAAGGCCTGAAGATGGATTTGAAGTGGATGTAGGAGTTCTGCTGGCCAATAAAAAGTTGGGTAAACTCGCAAACAAAGATGAGCAACCGCTCGGGGCTAATTTAGTTCAAGAAGATGAAGAAAGGGATGAGGATGCGCTTTATCCAGCCCCAGATGATTTAGAATTTCCCAGCCAGGAAAACATCGAGGCGGTGAAAAGAGGGGAAAGGCTACCTACGGTTGCCAAAAAAAAGGCCCAAGAGATTTTAGTTGATTTAAGCAAACCAAAATCTCTTGAAAAAATAAGTTCAAAAGAAGAAGTCGTTAAATTACCATCCAGTCCAGTACATGCGCTTGATAAAAAAGTTAAAAAAAGTGCTTCACCTACGATTACTAAAAAGAAAAAAAGTAGTACACCTCATACCGTAGGTAAAAATAGAAGGAATTCAACTGGTAGCAGTCCCACAAGTAAAGTATTGGTGATTACGGTTACCGCCTTAATTTTACTTTATTGCCTGTTTCAATTTACTGATGTAATTGCAAAAGAGGTCAAGCCGATCCAAGTTGGTAAAAAATTATTGGATTTCCCTCCGCTTATAAACAATGACATAGTAATTTCAACTCAAATGAATCCAGGCGGATTTAAGTTAGAAAAATTTGAGGGAGAAATTCCGCTACTTGATTGCCAGAAAATTAATGATTTTTACTACCAGCTTAAGATTTTATTATATCCAGGTATATATGATTGGATGAGTAAAAATTCAATTTCTAGGCTTTGTCCTTTAGCAACAAATGAAACCCTTGCTTTGTTTGAATATCGGGAAAAAAAAATTGCCGATGTGGAGGAATTGGGAAAATATCTGAAAGGATTTAAATTTGATGAGCTGCAAATCAAAAAAATAATGGAAATTTATTCCATCAAAAAGGAAATTTTACTTCAAGCAGAGTATGTTGATCAATTTATTGATATTATAGAAAAGTTTTTAAAAGATAGAGATGCCAACGAAAAAGATGCTTCTTTTGATCACAATTTAGAATTGTTGTCGAAAAAGTTCCCTGATACTGCAATTTCATCATACTTGAAGATGTTAGCTTACTGGAAGTTTGGAAATATTCATCAGGTTAAACAAGTGATGAGTGACTTTGTCAGTGTAAGTTTTATGCAGCTAGTTTTAAAAAACCCGGTCACCCCTTTTCTTAATCAGCTTAAAATGAAAAGTTATGTTAATAGTATTATTGAGCTGATGAGGATTTTAGAAGCTGATTTGGGAAATAAAATCGAATATCAAATAATGCTAAATTATTTTTCGCTAACTTATGATACCTTGGAATTCTATGAATTGAAAAAAAGAAATAATTGTGATTGGACACTTTCTCAGATATGGGAAAAATCTAAGTCAGTTAATTTTGGGTTCAAATATTTCTCATTATGGGGAAGTCTGTTACTTACTTTTGAGCAATCGCTGGCCAATGACTATGTAAATAAGAACCTGAGTGAGGAATCTGTAAAAAAAATTGATTATAGATCACTTTGGTTTCTTTCTTCTTTCGAAATTGAAGATTTGAAAATTAGCCAAGCGATTGCCGATAAAATTGTTAGCCAATTGTTAACAAGTCAAGATGAAGTGGATGAATTAACTCTTACTTATTTTTTGCAAAATCAAGTGGTGGTTAAAAGTCTAGTGAGAGAAAATAGTAAATATTTAAAATCAAGCATCGATTTAGAGATTGAATATTACAAGCATCTTCTGTTAACCGGACGAAGTGTAGAATATGCGATTTACCAACTACTGAGAAGAAATCAGATCAAAAATGAGTATTTGTGGTGGTGGATTTTATGAGTTACGAGAATATTTATATTTATCCTACCGATACGGTATGGGGGATTGGAGCAAGTATCTATTTAAAAGAAGCTCAAGTTCAAATAGCTCAAATAAAAAAAACGTCGGCTGATAAACCTCTCTCGATAATTTTTTACGATTTAGATGAAGTCATGACTAGCTTTGATTTGCCAGAATTTATGGATAAAGTATGGTTGCAAAAATTTTTTTCGTTGGAAACCACGCTTGCAGTAGACATTAATAGGGCCAAAATTCAAATTCCACCTTGGATCAATCATGGTGGACCGATGGTGGCATTTAGGTGTGTATCTAATAATGCCCTAAAACTTATAATGGCCAAAGTTAAAGCACCGATAACCACCACTAGTTTGAACCATACTGCGAGTCCTCCCCTGATCATAAAAAAAGAAGCCTTCGCCTTTTATTTAAAATATTGTAAAAGTGCTCAATTTGTTGAAGATGATCAACAAACCCTTTCAGGGCATTCCTCCACGTTTGTAAAGTTTAACGATTTGGAAAAATTTTCAATAATCAGAAAAGGTGCTATTAGTGAACGAGTCGAAAGATATCTGGGACTATAATCAGCCGGACTTTTACCATTTTAGTGATGATTCGGTGTGGTTAGCTAAAACCGTTAGCCAAATATTAAAAAATGAAGACACTTATGATTTTAAGGCGTTGGATTTATGTTCTGGGTGCGGAGTAGTGGGAATGGAAATCGTTTTAGCTCTCTCTCAAAGTTTGCATTTTGATTTTATAGAGTTACAGAGCGCTTTTGGGAAGTATTTTGATTTAAATGTGAAACTTCTTGGTCTGCTTGGCGCAAACTTAAAATTGATCAACCAAGATTTTAGAAAACTTTATAATAATGAAAAATTATATAATGTTTATGATTTGGTCGTTTCAAATCCACCTTACTTTGAAGTTGGTAAACATCGTTTAAGTACGAATACAGAAAAAAATATTTGTAGATTTTTTAAAGAAGGATCTTTTGCAGAGTTTATTCAATCAGTGATGTGGGTGACTAAAAAAGGAGGTAGGGTTTTTTTCCTCAGTAGAGGATTTGAAGCCAATCAAGTTATATTTATTGCAAGCCAACTAAAAATCCAAATTAAGTTGGAAATATTGGAAAAAAAATCAGACACTTTTCTTGTTTTGATGCTTGTGGGTGATAAATATTGAGGTTAGTAAATCTTTGGTCTCTTCATCCTCGATATCGTTAAATAAATTCGATGCTTCCTTTTTGTATTTTAAGTATTCGGGTGAAAAAGGATGGAGATCAGCGGATGAGTTGTTTTTATTTTTTGAAATAGTTTCACCCTGGCCGGGGCAAGGTGGAGGGGTGTCTAACAGTCTTTGGTTTTGGTTTTTAAAAAAAGTATTGTCTGCCTGGAATTTAATTTTTTTGATTTCGAAGGTAAACTGAGGAATTATTTTAAAAATTTGTTGTTTTATTTTTTTTTCCAAAAAGCTTAATTCTTGGGCCCATTGGGGATGATCAGTTAATATGGTCAAGGTTTTGTGAGTATTTTTAAGAGGGGTGGAATGTTGGGCAAGATGAATTCCTACAATTTGTGGCCATAATTTTATAAGTTCAAAAAATATTACCTGCGGGTTTATAGTGGCATTTTTTCTTTGCGACCTATCCGCATAGGACAGATCAAAACCGGATAAAAATGACTTTAAGTGTTTAAACATATGTTATTTGTTAATTTTCCATAGAATTTAATTGTATATTATCTGTTTTTTTTATAATTTCAACCTTAATGATCTTATGTAAGAATTGTTAATATGAAATGTAGTATGTTATTCCGCTTAAATGTCATTTTGTCAGTAGGACTTTTGTTTTTGATGTCTTGTTCGGGATATCATTTTAAAAATAAAAATAATCCGTTTGTGGCGTACGAAATAGAAACTATCTCAATACCAATGTTTGTGAATTGGTCAATTGTTCCTAATGTTTCTGGGCCAATGACTAGTAATTTTATAAATATGTTGATGGATTATTCAGGGTTAACGATCTATTCCCATGAGAAAACATCTGCTGATGCTATTTTAGTTGGGATTATTTCTTCTAACGACAAAACTCGACAAGTTTATAAAAATAAATCTTATCAAGCAACAGTGGGAACTTTGAATAAGTCGATTCGTGACAGAAGGGATTTCTATATTCCCCAGGAAACTGAAATTTCCCTGACCCTTAGAGTATTACTTATTAAAAATCCACTTCCCCATGAATATAATGGGATAGTCAAAAATGATGCAGATTTTATTCCAGATAAATCAAGAGTGATTTTTGATGAACGCATGGAACTTAGGTCAACTATTACCAGATCTATACTTCCAAGCAGTGGCGCACAAAGTGGGGGAGATGTAAATTTCACAAAGAGTAAAAAGGCACAAAATGATGCCGTCTTAGCTTTGGTCAGCACTGCCACCGAAAAATTTAAAAATGAGATTATCGATGCATTTTAAAGCAAAACCGTGGGACTATGAGCGTATTTGTAAAACGATTATTGATCCGAGGAAACCAGGCCTTTATTTGTTTCACTCCTTTGATCCTTATTTGGATGTATATTTTTCGTTAAAATTAAAAAATCTTTTTGTAGAACATCAAATTGCAGGTAATTTAAAAATAATTTTAGCAGATGAAATTACCATGGATTGGCTAGATGGACATTTAGATACTGTCGAACTTTTTGGTGATAATGATTCATATATGGTGTTAATGGCCGAGAAACTCAACAAGTCGGTATTTGCGGAAATTTTAAAAAAGTCGGACCATATCAAAGACAAATTTTTTATTTTGAATTTTTCCAAAGAGTCGTCATTGATGGAAGAAGCTTCTAATTTAAATGTTGGTTATGTCGCCTCTCTCATAAAACCGATGTTTTGGGAAAATGAAAAACTTTTTGATTTTATCTGCAAAATTTTGAAATTGAACTTCCCCGATGAGAAGCGAAAATTTTTAATTGCTAATTTGCTTCCCTCTACTAGTAATTATATTGCGCAATTGTCATTAATTAGAAAAATGTTTTTAAACGTTGAACAAATTAAAATAGATGATTTAAAAAAAATGATTACCAACGAAAACTTTGATTACTTCGTCGGTGCTTCTAAGTTTTCCAAAAAAGATAAATTAGGATTTATGAAAGATATAATAGGTAGTTCTTTGGATTACGAGGAATTGAATAATTTTTTTGTTTTTATGATTAGACATATGATGAAATTAATTGATGCTGGTCACTTAATGGATAAATTGGATGGTAAAAAAATCAACGATTATAACAAAGAGATTATTGCTTGTAGTAGGCTTTGGACTAAAGACGAAATTAAAAATGCCATTAGGATGTTTAGCATGTGGCAAAAAATGGCGAGAGCCAAAGATAGTAATCTAATTGATTCGCTGAGAAGTGAATATTTACATCAAGTAACTTAAAGTTTCTTGTTTTTTGACAATCCGACTTATTTGACCAAAGTTTTAGCTAGTCGTGAGACTATTCTACTAGCGGTAACTTTGCTGATTGCACTTGATTTGGCGGCTTTTGCTAGTAATGATTGAGCCGTTGGTAATAATTCCTTGGCTTTATCAATGCTTCCAGCAGAAATTTCTGCTCTAATTTTCTTAACGATGTTTCTGGTAAGACTCTTTTTTACTTTGTTTCTTTCAGTTTTTACCAGAGTTTGTTTCGCTCTTTTTACACTTGATTTGTGTCTTGCCACAGTTATCTCCTTAACTTTCACCGGATACTATTTTTATAAACTATGACTTTTTAATCTAAAATAGCTTTTATGGCAATATTTATTGCTAGATAGATCAATATTACTTATGTGACGCATGCAGTCGTGGCATTTGGCTTGAGTGCGATTGGAGTATATTAAGGTTTTGGGTTTCAGTGTTGTTTTTTAGTTTTACAGAGGTAATTGATTAGTGCTAGTTATATGGATTTCAACTACTTACTAATACGTTTTTAAGTATTAATTCCTGGAGTGAACATGATTCTAAAGAAGAAGCAATCATCCAAGTCAAAGGTCTCAAAAGTGATCGTTAAAAAACAACCAATTAAAGCTGCTAATCCAAAAAAATTAACCCCCAAGGCAAAATTAACCCCTAAAGAAATTAATAAAAAAAATTCAAAGACTAAAAATGAACCCAAATCCCTTAAGGCTAAAATTGTGGCTTTGATTACTAAGAAGAAAGTGATGCCTAAAAAAGAGTCGTCATTTAAAGATAATAAGTCAAAAAAAGTAGAACCAGCTAAAAAGGTTCAAGTCAAAGTAGTGGGAAAAACTAAAAAAGCTTCAGTCAAAGTGGCGGAAAAAACTAAAAAAGTTGAAACTGCTAAAAAAGCTTCAGGCAAAGTAGCGGAAAAAATTAAAAAAGTTGAAACTGCTAAAAAAGCTTCAGGCAAAGTGGCGGAAAAAATTAAAAAAGTTGAAACTGCTAAAAAAGCTTCAGGCAAAGTGGCGGAAAATACTAAAAAAGTTGAAGAAAATAAAAAGACTAAAGACAAATTACTTGGAAAATCAAATAAAATTGAACAAAGTAAAAAGGTTAAAGGAAAGCTTAATAAAAAATCAGATGCCTTGGATGACATCGATCCAATCGATGACCACGATGATCCAGATTTGAACAGCGCTTTGATGAATGATCTTGAAAAAGCAGATATTGATAAGGCCATAAGAGAAGAATTGGTGGAACACTTATCCAGCTTAGATGAGGATTATTCATTGGAAGATTTGTTTAATTCGCTTAAAGGAATCGATTTCTTTAATGGTCACACCGGTGATTGTCTTGAACGAGGTTGTGACAACCCACCTACCACCATGGGTTATTGTAGGCTTCACTATATAAAGCGCTGGTCTGATATAAAGAAAAAAATAAAAATATTAAGTGAAGGCAAGTTGCAAACCTTTATTGAAGAGTTAGTAACTAAATACCCACCTAAATTCATAGAATCAGTTTTGGATGATTTGAAAGATGAAAAGAATTTTTTTAAAGCACTAAAAGAGTTAAATATTGAATCTGATGATGATTTTGATGATGTTGCCTTGGATGAAATAGATGATGACCAGGATATAGTTTTTGAAACCAAATCTACCTTGAAAACAACAGTCTTTACGGAAGAAGATTAAAATATTTATCGCAGAAAAAAATTAGCAATCACCTAACAGTTTATTGGCTTCGATGGTAAGCGAGATATCTTCTCTTGTGATCTTGTAGAAAAAGCTGGTCTTTTTAAAAGTTTCAGAAAGCCAGGTCGGTTGCCATTCTTGAAAATCAGGCGTACTGAAAAAATTATCGAGGAGAATTCCGAGGGTATCCACTAACGTGTTTAAGATTTTTTTCACATCCTGTTTAGGGGTAAGGTCAGTTGATAAACACATGGAGGTGGGAGAAATTGAACGGTTATTAGCATTAATAACTGATACTGCCAAAAAAAGTTCGTCAGGGTAAGAAATCCCATAAAATTCTAAAAAGTAATTCATTTCTTTTAGTTGAGTAGAATAAGCTGTATTTAATAATTTCAATACTTCACTTATCCATAGCTCTGGTAAGGGATTACCTGATGAATTTTGTTCTTTTCTCGCGAGCATTAATTACCTCTTTTTTAAAAATTTCAGGTAATTTACACTAATAAAAAAGAAGGTGCAAGGAGCGCGAATGCGAGCCAGAAAAATTGATGATCTGCGGGTAAAAATATTTTTACACCGAAAAAAAAATAATGGAGAAAAAAAACTTAAAGTTGAATCCGTTGATGATCATGCGTTGATTTTAAAGGAAAGTATTGACGTGAATGAATTTGAAAACATTGAAGATATAAAATTAATGTTGTTGGTATCTTGTGAATGGAAGTGTTATCCCCTGGGTGTGTTAACTCCGTTTATTGGTGACTCACTTGGTAATCCTACTCAAATTAGCCAAATTCATTTTGCATTCCCAGAGAAGCGTCAGCGGGAGTTTTTAAAAGATCTTTCATTAGTTTGAATTGAAGGTTAAGTATGGTGCAAGCAGTTTCAAATTCTAATAATATGTCCAGTAGCCAAAGCAGTCCAGGTGGCAACGATGCTGCTAAAAAATCGGGCATTAAAGTACTACAGGCCGGTGAAAATTTATTTCATGAGAATGATTTAGCGAGTTCCTTGTTTATTATTCAAAAAGGACAAATTAGATTATTCCGTCCTAAAGGCAGAGGATTTGTGGAGCTGGCTATTTTGCGAGCTGGAGAAGTCATCGGTGAAATGGCTTTTTTCGATGATGCTGCGAAAAAAAGAAGTTGTTCAGCGGAAGCTATTATTTATACGGAGATCATTGAAATTTCTTTTGAGGCATTTTCCAAGGCAATGGATAAACTGAATCCTTGGTTTAAAACTATCGTTAATACGCTGGTAAAAAGATTAAAAAAATCTAACGACACCGTAAAGTCTTTGGAATCTAATTCCATTAGCTATGGTAGGGATGGCAAAGTCAGTAATTATAAATTTTTTACTAATTTGGATGTGGCGCGGGCCCTTTCGACTTTCTACTTAGTAGCGAAAGCCCATGGTGAAGTCAAGGGTATGCAGATGGCAATCCATATGAATATGCTGAAATTTTATATGTTTGATATCTATAATTTTCCGGAAATAAAATTTGAAGAAGTGATGAATCTTTTTAGAGAACTTGAGATGATTGAGTTGAAAGAGGATAAAGAGGGACTTTTAAACGAGATTAGAATAAACAAATTGGAAGACTTTAAAAGTTTGATGAAGTTTTTTAACAATCAAAGACATGCTGGGGAAGATGATGAATTAATGATCTCGGCTAAATGTGAACGTTTTCTAAAAAGAATTTACGATCAAGTGGATGCTGAAAGATCAACTCAAAAAATAGTTGAAGCCGATCTTTCGGAGATATTAGCAGATTTCAAACATCGAAATATTCCGATAGATGAAGAGGATTTAAAAGATGCTATTGAAGCTGGGTATGTGGGAGAAATTATTGTCGGACATAATAATCAACTGATTTGTGATGTAGAAATACAAAAACTCCGGGAAAACTTTCCAATTATAGTCATGGTTAACAAAATAAAAAAGGTGAATGAAGCTAAGTCAAAAGTTTAAGTGCTTGGATCAAAGAAACACTGAAAGGTTTCTCCGTTCGTGTAGATAGCACTTCCTCTAAGTCTCAACATGTAACCAGTTTGGGTATCTGCGGGAGTCCCTGGATTGTTAGGTGCGCTGGGACTTTCAATCTTTACATTTTGACTGGTTAAGTATCCCATATATTCCCAACCATTGGTGGTACTTTGAGTAACGTTTACACCATTTTTTGTACATTGTATGGTACTTACATTGGGTTTTCCTGTTAATTTAAAATAGCCATAATAGCTGGCTGGTTCATCCGCTGCTACCACCACACAATCGGGGTATTTAACTCTGGCATTGCCATAGAGTCGCACTACCTTGCCAGTATAGGGTTCGCCTGGTGTTGGGGAATATCTGGTGTTTTGATTCGTTCGATATCCTAGATAAACAAAGCCATTAGCGGTATCGTTCGGAGTTAAATTAGTACTTCCTGCAGCGGTGTATTTAGTCACTCGAAGCGTCTGCGGATCGAAATTGCTTTGGATAGCAACAGGCCAATAGTCATACTGGTGGGCAACGGTCACCATGGTAATGGATTGATTGATTCCATCGAAAATACGATTATAATCTGCACCTGCTATGTTGTAACTATCAGGGTATTCTCTTCCCTGCTGATCGGTGGGACGAAAAATTTGTCCAGCATCATAGTAGATCTGGGATGACATATCCATGTATGCATAACCTCTTTTAAAACCCGAGGGAACCCCATCATAGGCGTGGGAAACCAGAGACATGAAACGCATTTGTTCACTTCCAAGCGTAGATTGTAAATTGAGAAGTCGGTTTTTGTCAGTGGTGATATTATAAGGGTGAACCCAATAGCCGTTTAAGTAGGTTCTTACGTCCCCGTTACTCATAACCACAATCATAAGATATGCATGAGGTCTAAATATTCCGTTGGTACGATTATTATTGATGATTTCGTAGGCCCTATAAAAACCATTTTCCTGATTGCCACCATTTAAGGTAGAGACAATTTGATCAAGCTTGGAAGCTGCGATAGAGTAGGGCACTTGTCGATTGAGGGCACTACTAGTCAGTCCCAAGTTATCATAGGATACTAGAAATGAGTTAACATCTATGGGGCTATTATTGTCCCTGATTAGGGGTGCCATCAGGATGTGGTGGTCAAAATCTGCAGAAATTCTATTAACCAAATTATTAAAACCACTGCGAAGGGCCGGTTCAACGTAGGTCTGGCTAGCAGAGTTGTCCCATAAAAACAAAAAATCCACTTTAGGTTTAACTACGCTGTATTGGGAACATATTTGATCAGAGGTGTAAGTGTTTATGCTGGGAGCACTACTGGATGATTTACTCTTTTTAGTTCCAAATATTTCCTTGGAGCAAGACGCTAGCAAGGCAAGGCTTAGAACTAAAATGAAAAATTGAATACATTTCCAAGGTTTAAATTTCATAGAGATCCCTCATTTTTAACAAACCGAGTCGGTAAGATTATCGGATTATTTATTAATTTGCTTAAGTACTGTTTGAATGAATTTAAAAAGCCAGCTGATTTGCTCAAGTATTTTCCAATAGGGGGAAAAAAATATCATTATTTCTTCAACAAATTTCAATGGGTTATAATAAATTATGAAATAAATTTTTATTGAAGGAATCCTTACCTGGGAGAATTTCGATGGGTAATACTTGGTATTTTGTAGAAAAAAACGATAAGGCTGGCCCGATAGATGATACTACTTTGGAAAAATATATTCGGGATAAAAAATTAGGTGAAAAAAGCTATGTATGGAAAAAGGGCTTTGAAGATTGGAAGCGCATCGAAGATGTAGCGGAACTTGATAAATATTTTAATGAGACACCCATCTCACCGATGGATAATTTTGATGAAGTTCCTTTTTTTGAAGAGGAAAATCAAACTGCAGGACTGAAAGAGTCGCTGGACGTTTCTGATTATTTGGAACTTGAGGATACAAATAAAATCAAAAAAGTGAACACTAGCGCTACTGTCGAAGACAAGTCGATGGGAATAAATTGGAATCAAATATCCCATGATGCTCAAATCTTTACCATTAAAGTTGGGATGGATCGTGGGGCTGAAGAAAATGAATATGGTCCTTTTTCTTTAAATATGTTGAAAAAATTATTTGATGAAAATAGAGTTAATGCCAAAACTTTTATCTTTACTCCAGGAATGACGGATTGGATTTTTTTGGCAGATTTACCAATTTTTAGCAAAATTTTTCAAATGGTTCCCCCAGTTATTGAAGAGATTGATCGGAGAGTGGGGTCGAGACGGCCGTTTGTTGCAAAAATGTTTTTTCATAATAATGCCAAATTATTTGAAGGTATTTGCCGAGATATTTCTGTCGGTGGATTGCAAGTATTGGTTTCCAAATCGCCCGTTAAAGTCGGTGAAATAATTTCACTAAATGTTCATCCTGAAAATTCAGAATATTCTTTTGTAGCTTCTGCCAAAGTTGTGAGATTATTAAATGGTGGACAAGGGTTTTCTCTTATTTTTAAAAATTTAAGTGATGAGGCTACCCGGGCCATTAACAATTACTTGGAGAGAATTTGATTTTTATAAATAAGATATTTTTGTCAATTTTTATGCTCGGTTTATTATTATTGGGATGCAGTAGTGCGACCAAAAATCAAATCAATCAAAACCAATTTTTTATTCGTGAAGGAAGTTATCAAAATACAAAATGGTCGGATAATTTGGTTTTTAAGCGGACTTCCTGGTTTCAAGAAATAAGTATGTTGTTTGATGTTTTATCGAGTGAAATCAATTCAAGTAGTCCTTTCTTTGAATGGTTTTCGACTTTTGAAAAAAGTGAGATACAGAAATGTGAGCACTTTGTTTTAATATTAAGTTATCATTTGGCAGATACTCGTTTATCAGACGGCATGTTTGTCAGAGAATTAAAAAAATCCGGCTATCAGGTTATAGAAATTCCTCACTTTAAAGACAATTTGAAGCTGCATCCAGATTATTTGAACGAATTGCTAGAACATTACAAAATCAGGGGGGCATGTCGAAAGACTTCGTCAGATCAGTCGAGCTTAATCATCTCATTTCCAGGTTATACTCCAGTAAATATTATTTAATTTCTATGATTACGCTAAATTATTAGCTCCATAATTTAAAAAATATACTACAGAAGTTTGCATATTTTCCGAACAGGTAAAGAGGAACGGAGGTTCTTTATTATATGACAGTTGGAGATGGACTAATACTAAAGCGTTTTGGCAAGTACTTGCTACTTGATCATTTTGTTGATGGAGGTATGGCCAAGATATGTCGAGCACGTTTTCTTGGCGAAGAAGCCGATAAAATAGTTGCCATAAAGATGATCCAGGCCCAATACTTCGCTGATGAGGCTTTTAGAAATATGTTCCTTGATGAAATCAGGGTCACTTTTGGGTTAATTCATCCCAACATTACCCAGACGTTTGATTATGGTATGGAAGATAATCAACTCTACCAAGTTATGGAGTACATAAATGGTAAAAATCTAAAAGAGTATCTCGATAAACTAAAAAAAAGAGGGTATGTATTTCCGGTTGAAGTATCGGTATATGTTATAGCACAAACGTGTCAGGGGTTACATTATGCCCATACTTTTAAAAATCAATTGACCGCTGAGAGTGCTAATATTATTCATCGGGACATATCACCACATAATATCATGTTGACTTATGATGGGGCGGTAAAAATTATTGATTTTGGTATAGCTAAAGCAAGTAGTAATTCAGATAAAACTCAAGCAGGAACAATTAAAGGGAAGCTATCTTATCTGGCTCCAGAATATCTCGATGGGCTTGAGCTTGATGCTAGATATGATCAATTCGCTTTGGGTATTACTCTTTGGGAAATGCTCTGTTCGAGAAAATTATTCTCGGCCAAGAATGATCTGGCGGTTTTAAAGAAAATCCAGGCTTGTAAAGTTCCACCTCCCTCTTCAATCAATCCCAATGTACCGAAAGCTTTAGATAAAATTGTGTTAAAAGCACTTGAAAAAGATCGGGAGCTTCGATACGAAAATCTTGATCAAATGAATCGGGCCTTGATCAAGTTTCTATATGGGAAATATCCAGAATTCAATGCCACAGATCTTTCTTATTTTTCCCAGGAACTTTTTAAAGATGTTATAAAACAGGATCAAGATCGGTTTAAAGAATTTGGAAAAATTGATATTCGACCTTTTTTAGATGAAATGAAAAAAGGGGTTCCACTTGCCTCCAAAAATAAAATTTATGATGATGATGTTATAATTATACAAGATGAGTCAGAAGATAGTGGGCAACTCGATCAAAATGGGAACCGCACGTCGAACAAATCTTCAACCAGGAGAACCGAACTAGATTTAGATAGTGAGGGAGATGGAAGTTCAAAAGATTTGGCCCTTGAGATAGAAGGTGGCAAGTCTCGAGCTAATAGACTAGATGTTAATAAAAATAAAGCAGAAGAAACAAGGACCAGGACTAATCATAGGCTTAATGGGGTATTAGTAGGATCATTTGAAAAAGATGCTGTACCAGAAGTGAAGATCCAAAACAAGTTAGGGCAAAGATCAAGTGGAACTTTAACAGGAGTCAGGAATCAAGCTAAAACTCGAACTGGAGTAAGGCAAAATCTAGGCAGTACTCGAACCAAAACCAGCGGTGCGGGAAGGAATAGTACTAGTCACAGTTCATCTGGAGCATGGTTTAAAATATTGGTGGCAAGTTTATGTGTTACTCTGGCTTGGTACGGGCATGAAAAATATTTAAAAAGGCAAAAATCTCTTGATATGGCCCAACAACACCAAATCGTGCGAAAAGTGGCTTCATCAGGAGTTTTAAGGTTGGGAAATTATCAAAATTTTGACAAAATAAAATACAGACTCTACTTAGACGGAAAATTGTATGATGATATGGCAAAAGTTTTGACTGGTGAAATTGAAAATTTAAAAATTCCCGAAGGTGAGGTAATGGCCGTAAGAATCGTTTACGATAACGAACACGAATATTTAGTAAAGAAGGTTCGTTTTATTGACGGTGTAGCGAGCATTGATGTAAAACCTTTCGAACACATGCCAAGAACCTCATATGCTAACCTAATTGGTGGTGGTAATTGCAATGCTAAAGGAACTATTTACTTTCATATGTTCGGAGAGGATCGAATTGAATCCGTCCCGATTGCTCCAACTAGTCCAATAGCTTTTTCAGTGGATGAAATGAAAAAAGAATATGAGATTAAATATGTTCCGGTACCCAACGATGATATTGACTACAAAGATTTGCAATTTAGGATTAGGTTTCCTAGAGCGGATAATCAAATAGATATTTGTGATGGGATAGTCAAGGCAGTTGAGCAGCGTTCTCGGTCTTCCAACTAGTAATTAATTAAAAAGTAGTCTGTAAAATTTCTTTGGGGAAGTTAGTTTAGAATTTCTTGATTTCAAAATAGATAAAAATAATATTAGCGGCAACCATTAGAAAAACAATCAAGTAACTTACCAGATTATATATAGGAGTATTGGTGTATTCGCCCATGACGTCGGGATCGTTACATAGCTTAATAATATATAATAGAACAATTGGAATCAAGATGCCGTTAATGATTTGCGACCAAATAAGAATACTAAAAAGATTAATTCCGGGCATAAGGATTAAAAGAGCGCTAAACGCAATGATTCCGGTAAAGATTGAAAAAAAGTTAGGGGCTTCTTTAAATGTTTTATCGACCCCGGACTCCCATCCCATTCCTTCGCAGACATAATAGCTAGTGGCCAAAGGCAAAAGTGCCGCCGCAAAAATTGAGGCATTAAATAATCCAAAGGCAAATAGAGTCGAGGCATATTTACCGGCTAAAGGGGCCAGTGCCATTGCCGCATCCTTGGCATTGTTAATGATAATTCCAGAGTTGAACAAAGTAGCTGCACAACAAATGACAATAAATATAGTAACCGTCACCATGGTGCTACAACCCAAGATTACGTCAATTTTAGAATGAGTGAGATCTTTTGGCGTTAGTCCTTTTTCAACTACTGCTGATTGAATATAAAATTGCATCCAAGGGGTAATGGAAGTGCCAATTAAACCAACAATTATGGGGAAATCACTACGTTGTATTTCTTTAAAATTAGGAGCGAAAATAGCTGTAGCAATGTCCGTAAAAGAAGGACCAATAATAAATCCTGATATTACATAGGAAATATATAAAGCGCATCCAATTAGAAAAACTCGCTCCACCGTTTTATAATTTCCTTTGAGTATTAATAACCATACAAATATCGAACAAATGGTAACCGTCACATATTTGGAAATCCCAAAAATTTCCCCTGCCGAAGCAATTCCAGCAAACTCAGCCATGGTGTTACCAAGGTCTGCTATGACTAGAAATATAATAGTGTAGAAAGTTATTTTGAGTCCAAACCGTTCTCTAATCAAATCGGCTAAACCCTTGCCAGAAGCTATGCCCATGCGTGCTGACATTTCTTGAACCATGATTAAAGCGACCGTGATGGGAATAAGTACCCACAGCAGACGATAACCGGTTTGAGCACCGGTTAAAGAATAAGTGGCAATTCCTCCCGCGTCGTTATCAATATTGGCAGTAATCAATCCAGGGCCAATTACTGCCAGTAAAAGAAAAATCTTTTTCAAATAAGGAGGAAAATTTAGTTTGGATATATAGTCTTTCGTAAATTCCCCTTTTTTAGTCTAGTAACCAAGGTAGCACATCATCAATAAAGACTACCCCCAGTAGAGTGTTGTCTTTTTCCACTACAGGCACATAAAATAGATTGTATTTGGACATATAGTTAGCAACTTCTTTCCAATGCGTATCTGGTGTCAGACATTTGATGTCATTAGTGGTCATCAGGTCACCAACCTGTAAATCTTCTTTTTGCAGCAGTAGTTTGTTAAGGGGACATGTGCCAATTAGTTTTTCAGCGTCGTCGATTATATATAATTCGTAAAGAGTTTCTATATCGTCATGCTCATCTTGAATGATTTGCATGACGTTGTATTTAGTATGCTCAGGTTTGACTGTCAAAAATTCCGTGGACATCAATCCACCGGCTGTATCTTCATCGTATTCGAGAAGTTCTTGGATATCCTCTTGGATTTCGTCGTCTTCGATATTTTCGAAAATCCGCTCTCTGATATCGTGACTTAAATCATCCAGAATATCTGCTGCTTCATCGGTACCCATATTTTCAATTATATCTGCTACTCGCTCGGGGGATTCAAACTTTAAAAGCATGGGTTGAATTTCTGGTTCTACCTCTATAAGAGTTTCGGCAGCCATTTCGGGATCTAGCTCTTTAAATATTAAATCTCTTGAATGAGGATCTAGATCTTCTAAGATGTCAGCCAGATCAGCCGGGTGAAGATTATTTAGTTCATCATTTTTTAAATTAAGTCGGACGTTGCTATGAACAGTTTTATCGGGGATAGCGTGCACGTATTTCCAGCTAATCAGCAGATTACCCGTTAAATATTTGGCATTGGGGTTGATAATTTTAACAAAAAAATCTACTAATTTTTCAAACCCTAGTCTTCTTAAGAGACTACGCATTCCAATCTCGGCGTGAGTTACCCGAATGTTTTGTCCCACTCGAATAAATTGAATATCATTTACCCGAACAACTTTTTTTCCATGGGTATCTACAATTTGTCTATCGAGAATGACTTTCCCCAGTGGAGGATATTCTACCGCTTGGCCCAAGAATTGGCTGGCCATTAAGTTAGTGACAGTTTTTTTTTGGCAAATTTTGGGAAAAGTCCGGCTACGACCTACGGGGGATTCGTTGCGGATAATAATTTTTTTGCGAGAAAAGGATAGGATGTGTTCCCAGCGAATATAAAAAACTTGATTGTTTTTTTTAAATTGTAAAGCCAGAACTTCGGGAAAGATATCTTCGTAGTTTACAAAAAAATCCGTTAGTGAGCCAATTTTGTTTTTATCTTCATTGATAATGGGTGTTCCGATCAAATCAGAAAAATTTAAGGTAATATCCGTGAATGCATCAAATACGCTCATGGCACAAACTCATTTATTAAGAATGTTTATCTTGTCGGACTAGTGTGTCCATTTATTAGAAAAATGCTGGGAATGTCAAAAGAAAACCACAACTCAGGTCAGAAACTCTAAAACATCAGCGATAATCTTCTTTTCATCGTTTATTCCGTGGTAGCAATGCTTGGGGGTAACTTTCTTAAAAAATGTTCTTTGGGCCTTAGCAAGCTGTCTGGTGGAGATGATTATCCTTTCCACTAATTCATTCTGGTTTTTAATTTTTCCAGATAAATAATCCAAAACTTCTTTATACCCGACTGAATTGATCGGCTTTTCTTCGCCTGTAAATCCTTGTTTGAGTAGATTTTGAACTTCTTCAATGAGATGATGAGCGATCATAGTATCGACTCTTCTGCGAATGATTTCCTGATGTTCTAATTTAGGAATATCTAGATAAATATGAAAAATATTCCAATCGGAATGTTGATTAATGCTAAAGTCGTAAGGTGAATTATCGTCAAATACTTTTTTTTGATCAGATAACTTATGCTTGGTCATCATGTGATGTTCTACGGCCCGTATAATTCTATAATGGTCATTGTGATGAAGATTTTGATAACTTGCCAGATCGTTTTGTTTTAAATAATCGATAAAAAAAGAAATTCCATTTTGCTTATATTCAGTTTCATTAATTAATTTTTGAGAAGGTGAAATTTGGTGCGAGTCATACATTCCTTTAATTAACGCTCGTAAGTAAAAACTACTGCCTCCAACTAATAAAACGACTTGGTGGTTTTTATGATGATTGGCAATTAAGTCAGTAGCAGTTTTTACAAAGTCAGCGGTGTGAAAGGGGGTTGAGATGGACTTAATATTGATAAGTTCGTGCGGGTGCATGGCGAGTTCTGAGGGAGTGGGTTTAGCCGTGCCGATGGATAGTTCTTGGTAAAACAGTAGTGAATCAAAATTTACAATGACTACTGCTTGTTTGAACTGGTCTTTTATCGCTGTCGCAATCTTTAGGCTTACTTGGGTTTTATTGGTTGCAGTCGGACCGGATATGATGATGGTGGGTTGTGTTTGCAAGTTAATCTCTGTTAAAAAAGTAAGCAATTTTTTTATCATCTAAAATAGCGGCGATATGAGACGAGACAAGGTCAGTTATTTGAAATGTATCTATCATTTCTTGGATTTTGGCGGGATCAATGCTTAGTGCATAATCAAAATTGGAGTCACTTAACCACTGATTAAGCAAGACAAGCCCATTGTCTTCTGGTGGGTTTGGTGGTCTTTGAGCCAGGTAATCTAGCAGGTTTTTAAAAAGGAGTTCTAGCGGGAGTTCTAGGCAAAAGTCGGGAATAGTTCTTAGTACCAATAAATTTTGATCGAGGATATCTAGATTGATACCAGCTTTGGAAAGATTTGGAAGATAAGTTTGTATGCTTTTGCTAGGCATAGGGAACGGTTCGCTGATTAAGAGGGGAATGACTTTATTTTCATTAATCGGGTAAGCTTGATTGAAATTTTGTTTAAGAAACTCTTTCAACAATCTTCCAAAAACCACTAAATAATTATGATCTTTTTTGGTGAGGATATATTGTGAGGAAAGAGGGAAATAAGTTTGTGTGTTAGGAAAAGGATGGTTGAGTATTTTCCCATCACTGTAAGACAAATAATTCGAAGTGTTTTCAAACTTAGGTACGTGGTTATTGTTAGGAAAATTTGTATCAGAGTTTAATTTTAATCCACTAACGGAAGTTTTGATAGCTTGCATAATAAGTGAATTAATTAGATTTTCATCAAAAAATTTGACACAGGTTTTTGCCGGATGAACATTGATATCAAGTTGGTCTGGTGGCAAATTAATAAAGAGGGCATAATGACCGGTGTGTAGCATTGGCCAAAATCCCGCTAGGCTTTTGATGATAATCTGATTTATTTTTTTATCAACAAAGAGTCGGTTGTTCACAAATAGAAACTGGTGTTTATTGGCATTACTTTTATTAGTTTGATAGGAAAAATAACCGTTAATGCTAATGGCTTGATATGAAATGCTGGCATGAAGCAGTTTGTCTATGTTGGTCTTTCTATGATTAAAAAGTTGCATGATGCGATTAGAATATTTGGTTTCGTTGGTACTTGGATAAATAATTTTGTCTTGCTCATCTTGTTTGAGTGAAAACGAAATAGATGGGTTTGAGATTATAAACGCATTGATAATTCGACCTATGGCGTTTTGTTCCGAAGTTTTAGCCTTCATGAATTTTAATCTGGCCGGAGTGTTATAAAACAGGTCTTTGATGTAGATGGATGTTCCAGAAGTTTCTGCCATAAAAGGGGTATGTGCGATTATTTTTCCCCCGTGTATAATATATCTTCCTCCGTTTAAAAGAGGAGTTTGAGGGAAACTGATGCACTCCAATCGAGCAACGCTCGCCATACTGCTTAAGGCTTCACCTCTGAAACCATAACTTTTTAAATCATAAAGATTTTCGAAAGAAGTTAATTTGCTGGTGGCATGCTTGGTAAAGGCCATGGGTAATTCATCGAAACTCATTCCTTTGCCATTATCTTCGATTGAGATAAAATCCAACCCTTGCTCTTTGATCACTATATCAATACGGGTTGATTTTGCATCTATTGAGTTTTCAAGCAGCTCTTTGATAAGTGAAGCTGGTCGTTCAATAACTTCACCTGCTTTTATCTGGTTAATTAAATGATCTGGTAATAATTTGATCGAACATGGATTGTTTGAATTGGTTTGCATGTTGCTACTATTTATTCTCTAAAAAAATTGACCTGGTTTCTACCACCGTCTTTAGATTTATAAAGAGCGTTATCTACGCGTTTGAATAAATCTAAGCCAGTATTAACACCCTTGCGGTAATCAGCAATTCCTACTGAGATAGTTACCGGCAAGCGGTTACTATCGTAAAGAAATTGATGAGCCTCTATCAAGGCCCGGATTCTTTCGGCTACCTCATAGGCTTGTTTGATATTTGTCTTGGGAAGTAAAATCATAAATTCTTCCCCTCCAAATCTGGCAAATATATCGTTATCCCTTACCCCATTTGTTCTTACAATGGCTGCCAATTCTTTGAGAACAAAGTCACCAGCATCGTGACCGAAAGAATCGTTTAATTTTTTAAAATGATCCAAGTCGAACATTATTAATGAAAGAGGTTCTCCAGATAATTTACTTTTTTTAACTTGTAAATCTAGCGATCGGTTAAAATATGTTTTGGTAAAACAACCGGTCATGCCGTCAGTGTTAGCCGCATGTTGAAGTTTGTCATAGGTTAGGCGCTCTGAATCACCTTTGGGGATATATTTTAAAGCAATTTTTCCCACTTTTACGATATCACCCTTTTTTAGGAGAGTTGGAGCTAAGACTCTTTTGTTATTAATGTAAGTGCCGTTTCTAGAACCGGTATCTTCCACCATGTGACCGGTCTCTGTTTCATCTACTTTAAAATGATTTCGGGAGATGCCTTGAAATTCAAGTGGAATATTATTTTTTAAACTTCTGCCTACTAGAATAGTCTTTTTATCCAAGTCGAAAATGGTTCCATTTAACTCGCCCCCAACAATTAATAAAGCGGCGGGCTTCTTATCGGCTTCCTCATCTACTGCTTTTAAAGCCTTTTTAATATCCGTTATGACTATAGTAGTATCGTCGACCATTTTGCAATTGCCCTTCAGTTTAAATAAATGAAATTGTAACCCGCTTAAGTTGGAACTACAACCTTGAAGTAAAAAGTTTTTTCCTCTAGTAATAGCTTGGTTTGGCGCAGTGCGATTGAAAAGAAAGTATCACTTACTATCGGCAGGAACACTTTTATTTTTGTGTATAGTCTAATACTATTAAACTATAATAATTTTTTTAGTTTAGGAGTTGCTTTGCAAATATCAAACGATCCTACAAACGATAATGAAATCATTTTCCCTGGAGATAATTGGTTTTTTTATTGGAAAACTTCTTCAGCATTATGGCGAGATAAAATTGCGGGATATGAGTCATCAAAAATCGTAGTTCCGATCAACTGGGCGTTTCATACCGATAACGGAGAAGATTTTGATTTCCATCACGACAAACCGGAGACGGATTTAAAAAAATTAGAAGACATTGCCAGGGAAGCTTCCAAAAAATTAGTTTTTTTTGTGCCGATATCACCGGCACCATTTTTAGTTGGTGGGGGGTTACCCCACATCCTCTCACGGATACCGTCCATTTCTCGGGAAGGCATTCAAACGGTGGTACCGGAGGCTAATGGTCGAATCAATAAGATATATAGTTTCTATGATCAAAGAGTTTTTGTTGCTTATCGAAAATTTATGAGAGCACTTGGGAAGTTTTTTTCACAAAATGAAATGACTTCAAATTTATGGGCCATCGAATGTGGTTTTATTCAGGATGAACAATATGTCAGTTTTTTTGAAGATTATTCAAAAGCACAACATGAAACTTTTGAACGATTTTTAGCAATTAAAAAACAAGCTAATGATAATAATCAAAATTTAGAAATTACTCATATTCTTTCTTCTCTAAGCGAAGAGGAACTTTTGCAAAATGAATTTGTCACAGATGTAAAACAGCTCTACATCGAAACTATCAAAGAGTTTTTTCCAATTAATTATGAAGGCCTAGTAAAAATTGCTTTTCTAGGCAGTGCTACTGATGATTTATTTTTCAAAATGTTGGATGCTGAAAGACAAAATAAATATTCAAAGGATATCTTGTTTTGTCTTACTATGAATATTATTCCCTCTTCTATCTTGCTACCTTCCAATCTTAAAAAAGGAATTATTGAAAAGCAATTTAAGGATTTGGTGAGTAGTTCCTACTTGAGTATCATACTGGGTGATAGTATGTATGATATGAGCGATGAAACCAGTTTCTTGCCGCTGACCAATTTCTATCTATATCATAAAAATCTAATGGATTATTCTAAAAGATATTTTTGGGAAGAGATCGGGTTATATAAATATCTGAAGGAAAATTTTAATTGGGCCTATAAAATTAACGATTCCTATACTCAAGCGGCGACATTGGATGAAACATATCTGGCTAATAAAATTTATTTTTACAATGGCCTGGATATTTACTCTACAGAATATTATCATATTCTAAAAATGTTTATGAATGGTGGAAAAATTGTAGTTGAAAATTCTTCTTTGGATAAGAATATTTTAAAAAGATTTGAAGGTTTTTTTATTGAAAATTCCATCACTATGGAGATGGTCAATACCACCACTCGGATTAGTGTGGGATCCTTGGGGGAAGGTCGGTTAGTCTTTTTTGACGGTACCTTGATTAAATCCTTGGATGAAGGAAAGAAAATAAATTTTTGGTCAGAGATCATTTCCACCTTCGATCTGGTAAATGTTAAAATCAATTCAGAACAGGGGGTGGATTATATGTGGAAAACCAGAACTCCCATGAAAAATGAATTGAAATTTGAGGAAGTTCGCCGGGTTTATTTTTATAATCCAACTAGCTATAAAAAAAGAGTGAAATTGAACTGGGCCAAGAATTTTGCACTCCTTAAAATCAACGAAGAAATCAATTCTAAAGTCCAGCATGAGCCCAACCAATCTGTGATTGATTTTCTTCCAATGGGGTCAGTGTCCATAGATTTTGGTGTTTTTTATTAATTGGTGAAAGTATGTTTGAAAAGAATCATCTATTATGCGTTTATAACTATCTTAAAATTAACATGATCTATCCAGATCACGAGAGTGCTGGATTTTCCCCAAACGCCCACTATTATTACATGCTTTATCTCATCGATTCTTCGGGGCCGGTGGAAAGAGAGATTATTTCTTCTTATTATTTTGACCAATATAAAATTGCCCTAAATTGCGGAAGAAGGTATATTGGACCTTTTAAAGATTTAGAGGAGTTACAAGGTTTTGCTATAAAAATCAGGGAAAAAATTAATGCCTTAAAGGTTTTTGTGTTGTCTGCGCAAAACTTGTCTCAGTATTTGGATGATTCAGTTGACTTGTCTGACTTGGTTAATAAAATTGTTGCTACAGGAGATAGCTTCGGCAATGAAGAGGCGGCAGATCAAAAAAATTCGTTTCTAAGAAAAATATTCAAATAAATCAAGTTATCGGTTGCCCAGAACTCATACTTGTATTAATGATGCTATTTAGAAATACTTTGGGTCTGGTTAGCTATGAATAATAAACAATCACTTTACTCCTTAACGCTAGAAGAATTGCAAACTTTACTGGTAAAAAATGACTTTGCCAAATACGCTGCCGACCAAATTTATCACTGGATCTATAAAAACTTTAAACTTCATTCGGACGATTGGAGTAATACTTCGAAGAAAATGCGCCAGTGGCTAGTAGAAAACTATGATACCAGCATCCCTGAAGTAGTGACTGTTTTAGAATCGGTAGATGGTACCAGAAAATTTTTATTTAAATTAAGTGATGGTGAATTAGTGGAAGCGGTAACCATTCCCATGCCCGGGCGCTTAACGATTTGTGTTTCTTCCCAGGTAGGATGTGCTGTGGGCTGTAAATTTTGCCGGACAGCCCTTATGGGTTTCAAGAGGAATTTGGATTCGTCAGAAATCATCGGACAATATCTTAGCGCTACACTTTGGCTAAGAGAGAAAGTCGATCAAAATACGCTGATTACCAATATTGTGTATATGGGACAAGGAGAGCCTTTACTTAATTTAGCGAATGTTAAAACCAGTGTAATGGTTTTTTTAGAAGATAAGGGTATCAGTATTGGCCAAAGAAGAATTACGCTTTCAACGTCTGGAATTGCTTCTCAAATTGAAAAATTAATAGATTTTCCCTCGGTCAATTTAGCGATTAGCTTGCATGCTGCTGATGATATCACCAGGGATTTATTGATGCCGATTAACAAGAAATATAATATGGAAAGATTATTGGATGCGATCAACCAGATTCCGCTCAAGGCAAATCGTCGGATTACATATGAATATCTACTAGTGGATAAGGTAAATGATCGCATGGTGGACGTAGAAAATCTAACTCGTATACTCAAGCGAAAACTGTCTAAAATAAATTTGATTCCTTTTAATTCATTTCCCGGTTGCGAATTTAAAACGCCAAGTAAGGAGAAAGTTGTCTGGTTTCAAGAACAATTACTAAATAGGGATTTTGTATGCACGATCAGATCCTCTAAGGGCGAGGACATTTTAGCAGCTTGTGGACAGTTAAAAGCTGATCATTGTCTAGCTAATAAATAAAATCCAAAATGATTTTTATTCGTATTTGGGATGTACTATCCAGTATTTAATAGGCTCATGCTTATCTGAAGAAGGGGCCCTTTTAATCATTTTTTTAGGAGTATACCTAGGAGGATTTTTCTTGAGAGAGGCAATATCTCTTTCGGTATTGTCTTCAATTTTATAATTAGATTCCCACTCGGTATCTTTGATCAATACGGTTTGACCGAGCTTCTTATCAAGTTTTAGCTTGGGTGATGTATACACATCTTTTGAAAATAGATTAAAACTTATAGTGGTTAAAGCGCCACAGAGGATTACTATAAGTAATCTGGTCTTCATATACGACTCCTTTTATGACGGATAAATTGCACCCGTCTATCAACGTTATCGGAATAAGCTTGCAATACTTGAGGAAAATAATCAAAATAGGTTGGTGACAAAAAAAGTATCGAATTAAAATTTACCAATGAGTGCCGGTAGTGGTAGTATAACCTACGGTATAGATTACAATTCAAGGGGCGTTTTTTTATGGTTGAAAAGAAAAATCGGGCAGTTATTGGGATCTTATTATTGGTGGTCTTTTTTTTTCTGATTTTAGTCATTTTTGCAACATATACTGTTGAAGCTTTAAAAGGTTCCAAAAACTTTGATGATGATGGAAAAGGTGGGACGATTGCCGTCGTTGAAATTACCGGTGTCATTCTAGATGCAAAAGAGACCATTGAAAAACTGGTGAAGGCCCATGAAGCCAAAGATGTTCGGGCCATTTTTATTCGCATAGAATCTCCCGGAGGGGCGGTAGCACCGGTGCAAGAGATTTATGATGAAATTGTGAGAATTGATCAGGAAAAACCTGTTTATGCTAGTATTGGTTCGGTGGCTGCTAGTGGTGGATATTATATTGCGGCTGCAACTAGAAAAATATTTTCTAGCCCAGGAAGTTTGGTGGGATCTATTGGGGTCATATTGCCCCATGTAGATATGACTTCTTTGTTTGAATGGATAAAATTAAAACCCTCTCCAATTAAGGCCGGTAAATTTAAAGATATTGCATCTAATTCAAGACCGATGACTGCGGAAGAGAAAACGATATTGGAGAATATGCTTAATGACGTGCATAAGCAGTTTATTGAAGATATTTTAAAAAAGAGAAAAAATGTTATAAAAAAAGACCCACTAGATTATGCTGAAGGCCAAATATTTAGTGGAAGACAAGCTCAAAATTTAGGTTTGGTAGATGAGCTTTTGGGTCTTTGGGGAGCGGGAAGAAAAGTACATAAAGAATTAAATTTGAGTGGGGAATTTGGTTTTCGCTACATCAAGAAGAAGAAAGAGTCCCGTTTGGTAAAATTGATGGATGATTTAGCAGAATCATTAAGCAATCTCGATCCGTTAGCTCAACAAAATTCGCCTATGTATTTGATGAAGAGATAAAGGTTTAAGGATGGATATTTACTGGCTGTGGATGCAAGATCATATTCTGTCGATGGTGGCTGTCGTGATCACCATCGTTTTGATCTATCACTATTTAATAGAAAAAGACACTGGGGTGAAGCTCTCCAAGAGATATCGAAGCTCGATCTTTGAAGCGCAATCAAAAATATTTTTAAATGCTACTCAATACTTGATCTCTGGTAACAAAGATCTGGCAATCCGAGAGTTTTTAAATGCGGTTGATATAAATAGGGAAACTATCGAAACCTATTTCGCGCTCGGAGGATTATTCAGGAGTAACGGAGAGATTGAAAAAGCTATTTCGATACATCGTTCGTTGATAGCTAGAGAGAATATTTCCGAGTCAACCAGACTTAGGGCCCTTAGAGAATTAGCGATTGATTTTGATAAGGGAGGATTTGTTGACAAGGCTATAGAGACTTACAAAGATGTTCTCAAAATCAATCGAGACCAATATGAAGTAATTTTAGCATTATGTAGAATTTATGAGGATATTGAAGATTGGGATGAAGCTTATAATTATCGAATTATGCTTTCTAAAGTCGGGCATGTAAATCAAGCAGAGACTATCTCTCATATTCTGGTGGAAAAGGCGAAAAAGTATTTTTTAAAGGGAGATTTTGCTAAATGTGATGAAGATCTAGAGGATGCTCTTCGTTTTGCTCCGTCCGTATCTGCCAAAATTTTAAGATTAAAATTGATTATTATAAAGGGAGATATGGATGGTGCTAGATTTAATCTTCTTGAACTATTAAAAGAACATCCCCTTTATGCATCATTTATTTTTCTAGCACTCGGGGAAATTGGAAAGACTTGGAATGATCTTGATAAAACGAATTATCTCCAGCGATTGGAAGTACTGAGAGGTTTTTTTCTAGGGCTAGAAGATAAAGAATTACTAGAATCACCTTCAATGGTGCTCTCCCAGGTTAGAATGTTAAAAGAAGGTGGGAAATTTGAAAATGCCCATGAGATTTTAAAGGCTTGGATTTATGAACACAAAAACCCCTCTGAAGTGCTAAAAATTGAATACATTAAACTGCTTATTCAATTGAAAAAAACTGACGAAGTAGTTTCTCAGGTGATGGGATTTTTGGAAAATATTCATAAGTCGCTGTCTCGGCACTACTGTAAAAGTTGTGGATATGAGTCAGATGATATCTTTTGGCGTTGTCCCCAATGTCATGAATGGGAAACAATCAGCTTTAGATGGAAAATGTAAACTAAACAAGGAGGTTTGTATGGTCAGAATTATAATGTTGCTAACCTTCCTTATGGGTTCTTTTTTTCTATATGGTAAACCAAATGAAGATGCCAAAAAAATAATTGATTATCAATCAATCAAGAATATTTTAAAAAATGATATGTTAGATATTGAAATTGATAAAAAAAATAATGAACAGAAATTAAAACAGGAACAATCCGTATTAAAAGAAAAAAGTAAGTATCAAATTCCAGATGAGGATGAGTACTGGTCTTTTTTTTCTGAATATTGGCTTGTGAAAAATGCTCAAGTTCTTAAATGGGATTTTGAAAAGCCCGACTATGGTCTGAAAGAGTCAATTGTCATGTTATTTGAAAAACTGGGACTTTACGAAAAAAAGTTCAAGCTGCTTTTAATCAACACTTCCACTATTGCCCACGTGGGACTACCCTCCAATAAGAATGAGTATATTTTTGTTCTTTCTTTGCCATTTGTCAGATCTTTGGATTTATCCAAATTAGAAATCAGCTTGCTGCTTTTAGAAGATCTTATTCGAGTGGATCAAAACTATTTTAAAAATTATCTTGCCCAGTCAAAAATTAGTAAAATGATTGGTAAAAGTTTTTATAAGAACAATTTGAATTCCAAAGATATAAATGACTTTTTGAATCTTTACGATCAGAAAATATTTGATCAGGGGTTTTCTTTTAAAGAGCAATTTGAAGTCACCCAAAAAGTTGACAAAATTCTAAAAGGAGACATGAAACTGTGGAGTATTTTTTTGGAGATGAAAAAGAAGACTAATAACTTAGTCAAAACCAATGCATTATATAAAACTTATGCCAAAATTTATCCATCACCTGAGTTACAAATTAACTGGCTGAGTCCCAGCAAAAAAATTGAATGATAATGATTTTAAAAATGTTTAACACCATTCCTCAGATTCTTAAAAATTATTATTCCAAACAGTTGCTAATGTATGGTGGTTATCTTTTTTTTGGTGCCCTCTTTTATTTGGTATTAATCTCCATTATTTCTTTTTTTCATTTTATGCTAGGGCATAAAATTAGTGAAATCCAAGAATGGATTCTTGGATATGGATGGCAGCTCATTATTTTATCGAAGTTAATGGCATTCTTTTGTATATTCCAAATTATAGGATTAGATGCTTACTACAAAGATCTCTTTAAATATGTCACAGAAAAAAAAATCCAAAAGCTAGATCGAAATATTTTAATTCTAATCTTTTTCACTGTTATTTTTTTTATCATAGTCGGTCAGTTAGTTATCATACCCCATCACCAATTTCAATTAATTAGATTTGCGCTGGCGCTGGTGGGTATTATAGTTTTTTATGCTACTGATCTAGTTTTGCTGGTGGCGCTGCAGATAGTTTATCCGCTTGATAAACGAGCTTTGGCTTTTAGATTATTAGTTTTTCCTATATTGTTCTTGTTAAGTGCCAAGCTTACCTATACTTTTGCTGAAAATATAAACTTCTTTGTATGGGGACAGTTTTTTGCAGTGATGTATTTATTAAATATTGATCGAAATAATTATTTGAGTGTCTTACTCTATATTGTAATAACTTCAGCAGTTTTTGTTTTTTGCGGTGGCGATCCGGTGTGGGGTAATTTATTTTCTATATTAAAATTTGCCAAACCAATCACGGGAGTATCCATTGTTCTATGGTTGGCTATCTTTATAATGTATATGAATTTTAAAAGAAGCAAGATGCTACTGAAGATAAGAAGAAAAATTCATCTTTTGAGTACTTGAAATAAGGAGTTTTTGTGGACAATAATAATTTAGATATTCTAAGGATTATTTGGGAATCAGGGGTGGTAGTTAAGAGCGTTCTTTTTATTCTTATTTTAGCATCCATAATATCCTGGGCAGTGGTTTTGAAAAAAATCAAACAGCTGAAAAAGATTGAGCTGAATAATATGGAGTTTTTTAATTGCTATTCAGGTTTAAAGAAATTAAAAGAAATTGTTTTAACTACGGAGCATTTTTCTTTTACTCCGTTTCGTGAAGTTTTTATAGAAGGCTATAATGAGCTGATTAAACTTAGACAAAATTTTGTCAAGGAAAACAAACATCTGGCCATGAAAGAACATTTTAAAGATTATGGCCTAGATATAATTATTCGGGCCATGCAAAAGGGTGTAATCGAATCAAATATTAGAATGCAATCTTATCTTTCTTTACTGGCCAGTATCGGTTCTATTTCTCCTTTTATTGGGTTGTTTGGAACAGTCTGGGGCATTATTGATTCATTCAGCGGACTAGCCTCAGGGTCTGCCACCCTAGATGTAGTTGCTCCGGGGATTGCAGAAGCTTTGGTAGCAACTGCTGTAGGTTTAGGTGCTGCAATTCCAGCAGTTTGGTTTTTTAATTATTTTAACAATAGAGTGGACAAAATAAATAGCGAAATTAAAAAATTCGAACAGGATTTTTTAAACTTGATTGAGCGAACTATGGTGGCAGATAAAGAAAATTAGGAGAAAACTGGTGGGAATGAATCTCAATAATAAAAATAAAATGGTTTCTGATATCAACGTAACTCCCTTTGTGGATGTGGTCTTAGTATTGTTGGTTATCTTTATGATTTCGGCTCCGCTTATGTTAAATGGTATTAAGCTGGATCTCCCTAAGACTAGGGAAGTAAATAAAATGAATATTACTGCATCACAGGTTATTCTTTCTTTTACCAACACCAATGAAATTTTCATTGGAAAAGAAAAATTTTTACAAGATGAGATTATCCCCAGGATATTGGCGGAATTCAAAGGTAAGAAAACCAATGTGCTTTATGTGCGGGCTGACTATGGACTAAAATATGGAAGCGTTGCCAAGCTTATTTCTTTTTTAAAAAGAGGTGGGATTACAAACCTGGCCTTGGTGACGGAAATTGAAAATCAAGACTAAAAGTATATGGTTATAGAAAACAAAAATCTATTATCTTTTTTATATTTATCGGCGATATTACATCTATTGTTGTTTATTGGTATGGTGTTGTTTTCTCGTCTGGATTTTTCCAGCGGAAGTAACATATTAGGAATCAAGCAACCAATTAAAATTTCTCAAATTCAAAGCTCAGTGCGGATTGATGTGGTAGCAATGCCCAAAGAGACGTTGATGGAACTTAAAGCTATTGAAAAAAACTTAAAAAAAGGGGAAGCTTTGTTTAAGCAAGAGCCTGTCGAAGTTAAGAAAGCAGAAAAAGTTCAAGACGTTATAAACAAAGACGATTTGGTCTTTGATAAGGAAAAGAAAGATAATAACCTCATGTCGCTGCTTAAAGACATGAGTAAAAAAGATATTGAAGTTAAAAAAGGGAAAAAAGAGATTGAATCCAAGGAGAAGATCAAGGAAGCCGGTGGCGTAGGTCATAATTTTGATGGGGAATTAAGGAATCTGGTATTGCGAGGAAACCAATTATCTCAAGGAACTGGATTGACTGGTGGGGGAGATAATAGCGGGGATTTGACGACTTTAAATCTCTATGCTTCAGGACTTCCGGATCATATTAGGCCATACTGGAAGCTACCTACTTATTTAAAAGACAAAGATTATAAGTGCCGAATTAGAATCTATTTAAGGCCTTCTGGTAGCTTGATTAAGGCTCATGTTTTTGAATCCAGTGGTAATGATGAATATGATCAAAAAGCACTTAGTGCTGTTAAGAAAGCGGAACCTTTTGCAAATGTACCAAACGATATACAAAGTCGGGTATCACAAGGTGATATAATATTGGGATTTCCACTTTAATAAGGATTGTTTTATGAAAATGAAAAAATGGCTGATTTTATTATGTATGAGTATGCAAATTATGGCAGCAGAAGAACTGACTGTGGTGGCAGTTGGGGAAGCTGAGTTAGAAAGAGAAGAAATGTATTTTAATTTGAATATCGTGGGCGGACTGAGTACTAAAAATGCACAACTGGGCAGAGAAATCTTTGATTTACTGGTTCGTGATTTTAGTTTTTACCGGTCACTTTTTTCGATTAATAAATCAGAAGGAATTTTGATTAATAAAAAGTCAGGTTATTTGGTAAATCTAAAAATAACACCTTCAAAAAAAGGGGTTACTTTTATTGATGTAGGTATTGAATGTAACGATAATCAAAAAAATAAACTTGTTTTTAGCGAGAAGCAAGACGTTTCGGAAGGAAATTTAAGAACGCTCGGACATAGTGTAGCGGACTCCATTTTTCAAATTATAGTAGGAAAAAAATCAATCTTTGATTCATTTATCGTGTTTGTATCAGATATAGAAACTCGTGACAGAAATTTTCCCATAAAGGAATTGTATCGCATGGACTTTGATGGATTTGGGAAAAAAAGACTTACTTTTCATAGAGGGACAGTAATTTCGCCCGAGATTTCCAAAGATAATCGATATGTCCTTTATAGCTTATTAAAAAATGAAGTAACTAAAGACCGCAGAGTCAATTTATATATGTTGGATTTGCTTACTAATAAAACATCTCTCATCTCGTCTCGTAAAGGAATTAACTCTGGGGCAGTTTTTATGCCGGATGGAAAACATATTGCCTTGACGCTATCTCATACTGATAACGCAGAAATTTATGCTTTAAATTTAGAAAGTGGTAATCTTAGAAAAATTACCAATCACTTTGCCATTGATGTAGACCCCTCCATTTCCAAGGATGGTACCCAGATGGCCTTCTTGTCGAGTCGTCCTGGCGAGGCACACATTTATACACTAGATCCAAGATCAGTGGAAAAGGATGTAACCAGAGTAAGTTTTGTTGGAAAATTTAATGCGACTCCCAGGTTTTCGCCTGATGGTAAAAAAATCGCTTTTGCTTCATGGTTGGACGAACGATTTGATATTTTTAGAATAGATGCAAACCGTAAAAATTTAGTGCGATTAACAAAGGATTTTGGGTCAAATGAGGATCCCACATGGTCAAGTGATAGTCAGTTTATTGCCTTTAGCTCACAAAGAGTCATCACTACCTCAAAAGCTGTCCATAATATCTACATTATGACGGAAGAAGGTAATATTATAGGTCCAATCACAAATAATTTTGGAATGTCTATTTCGCCGCGTTGGTCTAACTAGTTTAAAATATTTAAAATTTGTAAAAAAATACGATAGTTGATCACTTTTATCTTGTAAATTTTTCAGACAATGTTATATTAGATTCGTAATGCTATGAGTCATTTTTTTGATAAATATCCACTTTTTATGTCTAGGAGATTAACAATGATAAATTTAGCGCATAATCTTTTGTCAGAAATTAAGTATCTTGAGTCAAGTTTATTGACACAATTAGATGAATTTAGTTTTTTTCTCCAACTAGGTGATTTTATTAAAAAACAGATAGATGCACAGCTATTTTCAGTTAGTTTGATCTATGAAAATTCCAATATTAAACCTATTATAAAGAACGGTGAAATCCTTAAAAATCAGGATGTTAACCCAATAATTGGGATAGACAGTTTTGTACTGAGAACTAAAAAGGCTTATTATTCAAATAATGTGAGTAGTGATCCACTTTTTTGTAATGAAGATCGCAACCGAATTAAATCTTCTTTGTGTATACCAGTAGTAATTGAGGGCGTAGCTGTGGCCATTATTAACTTTCAAAATACCGACGATAAGTATTTTAAAAGAGAAGATATAACCCAGATTTTAGGTATCTTAAATGAACTCATCCGTCCTATTTCTAATATAAAAATGTATTTACAGGCTAAACAACTTAATGAACTTCTCTTAAAGCAAATTGAGATGAAAGAAAA
>MEPW01000004.1 GCA_001769975.1 Bdellovibrionales bacterium RIFOXYA1_FULL_36_14 | reverse complement strand
GGATAGGACTCGAACCTACACACCAATGGCACTAGATCCTAAGTCTAGCGTGTCTGCCAATTTCACCACCCGGGCATTTAAGTCTAAAGTTCTACAGATTTTTTTATAAGGTGTAAAGAAATTATGCGGCTTGTTTACTTTTTTCTACTTTTAACTTGCGCTCTAATTCTTGATTTTGATTTCTAAGTGATTGGTTTTCCTTTTGCAGAATCACTCCATCTTTCTTTTTGTCGGCGATTTCCTTCTTGAGAGCGTCTCGTTCCTTGGTCAAATTTTGATTGGCTATATCAACTTGCTTCATCCGATTTTCAATTTTAGCTATCTTACCATTGTCTACCGGTCTGGATGCTTTTGAGTCATCTTGTAACCTGGATATTTGCTCAGTTAACACTTTTACCCTTTGGGTTAACAATTGAACGGTTTTTTCCTTGTTGTTTGCTTCGACTTTCAAGTTTTTAAGCTCGACTTCCATTCCCCGAACTTTTGCCTCTTCATCCTTGTTTTCGTCCAGCGTTTCAGAACTTTTTTCTAGCTGAGCAGTTAATCTTTTTACTTCCATTTCCAATTGTCTATTAAGGTGCTCAAGCCGCTTTACTTCCAACACGCGCTCATCACATTCCCTTTTTAACTTACTATATTGTCTTCTTAGCGTCTCATCCGCTTCCGACATATTTTCGCTGTTTTTGCCTGCCGGGACAACAGTGTTCATGTTAGTGACAGCAGGACTGGGTTTCCCGGCTTGAGCTTTATCCAGCTTATCGCTTAAAATTTCAATACGCTTCATGGCGGTTTCGAGAGCGTTTAGGTAGTCATTATTTTCTTTACTGAGTTTTTCTATTTCTGCTTTATCCTGGGCAGTATTCCTTACTTGCAATTTTGCCTCTTCCAATTCTCTAAGTAAGGCTTGAATTCTTTTTTCATAGTTTTGGGTAGCTTGTTCAATTCTCTGTTCAAACAACTCTCCCGCCTCAGCAACCAAGTCTTCTTGATCTAATGGATCATTTTCACCTTGGTTAGCCCCAGGGGAAATAAATCGCATTTCACCTTTTTCATTTTCTTGCTTACTACCCTTGATAATATACATACCTTCTTTGGGTTCCTTGGTCCCAGAAATTCTGGTAAATTCGTCCTTAATATGATCTGTGCCTTTGATAGTATAATGTTGTTTTTCATTTAAAACAAAATCAATACCATTGATAAGTGCACCCAAAATATCTTCATAATCATCAATACCCAAAAAAGCAATTTCCTCTAGAGACGGATAATTTTTCAAATAATTTTGGATGTCAAAATGATTAAGTTCTATTTCACTCTTGGGATTTTCCTCTTGCTCTCTCACTTGATCGACATGATTAATTACTTTCTCAAACAATTGCGGCTCATCTCGCAATCTCTTTTGGGTGTAAACTTCAATCCCCTCTCCAGGTAATGTTTCATTTTCTAATTGGCCATATTCAAGTATTTCATCTTTTTTAATTTTGATGTTAATAAGTCTTTCTTTTTCCTTTAATTGAAATTGGTTGAATGAATCAATTTCATTGAGCAACATAGAGGTAAAATACCCTTCTTTTTTATCCAGCAATTCATCCTTTAAAAAAGTGGCACTTAAAACTACCTTAGCTGATTTAGTTAAAAAATAAACGTCCAGAAAATCCGTATGATAAAAACAGTCCGCCAAGGCCCCTTTCAGTGGGTTGAGCCGGTCAGGATTTCTCATGGCACTTTGAACATATTCCAGATAAAAATTCTCAACACTGCAATACATCTGTAAATCCATCCGGTCATTTTTAATCATATAATCAATATCAATTGGATATTTGCCTATATCAGCACTACGCAAGTAGCCTAAATAAGTAGTTGCATTCAAAAAATATTTTCTGATGTTAATAACATTATGTCCCTTGATCATCGCCTCGGAACTGATGATATCCATGTAATGACCAATATTCATATGCCCGGTAAGCTTAATTACCTCTGATTTATATTGGAGATTACTATAAATATCTTCTAAGTGAAGCGATGAGGTCTTATTAAAAAATCGATCAAACGTCTCTAAAAATTGATCAGTCAAAAGGATTCTCTCATTAATCCATCCTCGACCATTACATTTAATAAACTCATCTTTGTTAAGCACTTCTTTTAAAGAGATCATCGGAATGTTTTTTTTGATAGTTTGGTACTTGCTCGCAAGCTCCTCATATCCTAGGGCCACGTCCCTCACCAATATAAAATCAATATTGGCACCCGTAGCTACTTCGGATACCAAAACACAATTAAAACTATCAAAAACTTTTTTCAAATTATCTGCAATAATACCGGCTAGATTAAGAATAATCTTTTTACTTGGCTGCTTAATGGTTTTAGTATCCGCCTTACCCATTTTTACCTTTATGCCGCTTTTGAAATATTGCTGTCTCCTTTAGATTCAAAGCAACTTTTCAATGCCACGCTAATTCTATTCGATATAAACTTTCTAATATCTTTAAAAAACTCCTTCCCATCTCCTGGGATCAATTCTTTATCTGATTGAAAACATCTTGATGATGAGATGATAATAGACTCTAAATCAGACAATTGATTTTCCGCAAGTCCAAATGGAAAACCCAATCCATTTAATGCCTCATGATGTTTGGTCAAAAGATGCAAACAATCTTTAGTATTAAAAAGATCTTTTATTTTTTCTTTCACCCCAAGATATGATTGCCCGGGGTGAGACACAAAACGATTTAAATTTTCTTTGCCAGTTTGCTTGGACAGTTCCTTAACTCCTTCACCAGGCGTTTTTACTTCCAGTACAATAGCTTCTTTCATGGTCCAATCAATTTTATTTTCTAACAAACTATAATCTACAAAAAAACTCACGTGATATATGTCTTCTAAAAATTCAAAATCCATATAACCAACTGTTAATGAAAAAAGCACAGAAACAATTCCGGTCAACGCATTCATTTTAAAAAAATTCATTTCTCCCTGGTATAGTTCTCGGGTAATCTTTGGCGGGATTTTGAAGAAAACTTTTTCCCCCAAATTAATTAAATCAATTAAGCTTCCTTCGGCTAAACCGTGCCAATATACCTTTCCAATTAATTTCAATATTTTTGCTCTAGCATCTATTTGTTCATTTAAATTTTTAGCGTGCTTTAAATCCATAAAATGTTCAAAAACTTCTTCAATCCACTTCACATTAATAAGCCGCTCTAAAACCAGAGGTGCACATTTATTCATATATTTATATAAAATTTCGCTATCCATATAATCGCCGGTCTTTAAAATTCTAACCAGTTTGTTATTTTTTTTTATCCAAAATATATTTCCCGGTGCAAACTTATATTTTAAAAGCTCTTGCCCCTGAATTTTAATTTTTTGCTCGTCATTGAGCATGCTTAGGTGGTCTGTCATTACAATCCCCCTCTCGTATCTAATCGGAATAATTTAATTAAATATTAAGGAAACAAAATGATACTTATTTAGACTTAGGATTGAATGACCCCTTAAATTACATACAGTTATCTAGTATCAAATCCAGGCGTAAAGGCGTTCGCTTGAGTCCTGACTCGACATGGTTTTCATAATAAGCACGAATCCTGCGAAATTTTCCCGCATCGCCGTGAGAAAAAACCAAGTGAAAAGTTAGATTATCATTTTCCTTGAAAGCTAGCTCAAGTCTCGTAGGGCTAAATTTGTAATCAAAAACATCATTGGAGATTAGTTTACAATAACCTTCGTTATCTTCAACCTGACATGAATGCTTTTTTGCATCCACTTCGTTGGAAAATTTTAAAAACAAAGCAAAATGATGTAAAAATTTATTTAAAACTTCCTTATATTCAATACTGACTTTCTGGGTACTATTAAACATTCTATTGGCAAAACTACCGGTAACCGGATTGTTACCTTCATAGGCATTTTTAAAACTTATTTGCATGACTTCTTCACCATAAAAAGGTAGCGAAACACCCATGGCCCATTGTTCATTGGAAGCATCAATTGTGGTTTCAAAATCAAAAGAATAATTATCTGATAAGAAACTTATTTGGCCACGCCCACTTCCAGCGAAGCAGGTAGCTTTTACAGCCGTATCGATACTGGTTATATTCAACGATTGGTTGTTAAGCACCGTGCCTGTCGAGCATGATAGTAAGTTTACAATGACAAATAAATAAATTACTTCGAGGCAGGAAGTCTTAGTTTTTCCAAGTCCTCTAGTGCTTGCACTATCTGATTTTTTAATCCTGGGTTCTCTTTGCAATTTTTAAGTGCCTCCATAAAATATTTTTTGGCTTTATCATAATATTTTAGTTTTTGATATACAATTGCCAAATGTTGATTAATTACTGAATCATTACTTTCATTCTTTTTAGCCTTTTGTAACTCCTCTAATGATCTTTTTAAATTACCTATTTTGAAATAATACCACCCTAAAGAATCTCTAATATAGCCATCTTCAGGTTTTAATTTTATGGCCTTACTTATATATTCGTAAGCTAATTTTAAATCCTCATCCTTTTCCATTAATGAGTAACCTAAAAAATTTAGAGCATGAGCATTATTCGGATCAGATTCAATTATTTTATGAACAATGTCCCTCGATAGTTGTAAATCACCTTTTTTTTCATACAACGATGCCAGATAATAATCATGATCGAGGGTATATTCTTTTAGTACCTTAATCTCCGTAATTAGCTCTATCGCCCTGTTATAATTCATTTGACTGTCATAATAGGATGCTAAGTTAAAATACAAATCTACTTTTAGATTCGGATACCTAGAAGATTTTTCCTTCACAAAGGTAATAAATTTATCAATCTCAACGTCTTTAGATTCGCTGTCTTTCTCTGGAACAGCTAATACATACAACATTTTAGCGATTTCAATATTGCCACTTCCAAACAACTCACTCTCGGGAGAAATTTTATTAAAATACGCAATAGCTTCTTCATATTCTCCCAGTTCTTGGCATAAAGACCCTAAATAATATAAAACTTTGTCAGAATCAGGTGCTGCCACCAAAATTTCTTTAAATATTCCTTTAGCCTTTTGATATTCCTTTACATCTGTATAAAGAACTCCTAGTTTGACTTTTGAATTAAGATCCGAGGGATCAAGCTGGGCAATTCGTTCCATAAGCGGAATAATTTTATCCGATTTTTCTTTCAAAAATAGGATTTGCACCATTCTAGTGAGGACTTCCAAATTATCCGGGGAGTGACTTAAAAATTTTGTATAAATTGCTGTTGCTTGTTTATACCTTTCTTTTTCTTCTAACATCAGACCAAGGGCTATCGCCGCTTGATAATATTTAGGATCAGTTTTTAAGGCTTCATTAAAATACTTTAAAGCATCATCTTTCCGATTACGACTTAAAGCAATTTTACCTTGGTAAAAAGCAAAGCTTGGGTCATTTTTGATATGTTTTTTACAAGTGACCAGTAGGTTATCCACTTTATTAAATTCATTATCCGTCAGAAGAGACTTGGCCAAAAAAATACATGCTTCCGCATTTTTAGGATTTCTCTTTAATATGTTATTATAAATCCGGCGCGCTTCATTTTTATTCCCAGTAGCCGTATGCACGCCCCCTACCACTAACCCTATATTATCATCTTTTTCTTTTTGATAAACTTCTTGTAATATTTCTAAAGACTCCGTAAGTTCTCCGGTTTTGATCAACTCGATAGCATACTTTTTTTTCACATGCATGTTCGGAGTCAGCTTTAAAATATTTTTATAGAGCAAAGCCGCGATTTGGGATTCCCCTCTAATCGCAGAATCAGTGGCCTTCAAATATAAATCACTGGCATAAAATGTAATTTCGTCTGCGTTATTGTTTTTTAAAATATTATCAATGTGCTTACTCAGATTAGCTTCTGCCTCTGCTAATTGACTTTGATATTCACTTTCTTGAGCCTCATTTAATGCGGTGTTTGTTTCATCTTGAGCTGCAGTATTTATGGACACGCTTTTACTTGTCGAGCATGCTTGCAACAACATCATGACCCAAATCATTAGCGTAACTTTTAGTGTTTTATTTTTTTTATTCAAGTATCCACCTTGATACGTTCACCTCGAAAAAGCGTTTTTCCTCTCTTCTTCTTAGAAATGGATCGTACGCTCTGAACAAAAAATTAAGCGAATGAACGATTTAAAAGCAAAATGGCAACTTTTACTCAACAAGGATAACCTATTGAAATTTAATGAATTAAATAAAATTAACGAAAAAAATATGTGCTTAACAGCAAATGTATGTTGACATCACTAATTAAAAATTGCTAATTCAATCCAGCAAGCAGATGAATAGCATAGCATCAAATTTATCAGCAGCAAAAAATACACTTTGCTAATACGCTGAAATTAAAGATGTTTTTTGATATTTTTGATCTGCGCTAACACTACGTGAAAATTATTCACTAGGGGTTACAAAAGTAAAAAAACGGAGTATAAAAGCTCAACTTAGCATCTTTATTAAGCACTTAGTTATTAAGTCTTTTAGTAATAGGGGAAGAAAATGAACAACGTAAGAATTATCAAGAGGTATCAAAATCGTAAGCTTTATGACACTCATCAAAGTTGTTATGTAACATTGGAAGAGATTGCTCAAATTATCAGAGAGGGTCATGAAATTCAGGTTATTGATAACAAATCAAAAAATGACATAACTTATCAAACCCAAATTCAACTTCTTTTTGATCAAGAAAGAAAATCGACAAAAGCCGGTGATGTTGAATTACTTAAGCGCGTTATCAGAGCTGAAGAGGGAACATTTACTGGTTACATTCGATCAATTGAAGGATTAGAAAGTGTTAAAGAAAGAGAAGCAGACACCTTTCAACCCTTTATGCAAAATGAACTTAATTCAGGAATTGAAACATCTACTACTTTAAACTAGTAAGTAGGTTTTTAATTCATGATAGAGATTAATTTACAATTTTTTGTAAAACTACTTCTAGCAGCAATATTTGTTGGAAGTAGTTTTTTTGTTTGTGCGCAAGAAAAAGCTGGATCAGCTCAAGACTCCAAAGAAAACCATAAAACGCCTTCCAATGAAACTGCCAAGATAAAAGAAGTATCAGATACAGCTAGCAATCCTTACTCAACCAGCGAAGTAAATTTACACTCCATTGGATTGGCGATAGGTCAAACTTTTTTACACGGCGACTTTAGCGATAATGGGGAAAATCAGGTAACCTTTGACGGCTATTATGATTATACTGCAAGCCATTCATTTGACTTTGTGGCCAACACCCATTTTTCCAAACATAAATTTCGAAACCTTTACACCCAAATTAATGGTTTGGCTTTCTCCATAAAGGGAAAATTTTTTCAATTTGATTCATTTGCTCCATTCATATTAGGGGGGCTCGGATTTTATATGCCAAAGCAAAAAAGAATTATTGATGGCCAAATCCGTGAATCAGAAAGTAAACTTACTATTGGAACCAATATAGGTTTAGGGACCGAATTAAAACTCAACCGGCATTTTAAGTTGTGGCTTATAATTCACCATCATAATCCTTTTGATATAAAACAAGAAGTGGGAACTGAAATTGAAGGAAGATACACAAAACTGCTTATGGCAGGGTTTTTCACATTCTAAATCAATCGACATACTTAATAGGAAGCTATTTATTTTTACCGGCAAAGGCGGAACTGGTAAAACCTCTCTGGCTCTAGCTTGGGCAAAATATTTAATAAAAAAAAAACGGAAGGTTTTGTTAAACGATGTTGGACAAAATCCTGATTTTGAACTTCGCCGCACCTTAAAAATCCCTTATCTAAACCTTGATATGAACTCATGCATGAAAGACTATATGGCCCATAAACTGGGTTCCGTTATCATATCCAATTGGATAATGGATACTTCCTTTTTCAAATCACTTTTTAAAATACTTCCCAGCTTAAGTTATATCACTTATCTGGGAAAAATTATTAAAACATTACAAGAAGATCAATCCCTAACTATAGTTATCGACGCAGAGTCTTCCGGTCACGCCCTGGCCATGTTGGAAAGTCCATTTAATTTTAAAGATATCTTCCTTTCGGGTTTACTCGTCGAAGATTTGCACCAAATTATAAACTATCTTTCAGACCAAAATAACACAACCATCTTTACGTTATGCAACCCCAGCAACATGGCAATAACAGAAACTCAAGAACTCATTAGTAAAATTTCAGAGCTAGGAATTCCAGAAGTATATCCAATTATTAACAATTCCTACCATAAAGCAGGTATAAACAATCCACCTGATTTTATAAAAAAGAAAATTAATCTGGAAAAAAAATCGATGAAAGATACCGGTTTTCAAGAAGTCATGATGTTACCTCATTTGCTGGAGTTGGAGGATATAAATATTATTAATGAACTTACAAATCAACTAAGGGAAATTTTCAATTGAATTCTTCAATTAAGAACAAAAATATTGAAATTTTTTGTGGCACCGGCGGAGTAGGTAAAACCACGCTGGCAACTTCACGGGCCCTTTACTTATCTCGCATGGGTAAGCAAGTCTTAATCATTACCATTGACCCCTCAAAAAGATTAAAACAGGTCTTAGACATTACGGACTCAGATATTGGAAAAATCAAAACGATTGACAGCAATCTTTTTTATCAAAGGAAAAATGCCAAAGAAACTTCCTTTGACGCACTTTTAATGGCCCCTTTAGAGACACTTAAGTTTATAAATAACCTTAATAATATATCAAATAACTTGCAAAACCCGATTTTAAAAATCCTCATGCGGCCAAGTGGGGGACTTAATGAAATTATGTCAATTGTTGAATTAAGTCGCCATCTACAATCGAATAAATATGATTGTATTATCCTAGATACCCCACCCGGACAAAATTTTATAGACTTTCTAGAAGCTGGAGAAAAAATTCATAACTTTTTCGATAAGTCATTTTTAGAAATTTTTAAAAAGTTTTCAAATCAACCAGGACATAAACCCCATGGTCTTTTCTCCAACATAGTTTCCAGCGGGATTAACAAACTTTTAGCCTATTTAGAAAAAGTTACGGGAAATATTTTTGTTAATAATTTTATAGATGCCATGATTTCCATCTATAAAGCCAAGGATTCCTTTCTGGAAGCACTTTCAGTGCAAGAAAAATTTAAAACATCTAAGGATTGCAATTGGTTTTTAGTAACTTCCGTTGAACAACAAAAAATATCCGATGCTCTTTTGCTAAAAGCCAATGCCAAAAAATATATCAACGACAATATCCACCTTCTAGTGAATAAATCACTCACCCCTTTTTTGGAAAAATGGAAATTAGAGGCAGATGAAAAAGGTTCACTTTTAAACTTGAAAAACACATTATCTAAAAGGGAGCAACGTTTTAAAGACATGCAGTTAAGTGGTTTTAAACAAGTGGTTTTTTTCCCAGAAATACTATGCGATTCACCCCAACAACATGTTTTTGAGTTGAATAAAGCCTGGGAAAATTAAGGTTGAGGTTCAGTATTATTTTCTACAGGCGACAAGGAAGGTTCGTCAGAATTTCTGGTGAAAACCACACCATTTAATAGATATTTTTTTACCAATTCATAGGCACAAAAGACTTTCCCGTGATCTTCTTCCAGGTTACCTTTTTCCCCCGCCGCAAAAATTAATCCATAATCCTGAATGACATTCCATATTTCAAAATATTCTTTGCAATAGTCTATTTTTTTCTCGTCCTCACTACAAACCACGCTATTTTTCTTAAATATTTCAACGGAACCTGAATCTTTTTTGATATGTACCGGTTCACGACAAGTATCAATGATCCATTTATTTTTCATAAATTTTAATTTTTCACTTTCAATATGAATGACACACTTAAGCTTGTTCAATCTAATAATATTTTGAGTTAATCCAAAGGGCTGGCCTTTATGGGAAATAGTTAAATCAAAATCCTTATTTAAACATTCCTGTTCGGTATAATTGGCAAATACGAAGGTAACAGACAACCAATAAGCACATATTATAAATAAATTAAACTTGAAAAATTGCATTTTTACTTACCTCTATGAAGATAGCCGAAGCATCATATATTAAAAAATCTTCTCTACTGTTTTTGTGTAAATTAAAAAATAACTCATTCAGCAACGCTTTCCCTGATTTAGAAAAATTATCTCTCAAGAAGCACGTCAAGTCATTTTCTTTTACCAATTCAGCAAAATTATTTCGAACTCCGGGGGACAATAACACAATTTTTTCCCCTCTTTTAAATGGTATATCTATATGTGCTTTATCTGCAAACACTTTTTTTACAGGATAATCATTTCCAGTAACGATACCCTTCATATTAGAAATTAATTCAAATTTTCCAAAAATGTACCCTTTGGCTGTAAATTTTTTCAGATCGAACTTTGCCACAAAGAGCTGGATATCCTCGGCTTTTTTCCCAAATCCAAGCTCCCCCAGTTCTGACTCAATATCACCAATCAAATCCCAAATAACCTTATCATCCAGACTTTTTTTCTTTTTTAGGACTTCAAAATGTGCCAGGATTACACTCGAGACTACATATGAAACACTCGTGGTAAGGAGAAGTACAAATTCATTCTTGTCTGAGATGATATCAAAAAAATCTCCACCAGATTTTTCTCCAGCCGAATACTTACTGAGTATCTCCACTCCCTTCATTTTCTCATTTCTCATGGGAACAACTTGTTCATGAATATTTTTCACTCTTTGCAATTCAGCCAAAGTATTTCCAACTAGACCCTCAAGTTGTTTACCAACATTTTTCAGCTTACCAATTTTCTCACCACTTTCTTGACGTTTAAGCAGATATCGAAAAAAGGGAACATAAAATTCCACCTCATAATTGGTGTCAATCCATCCGCCAACTGAATTATTTTCAATTAGAATTTTTTTAATGGCCAATAGATCTTCCGTATTAAAAGTGTTGGAGTTAAATACTAGATATATTTCCTCATCATCATTCAAATTTAAATTAGAAATTATATTTTGGGTGAAATCTTCGTCAAACATTTCAATTAAAAATATTTTATTTTGAAATTTAGAATACTTTTCTAATTGCTCCAATTGATTACCGGGAATAAACACAAATTCCAGATCTGAGTCAAAAAAATCTTTGCATAAATTAGTAAAATAATAATCCACTGATTCAGAATTTCTAATCGTTATAATTTTGCTCATCATATTTTCCTAATATTTGCCAATTACTTGTCCTACAGTTGGGTACATGCTGGTACCGGTATTAGTTTGTTTATCATATCGGCCTGTTTTATTTGACAATCTTCATCCGAATAATACACATCAAAAACCACACATTCTGGTAGTTCTTTAAGTTTGGTAAAAAAGATTTGATTTTTTCTACATTGATGATAGTTGGTTCGATTTAAACATGACCAATGTTTATTCTTACAATTATAAACCAGGCCTCTTCCCACTTTCGTATAATCGGGTGCAGATTCATAATCTTCTTTATCAGCATATTTTTCTTCAACTTTCTCAATAATATCTCTTATTTCGGTGTCTAGATCTTTGGTTTTTTCAATTTCTACTTTACCCGGTTGTGGCTCAATCGCTGAGCTTATAGGATCATGCCCTGGGGTATCCTCCGAAAATTGTGGGTTTTGTGATATCTGATTGACTTTAGTATCAAGATTATTTTCTGCATCTTTTAAACTGTCTGGAGGTGTGGTAACCGTAGCAGGCGGTGTTTCTTGAGCAACGACGGGATCTGCACCTATCACTACGGCAACAGGCGAGGTATTATTTTCAATAACTGTTTCCTCTGTCGCAGTGGTAGTTTCCACGGATGCTTGTTCGGTATCAAGTGTATTTGAAACTACATTCTCCTCAGACGTAGTTTCAACCGTAGCAGTAGAAATTTCTACAGGTAATGTTTCCACATCGGTAGTAATTGGGATATCGCTATTTTCCGATGTCGTTACTTCGTGGGGAGGTTGTTGTGGGTCTACATCTTCTGATGGAGATGGAATAGGTTTTTCTTCGGTATTGGATGGCTGATTTAGTTGTTCAGCCACCTGAGCGGTAGTTGGCTTTTGAGGCTTAATCGTTTGTTCATTTTGAGGATTAAACCCCTCATCAAATAAAAGCCATGCAATTAATCCAAAAAAAATCAAGTAAGTCATTTTTTGGGATAATATTTTTTTTCGTGGTTTTTTATTTTTCTTCTTTGAGGCAAATTTTTCTAAAAAAGGCATTTTATTTAACAAGTGGTCTTTAATACTTTTGATGGTGGCATCAACTTTTTCAGCTAATCCCTGTTTTGCACCATCCCCTTGATCAGCTTCATCTGCAATGTCATCTACCTCGTCATTAATTTCTGCGTCTGCATCATCGCCAAGATCTTCATTTTCCTCAGAAATTTCCTGCTTAGATATTTTTAAATATAACGTGTATAGAAACGGTACCTTTTCCTGCAAAAATTTTAGTACCTTACTTTTTAGCGAAGTAAGCTCTTCATCATCTAAATTCTCATCATCATCAACGTCATCTAACAGTTCATCGTCAAAATTTGTCTGTTCAGCAGCACCGTGATGTGCATCTTGCGTTGAAGAAACGTTTTCCACAACAGTTGCATCCTCTGATGATAAGCCATGATTGTTTTCCTTATCGGCCATAAGCTCGACCTTCATAAAAAATTGGCGGCAGTATATTTAACATCCGAGAATTCATCATATTTACACAGCTTCCCTTTTTTTTGTTTATAAAATAGTATAATGATACGCTTTAGATCCTTATCGAACATTTCAAGGAGTTATTTACATGAAAAACATTGATGATGGTGTAATAAAATATGATCATTCCAATTTTACTCTGACCAATCCACTTGAGTTAGCTGAATATAATGAGCTTGAAAATCATAGGAGTGTACTTTATCAGATGAAATTAATCGGATGTTATGAACAAAATAATATAGGTTTTGGTAATATTTCATGCAAAAAAAACTACTTGCACCTTTTTGATACTCCTAAACCTCAATTTCTCATTAGTGGCACCCAAACCGGACATCTTAATAAACTTTGCGGTAAACATTATACCCGAGTCATTAACTATGATATTGATCAATTTAAAATTTTCACCAACGGTCCCACCAAAGCATCCAGCGAGTCACTCACTCACGCCGCAATATATGAAGCCCAAAACGATATTGCAGTAGTCATTCATATACATAGTCTAAAAATATGGGAAGGTATGATCAATAACCATGCTCCCTCTACCGCCTCTTCTATACCCTACGGAACCAAAGAAATGGCCACGGCAGTAAAGGAGTTAATTCATAATTCATCTAAAAATTACTTCGCTATGCAAGGCCATAAGGAGGGAGTAATTATTTTTAGTAATAGTTTCAAACAAGCCTTAAACGACACTATTTATCTTTATCAAAAGTATGTTGATTCAAATTTTGCTATTTAAATATTTGATTAATTGCTTTTTTTAAAATTTTTAAATTTTTTCTTAAACTTTTTAGGAGAGGATCTACCGGCTTTATAGGCATCACTGGTCTGTTTTCCACCCCGGGAAAATTTTTTACTACCTGATCTTTCACCCGTTTTATATGAAGAATTTTCCACTCCCTCTCGGGCCTTTTCGCGGGGTCTGGAAGTAGGTCTTCGGGTAAATCGACGACGTTTGAAACAATTTTCGCAGATTGAAAAACGCGAATCTTCTTCCAGCTGCTTACCACAGCTAGAACAAAGCGGTATAATTTTTTCCGATAGAAGTATATTTAACTTTTCTATGGCCATCGACTTATTGTGAATCAATTCATTAAGGTCATATACAAAGTGATGGTCCTTAAAGTGTCTGGATAACCATTGATAAAGCTCTACACACATAATGGCCCTTTCCAAATAATCGATGTCATCGCTATTGGAATCAATAAGGCCAAAAACAATCGAATTGCTATAACTATAATTTGTTAATATCCAGGTAAAATATTGAACATGCTCAATGATATTTAAATCTACCGGTGCAGTGGTAAAACCAAATTTTTCTGCAGTAGTCAGCCGCTTTTCCTTATCAACATCTTCGACCATTTCCGCCAGCTCAATCATTTCTTTGAGTTCCACACAATAAAATGGTTTATTGAAAGTCATATTATTAAACAAATGAAGAAATTCAGTAATTGTTAAAAGGGGAAGTGAATTTTTAGAAAGAGCGGTATTAACCTGTTCATAAATATCCAAATCAGGACCAACCATACATTTATCTTTTTGAGGCAAATCATAAATCATC
>MEPW01000003.1 GCA_001769975.1 Bdellovibrionales bacterium RIFOXYA1_FULL_36_14 | reverse complement strand
CTCACGGAGCTCGAAAAGGTTTGGCTGATACTGCTTTAAAAACTGCTAATTCAGGATATTTAACTAGAAGATTAGTAGACGTAGCCCAAGATGGTATAATTCGAAGCGAAGATTGTGGATCTACTGATGGAATTACACTAACGTCAAGAATTGAAGCAGGTGAAATTGTTGAGCATGTTACCGAAAGGATTATGGGTAGAATTTCATCACAAGCAGTTGTTGGTTCTGATGGAGAAGAAATTTTCTTAAGAAATCATATGTTTGTCGAGGATGATGTAAAAATATTAAAAGATAGGAATGTTGATCAAGTAAAGGTTCGAACTGTTTTAACTTGCAAGGAACGATATGGTTTTTGCGCACACTGCTTTGGAAGAGATTTAGCAAGAGGTAAGATGGTAAGTATTGGGGAAACAGTTGGAATTATTGCTGCTCAATCTATTGGTGAACCAGGTACCCAGCTTACAATGAGAACTTTCCACGTTGGTGGTACTGCTACAGCTGGCGCTCGAGTTAATAAAACAGAAATTAGAACTTCTGGTATTGTTGCTTTTGATAAAGTTCAGATTGCAGCTATGAATGATGGTCAGATGGTTATCATGAATAAGACCGGTGAAATTATTATTAAAAATGAACAAGGTGTTGAAAAAGAAAGATATCCAGCCGTTTATGGAGCACGAATCTTTTTCAAGGAAGGCCAACTGGTAGCGGTAGGAGACAGAGTTATGGAATGGGATCCCTTTGCGATTCCAATCATAACTGAGGTTAGTGGAACAGTAAAATATGAGGATTTGATAGTTGGAAGCACGATTAACGAACAAATTGATGCTGTAACTGGATTAACTCATAAAGTGGTTGTTGAATCCAAGGATGCTGCTTTACAACCGAGAGTAGTTATTGTGGATGATTCGGGCAAATTGTTAACAGTGGCGGGATCAAAACGCCAGGCGGTTTACAGGATACCAGTAGGTGCTAACATTACGGTAAGTGATGGTGCTAGAGTTGAGGCAGGTAGCCCAATTGCAAAAGTCCAACGTGAAACCATGAAGACGAAAGATATTACTGGTGGTTTGCCTAGAGTTGCAGAACTTTTTGAAGCTAGAAAACCTGCTCATGCAGCTCAAATTGCTGATATTTCTGGCATCGTGGAATTTGGCTCTGAATTACGAGGAACTCGAAGAATCATAATAAGGCCTGAAGATGGAACAGAACCAGTTGTATATTCTGTACCTAAAGGTCGTTATGTTATTGTAAATGAAGGAGATTTTATCAGAGCTGGTGATCCAATAATGGATGGACCAAGTAATCCTCATGATATTTTGAGAGTACTAGGTCTTAAAAATTTAGCCAGATACATTGTTGATGAAATTCAAGAAGTCTATCGACTACAGGGTGTTCGTATTGACGATAAACACATTGAAGTAATAGTTAGTCAAATGGTCAAAAAGGTTGAAATACAAGACCCGGGTGATTCTTGTTTCATTGCAGGGGATACTGTAACAAAACTAGAATTTTTGGATGAAAATACCAGACTTTCTGAACAAGGATTAAAACTAGCGACAGCAAATCCGTTGTTACTTGGAATCACGAAAGCGTCGTTGACTACAGAATCTTTCTTGTCTGCGGCATCATTCCAGGAAACCACTAAGGTGTTAACTCAGGCTGCCCTTGAAGGAAAACGTGATGCGCTAAGAGGTCTTAAAGAAAACGTGATCATGGGTAGATTGATTCCTGCAGGTACAGGAATTTCAAGATACCGTGATTTTGAAGCGGAAGTGGTTCTTGAAGAAAAAGAACCTACTGAAGAGGTTATACTAACTGTATAGAAAATACTTGTAATGAGCCAATTGTTATGTTACAGAAGTGGAACAATTGGCTAATAAAAAAACGGTTTAAGCTTTAAGTATAAGTACATTGAGAGGAGTTGTAATGCCTACTATTAATCAGTTAATCAGAAAAGGTCGTCTTGATAAAGTTGAAAAGACTAAGGCGCCCGCATTAAAAGCATGTCCCCAGCGAAGAGGTGTGTGTACCAGAGTTTATACAACCACTCCAAAGAAACCTAACTCAGCGATGAGAAAAGTTTGCAGGGTGAGACTTACAAGTGGATTCGAAGTCACTTCCTATATTGGGGGAGAAGGACATAATCTTCAAGAGCACTCAATTATTTTGATTCGAGGTGGTAGGGTAAAAGACCTTCCAGGTGTACGATATCATACAATTCGTGGCGCCCTTGATGCTACTGGTGTAGATAAGAGAATGCAAGCTCGTTCCAAATACGGCTGTAAGAAACCAAAAAAATAATTAATTTTTGATATTTGAGGATATTTTATTATGAGTAGAAAACATAAAGCAGAAAGTAGAGAAGTATTACCTGATCCAAAGTACCAAGATGTAGTTGTTACAAAATTTATTAATGGATTTACTTTGGGTGGTAAAAAGTCTGTTGCAGAAAAAATAGTTTATGGCGCCTTTGAGTTGATTGAAAAAAAGACTGGAGAAGAGGGCTTGAAAGTTTTTAAAAAAGCACTTACGAATGTAAAACCAGCGATAGAAGTAAAATCAAGAAGAATTGGCGGTGCTACTTATCAAATACCAATTGAAGTAAGACCTACCAGAAGGCAATCACTCGCCATTCGTTGGATAAAAGAATATTCCAGTTCTAGGGGTGGAAAAAATCTAATGGATAAATTAGCAGATGAGCTTATTGATGCCGCTAATAATCGTGGTGGATCTGTTAAAAAGAGAGAAGATGTTTATAAAATGGCAGAAGCCAATAAAGCATTTGCTCATCTTAAATGGTAATTTAATTCAACATAAGTTTTTTCTTATTCTCTTGCCATTACAAGTACGACCGCTACAATTATAATTGTTTTTTAGATTTAATGTGCTAAATCTTTTTTGATTTATTTTGGGAGCTATTAATGGAGCATATTCGCAACATTGGGATCATGGCCCATATAGATGCTGGCAAAACTACAACCACCGAACGAATTCTCTATTATACAGGTAAAACACATAAAATGGGTGAAGTTCATGATGGTAATACTATTATGGATTGGATGGTCCAAGAACAAGAAAGAGGAATAACCATTACGTCGGCTGCAACAACCTGTGAGTGGAAAAAAAATACTATTAATATTATCGATACCCCTGGGCATGTCGACTTTACAATTGAAGTTGAGCGATCTTTAAGAATTTTAGATGGAGCAGTAGGTGTTTTTGATGCGGTTTCAGGTGTTGAACCTCAATCAGAAACTGTGTGGTACCAAGCTGATAAATATAAAGTTCCAAGAATTGCCTTTATTAATAAAATGGATCGAGTAGGTGCAGATTTTGAATTTTGCGTAAAAGATATTAGGGAAAAATTAGGAAAAGTTGCTTGTGCTATTCAATATCCCATAGGCTCTGAGGAAAAATTTAAGGGCATTGTTGATCTAGTACAAATGAAAGCTTTGTATTGGAATGAAGATGATCTGGGTTCTACTTATAAATTAATGGAAGTTCCAGACAGTGTGTTGGAAATTTGCCAGGCCTTAAGAGAAGACTTGATTGAATCGTTGGCAGATTATGATGATAAATTTGCTGAGAAATATTTGGAAGGAGAAGAGGTTTTTATTGATGAGATAAAAAGAGTGATAAGAAAAGCGGTAAATGGTAATCACTTTATTCCAGTTTTGTGTGGTTCTGCTTTTAAAAATAAAGGGATCCAACCTTTACTTGATGCCATTGTAGATTATTTACCTTCACCTTTAGATAGAGGAGACATAATAGGTCATAATACAAAAAATTTTGAAAAGATGGAATCACGTAAGCCTGACCCCAAAGAAGTATTTAGCGCCTTGGCATTTAAAGTTGCGAGCGATCCTTTTGTTGGAAGTATTACTTATATCAGAATTTATTCTGGGGAAATAAAAGTAGGCCAAAATATTTATAATCCTCACAAAAAAAAGAGAGAGCGTATTGGCAAGATTCTTCAAATGCATTCAAACAAAAGGCAGGAGTTGCAAGTAGCAACCGCTGGGCAAATTGTCGCACTTGCAGGCCCCAAAGAAACTATAACAGGAGAAACACTTTGTTTGGAACATCGACCAATCCTTTATGATTTAATGGAATTTCCAGAGACGGTTATATCAGTGGCAATCGAACCTAAAACAAGCGCAGATGAAAAAAAATTAATAAATGTTTTAGAACAATTAAAATTAGAAGATCCCTCCTTTGATTTTAAAAATAATAAGGAAACTGGACAACTTTTAATTTTTGGTATGGGTGAATTACATTTGGAAATCATAGTTGACAGATTAGGTAGAGAATTTAATGTTGGCATTAACGTTGGAAAACCACAAGCATCCTATAGGGAAACTATCTTAGAATCAGCAACTGCTTCTTATACTTTTAATAAAGAAATAAATGGGAAAGAACAGCACGGTCAGTGTACAGTATCAGTAGAAAAGTTTGAATCACAAACTGGTATTACTTTTGAATCAGAAGTTAAAAAAAGAGATCTACCTGAAGATTTTTTAAATGCTATTGAAAAAAGTTTAAAGGATGCAGCAGCAGGAGGAGTTTTGGCTGGATATCCTCTCATAGATGTAAAAGTCACTTTAAAAAAAGCAGAATATAATGAAACCAATTCCACTGAGCTTGGATTTAAAATAGCTGCTGCTTATGCGTTTAGAGAAGCATGTATAAAAGCGAAACCGACTCTGATGGAACCCTTTATGAAGTTGGAAGTTATTACTCCGCTTGACTATACTGGAGATGTTGTTAGCGATGTAAATATGAAAAGAGGCAGAATCATTTCTATGGGACACAAGGTTGGTAAGGAAGTAATTAACGGAGAAGTTCCATTGACTGAAATGTTTGGGTATAGCACAGACCTTCGTTCAAAAACACAGGGTAGAGCGAGTTTTACCCTCAGTTTTTTAAAATATGAGGATATGGGGAAACAAATGACAAAAAATATTCTCGAAAAAAGGGGGATTTTTATAAATTAATACTGTTTTTATGATTTAATCATAAAAATAATATTTTTTTTACAAAAAAAATGTAGTGAGTGTTGACATCGGGCCCAAAAGGTCATATTAATCAAGTTCTAATTGGTGGAAAAAGGAATAAGTAGAATGAAAGCTTCTAGGTTAAGAATTAAATTGCGTGCGTACGATTATAGATTGTTGGATAATTCTGTGAATGAAATTGTTCAAACCGCCAAAGAAACCGGTGCGAGAGTTGCTGGTCCGATTCCGTTGCCCACTGAAATTAATAAATATACTGTTCTGAGATCACCACACATAGACAAAAAATCGAGAGAACAGTTTGAGATGAGAACTCATAAAAGACTCATTGATATTATTGATCCAACTCAGCAAACCGTCGACAGCCTAATGAAATTAGACCTGTCTTCAGGTGTTGATGTTGAGATAAAGTATTAGTTAAAACCCAACTAATACTGGCTAACATGGATAAAATAAATTAACCATGCATGCATCCCTGCTGTCAGGGTGATGCTGTGGAGGAGAAGATGGTAGA
>MEPW01000002.1:14373-15141 GCA_001769975.1 Bdellovibrionales bacterium RIFOXYA1_FULL_36_14 | reverse complement strand
AGCTATTTTCAGTTGGTTTGATCTATGAAAATTCCAATATTAAACCAATTATAAGGAATGGTGAAATCCTTAAAGATCAAGATGTTAACCCAATAATTGGGATAGACAGTTTTGTACTTAGAACTAAAAAGGCTTATTATTCAAATAATGTAAGTAGTGATCCACTTTTTTGTAATGAAGATCGCAACCGAATTAAATCTTCTTTATGTATACCAGTGGTAATTGAGGGCGTAGCCGTAGCCATTATTAACTTTCAAAATACTGAAGAAAAGTATTTTAAAAGAGAAGATATAACCCAGATTTTAAGTATCTTAAATGAACTCATCCGTCCTATTTCTAATATAAAAATGTATTTACAGGCCAAGCAACTTAATGAACTTCTCTTAAAACAAATTGAGATGAAGGAAAAGGAAATTGAATTTCAAAGAAATGGGCTACTCGTGACTAATGGTAATCAGGTCGAAGAAAAGGAGATCTTAGGTATTTCAGAAGCTACTAATCGCTTAAAAAATATTGCTGATAAATTAGCTGGAGTAGAGAGTAATTGTATTATTCAAGGTGAACCAGGGGTAGGCAAAGAACTACTCGCTCGCAGGATACATTGTCGAAGTCAGCGTAAGATGGATAATTATCTAATTGTGGACTGCACAGCAATGAATGAAAGAGAGATGGACGTTGAATTATTTGGTGAAGAATTGATCGGGGTTTGTGTAAAAAAAGGGCTTTTGGAATTGGCCAAGAATGGAACTCTCTTGATTAAAAATATTA
>MEPW01000002.1:0-14351 GCA_001769975.1 Bdellovibrionales bacterium RIFOXYA1_FULL_36_14 | reverse complement strand
AGCGAAGTTATATCAAGCAATCAACAGTAAAAAAGCTCAAAAAATCGGTGGAGAAGTGTTTTATCCCATTAATCCAAGGATTATGGCTACCTCTACGGTGAACATGCAAGATGAAGTAGATGGTGGACATTTTAGAGAAGATTTATTTTATAGTGTTGGTAAAATTATTGTGGTGATGCCTCCTTTAAGAGACCATGTCGAAGATATTGAAGTTTTAGCAAATAAGTTTTTAAATGATGGGCAAACGGTGGCTGAACAAAAGATATTATCTCCTGGCGCAGTAGCACTTTTGAAAAGCTATAAGTGGCCAGGTAACATAAGGGAATTAAAAAATCTTATGGAGAGATCTTATATCATGGCAGAAGGCTTGATTATAGAAAAGATTCATTTAATGGATAGGTTAATTACTAAGATTGAAGATTCAGAGGAAACTTTGCAAATAGATGAAGAGAAATACGTGGAAATGACACTTGAAGATCTGGAGCAAAAGCATATTATAAAAACCTTGGAAGTACTCAGTGGAAATAAGACGAAAACCGCTAAGATTCTTGGTATTACCGTAAAAACACTTTATAACAAGCTCCATAATTATGGCCTTATCGAGGATAAAGAAATGATCTAGACCGATTATTTGATTTGAAAAAATAGCTATAAGTAAGTATATTGGGCATATTGAAAGGGAGCAACCATATGAATCAAGACACACAAGTTATTATTCCGGCTAAAGTGGATTTGTCCAAAAGTATAAGAACGTTTAAATCAGGTTCCGAAGTTGAATTGTTCTATCGTTTTGTAAACGATAACGATTTACGAAGAGAAGCTGGTATCATGCTGAACGTTCTCATTTCCGGACTTCGTAGAATGAAAAAAAGAAAGCCACAGGCAAATAAACAGGTACAATAACTTTGACCCATGGTAAGTAATAAATAAATAAATACTAGTTCAAGATACTTGACAAAATTGCCCAGTTTATACTTATCTTTACTTTTATTTACTCACTAAGTTAAAATGAATATGGAATACCCTGGCGGCGTAGACGGGGTATTCCAGTAATTATTAGGATGATAATCGGATAACTTAAGGATGGGTGTAATGTTTGATCAATCAAAGACAATCAATCAAAAAAATGCTCATTACGGACTTAAAAGTGGAAAAATTCTAACTCTTGATAACGTGGGTGTTAACTTTAAAAATTTTAATGCCTTAAGTACTATCCAGATGGAAATCGGGCAAGGGGAAATTCTTTTTATTACCGGTGCTTCGGGGGCCGGCAAGACAACTTTGTTGAGAGTTCTATCTGGTCAGCTCCAGCCCACTAAAGGGCGGGTGCAGTTGTTGCGGCCAAATGCTCACATGGCCTTGGTGTTTCAGGACTTGCGATTGATTGAAAACTATTCTTGTGAAATGAATTTGATGATGGCCTATGATAACAGCATTTATAAAAATAAAAATGAATTTGTTTACGAGATGGTTGAGTTTGCTAATATTTTGAAAATCAGAAATCGTCTTAATTTGAAAATAAAAGATGCTAATGGTGGACTCAAGCAAAAGATAGCTATTTTGCGAGCACTGTTGTCTCGACCTGATGTTATTTTTCTAGATGAACCAACCAGCTCTCTTGATCAAGAAAATGCCTTGAAAATATTTGAGTTATTAAATTTTCTCAACGTAAAAAAGGGACTAACTGTAGTTTGGGCTTCTCACGATCGAGATCTTATCAGAAGTTTTTCTGGGAGAATTATTCATCTAGATGGTGGACGCTTGATTCATGCGGGGCATGCATGTTTTATTTAAACTTGTTTATGAGAGCAATCAGGGAACATCCGCTGAAAGGATTAAGTTTTATTTTTTTGTGTGGATTATTTATTCTTGTTTTATTGGCTCAAAATATAGTGAATGATTTTTTACAAAGTAAAATAGCTAATAAAAACCAATATTCATATTTCTATGTGTTAATGTCTTCAAACGAAAATCATGAGGATGTGGTTAGGAAGCTCAGAGATTTAGAAGAGGTCAAACAAATAGAAACTCTCAACCAAGAAGTGATAGCTAAAGAAGTCAAAAAAATTTTAAGTGAGCTTGATGTGAATGTTTTAAGTCCGGTTTTAGATATGGATTACGTCGGATTTAAAATAATATTTGCGTTAAAGACCAGCATTCGAAGTCAGCAATTAGTTAGAGAATACGTGGAAAGATTGGTGGATAAGAAAAATTTAATCCTAGGTGATATTAAAGATAATATTAGTGATAGGAAGGCTTCAGAGGACTTCTTGTTTAGAAAAAGTCATTTTGTTTATCCTTTCATATTATTGTCGGTGATAAGCCTGTGGTTGATATTTTTTATTTCGGTCAAAAGGACATTGGCGAAGATTGCTTATTTGGTTGAACAATATCAAAGGAGAAGACAAGTTCTATTAAAAACCCTTTTAATCGGAGTAGGAAGTTGGTTAGTCTTTTTTATTATAGTTTTTAGCTTCATTCCCCAGGTAAATCATCTTAATATTATAGGTGCTGCCCTATTGGTGTTAATTACTTTTATTGGTGGTTTTAAGAAAGATATGTGGGAGTCATGAGAAATATTTCTAATTATTTATATTTTTTAATACTTGGATTAAACCTTGGATTTTTGGAACCTTCATGGGGGGCTTTACCTGCTGTGCAAACCAATGAACTTGTTAAATTAAATGATATTAAAAAAAATATCAGGGACATCGGAAGTGAAATACAAAAAATTAGTACGTCCATTGCTAAGGTAGAAGACCAGTTGACCCATAACTTTAAAAAGTACTTGCAAGCTGCCAGTGAAAGAAAAAGAATTGAAAAAATGGTAGCAGAAATGACTAAAGAGTTGGAAGCAAATGAATTAAATTTAAAAGTAAAGCTGGTAAATTCCCAAAAAATGCTTAAGGCTGTGTTGATCAAACATATTGATTCCAACCCAAGACCGGCTGATTTGGTTACTAAAAAAATAATAATTAATGCTCTTTCTATTCAAATTGAGGGAGTAAAAGGAGAGATCCTTAGTAACCAGGAGTTAAAAAAACAAATTGATGAGTTAAGTAATAGAGTCGCAGAATATACCCGGATCGAAATGAGTTTAAAATCTCTACTAATTGAAAAGGAAGAAGAGAAAAAGCTAATCAGTGATAAATATAGTGAACAACTTAAAAAACAAACCTATTTGAACTCTCAGTATGACAAAATGAGAGCAGAGTTAAGCAATAAAAAGAAAAAAATATTCCCAGAAATTGAATTAAGTGCCAATGATCGTTTTAAATTACCGCTTGATAGTGCTAATTTGCGGTATAAAAATAATGGCGAAGGGATATATATAGGGCATGATCGTGAAATGCCGCTGTATGCTCCTAATACAGGTACTATAGTTTTTGTCGGCGATTTGTCAACTTATGGCAAGCTGGTTATGATCGATCATGGCCTGGGGCTTAGATCTGTGATCCTTGGAAATTACCACGCAAAAGTTAAAAAGGGAGATCAGGTTAAAAAAGGTGATGTCATCGGCTCGACTAATCTCGGCTTGGAAAAACATGGTGAAGTTTATTTTGAAGTGAGAAAGGGGAGTAAAACACAAAATACCTCCCACATGATTTAATATAATTGCATTAGTTATTTTATATTTGAGGATTTAATGAAAAAAAATTATTCGTACTATGGAAAATTAATTTTATGTATTCTGGCGATTAGTGGCAGTGGTTATTTTTTATCACAAAGCTCTTTGGCAGCTACGAAATCTAGGTTTGAACAATTGGAATTGTTCAATAAGGTTTTATTTTTAATCGAAAGTCAATACTACCGCAATGTGGATACTGAAAAGCTTATTAATGGAGCTCTTCGAGGCATGATGAATACGCTTGACCCTCATTCAAATTTTTTAGAAAAAAAGGTTTTAGAAAAGATGCAGGAAGATACCAAGGGTGAGTTCGCGGGGTTGGGTATTGAAGTGACCCAAAAAGACGGGGTTTTGGTGATCATTACTCCTATTGAAGATAGTCCCGCTTACAAAGCTGGTTTAAAATCAGGCGATCAAATTGTTGAGATCAATCATGAATCAACGCTCGGAATGACCCTCCAAGAGGCCATAGATCTGATGAAGGGTGAGCCTGAGACAGATATCAAGATTGGCATTCGTCGTGACAATAATGATGAGGGACTCAAAAATTTTACGATTAAAAGAAAGATTATAAAAATCAAACCCGTCAAATCAGAGCTTCTAGATAATGAATATCTCTATATTCGACTGAGTCAATTCCAAAGTGGATCGAGCGAATATATAGGCAAAGAAATTATGAGTTATGAAAAAAAGGGTTCCAAGCAAAATAAACTCAAAGGAATTATATTAGACTTGAGGTTTAATCCTGGTGGATTGTTAGACGAAGCTGTGGACGTCTCTTCTCTTTTTTTAAGAGACGGGATAGTGGTTTCGACGGAAGGAAGAGATCCTAAGCAAAAAGAAATAAGATATGTTAAAAAAACAGGATTCAAGGCCTTAGACGTGCCCATGATTGTACTCATTAATGGTGCTTCGGCATCAGCTTCTGAAATTGTTGCAGGAGCTTTACAAGATCATAAGCGGGCAATTATTATAGGAACCCAATCATTTGGTAAAGGATCGGTGCAAACGGTTGCTCAAGTAGATGAAGATAATGGAGTTAAGTTGACGATTGCCCAATATATGACGCCTTCTGGGAAAAAAATACAAGCACTAGGGATTAAACCTGACATTATAGTTGAAGCTATTGAATCGAAAGAAGATAGTGGGCAAAGTTCGATGGAGGAGTCATTTGTTAGAGAAATTGATCTAAGAAATCACCTAACTGCTACTATTGAAACCAAAGAGGAAAAACAAATTCGACTGGAAAAGGAAAAAGAGGAAAAGCTTATCAGAAGAAATAAGTATACTAAGGATAAAAACGTTAGCAAAAGTCAAGATAGTATGTTGAAGAAATACTCAGCTAAAGATGATAACCAGGTTACACAAGCACTGGTCCTTTTAAAGTCATACAAAAAAATGAAGGATATGGCCCTTTAAAACTGTTGATCATATTGATATGATCATCCTTGATGAATAAAAAAATAACTGTTACTGATTTACTTTCCGCCATAGCCAATACTTTGGATGAAACCTTTAGTAGTATTTGTGTTGAGGGTGAAATAAAAGGTCTAACCCAGTCTGCTTCTAAGCATTGGTATTTTTCCATAACTGATCCAAATTCATCACTCTCTTGCGCTCTTTTTTTTATGAATGCTGCCAGAAATCCAATTATCAAAACGCTGAAAGATGGGGATCAAGTTATTCTGACTGGTTCTATTAATCTTTATAAGGTAAGAGGAAATTTACAACTTATTGTTTCCAGTGTTAAAAAAATTGGCAAAGGGGATTTTTTTGAAGAATTTGAAAAGTTAAAAAATAAACTAAAAGTAGAGGGTTTATTCGATGAAGACCACAAAAAAGTAATCCCCGCCTATCCTACTAATGTCGTCATAATTACTTCCGAAAAAGGGGCAGCCATTACCGATTTTATAAATGTGTTCAAAAGAAGAAGTCAATTTATGAATCTGCTTTTAATTCCCGCCTTAGTGCAGGGAGAAGAAGCTCCTTTGTCCATTAGAGTAGCTATGCAGAAAGTTTTAAGATTGGTGGATGAAAAAAAAATGCCTGTGGATGTAGTAGTTTTGATGAGAGGTGGAGGAAGTATTGAGGATTTGTGGGCCTTTAATGATGAGCTACTGGCTCGGGATATATACCACTTTCCACTTCCCATCATAAGTGCAGTGGGACATCAAATTGATTTTACAATATGCGATTTTGTGGCTGATAAAAGAGCGGAAACCCCTTCTGCAGCAGCTGAAATATTAACGGAAAATCAAGTTAATTTGCTTAACCGGCTAAACAACCTTAGAGATACGCTAAAAAGAAATATGGATAACACTTGTTTGTTTTATAAAAACAAGCTAGCCAAATGTGATCCCAGTAAAACGATTGGACTCTTCTGGGAGTGTATTAATACTTTTAAAAAAAGATTAGAGCGCTTAGATGTTATCAAAAACATATGGGAAATAACCAAAGTAGCAGAAAAGATTATTTTTTTAGATGACCTACATTCTAGGCTTTCTCAAAGTATGGACGGGTGGCTAAGGCAAAAAAACAATCAACTAAGTATGTTAGAAGCAAAGTTAAATTCACTAGATCCCAAAAAAGTTCTTGAGCGCGGTTATTCGATGGTAATAGATTCAAACCAACAAGTGATTTCGTCGGTCAAACAGTTTGAAAAAGGCGATATCTCGAAACCATATGAACTTCATTTTGTTGACGGCAGTAGCAAGGTCTATAGGAAAAGTGATCAATGAACGAAAAAAAATATTGTATCATCAGTGATCATATGTCCGCAGAGATTGCTCTTAAATTGATGGAGCAGTTAAATAGCCTAAATATTTCCTTCGAAAATAAATGTATAAAAGATTGGCAAGCTAATCAACACGAGATCCTTTTTACCTGTTCAATAAATTTTGCTCAAGAGGTGGTTAATAAACTTTTTGAAGGCAAAATCTTTTTAATCACGGATCAAATGCATGAGCTTCTTCCTGAATCTATTTATGCAATAGGTAGCGATCAAATAGATTTCCTTTCCGGTATACTTGATCTTGTTGCAAAAAATAATATCCAAGTGAATACCAACCGAGTGTTAGAAGAAATCATTTCAAATTATCAAAAGGCGTTAACTAAAACACTTATCTATTTAAATAAAACCAATGAAGCCCTAAATGCAAAGGTCCAAAGCGAAGATGATGATATGAAGATCATGGTTGATTTGCTAAATATATTTAATGTTTTTTTAGAGTTTGAAAATAAGTTGTTTGGTATATTTGATACTGCTGATTATTTCAATCATTTAAATAGCGAAAATAAAAAAAATGGCTTTTTTGAAAATTTAGAATTTTTAAGCTTACCTAAATTATTAGAGATATATCCGGATACAGATTTTGCACAAAACGCGGTTTATCCCTTAAATCCCACAACCAATGGTTTTGTATTGATAAAACATCACAAAAAGACCGAAGACTTTTATCAGGAGGTTCGGGACATATTTTTCATAAGGATGATTAACGAATTTATAAAAAGACTGTTAAATAAAGAAAAAAGTGAAAAGAATAATGATATTTTAGAAAAAACTCTCTCCCTTATACCTTATCCGCTGGCTTTGTTTGGACAAAACAATGAATTGATTCTTTATAACTCAAAGTTTTTGCAAATGAATATATTACCATCAGTCTGTACTCGTCTTGGTCATGAAGAAAAATATGAACATGATGGTTTGTTTTATAAAATTTATCGAAAAGAGTTTAATTGTGAAAACGAAAATTATGTTTATTACAGTTTTGTTTCTGATAAGGAAGTACTGGAAAAGACGGATAAAAAAATTTCTTCAAGTGAGTTAGGTATTATTTCAAGTTCAATTGCCCATGAACTAAACAATCCGCTAGCGGGAATATTGGCCGCAATAGATGTTTTATTGTTGGATGATAACGGTGACACAGAGATGAGGCAATCTTTAGTTATCATGCAAGATTCGGCCAAACGGAGCAAAGAGCTGGTAGAGATATTTTTAGGTTTTTCCAAAAAAGATCCTCGCTATTATAAGAGCACTAACGTGAAAACTTCCTTTATTTTGGCCATTAACCTCTTGCGCTTTAGAATGATTGAATCTAGCGTTAGATTAGAAATGAGTGAATTAATTGAAGTTAAACCTTTAAGAAAGGAATTAAATAGTTCCGTTATGGCCATGATTTTTTATATCATATTAGGTGAAATGATTACGATAGTTTCTAAGATGGGACTGATTAATTCAGGACCAAATGATGCGAGTGAAGAAATTATTAAAGGCGGACTTTTGATCAATGATCATGAGTTAATTATTCAACTTGAAACCGCCTTAATTGATTTATCAATGCTGACCAAACTTAAATTGCTTAATTATTTAATTGAAATTGAAGCACTCACGATGGAAATACAAAATAATTGCAAGGTTTGTTTACGCTTGCAAACAGTCTAAGTTAGACATACTCCCTTGGATAATTATATTTTCTAACCGAATCATCACAAAACTTTTTGGCCATTTCTAAAAATTCAGATTCATTTTTTTGAATCTGTTTTTTGGTAAAGATCAGTGCATGGTCATTAGTTTCTTTTAAATTAATAATGTAATGGGTAAGAAATTTTCTAAGTTGTGGAGCAAATGGCGTTTTTTTTATTTTTCCTGCCTGCATCTTGGCACTTCTTGATCTTAAAAATTGAATTAATTTTTTTTGATGAGCTGGATATCTAAAAATCAAACATGATTTTTGATGCAAGGAAAGAATGGGATAAACTATATATTGCTCGGGAACCAGATGATTGATAATCACAAAATCGCCGATATCTCTACCAGAGACCTCTAGCATGTTTTTATCCAGGGTATCTTCTTTCCCGGTAATTGAGTTATCGGGAACTTTATAACTGCTCAAGTGTTCCTTCCATAAAAAATTAGAAATTTCATTTCGTAAATTATTTTCAATTTTAGTAAAATGATTATTTAGATGTACCAGGCATTCCAGGAGTGAACCATACAACTTGATGGAGATGGTCTTCCAAGGAAGCTTACTCGCATATTCTTTGATAAATTTAATTTCATTTTCAGTGTGTATACAAGGCAGTGCCAGCAGGATTATGCCATTGTCACCTTTGAAGGTTATCAGAAACGGGGAATTAAAAGATTGGAGTGACTTAGTTAATTTGGTCTTCTTATCTGTGGATTTTATGTTGATAAGGTCGAGCTCATATTTATTTCTAGGGTAGTATAGATGATTTATCTTCGTGATACCTTTATCCAGAAAAATATTTATATAATTAATCAACAATTCGGCAGTGGCTTTGGCATCATCTAAGGCCCGGTGAGCTTGTTTATGTTTGATTCCAAAAATTTTGCTCATATAATTCAGGTTTGAATTTAACAGATTGGGAATAAGATGTTTGGTCATTAAATTAGTGCAGAGACTTTTGTTGACTAGTTCTTTTTTACCCAAACGCTTTAAGACTGAATTAAAAAATGGAATATCAAAAGAAGTGTTGTGTGCAACTAAGACACTGTTTCCCATAAAATTTAATATCTCATCAATTACATTTTCAATGAGTTTGGCGTGTTCAACTTCTTTAGGTCCGATTTGCGTGAGTTTTTGAATAAAATCTGGAATTTTTATTTCAGGTTGGATTAAATAATGTTTTTCGTCGACAATTTTTAAGTTTTCAATTTTTACCAGACCAATTTCGATAATTTTATCCTTATCGTGGTTTCCTCCGGTAGTTTCCAGATCAAATACACAAAAAGAGAGCGCTTCAATTTCTTTTTTAACATTTTTAGAGTCAACACTTTTGATCATTACAAAATCCTTATCAAACATTCGTTTGATTTTTTTATTTTATCTACTTTAGTTTATCAGGAGTAAAGCCTGCGGGAAAAAGATCTTTAAAAGGAATATTTTTCTCGTTGCCTTCCTGATCTCCCAGGATAACTTCCAGATCATCTGCAGCAAATTCACAAATGACTTGCCGGCAAAGACCACAGGGCGGCCAGCCATCTTTACTATAAACATAAATTTTTTTTATTTTAGTTTCACCTTCACTTATAGCCTTTAATATGGCCACTCGTTCTGCGCAGATAGTTGCACCATAACTGGCGTTTTCCACATTGCAGCCTGAGAAAATTTTTCCTGATTCCATTAAAACTGCGGAGCCAATATGAAAATGTGAGTAGGGAGCATAAGCTTTGGTAGATGTGTTTAAAGCAGCTTCGCGCAGTTTTTTATTGATACTTTCCTTAGTCATTATTTTTTCCTATTTTGGAAATGGTTTTAATTAATAAGTTACTAAAGAGTTCCATTACTTTTTTTGCTTGGTCTTTGACATCGTCGTGAGATAATTTTTCGTCTTTTATTCCAGCGGCCATGTTGGTAATGCACGAAATCCCACACACTTTTACTCCCAAGTGGTTGGCAGCAATGACTTCAGGGACGGTACTCATCCCCACCATATCTGCTCCAAGTACGCGTAGCATATTTATTTCAGCAGGGGTTTCGTAGGTTGGGCCAAGTAAGGCGCAATAAACCCCAGATTTAATTTCAAACCCTACTTCCTTGGCCGCTTCTTTTAAAGTGTTTCGAAGTGTTGGATTATAGGCTTTGGTCATATCGGGAAAGCGTGGGCCTAGCTCTTGAATATTAGGACCCACCAAGGGATTGGTTCCGAGTAAATTAATATGGTCTTTAATATCCACTAAATCTCCCGGATTAAACTGGTGATTGATACCACCGGCAGCATTGGTTAGAATGAGATTTTCTATTCCCAATATGGAAAGCACACGAATGGGGAAGACTATTTTATCCATTGCGACCCCTTCGTATCCGTGTGAGCGGCCTTGTAAAACCGCCACTGAAACACCTGCAATTTCTCCCAGGATTAAACAACCCTCATGACCTTCTACCGTTGTAGATGTAAAGAAGGGTATTTCTGAATAAGGAATTTTAGTTGCTTTTGTAATGGAATTTACAAAGGAACCAAGACCTGATCCGAGCACGATACCGATCTTTGGAATTGAGGGGTGAATTTCTTGAATGTGTCTAGCTGCGGCTTTTAGTTTTTCGTACATTTATTTACTCCAATCAATTTTAGTTTCAATAATTAGCGGGGAAATATGTTGAGGTATTTTTGATTTTATAACGACATATTCTTGTTGATATTTATAGCAAATCTCTTGTGCCATAACTTGTTGATGAGAGTGGTAGTATAGGCTAGCAATTGGATGACCTTTTATGACTTTGTCTCCAATTTTTTTATGTACAATTATTCCCACGGAGTAATCGATTTTATCCGTTGATTTTTTTCGTCCTCCTCCTAGATCGACCAAGCTGAGTCCAATCCCTATACCATCTATTTGGTTGATATAGCCACTTTTTTGCGCTTTTATTTCCATAACGTTTTTGGCAACGGGGAATTTTGTATAGTCGTCGATATAATCTCCCGATCCACCTTGAGCTATAATTAATTCTCTGAATTTTTCTAGGGCATTTTTGTTTTTAATTGATTCCTTGGCCATTTTTATACCAGCATCTAAATTTTTAGCAAGCCCTGCTAAATAAATCATTCCACCTGCCAAAGATAAGGATAAATCGGTTAAATCTTTGGGACCTTTTCCTTTGAGTGTTTCAATACACTCAATTATTTCTAAACTATTTCCAACCGCGTTTCCCAGCGGTTGATTCATGTCGGTGAGCATGGTTATGATATTTTTATTGAATCGAAGTGCAGTGTTACGGATACTTTTTGCCAGGGCCTTGGCTTCTTTTAAATTTTTCATAAAAGCCCCACTACCGGTTTTAATATCCATGACGATTCCGCTAGTTCCTTCTGCCAATTTTTTGCTCATGATAGAAGCTGTGATAAGAGGGATAGATTCTACAGTGGCAGTAACATCTCTAAGTGCATAAATTTTTTTATCAGCAGGAGCGATGTCTTTGGTTTGGCCAATTAAAACGATATTGATTTTTTCTAAATTATGTTTTAACTCTTCAAGGCTCAAGGAAGTGTTAAAATTTTCGATACATTCGATTTTATCAACTGTTCCACCGGTGTGACCTAGTCCTCTGCCTGCAATCATGGGAACTTTGACTCCACAAGCCGCTGCGATCGGGCCTAGGATAAATGATGTTTTATCTCCAACACCACCGGTTGAGTGCTTATCGATAACTTTTTGATCTGCAAAGTCTAATACTTTACCTGAATAGAGCATGGCATCAGTTAAAAATTTGGTCTCTTCAACATTCATGCCTCTTAAGTATATGGCCATAAGTAAAGCTGCCATTTGGTAGTCTGGAATATCCCCGGATGTGTATGAACTTACAAACCATTCAATTTCTGCTTTGGAAAGGGCTATTCCATCCCGTTTTTTTTGAAGTATTTGGTAAGGGGAATAATTAAAACTTTCAAGTTTTATGATTGAATCTTTTATCATTTCTTGACTCATTATTAAAAAAAAAGCATTGTTTAAGTATGTCATTATAATTTTATAAACCTAAAGTTCAAGCAATTACTTTGGATTTTATAAAGGTGAAAGCGAGGTTAAAGAGATATATGAAAAGATTGATGCACTTAGCAAGGCGGATGATTATATTAGTTTTGAGTTTAGTCCTTATGTTAAACGCTTATGCGCAAGATAGTGGGGGAAATGATCTTATTAAAGATACGGTGACGGATCTCTCGATTGTCGTAGCGGCGGGAGTAACCGGTGCTCTTCTCGGTTTATCGACACTTCCTTTTGTGGAAGAACCCCAGGATCATCTCAATAATATATTAATAGGTGGCTCCATCGGAATCATACTGGGAGTTGGTTTTGTAGCTTATACTCAGGCCATGAAAGGGAGATCAACGTTTCAGACAGTGTATGAGCCATCCGTAAAGTTTGATACTCTTGAGAGGTATTCTTGGCATCGAGTAAACCACTTACAAGCAGCTAAATATCTATCACCGGGAGATCGTGATATTTCCGCCCTTAACTATTTATTCACCTTCTAATTTAGGAACTATTAATCATGAAAATTCTTTTTGTACATGGCGGAGTTTTGCCAGTTAAAAGATATGGTGGTACGGAGCGAATTATTTATTGGCTTATGAAATATCTGGTTAAGCTGGGGCACGAAGTTTTTTTAGTTGGAAATCCAAATAGTGAAGTTGAACAAGATGGTATAAAACTTATAAAAAATAATTTAGCGCAAGATTGGCGCACTCTTATTCCCAAAGGTATAGATTTGGTTCATCTTTTTTATTCGCCAAACGTGGAAATAAATTATCCGGTGCTGGTCACGATAGAGGGTAATGGAAGACCGGGCGAGCAATTTCATATTAATACTGTTTTTGTTTCAAAAAACCATGCCAATAATCATAGTAGTAATGAATTTGTCTATAATGGACTGGATTTTGATGAATATCCTTACCATGCTAAAAATAATAAAGATTGGAAAGATTTTTTATTTTTGGCCAAGGCAAATTGGAAAGTAAAAAATCTTGATCACTGTATTAAGGCATGTAAAAGTGCTAAAAAAACTCTTCATATCGCAGGCGGGAGGAGATTTTCTTTTTCAAGCAAAATAAAATCATATGGTATGGTTGATCAAGAAAAAAAACGGGAGCTGCTAGGCCAAGTTGATGCACTCTTATGGCCAGTTAGATGGCATGAGCCTTTCGGTATTGCTATTATCGAAGCCTACGCTTTTGGTTTACCGGTTATAGGTTCACCCTATGGCAGTTTAAAAGAGTTAATCACGAAAGAGACAGGGTTTATTTGCAATAATTTTAGTGAGTTTAAAGATAGAATATTGATACCTCATCAATTTAATTCAGAACAGATAAGAGATATTGTCGAGAGCAAATACTCTGCTCACGTCATGACGGAGAGATATTTGGAATATTATAAGAGAGTCATAAAAGGTGAAAATCTAAATCCTCAAAAGCCTCATTATGTAGGATCAAGACATCCCGAAGAGTTACTGGCTTTTTAATCCTTTATCATTCATAAATAAATTGATAACCTCCGTTTTTTCGTGGAGGTAAAATGGAAAGATTTATTTCTTTGCTTGGTTTATTGGTAATGATTATGATTGCTTTTGCCATAAGCGATAATAAGAAAAAAATTTATTGGAAAACTATTGTCGGTGGGGTTTTGTTGCAATTCATTTTTGGAGTTATTATTTTGAAAACCAGCTTTGGCGTATGGGTTTTTGAATGGGCCAAAAATTTTTTTAATGCCATTTTATCCTACACTAATTTTGGAATCAATTTTGTGTTTGGGCCACTAAATGATTATAGCAAAATTGGGTTTATTTTTGCGGTTTCGGTTTTACCGGTCATTCTTTTTATGAGCTCACTTATGAGTATTCTCTACCATCTTGGAATTATGCAAAAAGTTATTCAAGCTACCGCTTGGGTTATGGTGAAAGTACTTGGGACCTCAGGAGGTGAGTCTTTAGCTGCCGCCGCTAATATTTTTGTAGGGCAAACTGAGGCTCCACTGGTGGTTAGACCTTATATAGGAAAAATGACCAGATCAGAATTAATGGCCCTAATGACAGGGGGAATGGCGACGGTGGCCGGAAGTGTTTTAGCTGTATATGTAAAGATGGGAGTGAGTGCAGGGCATTTATTGGCAGCATCGGTGATGTCCGCACCTGCCAGTTTAGTTTGTGCTAAGTTAATGATACCTGAGTCAGAATATTCAGTAACCAAAGGCTCTGTTAAAATTGATCTACCA
>MEPW01000001.1:15437-16102 GCA_001769975.1 Bdellovibrionales bacterium RIFOXYA1_FULL_36_14 | reverse complement strand
ATTAATTCCTGAAATTCCAAACTGTCGATTTCATAAGGAGAAGCAAAAATGGTAGTATTTTTACTCTTTTCCTTGATGATATCTGCCACTTTGTTTGCCCAGTATTGTTCCCTAGCTTCCGGCTTCATGGTATACAGTGTCCTAAGTTCATTTATCGAATCCAGTCTGTTGGGTAAATCAGATGCGTAATTGCGCAAAACCTGATTATTTAGGAAAAGTTCATCTGCTTCAATTGCGCTGGTTATCTTGGCTTTATTACTTATCTCTAATAACAATTTTTTCAATTGCACATTAGTTTCGGCTTCCTTTAAGATGTTTTTAAATTTTCCATTTTCAGCAATCTGAGGCACTACCAATTCTTTAAAATTATCAAGCTTAAGCGCATCCTGCAGGTTCCAAGCAGGTACTGCATAAATGCCGTTATTAGGATTAGGTTTATTATCCAGTTCATTACGTCCAAAATAACCATCCTCTTTACCTTGGGTCACATATAGGTAAAGCTCGTCAGAACCACTCTTGTTCATTTTGGCACTGACCTTTCGAAATGTCTTTTTTACACTTTCAATAGTACCCACTTGTAAATTCTCAGGTGGTATTGTAATTCCCTTTTTTTCCAAGTATTTTTCCAGACTGCCCTTATTCTTATAATTATTTATTTGCGTAAA
>MEPW01000001.1:0-15359 GCA_001769975.1 Bdellovibrionales bacterium RIFOXYA1_FULL_36_14 | reverse complement strand
GATATCCTCCGTAGAAACCCCTTTTGCACGCAGTTTTTCAATCATCAAAACTGCCCGATCAACGGCTGTCTGGTTTTGGTGAGCATAAGGAACACCCTTTATACCGCCTAGCCAAATCACGTATTGATCTTTAGCCAACACCCAACTCGAGTTACACAACATAATAAAACATAAAAATAGGATGTTAGAGATTCTCATTTTATTTTCCTCTGATTCAGCTTTCAAAGATTTGCAACCTTCTATTAAAACTTCCTTGATTTTATTTGAGACCAAGTACGAAAACAACTTATATTTTTTTTATTTACCATTATAGAATAATAGTAAGCCTATAAGTTTTCCAGTATGCTTCACAGCTAAAATTAAACAGCCTACAATTGTTGTCGTTACTAATAAAATATATTTAGAATAGGCACATCACTCTTATTGGTATACAGGTCTCCATACCCCTTTGATTAAATCAGGAAAGAGACCGTATACACTTCATCTTTTTTCTTAAATCAATTATTCAATTAATGTAAAATCAATATTAACTTCTTGGTCATCATTATTCTTGATGTCATAATGAAATGAAGTTAAAAAATATTGAATCCTATAAGTCCCGTAATCATTGTTGAGAAAATCATTTTCCTGATTAAAATCATTTAAACACATAGGTTCCAATCCATTCGCAATATTTCCCCTATATGGAATCATTTTACATCTTAAGGTTGTCAAATCCAAAAAGTTCCCTGCAATATTAGAATTATTTGCCTGAGTAAGATCCATTTCGTATGCATTTCTTCCAAGAGTATCTTTGGTATTTGCCCTAAATGGTCTATCGGACCAAAAAATATTCATACTGTTAATTTCCCATCCACACAAACCATGCTTTTCTTTCTTATATTTTATTTCTAGAGAATATCTCCCCTTTTCATCAATGGTGGGATAAAAAGTGTTCCCACGAGAATTTCCGTCCCTATATATATTTAGCGATGGCACATATTCACTATCAGTATTTAATTCGGTTTTACCACAACCTGGCATAAATTTATTTTTAGCACTGTAACTAACATGTGCATAGAGGAAGATGTTTTTTTCAATATTACCAGTTAACTTTAAAGTGGTCACTTCCGCTCCAAAAATGTTTGAAGATAAAGAAATTAATGATGCAATTGCTAAAATTTTAAAACTGTTTTTCATAATACACCTCGTATTTTAATTGTTAATTGAACTATTCATTATGAACGTGTTCATTTTTATGAGTGGGTTTTACACTTGATTTAATAGGCGGTCAATACATTTATTGAACATGTTCATTTTTACACGCACGTAGCTCCTGTAATAATTTTAGATAGTTACATTTATCAAGCGTTTAAATAATTTAGAACCGATCAAATAACTCATATAAAGATTATCATAATACTTTTTTGTAAATAGGATTCGTGTTAAATTACAAGTCATGCACGCAAAATACTATCAGAGTCTTGTTTTTTTAATTTCTCTCATGATTGTTTCAAATCTGTTTGCTTTACCGCGCACATCGGAAGACCAGCATAATTTTATTACAACGGACCAGGATATTATTGCCATCGGTGATATTCATGGTGACTTAGATAATGTTCAAACACTTTTAAGACGTATCCATATTATCGACGAACAAAACCACTGGATAGCCAAGAACACTATTTTAGTGCAACTGGGAGATCAAATAGACCGCGGTCACCAGGATAAACAAGTGATCGATTTTTTACAAAATTTAAAACGAGATGCCCAGCTAAATAACAGCGACGTTCTGGAAATCCTTGGGAATCATGAAGCCTATAATGCGGTCTTAGATTTTAAAAGTATTGCAACATCTGATGAATTCTTAAGTTTCTACCAGCTCCCATTTATACTTCCAAAACGTTGTTTGAGTTTTTATGAAAATAAAACCAAGGATTTTTTTAATATTGATTATTATCGGCAAATTTCGCTGGATGGAGACCCCGTACCTCTGGGGGTTAGAGGCCGGGCCCAAGCTTTTTGTCCGGGAGGCGAATATGCCAAACTCATGGCATCCAAATATGTATCCTTGAGCATTAATCAAACTCTTTTTGTCCACGGTGAAATAACTAAAAAATACTCCGCTTTAAAAAGGGAAGGCCTTCATAAAATAAACCAAGAAACCGCTAACTGGCTAAATGACCCGACCTATATATCCAAACTCTTTTCAGACATCGATCAAGATTTATTTAGAGACAAAGAAGGCCCCCTTAGAAGCCGATTTTTCAGTAAAGATTTTACACAAGAGAAATGCCATGTCTTAGACGAAGTACTAAAAGATTTGGAAGTTGATCGCATGGTAGTAGGACACTCCGTGCAGCCCTTCGGTATTACCACTGATTGTAATGGTAAAATTTTTCGCATAGATACCGGTTATTCCATAGGATTTGATTACAATCGCATTAAAGGTCCCAAGGAAGCCTTAAAAATTAGTGCTGACAACAACACTCAAATTTTAAAAGATGAGGAATGGAACCGTTATCTGAACCAAAACATGGATGCGATCAACCAATCCACCTTAGATTGTACTACTGACCCAACTCCCGCCAATAATACTCCTCTCACCAGATGCCCTAGGGATCTTGCTCATATGGCCTTCACGGATATACTGAGTTTAGATTATGCCAAAGAGCACGATGCTTTCCGATACTCTAATATGTTTTTAAATGAAGAAGAAATGAGCGGTTTAAGTTTTAACTTGAATACCTGCTACTTTAAAAGTGTTGACCGTATCATCGTCCTTGAAGGCCTGGTTAAATGTAATCATCGCCATTAATACCCCTTTCTCATCCCTTTATCTTATCGTCTCTCTAAACTTCACTTATTTTTCTAGCCTCTCTTTTGGCATATGGATTGAACTATATATTTCATTATTTATAACTAGGTCAAAACCCATTAAATAAGTGTCTAAGAATTGTGCATCTGAGTGGGAAATTGACAAACTAACCAGGAAATCTTGCATGAGAACATACCATTTAATGAATCCTTACTACTTGTTTCTTTTATTCATGGTAACCGTGTTTTCATTTAAAGCATTTACGGAAACTGATCACCGTTTCCATCAATCAAGAGCTTTTACTCCAAAGAACCAACTATACAAGGCATTCAGTATAAAAAAAGATATCAGAGTGAAAGTCAATACCCCTTATTATCATGTTGATGATGTGATAGTAGAGTAAGTTGGTCGTCGCGCTGTTATCTTAAAAGGATTTTTCCACCGTTTCAATGATCTCTTGATGTTTTAATCTAACCATACTTAGAGCGTGATTTAATCTATGCATACAGTCTTGTTTAAAATTTTCATCATCAATCCCCAGTAAGTTGATCCGCACGTTCATGGCAGCGCTTTCTGCGCAAGCACGCATACAATAGGCACCTACTCCCACATCCGAAATACAATTAGTATTCCCGTGAAGAGATACTGTTTGTAAAAGCGGAATTATTTCAGTGGCCTTTTCCAAAACCGAAAGCGGAACCAGCGTGGCATTTTTATTGGCATTTAATATGGCCTCGTTTCTTAGCTTTTTTTCTTCTGCGGTTTTTTTGGGTAGTCCCATAGCGCTCATAACTACATTAAATGAATCTGTATCCTTATCTATGGCCTCAAGAAACCAATCTTTTAGGTTCTGTCCTACTGGTCCCCATTTTGCCATTTCATCCCAAACCCCCGTATATTCTTTTTTATTATGAGTTAGGTTAGTCACCATCGTGCCAAGCCCAGCTGCCAAATTGCCACAAAGAGCAGCAATTGAACCTCCACCTGGAGCTGGAGCATCACTGGCCAGCGTATCCGCAAATTGTTCCAGGGTTTGATCAACTAATCGATTTTTTCGCTTAAATTTATATTCAACAATTTTTTCTTCAGGATTAAATTTTGCAACATCATTTAAACCGAGCGATTTAATGGCCACATTAATAATTTCTTTTTCACTAATACCGGTGGATAGCCCTTGTTTTTTTAAATAAAAACGTCCGGCATCCATGATAGATTGCTTCGGTACCAATCCCACAATTTCAGAGCCAGTAACTCTCATGCCTCGCTCAGTCGCCTGCTTAACGACTTCTTCAAACACTTTATGCACAGGTGTCACGTCTATATCAGTAAGATTCATGGTTATTTGTGCGCAATTATATTCAGGAATAATCCAGGCTGTAGATTTACAATTAGTAAATATTCCCGGAACATTTTCAGCCTTGCCATTTGGGCCTTTAACAATATCCCCATCAGGGTAACTTACTCTTTTAGATCTTCCGGTTTCTCTAATATTATAGGCAATATCTTGGGCCAATTTTTTATTGGTAGTGTTCATATTAATATTATAGGCCACCAAAAATTTTCGGGCCCCGATGGCCACCGCCCCAAATTTTGCATCCAATTTTTTACTATCACCAAAATCCGGTTTCCATTCATCACGCCCAACCCTTGATGACAATGATTCATATTCACCAAGTCTTATGTTGGCCAGATTTTTCCATTCTGGCTTGCTGGAAGCTTCCTCATAAAGGTAAACCCATACCCCCAGTTCATCGGCAACTTTTTTAGCCAGTTTTTTGGCAAGCTCAGCGCATTCTTTCATGGTTACACCACTGACTGGAACAAAAGGACAAACATCCGTAGCGCCCATGCGAGGATGCTCACCTTGATGATTTCTCATATCAATGAGTTCTTTAGACATTTTTATGATTTCAAAGGCCCCATCTACTACAACTTCTGGAGATCCCGCAAAAGTAATAACTGTACGATTGGTAGCAAAACCAGGATCAACATCTAGTAATTTAACACCTGCAATTTTTTCGCAAGATTTTGCAATGGCATTGTATATATCTGGATTTTTTCCTTCAGAAATATTCGGCACACATTCTACAATTCGGGTAGTCACGCCCTTCTCCTTGATAAGTAAAAAATTGGAAACAAAAATTTATCATGGACATTTGAGCGAGTAAAACAAAAAGGCCAATCCATTACGATTGGCCTTTTCGAGAGACATTTTATGGAGGTTTGAAAAAATCCTTTTTTCTTAACTCCTACACACACACATCCCAATATTGTGCAATTAGCGTGCCATTATTACTCTTCAATAACTAGACGATATTATTAAGATTATCTTAATAAATCGTCATATTTATGACTGGCTTTGTGCATCAATCGGTCATTTCTATGACTGTTTCATTTTTTCAAAATAAGTTTTGAGACGAAAAGTGGCTTCACTTAAAACTTCGTCTTCTCCACTTCGACTAAAAAATAGATCAATGTGTTTATAAATTTTTTGCCCTTCGGCCAAAACTAAATCCAATTCAACCATAAATTTTTGGTGAGTTTTACTAATGACAATTCTTCCCAGCAAAGAACGGTTATCAACTAATTTAATAAAATATTCTTTAGGATACGTTGCCGCTTTCTTCTTATCTACACTTTGGGCGTTTATTTTTCATCCACCTTTTTAAGTAACTTTTGATACTCTAAAATATGATCATCAACCTGGGGCTGGGTTGTTTGGTCGTATAAAGAGTCTATGCCTGACTTAAGTGCATTAACAGTGACTTCTTCCAATTGGTGAAGATTGGGTTTACTTATAAAATCATAGGCTCCATACTCACCGGCCTTGAGCATATATTCCTGATTCCCATACGCTGAGTAAAAAATAATCGGCACTTCATTACCCATTTCCCGAATTTTTTTGATCACCTCAATACCACTCATTTGCGGCATATTGATATCACAGATAATACAATCAATTTTATTCTGCTTAATCAAATCTAAGGCTATTAAACCATTTTCGGCTTTAAAGACCCGATTAACATATTTTTCAAAAAGAACCTCAAGGATGGTCAAGATATCTGGTTCATCGTCAATAATTAATAAATTTTTTTTATTCACTTAGGCTTTTCCTTTTTTAATAAAACCAATAATTAAAGATTTAATTAAAGCTTGATCAAATTTTATTAAAGTATTCCTTTCCATAACAAACTCATGGATGGCTTGCTTCGGAGCCATCTTTTTTTCTACTATATAATTGGAAAAACAATTAGCCAAAGCTACGATACGGGCCAAGGGGAAAATTCTTATTCCCGGCAGGCCATTGGGAAATCCTGATCCATCGGCCATTTCGTGGTGTTGATAAACAATTTGTTTCACCGGTTCAGAAATCGATGGGAATTTGGCAAGCATTTCCACTCCGGCAGCGGGGTGATTTTTATATTGAACCAATTGCCCTGCCGTCATTGCTTTCACCGAAAGTGTTTTAAATATTTCTGGTAACTTTAATATTCCTATATCATGCAACATTGCTCCAAGGCAGGTTTTTTCTACTGTGTTTTCTGATGCCCATGTAACATTTTTACAAATAACCGACGAAAAAAACATGGTCCCAAAAAGATGGGATCTGAAACTTTTTTCCAAATTAAGATAGCCTTCCAATAGTTCAAAAAGAATTTCATCTTCTTGAATAAGATTAAACACATTCCGACAAACCGACTCTCCCTCGGTTACAATTTGCGCATCTATTCCTTTGGTAAATATTTCATCAATGTAAATCTCTGATACTTCTTTTACGAGTCCCGCTTTTTTACTTACGTTTAGATCTTTATCAACCATTTTTTCCAGAAGTTTATTAGTAAAATTGATGTAGGTACCTCGGTCAGCCGTTTTAAAGTAGAGATAGTTAATTTTTTCATTGGATTGGTACTTTTCAATTTTTAATCGATTGAACTTCTTACCGCGATGAAATATTCGAATATAATTGTTCCGACCCGTCCTTAAATAAAGATCAAAAACATTGATGCTTCCGCTTACATAGTTTTCGAGTTTCACCCCAGTGAAGTAATCATCTGGCTCCCGCACGGTCTCTTCCTGGTCGTCTTCTTCTTCGCTAACGTTTTTTAACGTCTTCCATGTTTCAAATTGCTTAATCCCATTGATGGATTTTATTAATATTTCTTTGCTATAAGGCTTTACTACCACATCTTCAACCCCAAGTTTAAGCAAAGCACCGCCCGTCAATCCCAATTTATTCAAAATTTTGATGTCTGATACCGTCAAAATCATTTTTACCGAAGGGAAATTGAGTTTAATATATCTAATAACTTCTAGTATCGAACGCTTGGGATTACTTATATCTATTATGACAATATCATAAGTCGAGTCCTGAGTTATTTTGGCCCGGATATCTGCGATAGTAGTCACTTGGCAAAAGTCGATCTTTGAACCTTTAAAATAACCGTCCAAAGTTTTGGCCCAGTTAATGTCGTCATCAAAAAATAGTACTTTATTGACCATATTACCTGCAAGTGTGCTACTAAGGTTTAACTTTCCCTAACCTCCTTATTATAAATTAAGTGCGTGGATATAAAACATAAAAACGATTGGACTGACTCAAAAATGCCTAAAAAAATGATTACACAAAGCTGACGATTTTGCTAATGCTTTAAGGCTTTTCTTCCCATTAGTAGATAGTGATCACTCAAAGATAGATTTACCTTTTATAAGTGATTAGGTATTATCCCTTCCCATATGCTGATCTATTCCAAAACCATTATTAGCTTTATAAAAAGATTGAAGTCTGATTTTCGAGAAATTATATCCCAAGAACTCGGTATTAAAATTTACCGGACTCGTTTTTTTTACAAAGGACGCATGGTTCCCTATGACATCGTCGTTTTTGAAAATAACACTAAACTGGGTTATTTCGAATCAAATTTTTTTAGAATTGCGATTAATCGTAAACTCATGTATCTGGCCAAGGATCAGGTTATTCGGGATATTTTACGTCACGAGCTTATGCATTTTATTGCTTGGCTTGATTATGGTGACATGGCCCTTAATCATCTGGATTACTTCAAATCCACTTGTAAAAGATTCAACTATGGCGAGAGCGTATCTCACGCTTATACCAATCTTGAACTGGCAAATATGCAAGTCACCCAAAATTTACAAAATGAAAAAATAATAGAAAAAGTAAAAAAGCTGCTTAAACTATCAAGTAGCGATAATCCCCATGAAGCACAGCTGGCCACCATGAAAGCCAACGAACTGCTTTTAAATCATAACTTAGAATTACTCACTCAGTTAAACGGAGAAAAGGAAGAGGAAATTTACGTTAAAAGAGTTTTATCAGGAAAAAAAGCCATGGCCAAACACCAAGCTATCTACGAAATACTTAAAACTTTTTTTGTATCGCCTGTTTTTAGCTATGGACGTAATATTTTTTATCTAGAAGTAACTGGTACCTATACCAATACCCAATTAGCCGAATATGTGGCCAACTATCTCGACTATGAGCTGGAAAAAATATATCAAATAGAAAAAAAACATAATCCTTTAATTGTGAAAAACTCCTTTATGCAAGGAGTAGGTATTGGTTATACCGATAAAATCACCACCAATCAAAAGCACCACACCGGCCCAAAAGAACTTATTGCCCTGAAGGATGTTTTAAAAGAACAAGTGGAAATGGTTTACCAACGTCTATGCCACAAAACAACTAGAAGTCATAGCTGTCAAACTTCACTTTATCTTGGGAAAAAAATTGGAAACAATCTTTCTATCAATCCGGCCCTCAAAAGAAGTACCTCAATTTTAAAATTACTCTCAATTAAACATTAGTTTTTTTAGGGCCATAAACCCATTTATGTTGTTGACCCACGACTCGAAAGTGGCCACCACACGATTCATTCCAGTTTAAAATGCTTTCAAATCGTTCCTTTGGAAAAGCTTCATTAGTATTATACGAAGGGGTCAAGACCCACGAAAAATTGATGGCCCTTAAGCCTCTTTTAATTTCTGTATAAGCATTTTTAACATATTCAAAGTCCTGAAGATTTTCGATAACTGATTTGACTTGAAATTTTCCACTAAATTGGTCAATCATTTGAGTGATCACACTTAAAGGAGTGTTAACTCCACTAGAAGGTGTTTTATAATCCATACTGATAAAATCAACCAGCGCAAAAAGCTCTTTGGCCACTCGGTCTCCCGAGGCTTCAATATTAAGGTAGTAGTTTTTTTCTTTAAGAGATTTAGCCAGAGACATTGCCGCATCATAATTTTTACAATTCAAAGGATCGCCGCCGGTAATAGAGACTCTTTTGATCAGCCCATTATGACCGACCTGGTGTATTTCGGCTAACACCTCAGTTAAACTCATATCTAGACCTTCATTAAAACTCCAAGTATAGGACGAATCGCAATTATTACACCCAATTCCACAACCATTAAACCTGACAAATATCTGCACCGTTCCGACCCAAATACCTTCACCTTCAGTAGCTAAATAAATGGAATTAATCCGCATAAAAACGATCCTCAACTTTTACAAATAAAACCCTTTGTATGGCCCTTGTACCTCGAATGCTTTACCGTTACAATAAAGAAAATAACAGAAAAGAAAAAAAGGACATACAATTAATATTTTTTATTGGAAACCTGAACCGAAATATTGATTACAATTTTGTCACTTTATAACATGACCAATACGATGAATGACTTGGAACAAAAAATTTTAAAATTAAAAAAATGTATTCATGTGGAAAACTCTGCCCCGGTTTTTGACTTACAACATCCTGTTAATTACATTGTAAATTTAAAACCAGACCTTAAAGTTTCCAGAGGTATGTTCCTTCCTGATCCCCTTGCTAGAGGCACTTTCAGAGCTCATCCCATAACCATACGTGCCCTTAAAAAAGATCTATTAGTAGGTGGTATTGAGTTTGATGACTTGGAAGATATCCACATTTGTGATTCCTGCAAAAATAAACTTGATCGACAATTTTGGAAATTTTGTCCATTTTGTGAGGCAAATCTTCCTGAAAATTCATAACATAAATGTCAACTTATGTTAGATTTCTCCTGTGAAAATTAATTGCATGATTAATCTTTTATCAGTAAATTAGTTACACCTAGTAAAGATTTTTAACACACACTTTTTTTGAGCAAATGGAGATTTAGCATGGCGAACAAGATTGATATTCCTATTCCTGAAAAGAGAGAGAACAAACACCTTAAAAAAGCCCAGTTGAAAATTTTGTGGGAAGCACTTACCGAAATGAAAGATAAAATTGAACTGAATCTATTGGAAAGCAATCCTCAAAATTACTGCTTAGACCAAAACGAATTATCTGATCCCTTAGATGAAGCTAGTATTAATTCTGAAACACAAAAGATACTACGTTTTAGAAATAGAGATATTTTTCTTTTAAAAAAAATAAGCAAAAGTTTTGATAAAATTAAAGATGGGACTTATGGACTTTGTGATGAATGTTATAATCCGATCTCTTTTGAAAGACTTAGGGCGCGTCCGGTTGCAGAACTGTGTATCAGTTGCAAAGAAGAATCTGAGCTTACCGAAAACCAAAGTAAAAAAATTTCCAAATCAATGGGGCGTGAGTTAGCCACTTCAGCGAAAAGTGCTATTCATATCGCTGCCAATTAATTAACACTTAAAGACTCAAGCAATTTAAAATCACCAATTGGATGATAAAGATTTTCCAATTCGACATATTTAACATATTGCTGATCAAAGCTTTCAAGCAAAGCCTTCTGGACTTTATGTTCAGAAAATGTATATTCCTCCGTTAGAAAAACAGTAACCTTGCCGTATCCACCTGCTGCTACATAATTGATCATTTTTCTCCATGAAGGATCTGATAATTCTTTTTCCACAAAGTCAGTTCCCTCATCTCCGGTAGTATATATCACCAATCTGCCTGGAATTTGGCCATGACAAGGACCTGGTTTGCTAGTGACTGCCAGATTTCTTAAAACAAAAGTTTTATCGCTCATCTGAGTCCATGCACACGCATGAAAACCTTTCATATTAATGTTAAAAACTAGAGAGGCACCATATCCACCGCAATGAATATAAAGTTCATATTTATTATCTAAAAATTCAAACCCATACTTGAAAAGCACTGTATTTATATCTTCTTTTAATTTTTGCAAAGTTGATTCATCAACTACCCAGGACAGCGACTGGTTAAACGATGCAATCTTGGCAAGTTTCTGATCTCCTTCTCCATCATATACAAAGCAAGCCCCACCGCTTAAACTGGCAACACTCACTATTTCTTCGGCCATAATTCCGCTTATAAAACCCAAAAAGATTATGAATAAAGATAGTTTTTTCATTGCCCAACCTACAATAATACTTGATCGTATAAGTATGGATCGGCAGATCTAAACATTTCTTTACTGTTTTTGTCTGTTATTGTAACTATCTGAATTTAATTATTTTTTTACAGGTTCAGGCGGAGGCTCTCCCACCAGTTTTGCATCAAAAGCCTGTTTGACCAAGGCTTCCAGGTAAGGCTCTCCTACCACATCATCCAATACCCAATTGTTGTAGTTGTAAGCATAAAGCCTTTTAGCTGCCCTGTATGCATAATCGCGTCCGGCAAATTCCACGGCCACCATCACTAATTTGTTAACTTCTATTCTATGAACGCTGATACAACCCGCTCCGTAATCCGCACAGGGAATTATGTCAGTGAGTGATTCTCCCAATTTAAATTTAGCCTCAGGAACAATGTTTTGAAGCATGGCAATCATCTGGCTTTTGGTATAGGTAACCTCTTCCTTCTTACATGAACAGCCACTAACAATAAAAAAACAAACCATCAGTATAAATATTTTCAAAATGTTTCCAATTAAAAAAGGGAGTGCATTGCTCACTCCCTTTTCACTATATCGCATTTATGACTTAGAAGAAAAGTCTAAAATTGACAGAATAGATGTTAGCAATTTTCGTACCGTCGACTTCGCTTTTATGAGCAATTTTTCCCATGACTTCCAATTGCATAAACCACAATTGCAGTCGTGGCGCCAAAGTAATATATTCGTTATCCAACATGGCCTTGGCAAGCAAACCAAAGCGATCTTGCCAGAAACTAAAGCCCAAATCAGCGCCCGCGTAGAGTCCATCCACCAAGTCATATCCACTTCTTTTATGTATTCCACCAAACGGAGTAAGTGCAAATCCAGCTAGTTTAAAAGTATAATCACTATGGAGTCTAAAAAGAATTTCGTTACCATAAAAGGTTTCTCCATAGCGGGTACCATCGAGCACCATATTTTTTTTAAGTTCCGCTATTTTTAACTCTTCAATTGCGGCATAAATTTTCCATTCACCTTTTTTATAACCAAACATAAAATCAGAAACCAGATCTACAAAATCTACCAGCTCATCTTTTTCAAAAAGTTCACTTTCTTCTGCCAAAAATTCAGCAGTAAAACGTCTTTTTAAATCAGCGCGATGTCTTACATACGGATTGAATGAACCAAAGAAATCACCCTTATACGCATTAAAGATCGGACCAAATTGACTTTCATATTTAACATAAGCAAAAAGATCGGCAATATCGGGGTTTGCAGGTTTTAAATATTTATTTTTTAATTTGGTACAATTATCAACGGTATTTTCTGCTCCTAAAATAATGACACAGTCTGTATTATCAAGTAAAGAATCGCCAGGAACGGTAGTATCAAATCGCGCCACCACCAAGTCAACTATTGGTTGAGAAATTTCTGGGCCTAGCAAATCAACTACGGTTTGTGCGGTAAGCGGAACCGCTTTGGTTCCTACCTGGGCAGCCAGATTGGTCCCAAATCTCAGGTCCGGAATAAATTTTATTCCGGAGACGGTAAAACTAGGAAGGGGAATCCCAAACGCAAGATCAAACTTACCGATAAATTCTTCATTTTTATGATTGTTTAAAAAAGTCGTAGCATCAGCAAGTTGGGCGCTTCCCGTAGATTTGGAAATCTTTTCAGCATCATCAAGCGTCTTTTTGACGTCAGGGTTCAGGGCTGCATTTATATTAAGTAAAAAATCATGGCCGTAAGGTCGAAGCATTTCTACAGTCTTTAACCGATCGTCGTAAAGGCGAAATCGATCAACAATATTGTAGTCAGCCAATGCATTTATTGAAACCACTAACCAAAACAAGACAACCAAAACTTTTTTTCCAAGCATAATGACACCTTCATTGTTAATATTTATTAAACTGTAAAAATAGGATAGAGGATTAAAAAAAAAAGTAAATTTAAAAAAACTGGAGCTTTATACCTGTGCACTTTGGTCGGGCTTAATTCACTTCCCTTTTACCCGTTTGCAAAATATTAAAAAACAAAGGAAAATAGATACATACAAGTTTTGTGAAAAATATTATTGATAGGGAAGTCTTGCAGCATGTCCAACTACCAAATAAAAATTACTACTCCCGATAAATCTGAGACTATCTCCTTATCTGATCAATTTAGCTTGGGAAGTGCCCAAGGCAGCAGTTATCAAGTTAAATCATTACTTGCTAAACATTTCAGTTTTATCATAAAAGATGACGCTCTCCTTTTAATTAATTTTTCAGAGTCGGGAACCTTTTTAAAAAATCAGGAATTAAAAGCAGGTAAAAAATATATCTTGGAAGATAAGGACGTCATTAAAACCGGTGATGTTGAAATTATTGTGGAAGCTATCCAAGATAAAAAAAGTAACCCTAACCTGTCCTCCTCAGAGATTGATATATCATTAGACACGGCCACTGATGACTCCGATGATTTGGATATTGAAGATGATATTGACGAAAAATCAGATGTGGATATTAATATAGATATTGACGAAAAAGAGAACGAAGAGGACCTTGATGAAAACTTTTTTGATTTAGATGTGGAGGAGAAACCTTCTTTAAATAAGCTTGAGCAAAACGCCAATAAAAATGAACCTAGTCAAAACATTAAGTTGGATATAGGAGCAAATTCAAGTGCCAGCATCAACACTATCCCAATTGACCACACATCTAAACACCAGTCCAGCAGTATCAATCAAGCAACGGGCAGTCTAAAAAATGTCCTCGCTTCTAAAAAACAGCAATCGGCTGTCGCCGAATTAGATTTGGATGATGATTTGGATGACCTAAGTGATGATACTAAAAATGGCAGTAGTTTAAAAAATCTCCACCAGACCGGGGCGATTACTAAACAAGGAATCGATGAAAATTTAACATCGGAAGCTAAACCATCATTCTTTCAAAGATTATTTAGTAAAAAAGCTAAACCTGCTAAGCCAGACAAAACCGAAGTAACTAGTTCTACAAGGCAAAAATCAATAAACATTACGAAATCTCACCAAACTGCTCCCAGCGGCTTAGACCTCTCAAAACCTCATGAACTGGCCAAAGTTCTAGAAGATAAGAGAAGGCAACGATCTTCGCATAGTGAAGTTCATCCAACCAGTATTGAATTAACTTCCACTAAGAAAAAAGGGTTCTTAAGTTTTTTTAAATTTCATAAAAAGTCATCGGTGTCTGGTCGCCCCCATAAGAGAGGCATCTTCAGCCGTTTGTTCTACAAATTAAATATTTTTAAAACCAACAAAATTTTTCAGGTAGGTTTTAAAACTAGAATATATTTACTTTTAGCAACCCTTTCCCTTTTAAATGTACTTGGTTATCAAATACTCCCTACTTCGGAATTAAACCTTGAGGTCGAAACATACGTAAAACAATTTTCGACTTATGTTAAAAAAGACTACCTGACCAAAAACTTAATCCCACGGATAGAAAAACAAATTCCCGGATTCCAAAAAAAGGCCCAACAAGCTGAAAAAGAATTTATTTCCAACGCTACTAAACTAGGCCAAGAAACCGTTGCTAAAATTAAAGAAAATGCTAACGAACTAGGCATTGGTCAAGACAATGGGATTAAAACACCTAAAATCACCGAAAATGTGACCAGTAAGCCACGTAAAAAAAGAGGCGTCTATAATCCTCAGCTTAATCAACCAAAAGAATCTTCATCTTTTTCATCTAACACTGTATTTTATAATTTTTCCATTTCCAGTATTATTCTTTCTAATCTGCAAACCACACTTCCAAAAATTAGAGAAATCATCAGGAAACTAGGCCCAACCCATGATAAATATGCCGAAATAATTACCCGTTTTATTTTAATTTACTTATGCTACGAGATTATTGGCAACTTATTATTTGGAGTAGGATTTCTACCCTTCTTATACGGCATTCGTGTTAAAGGTAATTTTTTCTTAATAAGAATAAAATCTATCCTTAGAACTTTTTTATTTTTTATTTTCCTGCCACTTTTTTTTCTGACGGAGCTACCCGTCTGTTTTAAAAAAAGAAGCCTAAAAGAAGTACTTAGTTTTACCAGCTATGAATACCATCACTTTAAATTACGAAAGCTATTTACATTCATAGTCTTACCATTGATTATCATTTTACCTTTACTCACCCCGCTTTTTAGAAATATAGAAGCTTCCAATAATATTTTTTCTACCGACTATAAGGAATTACCGATTTTTAAAGTTAATGAGGGCAAAAAGGCTCTCGGTTTA